>CAYYWX010000001.1:0-175555 GCA_964475405.1 uncultured Verrucomicrobiota bacterium
TTGCCCGATGGTGTAATGGTAGCACACGGCCCTTTGGAGGCCAGAGTCTAGGTTCAAATCCTGGTCGGGCAACCATTCCGGCACAAAGCGCCCCGGGACGGCGGAATATTTGAACGCATTGAAACATCAGATGAAAGGATTGAAAAGTTGAAAATTTTTTCCGGCAGCGCAAATCCCGACCTGGCAAAAGGCATCGCTGAAATCGTGGGCATGCCCCTCGGGGAAATAGCCATTTCGCATTTCCCGGACGGGGAGCTGGGCGTAAAAATACTGGACAACATCCGCGGCAAGGACGTCTTTATCATCCAGCCGACCTGCTATCCGCCGAACGAAAACGTGATGGAACTGCTGATTGTGATTGACGCCATGCGCCGCGCTTCGGCCGCGCGCATCACGGCGGTCATGCCGTTTTACGGCTATGCCCGCCAGGACCGCAAGGACCAGCCGCGCGTGCCGATCACCGCCAAGCTGATCGCCAACCTGCTCGTGGCGGCCGGCGCCAACCGCCTGCTCGCCATGGATTTTCACTCCCAGCAGGTGCAGGGATTCTTTGACATCCCGGTTGATCACCTTTACGCGGCGCCGGTTATCGTCAAGCACCTGCGCGAAAGGAATTTTGAAAACACGGTGGTGGTTTCGCCCGACCCGGGCGGCATGAAAATGGCCTATAATTATTCCCGCCTTTTGAATTCCAAGCTGGCGATCGTGGCCAAGCAAAGACTCGGGCCGACCGAGGTGGAATCATACAACCTCGTCGGCGATGTCGCCGGCAAAACGGCGATCATCGTGGACGACCTGATTTCCACCGGCGGCACGCTCTGCGCCGCGGCGCGCCTGCTGCAAAAGCTTGAAGTCAAGGAAATCTACACGGCCGTCAGCCATGCCGTCTTCACGCCGAGCGCCTGCGAAAAACTGAAGAAGGCGCCGATCAAGGAATTTATCGTGACCGACAGCGTTCCCCTGCGCATCGCCCCCGGGACCCTGCCGATCCGTGTTTTGAGCGTTGCGGGACTGCTGGCCGACGCCATTATCCGCATCCACAATAACCAGTCGGTATCGTCATTGTTCATAACTTAATACGGGGAGAAAAATCATGGTCACGCAAATGGACGGCCTGAAATTGTCCGCTCAAAAAAGAGATGTCATCGGCTCAAGGCAATCGCAACAGCTCCGCAAAAAAGGGCTGCTGCCCTGCATCGTTTACGATTCAAGCGGCAAGTCTTTCCCCATCCAGATAAACCGGCATAATTTCGAGCTTTTCCTGCGCAACCGGGAAGGACAAAACTTCATCCTGGACCTTGAGATTGAGGGCGACAAGGCGCGCAAGGTGCTTTTGAAGGACACCCAGCGCGATCATCTCAAGGACCTTCTCCTGCATGCCGATTTCCTTGAAGTCTCGATGACCCGCAAGCTCAAGATATCGGTCCCCGTCCGGCTGATCGGCGAATCAATCGGCGTCACCCAGCAGGAAGGCGTCATGGAACAGCTTATGCGTTCGGTTGACGTGGAATGCCTGCCGGCCGATATTGTCAGCGAATTCACGCTCGACGTGACTCCCCTCGCGATCGGCAACAAGCTTTGCGTGCGCGACATCAAGGTTGACCCGAAGCTGACCATCCTGACCTCGCCGGAAATAACGGTTGTCTCCGTGCAGCTGCCGCACATTGAGGAAGAAAAACCGGCCGAGGAAGCGGTTGAAGGCGCGGTCGAGGGCGCGGTTGAAGGCGCGGCGCCGGCCGAAGGCGCGGAAGCGGCCGCCGCGAAGACGGCGGAACCCGGCAAGGAAAAGGGCAAGGAAGGCGCGGCGCCGGCTGAAAAGGGCAAGGCGCCGGCCGAAAAAGGCAAGGCGCCCGCGGACAAAGGCAAAGCGCCCGCGGAAAAGGGCAAGGCGCCCGCGGAAAAGGGCAAGGCGCCGAAAAAATAGCAATTTATTTGTTATTATCCGGGTAACTTGTGGAAAAAAAATTAATTGTCGGCCTGGGAAATCCGGGCAAGGAATACATGCATACCCCCCACAATATAGGTTTTGCGGTGATCGACGAGCTGGCCGCGCGGTTCGCCTTGAGCCTGCGGCGCAGTTTCCGTTTCCGCGCCCGCCTGGCCAGCGGCGACCTGGACGGAACCGAGGCCACGCTTGTAAAACCGACGGATTACATGAACCTGAGCGGGCCGGTGGTGGCGGCGCTTATCCGGCGGAAAGGTTTCCTGGCCGGGGACCTGGTGGTCATCGCCGACGACGCCAACCTGCCGACGGGCCAGCTGCGCATCCGCTCAAAAGGAAGCAGCGGCGGACACAAGGGGCTGCAATCCATTATCGCCAGCCTCGGTCATGATAATTTTACCCGGTTGCGCCTGGGCGTCGGCCAGGCCCGGGGCGACGCCGATCTTACCGAGCATGTGCTGACGCCTTTCCCGGCGGCGGTCAGGGAAAAGGTGGAAAACATGATCGGCAAGGCCGCCGAGGCAGTCGTCTTTTTGCTGAAAAACGGAGTCGAAGCGGCAATGAACATGTTCAACAAGCCTATGAGGGAGGAAATTCTTTGAGAAAATACGAAGCGTTGTTTATTTTGTCCAATACCATCTCGGACGAGCAGCTGGAATCAAGAATAGAACAAATCAGCTCGGAAATCGTTAAACTTGGCGGAACGGTCCAGGCGGCAACCAGGATGGGACGGATTACGTTCGCCCGGCCGATCGCCAAAAAAGAAGTCGGGGTTTACGTGCAGCTGGTTTTCATGATGGAGCCGGACAAGATAAAGGCGATGCACGATCATTACCGGCACAATGAAGACCTGATCCGGCTGCAGATTATGTCGGCCAAATCGTCGCCCGCCGGCAACGCTGAGCGTAGCGCTGTGGGCAGGCCCGCCGGCACACCGGCCGCCGCCCCGGCCAAAAAAAGCGCCGCCGCCGGCCCGGGCGCCAAGGGGCCCAAGACCGCGGCGAAGTAGGCAAAAAACACAAATAATGGAGACAAATTCACCATGGCAACCATGAACAGAGTTTTCCTGGCGGGCAATTTGACCCGCGATCCCGAAATTCGCTACAGCCAGGCGGGCAAGGCGGTTGCCGACTTGAATCTCGCCATCAACCGCAGGTATAAAACGGCTTCCGGCGACCTCAAGGAGGACGTCTGCTTTGTCAACATCGTCGCCTGGGAACGCCAGGCCGAACTGGCCGGCGAATACCTGCGCAAAGGCTCGGCCATCCTCGTGGAAGGATCGCTGCGGCTGGATCAATGGGAATCAAACGGCGAAAAAAGAAGCCGGCTGCGCGTCGTTGCCGACCGCATTCAATTCTTGGACCGGCTGAAAAAAAATGAGACCGGCGACGTTCCGGAAGACCACGGCCCGAAGGAACATGCCGCGCCCGGCGCGGAGGTCGACGTTGTTCCCCCGCCGGAAGAGAAACACGATGAGAAGGCCGACGCCGACAACCTTCCCTTTTAACCAAAGCCATCAGCGATGAAGGAGAGTCAGATGATAAAAAAGCCATTCCGTTCGAAAAACAAAAATTACCGGGAGAACCTTCCGTTTTTCATAGAGGAAAAAAGAAGCCGTTTCCTGCAGGGCATTCCCAACGTGGACTTCAAGGACAGCGAGCTTCTTAAAAAGTTTGCCACCGAGCAGGGCAAGATCCTGCCGCGCCGCATTTGCGGAACATCAAGCAAGCAACAGAGACAAATCAAGCGCGCCATCCGCAGGGCGCGCATCGTCGGTTTAATGCGCTGAAAGGATTATTGCCCATGACAAAAGAGCTGATATTAATGGCTGACCTGGAAGGCGTCGGACTGGAAGGCGAAACCGTCAAGGTGTCGGATGGCTACGCCCGCAACTATCTCATTCCGCGCAAACTGGCCGTCCCGATCACGCAGGTTGCGCTGAAACGCCTTGAAAAAAACAAGCTGGAACGCGACGCGCGCCATCTCAAGGAACTGGAAGCGGCCCAGGCGCTTGCCGCCGCGATTGAAAAGCTTTCCTGCACGATCACCTCCAAGGTCGGCGAAAACGACAAGCTGTTCGGGTCGGTCACGATCGCCGACATCATCGCCGCGCTGAAACAGCAGGGCATCGAGCTGGATAAACGCAAAATCCTGCTGGCCGAGCCCATCCGTGAGCTTGGCGTTTTCCAGGTTAAGGTCAAATTGCACCCGCAGGTTGAGACGGCCCTCAAGGTTTGGGTTGTCGGAGAATAGAGCCTATGGCCATGGAGACTGTTGCTTCCGCGTCCGCTTCACGGAATGAGCGCAAACCCATTTTCAACGAAGAGGCGGAAATGGGCATGCTCGGCTCAATCCTGCTCGACGCGCAAAAAGTGCTTGATTTTTGCATTGAAAAACAGATCCACCCCGAGAGCTTTTATCTCCGCCACCATCAATTGATTTTCGCGACGATGGAGGAGATGAACCAGTCCCTCCGCCCGATCGACACCCTGACGCTTGCCGACCGGCTCCAGACCCAGGGCAAGCTGGAGGAAGTCGGCGGGATCGCCTACCTCAACCGCCTGATGGATTCGACCCCGACCGCCGCCCACGCCGAGTATTATGTCGACCTCGTCCGGCAGCAGCACCTGCTCCGCCGGATCATTGAATGCTCCCGGAATTCGGAAAACGAGTGTTACACTTCCCAGGAAGAGGCCGACGCAGTCCTGGCCAAGGTTGAGCAGGATTTCTTCAGCATTTCCGAGGAGCGCCACAGCACCATGACGCCCTGGCCGCAGGCCGTCAAGGAAACGATGGTCACGGTTGAAAATATCCTCAACAAAAAGGGCATCAGCGGGATCCCGACCGGCTTTGCCGACCTGGACAAAAAACTGCTCGGCCTGCACCCGCAGGACATGATCATCCTTGCCGCCCGGCCTTCCATGGGCAAGACCTCCCTGGCGATGAACATCGCCGAGAACGTCGCGCTCGGCAAAAACGGCACCGACCCGCGGCCGGTCGGGATTTTCAGCCTGGAAATGTCGCGCGAACAGCTGATTTTCCGGCTTCTGGGCAGCCACGCCCGCATTTCCGTGCACGACATCGCCGGCGGTTTCCTGACCGACAGGCAGCACGGGCTCCTGGCTTCGGCCGCCGACCTTTTTTCCAAGGCGCCGATTTTCCTCGACGACACCGGCGGCCTCGATATCCTCGAATTGCGCGCCCGGGCGCGGCGCATGAAAAAGAAACACGACATTTCCCTGTTTATCGTCGACTATTTGCAGCTGCTCCATTGCAAGGACCGCAGCCGCGAAGGCCGCCAGAATGAAATCGCCACCATTTCCGGCTCGTTGAAAAACATGGCCAAGGAACTCAAGGTGCCGGTCCTGGTCATCAGCCAGCTTAACCGCGCGCCCGAGGCGCGCGACCGCGAGGGCCGCCCGCGCCTGGCCGATCTGCGCGACTCCGGCTCCATCGAACAGGATGCCGACGTGGTTTGTCTCCTGCGGCTCCCCTCCAAGTACAGCGAAGACACGTCGGCCGTGAACGAGGAAGCCGAGGAGGCGAAAATCGACATCGCCAAGCAGCGCAACGGCCCGACCGGCGAAATCAACCTGACTTTCCTCAAGCATATCATGCGTTTTGAATCGGCCGCCCCGGTTTCCGCCGGCGAGGGCGCGGGCTATGCCGCCGCGGAGAACGAAACATGAAAACCCGCCTGATCTTATTTGTTTTGTTGCTGGCCTTGCCGGCGCTGGCCGCCCGGGCCACGGTCATCATGAAAATCGAGGTGGTCGCGCGCGGAATTAAGATGATTGACCGTGATTTTGTCCTGGCCAACACCTCCGTCAACGAAGGCGACGAGGCCAACCAGCAGGCCATCTCGCGCGACGTCAAGACGCTGATGGCGACCGGCCGGTTTTCCTTCATCGACACGGAACTGAACAAGGAAAAATCCGGCGACGGCTATGTCCTGACCTATATCGTCGCGCTCAAGCCCAAGCTTGAAAAACCCATCACGGTGACCGGCGCGAAGGAAATGGGCGAAAAAAAGGTGCGCAAATGGCTTGAGCTGGACATCGGCGATTACGTGGACGACGCGATCCTGAGCGTCAAGCGACAAAAGGTCCTGGATGAATACCGCCAGAAATATTACAGCGACGCCAAGCTCACCTGGCAGACCGACGTCAACGAGACAAACGGCTTCGCGATTGTCAGCGTCAACGTCATCGAGGGCGAGCGCGCCAGCCTGCACAAGGCCACCTTTGACGGCAACACTTACGTCCCGCCCGGCCGCTGGACGAGGTTCGTGGACGGCCTGTCGCACCGGAAATCGGTTTCCGAGAAATCGGTTCCGCCGGAAGATCTGGAGGAAGTCGTCCACCAGCACCTCTGGCACATCTTTTCGTTCATCACCAAGCGCGGCATTTATAACCCGGACGACCTGGAATCGGACCGCATGGCGCTCCTCGCGCTTTACCAGAACCGCGGTTACCTGGACGCGCGCATCGGCAACCCCGAGACGAGCCTTTACGCCCCGCGCAAGCTGGCGGTCAACTTTCCGATCAGCGAGGGCAGCCAATACCGGGTCGGCGGCCTGGCCATCCGCGGCGCGACCCTGTTTGCCGAGTCAAACCTCTGGAAAATTGTCACCATTAAAAGCGGCGACGTTGCCGCGATGGACGCCATCAACCGCGCCGCCGAAACACTGCGCGATTATTACCAAAGCCGCGGCTACATCCGCACCTCGGTCATGCCCCAGATCAATCCCCGTTTAAACGAGGCGGTTGTCGACATCCAGTTCAATATTTCCGAAAGCAGCCTGATTTATCTGCGCTATATTGACATCCGCGGCAACTCCCGGACAAAGGACGTTGTCATCCGCCGCGAATTGCAGGTCTATCCCGGCGAAGTCTACAACCAGGTGCAGGTCAAGCGCGGCGAACGCATCCTCCAGAACCTGGGGTTCTTTTCGAAGGTCTCCAGCTATCCGCGCGAAACGATCGACCCCACCAAGGACGACCTGGTATACGAGGTTGAGGAGGGCCGGACCGGCCAGTTTTCGATCGGCGCCGGTTATTCCAGCATTGACGAGTTGATGGGCTTTGTTGAAATGTCCCAAGGAAATTTCGACCTGTTCAACTGGCCGCATTTCACCGGCGACGGGCAGAAACTGCGCCTGCGCACCCAGTTCGGGAGGCTGAACGAGAATTACGAGCTATCCTTCGTGGAGCCCTGGTTCCTGGGCCGCAAGCTTTCGCTCGGCGTTGACGTCTACGACTCCAAGCTCAGCAACCTGAGCGATTATTACAGCCAGCAGCGCCTGGGCAGCGCGGTAACGATCGGCAAGCCGCTCAAATGGTATTTTTTCCATCGCGGTGAGTTGCGCTACAGCCTGGAGCGCATCACGATTTTTGACGTCTCCAGCAACGCGACCGAAATGATCCAGAGCCAGGCGGGCGGCCGCAACGTCAGCACCCTCAAGCCCACGATCATCCATGACACGCGCAATAACGTCTTCATCCCGACCCGCGGCAACAAGACCACCCTTTCCGCCCGGCTCTCCGGCGGGCCGCTCGGGTTTGACACGGACGTTTACGGATTTGACGCTGAAACCACCTCCTATTTCCCGGCGCTCTTTGACCACGTCCTGAGCATGCGGGTCTGGGCGGCAACCATCCAGGAATACGGCAACGACGACGACGTGCCCCTCTTTGACCGCCTCTTCCTCGGCGGCGCGCGGAATTTGCGCGGCTTCAAATACCGTTACGTCGGCCCCTACCAGAACGGGGACCCGATCGGCGGCAAAACCGCCGGGCTGGCCTCGTTTGAATACACGGTTCCGGTCTACGCCAACATGATCCGCGTGGCCGGCTTTTATGATATCGGCAATGTTTGGCTTGATGCCTTCGACTTCGATGTGCTAAAGTACTGCTCGGACATCGGAATCGGGCTTCGAATTGACGTTCCCGGCTTCCCGATCCGGGTGGACTATGCCTGGCCGCTGGAAATCAGCGGCGACGTGCAAAGGACCTCGGCGCGCTTCAACTTCTGGCTGGGTTACGGATTTTGAGAAACAACAACGATAGGAGAGCAACAATAATGAATTCACCGATGAAATGGCCGCTTATCCTGGCCGCAATATTGACCGCCGGCGGCGTGATGGCCGCGGAACAGAAAATCGCGTTTATCAACATGGAAAGGGTGTTTGACGAATTCCACAAAACCAAGGCGGCCAACCTCCAGTTCAAGGCGCGCGGCGAGGAAATAGACGTGAAGCGCAAGGACATCGTGTCCAAGGCCAAGGTCCTGAAGGCGGACTTTGACAAGCTGAACGCCGAATACAAGGACAAGTCGCTCAACGAAAACACGCGTGACAAGAAAAAAGAGGAAGCGGAGAAAAAACTTGAGGAGCTCAGGGAAGCCGAGACAAAACTGATGGAATTCGACAAGACTTACAAGAAGGAGATTGCCGACCAGATGCGCCAGATGCAGCAGCAGATCGTGAGCGAAATCCGCGGCGTCATCCAGACTTACGCGGTTGAAAACAAAATCGATATTGTCCTGGATAACTCCGGCAAAACCCTGAACAACGTGGAAAGCGTGATGTATTTCGACAAGCGGATGGACATCACCGACCCGATCCTGGCGATCATGAATAAAAACGCGCCGGACACGGAAAAGAAGAGCGCCGCCAAGTGAAAGCGCAATTATCGGTAGCCGAAATCGCCGGCCGCCTGCAAGGGCGCGTCGAGGGCAACAAGGAAGCGATCATCACCGGCCTGGCCGGGATCCGCGAGGCCGGCGAGGGCGATCTGTCGTTCATCGCCAACGCGCGCTACGCCCCGGCGGCGGCCGTGACCAAGGCCGGGGCGGTCATTGTCGCCGAGGACTGGAACCGGTCCTGTTCGGCCACCATGATCCGCGTTAAAAACCCCGACAAGGCGTTCGCCGAAACGGCGCAATGGTTCGCGCCGCCGCCGGTGACTTTCCAGCCGGGCATCCACCCCTCCGCGATTGTCGCCAAGAGCGCGCAGATCGGCCGCGACGTGTTCATCGGCCCCTGCTGCGTCATTGAACCGGACGTCGTCATCGGCGACCGGTGCGTCATTTACGCCGGCTGTTACATCGGCCACGGCTCGATCCTCGGCGAGGACGGCAAGCTGTATTCGCTGGTAACCATTCGCGAACACACGCGAATTGGAAAACGGACAATTATTCATAGCGGCACGGTTGTCGGCAGCGATGGATTCGGCTATGTGCAGGAAGGCGCGGTCCGGAAAAAAATTCCGCAAATCGGGATCGTGGTGATCGGCGACGACGTGGAGATCGGCGCAAATGTCGCGATTGACCGCGCGCGCTTCGGCCAAACCCGCATCGGCAACGGCGTCAAGATTGACAACCTGGTGATGATCGCGCACAACGTCGTCATCGGCGACAATTGCGTCATCGTCTCCCAGGTCGGCATCTCGGGCAGCACCTCCATCGGCGCGAGGACCATCCTCGCCGGCCAGGTCGGCATCGTCGGCCACCTTGAAATCGGCGCGGACGTGATTATCGGCGCCCAGTCGGGGGTCTCCAAGAACATCCCCCCGAAAACCTATGTCACCGGCTCGCCGGCAATCAGTCACGAGAAATACCTGAAAACTAACGCCCATATCATGCGCCTGCCGGATCTCAAGGAAAAAGTCGCCTTGATGGAAGCGCGCCTCGCCAAGCTCGAAGAGCAGCTTTCCAAGAAATCATAAGACGCCTCGCGGACTTGCGCAGCCACGGCGGGCGCCGGCCGGCCCGGCAAAAATGGATAAGTTTTCTTGACCAAACTTCCATTTCCGCCAATAATTGCTTCCATGTCGGTCAATCCCAACAAAAAACTTACAGGGTTGCGCCATTATCTTGCCGGAGCGCTGTCGGCGGCCTTTTTAACGGCGCTCCTCTGTTCAAGCGCTCCGGGCGCGAACCGGGATGACCTCCTCCTGGCCAACGCGGCGGCCGCGCTCGACGATGAACTGTACGAAAACGCCGAGCAGAACATCCGGCAGCACCTGAGCGGCGGCCGCGCCGACGGGCTGAAAACCGAATATGTCATCCTGCTCGCCCGGGCGCTGCACGGCCAGAAACGCTACCCGGAAATGCTCAACCTGCTGCAACAGCGCCGCGGCGAATCGGAAAACAGCGCCCTGGCCGATGATTATTCGTTCTGGCTCGCGCTCGCCTGTTATGACAACTCCCAATTTGACGCGACGCTCAAACAAACCGATAACTTTGAAAAGCGCCATCCCGGTTCGCGGCTTATTCCCGACATCATCCGCCTGAGGGTAAAAACGCTTTTGAAACTCGGCCGGGAAGACGAGGCCATCGGGACCTTGGAGCAGCTGATCAAGGAACAAAAGGACGGCGACGAAATAGTCATGGACCGGCTCTTGCTCGGGCAGATCCTGGCCAATGCCGGCCGGACGCAGGAAGCCTGCGCCATCCTTGAAAAGCTTCTCGTCTCCGTGCCTGACACCAGCACGGGGCAGAAGTGCCGCGTCATTCTCGGGCGGGTTTACATGGACCAGAAGCAATGGCAAAAAGCCCGGCTGGCCTTTGAGCCCCTGGTCACCCAGGGCAATGTTCCCAATAATTACCGGCGGCAGGCCATTGAATCGCTGGCGGAAATCGCGGCGGCGCAAGGCAAATTCAGCGAGGCGCTCGGCATCCTGGAAAGCGGCGCGCGCCAAATGCCAAACCCGCCGCATTCGCTTGAGCTTTCGCTGCGCAAGGGCGTTATATTGCTGGAAATGAAAAAAATTGACGAGGGAACGGCGTTGATTCACGACTATGTCAGCGCGCAAACAACCAACGCGATCGGCGCCAAGGTCCAGCTTGAGCTCGCGCAAACGCTCCTGAAAGGCGGCTATAACGAAAAAGCTCTGGTTGAATTCCAGAATTTCCTGGAAAGCTTCGCCGCGCAGGACGGTTTAACCGAGGCCTTCAAGGGAAAAGGAACGGCCCTTTTCAACCTGGAGCGCTACCATGAAGCCGCCGCCGCCTTCACCAGGGCCGACGAGGCCGCTAAAAACCCGGACGAAAAGGCGCAATGCCGCTATCGCACGGCGGACGCGCTCTTCGCGCTCGGCCAGTTCAAGGCCGCCGCCGAAACATACGCCCGGGCCGGCGAGATGCAACCGGATACCTGCCTGGCCATGATGGCGCTCTTTCAAACGGCGGAATGCCAGGCGCAAACCGGGAACATGCCCGGGGCGGAAAACACATTCTGGATTGTTTACGACACGGACCCAACCGACGCCCTCGCGCCGCGCGCCCTGCTGCGCCTCGCCGACCTTCTCCTGCAACAAAACAAACAGCGCGCGGCGGAAACCATTTACGCCTGGATTGACAATGATTATCCGGGCCAGTGGCGCGCGCGGTCGGTTTACGGGCGCGGCATGATCGCCTACCGTTCCGGCCGGTTCGCCGAGGCCCTGCAATGCTTTGAAGACACCCTGCGCCTGGCCGCCAAACCGGCCGCGGTCGGCGGGGACGATGAAGTCGCCGCGGAGGCGACTTACATGACGGGCTGGTCGTGCCTGATGCTCAACAAATCCGCCGAGGCCCGCGACCGCTTTGCCAAAGTGATCAGTTCCTATCCCCGCTCATCCAAGGCGCCCGAGGCGCTTTTCAGGATCGGCGAGGATGACTATAACAACAAGCGTTATAATTCCGCCGAAATTATATTCAGCCGCCTGGCGCATGATTATCCCGCCGCGCCGCTCGCCGCCGACGCCCTTTTCCGGGCGGGAAGATCCGCCCTGCAGCAAAACGAATTCAAGCGCGGCCGAGATTATTTTTCCGCCCTGATCAAAAATTATCCCGCCAGCCCGAAACGGCCCGAGGCCAGGTATTTCCAGGGGCTCGCGCTCTGCGAATTGGGCCAGTTTGACGCCGCCATTCTCATTTTTAATGAAATAATCAAGCAATACCCGGACCACGACCTGGCGGAACCGGCCGCCATCAAGCGCGCCGACAGCCAGTTCGTTCTCGGCTCGGACGAGCCCAAGCGCTACGAGGAGGCGGTCGCCTCCTATCAGCTTGTCCTGGACCGGCCCGGTTGTTCCGCCGCAACGCGCCTGCAGGTGAAATATAAAATCGGGCGCTGCCTTGAAAAACTCGGCAAGACGAACGAGGCCTTTAACCAGTACTTGCAGGTCGTTTATTCATACCTGCAGAACCAGGAGCAAACGCCGGTTGGGGACCTTTGGTTCACCCGCGCGGCTTTCAACGCGGCCGGGATCCTGGAAGAACAGCAAAAATGGCGCCAGGCCGCCAATATCTATGAAAGAGTGATCGAGGCCGATATCCCGGCCAGCCGCGATGCCGAGGAGCGCGTTGAAAAAATGCGCGCCGAGCACTGGTTGTCCTTTTATTAAGGAATAAAAGAGAATAGAGTATGAGTCAGCCGAGTAAGGCCGCAGCCATCCGTGAATAAGAGGGAATTCGGTTCCCGTAGGGGCTGCGCCTTGTCCACCATAGCTCCTTGAGCGACGGTGGATTGCGCAGCCCGTTCCGATTGGACGGTCTTCGGCAGGGTGAAGCCACTACTTGGCCGATTTTGGGAGGAAATGTAAAATGACGACAGTATTAATTCAGGGCGGACCGTTATTGTGGTTTATCATGGCCGGCGGGGTGGCGGCGCTGGTAATTTTCCTGGAACGCTGGTTCCACATCCACCGCGCCAAGATAAAAACCGATGATTTTTTAAACGGCATATTCAACATCCTCGGCCGCCATAATGTCACCGAAGCCCTGACGATCTGCAAGGAAACGCCCGGGCCGGTGGCGCATATCGTCCGGACGGCGGTGATGCATTCCAGCCAGCCGCCGATGATGATTGAACGCGCGATCGACGCGGTGGCCCTGAATGAAATTTCGCGCCTGGAGAGGCATTTTGCCACCCTGGCCACCATCGCCCAGACCGCGCCGGTCATCGGCCTGCTCGGCACAGTCATCGGCATGATCCAGGCCTTTATCGCAATGCAGCAAAAAGCGCCGCTCGCGCCGGCGGCCGACCTGGCCGGCGGCATCTGGACCGCCCTGATCACAACCGCCGCCGGCCTGATCGTGGCCGTCTTTTCCTATTTCACCTACAACCTGCTGGTTGTCAAGACATCGTCCATTGTGCTGGACATGGAAAGGGCCGCCAATGAAATAACCGGCTTTTTGATCGGACAAGGCGCCGGACAGAAGTCAGGAGACAAAAGTCAGGAGGCAGAATGAAAAAATACGGAATACAAATCGTTCAGATAGTTTGTTTCTTGCCTGTCACTTTGTGCCTGCTGCCTTCCCTGGCCGAGCTCGGGCAGGCTGCCTTTGTGCCTATCATATAAACATGGAAACCAATATTCATCCGATCGGACAACGCTGGCGGCGGTTCCAGATGAACGCGCGAGTGTTCGACAAGCCGTTCGCGTTCATCCCGTTGCTGAACATATTCGTCCTGATATTTTTCTTCATCGTTTTCAACTCCGCCTTTGTCCTGAAGCCGGGCATTAACGTCCAGCTGCCCGCCGGCGCCTTCCAGCAAGGGGCGTTATACAGTTCCATGGCGGTCATCCTGACCCAGGAAGGCCTTGTCTTTTACAACGACGAGCGGGTGCCGCTGGACGCGCTTGCGGACGCCCTGCGCTCGTCGGTCGGCAAGAATAAATCCTTGCAGCTCACGGTGGAGGCCGACCTGCGCGTGCCCTACGACCGGGTTATCCGGGTCCTGAACATGGCCACCGCGGCCGGGGTGAGCAATATTTTTCTCTCAGTCCGGCCGACGTTCGGCGAGGAATTGATGCCATGAAAAAGTTTGATCGGCTGGCTTTCTACGGGTGGCCGGCGCTGGCGGTCATAATCCTCTTCGCGTTATTTGCGGGGTTATTGCTGTTGCCCGGCCGGGAAAAAGCACCCGACCGGCCCATGCCCAAAGCCGCGTCGGTCCGGTACGCGGTCACGGATAACCGCGAACCGCTCTCTCCCGCAGAAAAGGCGGAAGTCCGCGCCCTCTATGCCTCCGACCTGTTCGCCTCGTCGCGGGAAAGCCGGTTCCCGGCGCTGAACGCCGCTGTGAACCGTCTGGATCAGACCAACATAACGCCGTCGGTGACGCCGTTGTTCTATTCCTTCCCGCCGTCGGCAAACCCGGTTTACGCGCGCCTCTCGGCCATAAACGTGCTTGGCGCCGACAATGCCGTTGACGACCTGCCGCTTTCCGTCCACCCGCCCCGGCAATCAAGACAAAAAACTCCAAAATTATGCGTTGAAATAAAAGGCGCACTGAAACAAGGCGTGCTTGAACCCGATATATTCAACGGCAAGGCCTTCCCCCTGCCCGCGGACCGGAAACCCAGATCATTCCAGGCGCAAATCCGCGTCAACAACGAAGGGCGCGTGGAGCATGTGTTTGCCGAATCGGCGGACCGCGATGAGCCGGTTTATGCGGATATCATCAGCAGGCTTTATCAATGCCGTTTCAGCGGAATCACCCAGGCCTGCGAAGGCACGATTATAATCGGCTACCCGGCCTATTCCGCGGACCCGGGGAAATGATGCAGGGGAAAAAATAATCAGGCTCGCTTGTGCTGAGCTTTGTCAAAGTGTCCGCCGAAGGCGGCAACTGCCCCCAGGTAGGGCGGGACAGCCTTGTCCCGCCGCGCTTCTGCCGTTCGGACGTCCGGACTGGCAGTCCGGACCTACCTTTTGAAATTCCTATGCATGAACAAGATACCCTTCCGTCACCTTATTCCCTGAATTACTTTGCCTTTTAATTAAATTGAAAATTTAGACTCCAATTATTTATTTTTTGCGGATTTCTTGGCCTTGAAATCTTGAATCATTCTTTTTAATGATTCTCGGAATTTTTGATTCTTTGTCTCGGCCATTACCTTCTCCATGTAAGGAATTGACGATTCATCCATACAATGAGTAATCCCGTATGCGGCTTTCACGCTTTGGACCGATTTTACAATTAACGCCGTATCCCAAAAAGTCATCAATGCAGGGACGCTCCTGGGATCCCCGAACTCCCCCAAAGTAACTGCCGCATAGCCCCTCACTTCATTTATGGCAACTTCTGGCCGCGTTCTTGATTTGGCAATCTCCGGCCTGTTCACAAAATATACGTCATTTGACACCACGTTCTCCAGAATCGGGCGCGCATCCCTGATTCCTAACTTGCTAATTGCACAGGTAACAGCCGCGCATCCGCTCCCTTCCCCTAATGGATAATTATTCAATTCATTATTCTTCCATATCTTCTCCACCAGCAGCATGGGCACATCCTTCCCCTTGGAAGTCATATCGTCTCCAACACCAATTATTTTCATATCCCAAGCCCTCGTATCGGGATAATCCATTGCCGTTTCCACAAACTTGGCAATGGCTTTCGCCTTGGTAACCCGCTCCCTGACGATTTCACCCATAATTTTGACGCGCCAATCATCCGTTGTTTTGATTACATCGTTAAATTCCTTCGTCCTGGCGCGGTATGTCGCCTCCAAGGCCTTCCTTCCCTCCAAATATGGACCGCCTTCTTTTCCCGCCACGGCCAGGATCTGTGTTGTTAGATCGCCGTTATCATCGGCGATGAGACCTGCGCTCGGCAACAATGCCACGGACATAACCAGGACGATCAAGAGGAACTTTTTATTAATATTTCTCATATAATAAGCCTGTGATGGACATCAGGAACGCGTCTCAACAAATAACATTTAGCCGTTATGATATCAATTCGCCTTTAAGCTTTGCACCGATCCGCACTGCATCTGTTGAATACTTCTTTCCGTCCGCGGCTTCAAGTTTCAGTCGGTGACAATTTGTAACCGACTGACTACCCTCCTTTTTGAGCCTTTCCTTCAACTTATTCAAAAAACTCCGGATCGCCATCCCGGCCGTCGCGTTATCTATTCCATCCCTCCCGCTCGCCGATCTGCCCCGGCATCATCACGGTCGGGCGGTATATGAGGCATAATATCAGATCGCGCACCCAATCGGCAACCGTTTTCAGGTTGACAACCGGGTTAGGCGTCGTTAACGTTTTATTTTCAAACCAAGGAGGTTTTGGATGCATCACACGGGGGAAATCCACGTGTCCGAGTTGCCCTCGGGTTTCAAATATGTCATAGGTATTTCGGCCCTCTTCATCGCGGGCTGCTCGGCTTTCTTCTCGGTCTGCGGGCTGGGGTTCCTCTTCGCCGGGTCGGCCGCGGCGGTGATGATCATGGCCAGCAGCCTGGAAATCGGCAAGCTCGTCGCGGCCTCGTTCCTCTACCGCTACTGGCATTACCTCAACCGCCTGCTCAAGCTTTACCTCCTGGTCGCGGTGCTGGTCCTGATCGGAATCACGTCGCTCGGCAACTACGGCTACCTCGCCCGGGCCTACGAGCGGACCCACACGCGCGTCACCCTTTTTGAAGGACAGATCGCGGCGCTCGAGAAGGAGATCGTCGACACCCAGCGCCAAATAGACAATTCGCGCAGCCAGCTCGGCAAAACCACCGATAACAGCCGCGAGGACATCGCGAAAATCCAGCAGCGCATACCGGAGGCCAACACCCTCATGGAGCAGTCGTTGACCCGCCTCCAGGAACGGCGCAAGACCGCGCAGGAACGGCGCGACCGCGATATCCAGGCGCTGACCCAGCAGCTCGCCGACAAGGCGGAAGTGCTGAAAAAAGCCATCGGCTCCGAAGAAAGCGCCATCACGGACTGCAACGTAAGCCTGGCCGTGCTGGACCGCGCGGTGGACGCCTATACCAAGGAGGGCGGCGCCGCCATCCTTAAACCAGACAGCGTCAAGAAAGGACAGGAACTCCGCGACAAGCAGCGCCCGGAACGCGACGCGCTCTTCGCCCAGATCGTCAGCCACCGCCTGCGCCAGGAACAGCAACGCTCCGACCTGGCGAAGGCGACCGAGGCCACCGACAAGGAGCTCGCCGCGATCCGCGCCAGGTCCGCAAGCGAAATGGCGCAGTTTGACTCCGATGAACAGGACCTGCGCGAGGCCCGCAACACGGCCGTCGCGCAAGCCGAGCAGCAACTGGCCGCGCTGCGATCGCAAGGCAAGACCATCGCCGCCGGCGGCGACACGCAGATTGAAGCATTGTACCAGCGCATCCGCGCGCGCAATGAAGATATCCGCCTCCTGCGCGAACAGATTTCCTCGACCGACATCGGCTCCTACCGCTTCGTGGCCCGCGCGTTTGACACCCAGTCGGACAGCGTCGTCAAGTGGCTGACGCTCGTGCTGGTGCTGGTGTTTGACCCGCTCGCGGTCTCGTTGGCCGTCGGTTTCAACGTCGCGATCCTGACCGACCGGCGGAGCCGGATGCCGGTCGGCGGCGGATTATTTCCCTCCGAGGCGGTGAAAGAAAAAGAAACGCCGGTCGTTGCGAAGCGCCGCAATCGCTGGCTGTTCTTCGGCACCAGCCTGCTGTTGGTGATATTTATCATCGGCACGATCGCCGCCGCCACGAACTGGGGCATCCGGACCTGGCGGCACCAGTCGCTGGCCTCCCACGCCGCGTTCATCCCGGGTGACAGCTTTGCCGTGGTCGCCCTGCACCCCGCCGCCTTGCCACGGTTCGCCCAGCGCATGAATTTACTGGCCGTGCTTGGCGCGGACGCAAGCACCAATATCACGGAATTACTGACGCAGTTACGCAACAACGGCGTTGATCCGAGCGCCGACGTGTATGCCTTCGCCAAATTCCCGACGCTCCGCAAGGAAGATCGTGGTGACCGGCCGGTTATGCTGGTCGGCCTCGTGATGCAACTGGACGATGCCAAGGTGGCGGAAAGGGCATTCTCGCAGATAGCCGACCGGTTCGGTAACATCATGAGCACGAACGCCGTCGCATTTCCGTTGCTGACCAGAAACCGGGTGATGGTGCGCTGCGGCCAGGGACGCTATATCGATCCCGAGGGCGGTTTTTTCACCTTCGGCCTCACGGACCGCGTCGCAGTGTTCCTGCTGGAATTTGAAGGCACCCAAAATGCATCCAACGTGGAAAACGAAATGCGGATATGCCTCGCGCCCGGCGAATCCCTCTCCGGGTCCACAAGCGTGCGCGCCAAGCTGCCGGAGCGGGCCTTGAGCCGCGACGGTGCGATCGCCGTATGGTTTGACGCAAACCGTTTTTTCAACGACCTGCCGAAGAATCCGGCCGCGCAAACGCGCTACGAGCAGCTTCAACAGTATCTCGGATTTGACCTCTTGTTGAAGGCACAGCCGGAAAACGCCGATCAGTTGCAAATAACAGCCGACTATGTCTACCAAGCGGAACGGTTCAAGAACGGCCAACAGTCGACCGCAATACAACAACTTGCCGGCCTCGGCCCGGTTGACCAGGCCGGAATCGCCGGACGGTTCATGGACCGTTGTGTTGACACGCTGGACTATGACTCGCTGATTGAAAAGTTCCGCGTTGCGCTCGGGAATGCGAAACAAAAAGGCGTACGGGATTTGGTTGTTGAAAAATCGTTCATTTCGTCGCGTAACGCGCGGTTCGTGTTGACCGTCATCTGCGACCCGCAGGCCGGGCCTCCGATGCGAGCCGTGTTAAGCGCGCTCTGGCAATGAAGAAAAAATCACTTATGCGCCGGGCGCGGTCATCGCTGATCCTTGCCTTCTGCCTCTCCCTCATCCTTGCCGTGACAGGTTGCCGGACAACCGGAAAAAAAACGGGCGGGCACGCCGGGTCATCATCGCCGGCCAAATCCGATTCTTCCCCGGCAGTGCCTGATCCTGACCTCAAAAAGAGCGAACAGCCCGCTCCCCCGGCCGAAGAAAAACCGGCAACTCCTCCATCTTTGCCCATAGCCGAAACGCCTTCAAACACAGTGGCTCTGCCGCCGCCGGCCGCGCCGACTAACAAGCCGGCGGCAACTGGCGGCAATACAAATTTGGACAATTCGGTAAAATTGCCCCAACCACCGCCGGGTAAACCGCAAACCGCCGCTGATGCGTCCGCCGTCAGGTTGCAAATTCCGGACCGCGGCCAAAATGCTTCCGGCGCCAAAACCAACCTGTTTTACCGGCCGACTCTGGGCGGCACCTCGCGCGCAACCGGCGCCACTAATGATAATATCCCGGCAAGGCCGCTTCCCATCGGTCTTTGGCAATCGCTGACATCTTCCTCCAAACACGCAGGAAGCACCGCGCCGTTGATGACCCCCGGCGCCGGGCAGACGCCAAGCAACCATTCCGCGAACGGGGTTACCCTGCCGGTGAAGGGAGACGCTCATCCTGCGTCATCCGACAATGAAACCCCGGCGGCGGTCCTGCCGGTGGAGCCGTTGCTGGAGAACGGCGAGACCGAGGCGCAGCGGCGCGAACGGGAGGCGGCCCGGCAGGAATCCGAGCGCAAGGCGCGGGAGGCCGGGCGCGATAACCTCAATCGCGCCTTCTATAGGTTTTTGCTGGGACAATGATTTTGCGCGAACATCGGCGTTCCAGCCGCTATCAAATTTCAACTGATTTACATCGAAAAACGGTTATGAGATTTGCTTAATCAGTGTTTCTAAATGTTCTCTACGCAAGGTGGCGAGAATACATTTTCCCCAGGTGGGCGGACACCTGGCCAACAGGTCGCGCACAATTTGCATCTCCCTCTTCTTGTTGAGAAGATCAAGAATGAGAGCGGCAGCGTCAATATCCTTCCGCTTTTTCTCCACGTTCCTACGGCGAGGCGCGACGAGTAGCTTGTGCAAAGCAAACGCCGCCGGATGCGGCGCGTTTACCGGCACGTTCCCAAAATTAAGTCGAACGGTCATCATAAGGGCAATCCCCATGAATCGAAGCGCCTGGGCATTCAGCTTGAGCTTTGGCAAATCCTGCAGGCCCTCGCTTCCGCGTCCCCGTTCAGGAACAAGGAACTCAATCATCAATTCTGGATGCTCCAGCATCATCACGCCTTGTGTGCCTCGAAATCCCGTGATGAACCCAAGGCCTTTCAGGAGCTCCGGGACATCCACCGTTTTGCGGATTGCCGCCACGGATGGCACCAGGAAATCCATGTCGCGCGTACGCACGGCAGGAACAGCGCCGACATCCCGGAAATAGTCGCGGTATAGAACAAGACACCAGCTTCCGACCAGGACTAGATTTTGAAGCACCCCGGCTGCCTCCAGCTTGCTGAGCACATTCAGGCATAACTCATACTGCTTGTTTTGCACGGAGCGCCTTCCTCATAAAAACAATTTGTTTTCGCACATCAGAGAGGAGCTTGCGGTACTGCACGCGAAACTGCCTGGCGTTCCGATACTTGGCTATCTCCCGCTCCTCCATATTGCGGCCTTTATATAGAAACCTTACGCGGTTCTTTTCACGGTACGCAAGATAGTAGTAAGCCCGTCCGCGGATGATCTTTTTGACCACGCATCCGCGAGGCAGTTTGCCCAATGCGCGCCGGTAATCCCGCTCCATGCGGAGCGAGTTGCCCAGCTCTTCTTTTAGTAATTCCTTGATCGCCATAAAGACCTCTTAACTAACATCCTTGGCAATAAACATACCCAGCCTGGCAATTGATGTCAAGTTACCAAACATAGTGTCCATTTATCGCCATGTGTTTGGTAACGTCACGAACCGCGGCAATTAAGGCAGGGAGTCCGGGGATTACGCTCATTTCCAGACGCATGCCACCAAACCCTGTTATTTCGTCGGACTACTTATTCTGACCTGGATTCCCTGGCCGAGCTCGGGCAGGCCCGTTTTCACGGGAATGACATTATAGCGCCGGTCAAAAACGGATGATTTTGGCCGGGTTAAAAATGGATTAACAATACATTATAGTTACATCTTTGTCGGCAACTGTTCTACAGGTGGGGCGAACCCTCAGGGTGAGCCGATCTCAGAACGGCTCGGCAGGGACGCCTCGCCCTACCATTTTTAAAATTCTACACATCAGAATTAAAACTGGTAGGAAACGCCGATGCTGAGCACCGGGTAGAACCGGAATTTGTCGGCCTGGTTTTGCGCGTCGTCCTCTTCCTCCTGGAGGTCCGCGAGGAAAGTCGCGTCTTGCGACTTGGTGCCGTCCGCGCTCAGACTGACGCTGGGCGTGCCCTGGAACACGACGCCCAGGTCAAAGACAAAATTCCAGGCGGTATCCGGGCCGCCGACGGCGTTGCCGAACCCGATGCCGACATAAGGCCCGAAATTATTGAATTTTACCGAGCCGCTCAAAGTGCCGACTTCCTCGGGCGTGTAAAAATGCTCGCCGATCTTCTGGACGGCGTTCAGCGTGGCGTCCAGATCGCCGCGGTTGCGATTATAAAGCACGCCGCCGCTGACCCGGAAATTGTTGCCGAACGGATGCCAGTCCAGCATCAGCGGCACGGAAGCCCATTTGACATCCACCTTGTATTCCAGGTCATGGATGGTAGTGGTGAACCGCAGCGGCAGGTAATTGCCACCCACGCGCAGGTTGAGATATGATTCGACCACCCCGACCGTTACTTCCACTCCCGGGCCAAGCGTGCCGATCTTGATCGCCGCCCCGATCCAGGGCGGATAATATTCCGTTTCTTCCATTTCAAGGTCGCCGGTCTTGATCGTGGTCGTGGTGGTGGTGATGACCGTTGTTTTTTTCGCGGCGGAAGAATTGCCATCCGGGACCTCGCGCCCGGCTGCCGCGGCGTTTTGCACCAGAAGCCCGCCCGGGGCGATTAATCCGGCAAGAACAAGAGCGAGACAAGCGCGATTATATTGCATGAGTTCCTTTTTGGTTAATATTCACTACTTGATTTCAATCTTCATGATCCTGGTCTCATACGGCGCGAGGGTCATGGTCGGGCTATCTTCCTTCGCGGCGGCGTTGTAATTCCAGATCGCCTTGATCGGGGTGGCTGCCGGGGCGGTCAACTTAACCTCCACACTCTTGCCGGTGGTGTTGGCCAGGTAGGTCAGGAGCGCGCCCTCCGCGGACACGGTGCGCGATTCAACGCCCGGCGGGTAGCCGCCGTCCGGCGTGAAGGCCCGGACCGGACGCTGGAAACGCAAGTCATCCATCAACCGGTCCAGGAGCGCCCGGCGGCTGTCCACCGTGAGCTGGGCCGCAAGGTATATGACGCGCCCCCTGCCGACCGGGCGCGAGAGGATTGCCGGCTCCCCGCTTCCCGCGTAGGTTGCCATGACCTGCCAATCCGCGGAGGCCTTCACGCTCTGGATGACGCCCGCCGCGTCAAGGTTCTCCGGCGCGGCGGCCAGGAATCCGCTCTTCTTGACGGCAACCGTGCGCTTGGGTTCCTTTGAGACGATCGTCTTGGCGACCGGTCCCTGGATGAAATCCAGCTCGCCGGTCTGCGCGATGCCCGGCTTGGCTTCCCCGGCCTTGATCTCGGGCAGTTCCTCGGCAAGCAGTTCCAGGCCGAGGTTCCCCAGGTAATCGCGCTTGCGGTTGTATTCGTCGGCCACGAGCGAGGTCGGCGTAATGAGCAATGTGCCGCCGCCGGCGACCCATTCCTTAAGCCTGACAAAGACATCCTCTTCCACGTAGCGGCAGCCGGGGATGACGACCAGCTTGAAGTTGGCCGGGATATTCTCGCGGACGCGGCGCGAGGAAACGAAACCGACCGGCGCGTCAAGCCGCACCGCGGCCTGGTAGGTCTTCTCCATCTCCAGCGCATAGGGCGTCTTGTGTCCCTGGGTCCGGGGATCGAGCTGGATCAGGGTGGCGCGTGGATATAAAAGGGCTATTTCGGCCGGGGCATCCGGGAACGGCGCGATCTGTTTCGCGAGGCGGCGGACATCCAGGGCCGTGCGCATGACCGTGCCCACTTCCTCCAGTGAGATTGTCGCGGAATGCCGCAAGGCGCTGTTGTCAAACTCCCCTTCACCCGGCGGCCACCACCAGTAATCCATCATTCCGCAGCCGTGGAGGAACATGAGGAAGCAGGTGTTCGGCAAGGCATGATATTCCGGGTCAAGGATGGGGACCGGACGGGAGACGAGGTGCCGCTGCAAATCCATCACGCTCGTTACGCCCAGCGCCCGGCTGCCGGTTTCCGACAGGAATATGTCGTTGACCCCGTCGCGGATCAGGCCCTCCTCGTCAATGCCCTGCCGCCAGAATCCGCTCCCGAACGGTTCGCCGCCGCCGGTCGTCAGCGGGAGGCCCGGCGCGGCCTTGTTGACTTCACTCTTGGCCCATTTCATGTAATCCGTGAAGCGCCAGAGGTTGAAATCGCCGAAGTCGTAATACTTGGCCGGGTTGGGTTCCGTCTTGTCCGGCGCATACTCCGACAGGTTAATCTCCTTGAAATCCTTGAAGGCCGTCTTCCAGACGGCATTGAGTTTTTCCACGCTCCCATACTTGCGCCCGAGCCACTGGCGGAAGAGGTCGGCGGAATAAACGTCGTAATTCACGTAAGAATATTCAAAACCGACGTTCACGTAAAGGTTGCCGGGCTTGACGCCCTGGCGCTGGCCGTAGCGGGCAATGGATTTGGCGATGGCCTCGCGCATCTTCGGGCTATCAAGGTTAATGACGCAACGCTCCCTGCTGCCGCCCGCGGAGTACTGGTCGCAGATGATGTGTCCGCACCAGCCGCCGTCATAGACGCGGTGGGTCTCGGGATATTTCTGGTAGGCCTCCCAGACCGGCGTGCTCTGCACGTCGTAGCGGCTCGCGCCGACGGCCGAAATGCTGTAATGATGCGTCCGCGGGGAAAACCAACGTATCAGCTCGCCGGAGTTATGATACTGCATTGAGAAAAGTATTTTCGGCTCGTCGCCCTCGCAGAAGTAGCGTCCCTTCAATTTTAGTTTCGTGAAGTCCGGGTGGGGCGGCACCTTGATGTCCGGCGCCTTGCCGGCCATGATGTCCTTCAGGCGCCGGGCGGCCACTTGGCTGGATTGAAGAATGTAGGCCGCGTTCGTCCCGCGCTGTCCGAGATGGTTTGGCAAATCCCAGCGCACATTAAAGGCAAGAGCGCTTAAAACAATTGGAATCTCGTCGTAAAGAGTTTCAACGCCCCTGGTCTTGGCCTCCGCCACGACGGTTTTCAACTCCGCCAGGGCCTGCTCCGCCTCGGCGCGGCGCGCGCCCTGCTCCGGCGTTTCCGTCACCAGCGGCGGATCAGCCTTCATTTCCCGCCCGGTCTCGGCCAGCGTTACGCCGCACTTGGCGTCAAGGTCCATTCCCGTAAGGCTCACATCGTCCACCCAGACACGGCCCCGGCCCTTGCCGGACAACTGGATGAAGACTTTCACGGCGGGGCACTTGTCGGGCACGTCAAACACCAGCTCCGCCCTCGTCCAGGCGTAGGTGCCCGGCAAGGTCATGACCGCGTCGGGAAGGGGTCGCTCGCCGGAATCCGTCACCAATATGCTGGGCACGCCCTGGCCCTGGCTCTGCACGTAGGCGGTCAGTTTCAGGCGGGTGGGATATTGCACCGGGATGAGCGGCGAGAAAAATCCGATTTTGCACGGGCCCCTGGCGTCAAGCATCGCCGAGGCGCTGCCGGAATAAACGGCCTTCTCTCCCTTCCCCAGGAAACTCCGCCCTTCCCAGCGCCGGGCGTTCCACCATTTGAACGGATTGCCCAGGGCATCGGGCGTTTGCAGATCCTCAAACGATCCGTTGACCAGGAGTTCCTTGTAGGGCATTTTTACCATGGCGGCCTTAGGAATCACGGGAGGGTTCTCGGAAAGGTACATGTTGTCAATATAGACCATGATCTCTTGCGGGCAATTCTTGTAGAGGCAGATGAACGCCACGTTGCCGCGGTCCAATTCAACCCGGTTCTTGAGATCATCCAGGTCAATGGTGAGCGTATTGACCCCCGGGCCGAGGATGAACGATGATTCGGCCTTATGGAACGCCTTGTCGCGGATCCAGATTCCGAACTCGGCCGGCAGCTGGCCATCAAGGAAGACGTCAACGTTCAGATACCTGAACCCGGTCCAGTCGGAAGGCATCTTGTCCGTCAGGATATTGGACCACTCGGGCTTGTTGGTGTAATAAACCTTCAGCGACTTTTTGCCCTGTGTGACGTGCCTGGCAGAAACTTCAAACGGCGAATGATTTTCGCTTTTCCAGATGGAAGCATCCTCAAAATCAACGATGCTTTTTACGCGGCCCACGCCGGACGGCGGGGCATCCGCCCCGGACGCGCAAATTGCCCCAATTCCCAGGACAGTGATCATGGCCAGTATTCTCCCCCGCAGTTGCATATGATTATTCCTTTCAAAGGACACCTTACCAGTTTATGGCCGGGAAGCGAATTATTTTCCCGGGCCGCCGATGCAATACAGATACCTCTGCGCCCGGTAGAAGATATTGTTGCCGTCAAAGAACGGGGTGCTCACCGTCCCCTCAAGCGTATTGTTCCCATAGTAGTAATTGATGCGCTGGTCGATGGTATTGCGTCCGACTTCCTTGTATTCCCGGCCCGGCTCAAGGATCAAGGTCGTCCCGAAGTTGCCGACCAGGAATATTTTCCCCCCGGCCAGGGCCGGCGAGGCGGCCATCCCGCAGCCATAGGGCCGGTCATTGCGCAACGGCTCATTGCCGAAGTCGAGATTTTTGCTGTAAACGACCTTTTCCGTCAGGACATCGCAGACGAATAACAACATTTGGGGACCCAGCGCCGGTTTACCTTTGCTAGGCATGATCGGATTGTTGCCGCAGACATAAAGCAACCCGTCGTGATAAAGCACCGAGGGCACCACGTGGCGTCCGCCGTCGGGCGGGACCAAGGCTGTTCCCTTGATTACCGGCTTGAACGGCGCGTCGGCCTTTTCGGGCAATTGATAATAACGCACCGGGCTGCCGTTGTTCGCTGTGCTGACGCCGCCCATGCCCTCCATCCAGAAAACAAATCCGCCGCCGAACACCGGCGATCCCTTGCCGGTATGTATGAGGGCGCCCTTGGAAAAACAGACACCGTCCGAGGCGCGGATCAGGCTGCCGTCGCCGGCGGCGAACACCTTTTCACCCCCAATGACCGAGCTGACATGGGAGGCAAACCACCAGGCACCGCCCTTGAGGTCCGTTCTCCAGGCGTCCTTGCCGGTTTTCTTGTCAAAGGCCAGGTATTGCCGGCCGACATAAGTGATCACCAGGTCGCCGACCAGCAGGGGTGAACCGTAATGGCCGTGTTCCTGCGGCACAAGCTTGTCATAACGGATCCATTGGCGGTTGCCGTCAAGGTCAAAGCAGGCCGTCACGCCCCAGCCGTTCCAGGCAAAAACAAATTTTCCGTCGGAGACCGGGGTGGCGGCCATGAATCCGCCCTCACCCCCTATTCCGCTCTTATAGTTCTTGTCCAAGTTGCCGGCGGCGACGAGGAGTTTGATCACCTCGCCATTCATCACCCCGTCAATCTTGGATATTTCCCCGCCCAATTGGAAAACTCCATTCGTTCCGGGATCGGTTATTTTCGCAAGGAGCGCATCGCGCTGTTGCGCCTGCTGGTCCAGCTTGTCAAAGACCTCCTTGTTCGCTTCGCGTTCTTCCTTCGTCGCGGCGTCATAGGGACTGACCGGCTTGACCCACAGGATTTTACCCGTGAGTTTATCCGCGCAGATCAATTCATAGTTGTTGCCGGTGGCAAAGAGTTTGTCGCCGACCGCGATCACGGAGCTGGGAGAGTCAAATGGCATAATGGTCCGCCAGGCGATATTAGTCCCCTTGCCGTCCTTCAGGCTCCAGTTCATGGGCGGGGTGGCGCCGGAAAATTTTCCCGTGCCGTCCCCGCGCCAGCCGACCGGCTGTTCGGGCGACGGGCGGAAGTCCGGCGAACCCAGCAGCGCGTCCTTGGCCGCGACCGTTGTTGAAACGCCGAAGATTAAAACCGCGAAAGCCAGGCCGGCGGCCTGGATCGTTCTTCTCGTCTTGTTCGGGTCAATTTTCATAATTATTCATCTCCCTTTCATGTTGTTCATTTCTTCACACCGCTCGGAAACGGATTTACTTGTTTTTTAGAACTCCTCAGTTAATGTGGGCTAATTGTCATTCCCGACTTGATCGGGAATCCTGAAAAAGCAATACTGGATTCCCGCTTTCGCGGGAATGACAGTATTGAAGTTCACAACCTGCCCTCATAACTGAGGAGTTATGTTTTTCCGGTACGCGGCGATATAACGTTTCAGCCGCGAGCGGTATCCCTCCAAATCGAGCAACTGCTCATCCAGGATCAGGTAAGTCATGTCCGCGGTGCGGTTGGCAAAGTGCCGCGCCCGGTCGCGGGCGTGCAAATATCTCCGGCCGGGCAAGGACAGTCCCTTGGGCAAACGGGTCCGTTCCCAGAGACGGACAAGGCCGGAGAAGACCCGCTCGCGGTCGGCGAGGTGATCGCCGATCATCCGCGCGGCCCGGCGCAGATGCCCCAGCGCCGCGCGCCGGTCGGAAAAATGTTCCCCGGACGCCAGGCAAACGGCGTGTTCCAGTTCCCCGAGCATCAGGATCAGCCCGGCATTGTGGCGCATCAGTTCCGCGACGGACCGCATCAACTCAAGGTCGTGGCGATTCCGCGCGCCGCGCGAGAGGTTGTCGGCAATGATCGCCTCCGCCCGGAGAAGGGCGTGCTGTTCCTGGAGCGCGCGTTGGGTCAGCGCCCGGTAACGGTTTCGCCAGAAATTGCTGATCTCAAGGCCGGCGCGCGGGAAATCCGGAAGGTGGATCTTGCCCACGTCGCCGTGATGCCACACGTTGCGCTGGAAAGTGTCGTAATAAAATTCCGCCGAGTTTTGCAGAAGCGCATAAAGTTCCGGCAGGTCGCGGCCCTCCGGGCCAAAATAGCGCAGGAAAAACCGGCGCGTCCAGCCGGCAATATCGCGTTCTCGGGCATTCCAGGAGAATTCCGCCCCGCAGACGAAACGCCCCATCCACATCCGGGTGTGAAGGCCCGAGTCGTCCCACGATGTAATGATCGCGCCCTCCACGGCCCCGGTCCGCGCCGCGGCGGCGATTGAGGCCGTCTCTTTGAACGTCCCCTGCCGCTCGCATCCCGGCTCGTTCTGCCACATGGACCGCTGCACCCAGGGAAAATGCGGCAGGAAAAGCGGGGTGATGCCGGGGTTCGGCGCGTAAGTCCAGAGCGCGCGCCCGGCGGCGCGCGCCGCCGCCAAGCTTTCATTATCGCCGAAAGCCACGCTGACCATGGACTCCGAGGCCGGGTGTTTTGCTCCGGCCTGCCACTGGCCGCCCCACGAGATTGCTTTCCGTCCGCGCTTTTCCACGTGCGCGACGCAGCGGCTGAGAAAGTCCTGCATCAGCTCGTCCTTCCCCGCCACCCCGGCCCGCGCCTGGCATCCGCACTCCGCGCCCTGGCCCAGTTCGTAAGTCTCGTCGCAGCCGATGTGAATAAACTCGCTGCCCGGGGTGGCGGCGATGGCCTCGTCCCAGAGATCAAAGAGAAGGCGTAACGAGCCATCCTTCAGCGGGCAAAATTCCCAGTTGGAATCGGAAATCTCCCGCAGATGCCGGTGCCGGGGATGCTTGAGGATGAACGACACGTGCCCGAGTCCCTGGACGAGCGGCACCAGCTGGACGTGATGCTTGAGCGCCAGGCGGGCAAAGGCGCGCACCTGGCCCGGCGTGAAGGCGCCGGGAGCGCCGATTTCCGGGTGACGGCGGTAGGCGAACTTGTCCTCCCATTCCCAGACCAGCACGTTTATTTTCCAGGACGCGAGTTGGAGGATGAGGTCCCGAACATAGGCAGCGGTGGGCTGGTGGTGCTTGGTGTCGTAATGAATGGCGCGATATTTCAGGTCGGGCCAATCGTTGATTTCCAGGCACGGGGCCATGACGGCGTCGCCTTCCCGGCGCAAGCACTGTCGCAGGGTCTGCATGGCATAATAGACGCCGGCGGCATCGCCGCCCTCCAGGACGATTTGTCGCGGTTGAATGGTCAAGCCATAGCCCTGCGGCGGGCGTCCACTGCCGCGCTTGATGATGAGCTTCACGCGTCCCGGACCGGACCGGCCTTTCGCCACACGCGCCTCCAGCCCGCACTCGGAGCGCAGGCAGCGGCCCAGGTACCCGGCCGAGAACCGGTCTTCAGCCGGGGCATCGGGAGCGAGCACGATTGAGATTCCCCGGGAGAGGCGGCAAAAACCTCCGGCCGCCCGGACTTCCTGCGGCTCGGGAATCAGCGCCAACTCTGGCATTTCGCCGCGTTTCATTTTTCGCTGGTCCCTTCCGGCTCGCCAATGCAGTAAAGATGCCTCTGCGCCCGGTAGAAAATCTTGTTGCCGTCAAAAAACAGGTTACCTACCGTCCCCTCCATCCTGTCTTCCTTATAGTAGTAACTGATGCGCTGGTCGATGGTATTGCGTCCGACTTCCTTGTATTCCCGGCCCGGCTCAAGGATCAAGGTCGTCCCGAAGTTGCCGACCAGGAATATTTTCCCTCCGGCAATGGCCGGCGAGGCGGCCATCCCGCAGCCATAGGGCCGGTCATTGCGCAAGGGCTCATTGCCGAAGTCGAGATTTTTGCTGTAAACGACCTTTTCCGTCAAGACATCGCAGACGAACAATATCATGTTCTCTTCCACTCCCCGCTTGCCGCCGCCGCGGGTGATGGTCGTACTGTTGCCGCAGACATAAATCAAACCGTCGTGATAAAGCGGCGAAGGCACCACGTGGCGCGCGGTTTCGGGCACTTCCAGGGCCGCGCCCTTGATGGCCGGCTTGAACGGCGCGTCGGCTTTTTCGGGCAGTTTATAGTAACGCAACGGACTGGTTAATGACCCATATCCATCCAGCCAGCAGACATACCCGCCACCGGCCACGGGCGATCCCACGCTGGGATGCCAGCAGGCGCCCTTGGCAAAACGGCCGCCGTCGGCAATGGTCATCAGGCTGCCGTCGCCGCCCACCATCACTTTTTTACCATCAATGACTGTGCCGACCGGCGAGGCAAACCACCAGCCGCCCTCGCCCGGACCCGCCTTATGATCCGTTCTCCAGATTTCCTTGCCGGTTTTCTTGTCCAGCGCCAGGTATTGCCGGCCGACATAAATGATCACCAGGTCCCCGGAAAGAAGGGGCGAGCTGTAATGGCCGTGCTCCTGCCAGGCGAGCTTGTCAAAGCGGATCCACTTGCGGTTGCCTTCAAGGTCAAAGCAGGCCGTAACGCCCCACCCGTTCCAGGCGTAGACCAAAGCGCCGTCCGAAGCCGGCGTGGTGCCCATGAACCCGCCTTCGCCCGATATCCCGGGGCCCTTGTATTTTACCTTGTCGGACGCGGCAAGGAGTTTCATCATCTCGCTGTCGTTCTTGGTTATTTCACCGCCCAGCTTGAAAATTTCGTTGGAGACCGCCGCGGCGGCGACGGCCGGCATCTTCGCGAGGAGCTCATCGCGCTTTTGCGCCATTTTATCCAGGTTGTCAAAGAGCTCCTTGTTGGCCTCCCGGTCTTCCTTCGTCGCAGCGTCATAGGGGCTGACCGGCTTGACCCACAGGATTTTGCCCGTGCGCTTCTCCACGCAAATTAGCTCGAAGTCGTTGCCGGTGGTGAAGAGTTTGTCGCCGACCGCGATCACGGAGCTGGGAGAGTCAAGGGGCATCCGGACCTGCCAGGCGATATTGGTCCCCTTGCCGTCCTTCAGGCTCCAGGTCATGGGCGGCGTGGCGCCGGGAAAATGCCCCGTGCCGTCCCCGCGCCAGCCGACCGGCTGTTCCGGCGAAGGGCGGAAGTCCTTTGAACCCAGCGGCGCGTCCTTGGCCGCGGCCGAAGTTGAAATGCCGCACATTAAGACCGCGAAGGCCAGGCCGGCTGCCGGGATTATCGTCCTCGCAAAATTCAGGTCAATCTTCATTATCTGTTTTCCTTTCAGGGAACTCATGGTCACCTCCGTTAGCTTTTGATTGTTAAATTGAAAGTTTACTGTTTCTTCCCCTGTTCCTCAATGCAATACAAATTTTCCTCCCCGCGAAAGTACATGCGATTGCCGTCAAAGACAGGCGTGCTGGTCATGGTATTGTCCTGGTACTCGGGACAGTACTTCCTGTTGCACCAATATCCATAGTTGCCGAGCGCCCGGCCGCTTCTGGCAAGGTATTGAATCCGGTTGCGGGCGACTTCTTCATACGTGCGCCCCGGCTTGATGACTATCGTCACGCCGGTCGCTCCCATCAGGTAGATGTGCCCGCCGGCAAGAGCCAGGCTCGCGCCGAAATAACTGCGTTGATGCGCGGCCGCAAAAAGATCAATCGGCAATTCCTTCTGATACACGCCTTCCATGGTCACCACGTCGAAAACCTTCAACACTCCATCGCCGCTCACGGTATACCCCAGGCCATCATAAATTAACGGGGACGTCACAAGACTTTTGCCCTGGTAGAAGTTCAATCCCAACGGCAACTGCTCCGGCAATTTCACGCTTTGCCCTGGTTGTTTGATCGCCAGGCCGTTGTTGGTGGTTGCCTCGACCGTATATTTAAGGACACCATCCGGAGAGTTTTGCCATGCCGCATCCCCCTCAAAGATCGGCGTGGAAACCCAGTTGCCCCAGCCTTGCGAGCCGAAGACCTGTCCATCCCGGGCGCGCACGAGAATATTGCCGCCGGGACACAGGACGTATTCAGTATCTTTGAACACCGCCCGGCTGAGCGAACCGCCCCAATTCCGCCAGCCCTTGGTTTTACTCGCGTTTTCAAGACCCACGCTCCACTTCGCCGAGCCGTCGGAGAGGTCAAAGGCCGTGATGGTGCCGTCCATAATGACAAACTTCCTGTCGGCAATGACCGGCGCGCTGTAGTAGCCATGATGCTGGTACTTCGGCCTTTCGTAGCGTATCCAGCGGCGTTTGCCGTCCAGGCCGTAACAGGCTCTTGTTCCCCGTGTCAGCCATACAAAAACGCCGCTGCCTTCGGAGGCCGGCGTCGGAATCGTCCACCAGTCCGGCTCGCCCTGCTCGTCGGGCCGCTTGTACTTCACGCGGTCCACCTCAAGCATAATTTTGTCCAGCTCGTTTTCAAGCTTAGATTCTTCTTTCACCGCGGCCTCGTCGGGCTGTTTTCCAAGCAAATAGTCTTGATAGAAAAGCTCGCGCTTGGCCGCCAGCGGATCCAGCTTGGCGAAAACTTCCGGCTTGGCCTTGCGTTCCTCGGGCGTGGCGGCATCGTAGGGACTGTTCTGCCGGATCCAAACGATCTTGCCCGTCTTCTTGTCAACGCAGACCAGGTTGTAGGGATGGGCCATGGTGAACAGGAAATCGCCCGCGATGATCGGGTTGGCCTGGGTCAGCCCCGGCATTCGAACTATCCAGGAAATATTCGTGGAAGCATAGTCGCGCGGTTCTTCCGACGGCCAGAACCGGCAGCGCACAAAACACGTTTTCGGAAAATCAAAATTGCCCATGCCCATACGGGGCGTCAACTTGAACAGGAAACGGTTCCAGCCCGCCTGAAGCTGCAATTCCAGGGTGGGCCCCATGTCGCCGCCTCCGTTATTGACGGGGGTGTCGGGATTGGTGTATTCCCTCGCGCCGTTCAGCCACAACACCAATCCCCTGGCATGGTTCAGATGGAACCAGATCTTGGCCGGCTTCTCAACATACAGGCACGCCTGCGCATACGCCGCCTGATCATTGGTCATAATTCCCAAGGGGCGAAAAAGGTCTATAAAGGAGTCTTCCACCTTGACCATCTGCCAAATTGCGTTGCCAAGTTTGTCGCCTTCCCGCGGTGCGAACGACGCTTCCCCGGGCATCACTTCCTGCGCGATCGCGTTGGTCAGACCGGCGCACGAAAACGGGCCGGCCACAAGCCACTCCGTGAAAAATCCCGTCGTGGCCGGGGTTGCGCCGGCGGATGAATTGTCCTTCGGCGCGGCGGCCGCGCATTTCAAGTCGCCAAGTTGCTTCAGGCTGCGCCCCCAATGCACGGGAGGATTGGCGCCAGGATATTTTCCCGTGCCGTCCCCGCGCCAGCCGACCGGCTGCTCGGCGGATACTCGGAAATCGGGCGAACCCAGAACCGCATCTTTGGCCATGATTGTTGAGATGTTGAATGTTAAAAGTGCCAACGCCAAACTGGCCGTCATAATAATCTTTTTCATTTTTTCCTTTCTATCCAAGGTGGCATATAGCCGCGACCGAATTTTCAGATTCCCCGCACACTGTGCGGGGCTACAGTTGTTTATTTGTAGCGCGTCACCAGGCTCCGCCGCCATGTCCCGCCGGAGCGGCTTCGCGTAGGGGGAAGCGCTTCCGCCGTCGCCCTGTAGTTAAGCGAAGCGTATACTACAGGGCTATGGTGGACAAGTCGCCCAGGCGAGCAATGTGACACGTTGTTTTCTTCTTCTACAAAAGCGCCATATGTTTAAATGGAACTATGTGTCTTTCTTATTCATCGCACTCCATAAATTGTGCCCGCCCGGATGTTTTCATAGGCGCCCATGTCAACGGTGCCGTAGCGGATGCGCGCGCGGCCGTCCAGATCCCTGCTCGTGACGCTTCCATCCCTCATCCAGGAAAGATTCGTCCCGGCGTTGACGCACGGCGAGCGCCCTGAAAGGCGGTAATTACCGGCAACATGGTTCGTCCCGTAGTCGCTGCCCTTATCCAGCAACATCGGATCATCGGTGATATTCCCGGCCCCGGCCGCGGCGGGCGCCGTGCAGCTATTTACGAAAGTGCATCCGGTCCAGTTTGAGATGCTGGCGCCGCCGGAATTGAAATATACGATGCAATTAGACAGAGTGCCGCCATACACTCCGCCGCCGCCGGTGCCGCCGGTCGCCTTGTTACCGACCAGTGTGCAATTATACAGCTTGCTTGCGGCTGATGATCCGGCGCCGCCGCCATAACCGGCATGGTTGCCAGTCAATAAACAGTTATACAAAGTGCTGTCATACGCCCCGCCGCCGGCCATGCTGTCTGACGCCCTGTTGCCGGTCAACGTGCAGTTATACAAAATGCAAGAGTGAACGCCACCGCCATAGTTTTCAGTCGCCTGATTGCTAATCACCGAGCAGTTATACAGGGTGCCACCATATGCCCCGCCACCAGCGCGCGCCGTATTGGCCGTAAGCGTGCAATTAGACAAAACGCAGCCGCGGCCACCGCCGCCGTACTTTCCAAGGTTGCCGGTCAACGTGCAGTTAACCATGATGCTGTACGCCGCGCCGCCGCCATGGGTGGCATTAAGAGCAGGCGCGCCATATGTCATATTGCCGATCAGCGAGCAGTTATGCAACGTGCCATACCATACTCCACCACCTCCATAGTTGCCGGCCAATCCGCCGTAGGCCGAGTTGCCGGTTATGATGCAATTGGATATCACCGGGGTCGTGATGGCGGGACAATACACGCCGCCGCCGCAGCCGGACAGGCTCTCCACGCTCAACGTGGCGCCATTGGTGATTGTAAAACCGATCAAGGAAGAATTGGCGGCCATATAAACGCAACGAACAGCATTCGGGCCGTTGGTATTGCCGTCCGAGGCCCAGGCGCCCCTGATGATCGTATTTGTCGGATTGTTGTCCTTGCTCCTGACAGTGATCGCCTTGGTGATCGCAATCCGGTTGGTCAGGATCGAGCCGGCGGGGTAATTCGTGACACCGCCGGAGGCATATATCCCATTGCTGACCCAGATCGTGTCGCTCGCCGCGGATTTGTCTATTGCGCCCTGGAGATTGTTGGTGGCGTTCGCCCAGCCATTTGTCCCCAGGCCGGTCCCATTCGTCGCCACATACCAATCAACCGCCGGCGTTGTCCTGAGCAAACTAATCAATAAAAACGCCGCCAGGCATACTTTCCACCGCATGCTACTTTTCGTTTTCATTATCATTAACCAACAATTTCTTTTGTTAGACTATATTATCAAAACAGTTACAAATCAATCAACACACATGTTGCCTTTTTGTCATAGTATTGCTTATATTTGTCATTTAGATCGTTCCGTTAAAACCCTGGCCACGCATTTTACGTGGTAAACCTGTGACTTGCCAAGTTACCAAGTCGCGGGTAAGGCCAAAGGCATGGCTGGGCAGGCATGACACACTTTTGCGGAGAAGTTGGAACGTATGACAAAAAGAATTCTTGTCCCGCTCAATCCCGATATCAAATCGGGATTGGGCGGCAGACTCGCAGGGCGAATTTCGCTTCCGCCAGTGCGGATTGGGAAAAACAAGGCAAGACCGGTTTAGATGCCGGTGCGCCGCGTGAAGCATCAGACTCGATTCTATGCGAACGCGGCAAGCCGGCAGATAAGCCGGTATCGCCGACTTGTCCTCCGTAGTCCGCTGTAGCGAGACGAAGGAGGACGTATTTTCCCAACGAAATTCGCACTGCTATGAACAACGAACGGCGATAAATAAATTTGGTTGCGGCTATATGCCGCCTTAAGGAGGAATCACAATGGCAGGCAGAGCGCTTGAACAGGACGACTGGCTCAGGCTCAACAGCCGGTTGCTGTGGATATATGACGAGGCTGTCCCTGAAACAGGCAGCAGGAAGTTCAGCTCGCCGAATTATTCGGCCTGGCTTGTCAGGCGCGGGCACGTGAAAGTTTCATGGCCCGGACATGAACCAATCGTAATCGGCGGCGGGTCCTGGGTGATTCCTCCGCTCAACGTGGAAAGATCGCAGTTATTTTCGCGCGATGCGGCCATTCTTTCCATGTGCTTCCAGCTTGAATGGCCGAATTACAGCCCGCTTTTTCCGCTGAAAAAACTGGTTTCCTTCCGGTCGTCATCCGCGCCGGAACTTGAGAAACATGCGCTGGATCTTTTGAATGTTTCCGGCGGACGCCTGACGTTCCCCTGGTGGCGCGAGGACGGATTCATGGACTTCGGGAAACATTCCGCTTCGCAGGCAAAATTCTGGCAATGGCTCGCCCGCTGGTCCTCCGTCATGATCAAGAACGGCGTGGAGCCGTTTATTCCCGATAAAATGGACAGCCGGGTGGCGGGTGCCATCAAGATGATTGACGGCCTCTCCTTCACGGGTAAAATTCCTTACGGCAACCTGGAAAAAATCGCCGGGCTGGGAAAAGTTCAAATTGACCGGCTTTTCCTCAAAAACATCGGGATGACGCCCCGCAAATATCTTGAAAGAAGGGTCTTGGAATCCGCCAGGGAACTGCTCCAGACAACCGGAATGTCGGTCAAGGAAATAGGCTTCAAGCTGGGCTTCGCCTCCGCCTCGCATTTCTGTTTTTGGTTCAGGAAGCGCGCCGGTATCTATCCGCTGGATTTCAAGCTCAAGGGATGGCCGTTTTAAGGCTCCGGCCGATTGCCGGCAATCGCTCGCGCGGGTTTATTCCTGAAACAGGCTATGCCCGCAACCCAAGTTCGCCGCACACCGTGCGGCGCTACAATTGTAGTTCGTCAAGAAATGAAAACTACCGCTCTTCAATGCAGTACAGGTTTTCCTGTCCGCGGTAATACATGCGTTTCCCCTCGAAAACCGGCGCGCTGGCGATGGTGGATTCCTGCTGCTCGACAATGTAAGGCAATTTATAGGAGGTGTTGCCGTAGATGTTGATACAATAAGAGCCGAGCGCCCTGCCGCCTTTCACCATCCTGGTGTCCTGCGATTCATCTCCCCTGACGATATGTTCCACCTTGTTGCGCGCGACCTCCTCATACTGCCGGCCGGTCTTGAAGACGATCGTGATGCCGGTGGGGCTCATGACATAGATGTAAGGGCCGGCCAGGGTCGGGCTTCCACCCCACCAATTGCACCACGGATTACGGGAGAAACTGTTGATGTCGCCGGCCAGTTCCTTCTGGTAGACCGCGGCCATCTGCTCGATGTCAAACACGGTCAGCACGCCGTCGTCGCTGACCTGGTAACCAAGTCCTTCGTGTATAACCTGGGAGCCGCAAACGCTCCTGAACATGTCCTGGTATCCCGGGGGCTTGATCGGCTTTTCGGCCAGGGGCTTCATTGTGCCGCGCGAGACGGCTGAAACTCCGGAACTGCCGGCCTTGATGTCGAAGACCCGGGACCCGGACATGACGCGGTCCTTGTCTATCACCGGGGTTATCATGAATCCGCCGGAAAATTTATTGGAGTTCACCTGCCCGTCCGTGCCCCGGATGAAAACATTCCCGCCGCCCCCGCACAGGTAATCGGTCGAATTGAACCGGTAGTTGACGAACGACCCGAACTGACCCGGGCCGCGAAAATAGCCGATCGCGCTTCCGGCGATCTGCCAGGCCTGGAGACCGTCGGCCTGGTTGAAGGCCGTCATGTTGCCGTCATAGATCACCATTTTTCCGTCGGCTATGTTCGGCGAGTTGAACCAGTTGTGGTGCTGGGGGAGCGGAGTGCTGTAGCGGGTCCAGCGTCGTTTGCCCGCCATGTCAAAGCAGGCGCGCACGCCGAAAGTGTTCCAGACATAAATGTTTTGGCCGTCCGAGACCGGCGTCGCCACGGACCATTGTTCCCCGTCCGTGGGTTCCTGGAGTTTCTTGTATGTTTCGTTCCACGTCTCCAGGATTAATTTGTCCATCTCCTTTTCCAGGGCCATCTGTTCCTTGACCGCCTGCTCGCCCGGCTGGGTGCCTTCCACGTAACTGCGGTAATAAGCATCGCGTTTCTCAGCCATGCCGTCCAGCTTGGCGGCCGCCTCTGGATTTTCCTTGCGCTCCTCCGGCGTGAGGGCGTCGTAAATGCTGTTTGGACGCACCCAGAGGACTTTTCCCGTTTTCTTCTCCACGCAGACCAGGCTGCAAGGATAGGCCGTGGTGAAAATTTTGTCGCCGACAATGATCGGCATTGACAGGCTGATTCCGGGCATCGTCGTTATCCAGGCGATATTTTTCTCCTGGTATTCATGCGGCTCCCCGGCGCTCCAAAAACGGCAGCGCAGGTAGCATTGCGGCTTCCAGCCTTCCGCCTTGGTCTCCGAAATTTTGAACAGGAAACGGTTCCAGCCGGCCTTCAACTCCAGGGGGATCACCGGGCCATGGGCAAAATGCCACCAGGATTGCATGTCCTTGTTGGCGTACATCTGTTTGCCGTTAAACCAGAAGGCCGCGCCCTGGACGTGTTTCAGGTGCGCATAAACCTTGACCGGATTCTCAACGTAGAGGCACGATTGCGCGTAGGCCAGCTGGTTACTGGTCATCGGGCCGACCGCTTTCCATAAGTCCACGTATGAGTCGTCAACCTTGACAAGCTTCCAGGTTGTGTCGCCGATTTTATCCCCCGCCACCGGCGCGAAATCAGCCTCCCCCGGCAGCAATTGGCCGGTGATCGCCTTCACGGCGTCCGTGTCGGAACAACTGATCGGCCCGGCCACGAGCCACTCGCTGAAAAATCCGACCGAGACAGGCGTCGCGTCCTTGCCCGACTGGTCCTTCGGCACGGCGGCCAAGCACTTGATCCCCAGCATTTTCTTGTCAACCCGTCCCCAATGCACGGGCGGATTGGCGGCCGGGTATTTTCCAGTGCCGTCCATACGCCAGCCGACCGGCTGTTCCGGGGAAGGACGGAAATCAGGCGATCCGAGCGGCGCCTGTCCCGCGACAGCGCCGCGAACGCCGCAGGTTAGAAAAATGAGCGCCAGGACGGGTGCCGGGATCATTGTCTTCATGAGGTTGGAATTGATTTTCATTGTCGATCCTTCCGTTATTCCGCGTGGTTTATTCCCAAGCCTACTCTGTGAAATAATTTTCAGATGCTACCCCCTCCGCCAAGCGTGTCAATGTTATTCTTCACCCCGCGGACTGAATATGATTGACGGGGAGATGCAGAAAGAATAGTTTTCAAAAAAATTTGGACGTCCGCCGGCGCATCCGGGTAAGGACACTTATGAAAACATCCGTCGTGGCGTCATCCGCGGTTTCCGCTGAAAAATAACAGGGGGATTATTTACTATGATCATTTGGAACATGACCAAAACAATGACTTTGGCAACCGGCCTGGCGTTTGTTCTCCTAATCCACGCTGTCCGAGGTGTTGCGGCAGGAGAGGCGCAATTGGGTTCCCCGGATTTCCGCCCTTCGCCGGACCGACCGATCGGCTGGCGCGGGGATGGTTCCGGGAAATATCCGGCGGCCGAGCCGCCGCTTCACTGGGGACGCGTGGCGAAATCGGTGAAGGAATTATGCGCCCAGTCCGCCAAGCCAAAGGAGGGCGACAAGGGGAAACCGATACCCGACGGCGTCATCCGCGAATGGATGGTTCTGGGACCGCTGCCGGCGCCGGAGGGCAGGAATTTCACGAATGAACTCATCAGCGGGGAAGCCGATCTCAATCCGGCCGAGAACGACAAAATCGGGGAAAACGCCTGGAAAAAGGTTTTGCTGGAAACATCCTGCCTTGACCTTGCGACCTTGTTTGACCTTGCCGGTAAAACAAACCCGGTCGTCGCCTACGCCTGCGCGAACTTATGCTCCCCCGGCGGCCAGCCGCTCATCCTGAATTACATGCACGGGGGGATGACTCAAATCTGGCTCAACGGCAAAATGATCTACAACTGGAACCCCGCCGCCAATTCCACCGTGCGCTTGCAGCTCAACCCGGTAAAAGGCTGGAACCGGCTGGTCATCAAGATCAGCGCCAAGGGCTACATGCGCCCGGTGATCTTCGGCGCCCTTCCCGGCGAGTACGAGAGCAAGAATATCGCCTGGACCGCCGTCTTTCCGGCCGCGGGCCACAGTTCGCCGCTGATTGTCGGGGACAAGATTTTTGCCATCGCCGAGGGCGGCCGCCTGTGCTGCCTGAACAAGGCGGACGGCAGGATCCTCTGGGTCCGTTCCAGCACTTACTTTGACGCGGCGACGGAGGAGGAGAAGAAGGCCAACCCGGACCTTTTCAAGGAACTGGAACCGCTCGCGGCAAAACTCAGGGAACTGGATGACGCCTGGGTGGCATCGCCGCTGCCGGATACGCTGAAAGAGCGCGGGAATATAGAGACCCTACTCTACAAGGGCGTTGTCAAAGTGAACAAGGAAAAATACCGCATGGCCGACGGCAGCGAGGCCGGCTACAGCGCCCCCTCCCCGGTCAGCGACGGACAGCGCGTCTACGCGGCTTTCGGCTCAGGCCTGGTTGTCTGCTATGATTTTGAAGGCAACCGCAAGTGGCTCACGCTCGAAAGCCACCCGACCGTGGAACACGGTTACACCTCTTCACCGCTGCTGGTGGACGGCAAATTGATCGTCTATTTCGGCAACCTGCGCGCGCTGGACGCGAAGACCGGCGCGGTGGCCTGGCAGCGGCCGCGCTACCTGCTCACGGGCGACAGCCTGACATATTGCGTGTTTCGCGGGACCGGTTGCGTGCTGCCGGCCGGCAATGACAAGGTGGCCTATTTCCTGAACGGCGATTTCGCGCGGGTGAGCGACGGCAAGATGCTCTGTGCGGACTTCTGGAAATTCGGCGACAACCGGATCGCAAGTCCTGTTGTCGATCGCGGTGTGATATATAAAATCGCCTCCAATAGTGGCGGCGTCACGGCCATCAAGCTTCCGGAACCGGCCGGGGATAAAATACTGCCGGAGATTGTCAAAAAGATTGCCTTCGACACCGGGAAGTTTCCCGTCAAGTTCTTTAATACCTACTACAATGCCTCGCCCTTGCTCAATGAAGGCCTTATGTACTGCGTGGACCAGGACGGCGTCCTAACGGTCGTGGATGTGGAAAAAGGAGAAGTGCTCTACCAGAAGACGCTTGATCTGGACCTGTACATGCACCACAACTTCGGTCCCGGCCGGGGCGGCGCCTCGTCCAGCCCGACGCTCGCCGGCAAGTATATCTACATCTTCGGCAACCAGGGAACCTGCCTTGTCATCGAGTCGGGCCGCACGTACAAGCAGGTCGCGAAGAACCGTGTGGAATTCATTTACGGCGCGCGGGAATGGTGGGCGCGCCAGGAAATCACGATGTCGTGCCCGGTCTTTGAGGGCCGGCGGATGTACTTCAGGGCGGACGCGAACCTGTACTGCATTGAAGAAAAAGGAACTGACAAATGAACCTGACGCTGGTCGGCGACCATAGCAATGATTTGTGTTCCGTTCTGCGGCAAAACAAGGTGGATTTCGAGCATTGCGCTTCCGCGCGGGAAGCAATCGCGAAGGCCGGCAAGGGCGCGGGGATTATCATATTGGCCGACGGCTATCCGGAGAAGACCACGGAGCTGGACACAACCCTCCTGGAAAATGCCGCCGCGAAAGGCGCGCGACTTTACGTTGAATTCCCCGCGCGGTTACCCGGCACGGGAATGACGAAAGCCGGTGAAACGCGAAAATCCGGATGGGAGCGCGCGGTTGTGTCCTCGGACACCTTTGGCCCGGAACTGAAAAAATTGCGGATACTGATGATCCACGGCTGCCGTTTTGTTGACGTCAAGGCGGATAACCCGCACATCGCGCTGGCGCGCGTTGCCGGATTTGACACTGCCGTTTTCGGCCTGCCCGGCAATGCCGCCCCTATCCTCTTTGAACATCCAAGCGGCAATCTCCTGGTGGCAACCACCAAGCTAAGCCAATTTATGACAGGCCGATACGCTCCGCCGGATGCATGGGCAAGGGTCTGGCAGTGGATTCTCGGCTGGCTTCTCCCGGGGCGGACACTCCCGCAACTGCGCTGGACGCCGACAGTTCGTCCATCCTATCCGGCCGATACGACCCTTCCGCGCGATGTCGAGGAAGAGGCCTTCCGGCGCGGGGTCCGGTGGTTCGGCAAGGCCAGGCTGTTCATCCACCCCGACTGGCAGGACGAGGCCCAACAACGCCTGGAAAAATTTCACGATGGAACCGGACCGGGACCGGAAAAAACCCGGCCGGTCGGCGACGGCTCTTGCGGCATGATTGAGGGCGCCAGTTCAAAGATTTACCCGGACGGCACCCAGGACTGGCGCTATCATGTGCGCAACGACTGCATGGGCGAGACTTCGATGGCGATGGCTTTCGCCGGGACGCTGGCGGATGATAAAGGCGCATCCAAATTGGCCGGGAATCTAAATAACTTCATCTATTTCAACTCCATCTTCGCCAAGGGACCGCGGGCGAACCCGGAAAGCCCGTCCTACGGCCTGATACCCTGGATGTCGCAGCCGCCCGCAAGCGGCGTCTATTACGGCGATGACAACGCGCGCTCCATGCTCGGCACGATGGCCGCCTCGGCCCTGCTGCATACCGACCGCTGGGACAAACCGCTCCTGAAATGCCTGCTTGCGAATTTGCGCACAACCGGCCCGCTCGGGTTTCGGAACAACTCGCTCGACGAGCGCGACCTCCAGGAAAAGGGCTGGCGATATTTCTGGGAAACGGAGCGCGCTAATTACGCCCCGCACTACGAAAGCTGGCTGTGGGCGACTTTCCTCTGGGCCTATCGCCATACCGGCTTCAAGCCTTTCCTTGACAGGGCCGTCACCGCGATCCGCCTGACCATGGAAGCCTACCCGGACGAATGGCGCTGGGCGAACGGGATCCAGCAGGAACGGGCGCGCATGTTGTTTCCGCTGGCCTGGCTGGTGCGCGTGGACGACAACGACCTGCACCGCCGCTGGCTGCGCGTCATGACCGGGGAACTGCTGGCGCGGCAGGATGCCTGCGGCGCCATCGCCGAGGAGGTGGGTTCCGCCGGCCATGGCGCCTACGGTCCGCCCCGGACAAACGAGGCATACGGCACGAGCGAAGCCCCGCTCATCCAGCAGAACGGCGACGCGCTTTGCGACCTGCTCTACACTTCCAATTTTGCTTTCGCCGGACTGCACGAGGCCGCCTCCGCCACCGGCGATTCATTCTACTCCGGGGCGACCGACAGATTGGCAAAGTTCCTTTGCCGGATCCAGGTCCGCTCAGAAACCCAACCGGAATTGGATGGCGGGTGGTTCCGGGCATTTGACTTCAAACGCTGGGATTATTGGGCCAGCAACGCGGACCTCGGCTGGGGCGCCTGGAGCATCGAGTCCGGCTGGACGCAGGGCTGGATCACGGCCACGCTGGCGATGCGGCAGATGAAGACTTCCTTGTGGGACCTGACCGCCGGCACCGGGATAAAGAGTCATCTGGACGAGCTGCTTCCGGTGATGCTGCCTTGATGTAAAACCGTGTTCGTAATAGGTGTAAATTCTTTGATCCATCCCAACAATCACCCACCCCGCCCGTCCCGGCTCCGTCCGCCGACGGCGCGACTCCGCCGAGGCGAGCACCCCTCCCAAGGAGGGGAACCGAAGAAGTTCGGGAACAAGAGTTTCGATCCCCTCCTGCGGAGGGGTGCCCAACTGGCGGGGTGGGTCGGATTTTGACAGTAATTTTTGTTCGACATCAGAAAAATTGTCTTACACTGCCTTTGTGATAGCAACTTTATCCATCCTTGACTTTCAATCCGGCGATAATCTAAGATTTCCTGAAAAATTTACCAGGCGGCACGGCAAAGATAAAGAGCAGCCCGGCCAGGAATCGCAAACAACCCGTTAATCCGCGCGGGCCGGCTCACGGCATAAATCAATGGAACATTACTTGTGTTTTATCGCGCTGGGATTGGCGGTGGGCGCTCTCGGAACCCTGATCGGGGCCGGCGGCGGGTTTGTGCTCGTGCCCGTTCTGCTCCTGCTCGATCCCCGCGCAACCCCGGAAACCATCACCGCCATCTCGCTCGCGGTCGTGTTCTTCAACGCCCTTTCCGGCTCATGGGCCTATGCGCGCATGAGGCGCATTGATTACCGCTCCGGGCTCCTCTTTGCCGCCGCGACAATACCCGGGGCGATTATCGGCGCATTGACAACGGACTACATTCCCCGCCGGCTGTTTGACGGCGTCTTCGGACTGTTGATGGTAACGGCGGCAACCTATCTTTTTTTTCACCGGGACGGCGAAAAGATACCCGGCGCGGAAATAAACAAGCGGCATGTAACCAGGAAGGTTGTCGAGACGAACGGCACGGCGCATGTCTTTTCATATGACCTGAAAATCGGGATGTGGTTGAGTCTGTTTGTCGGGTATGTTTCCAGCCTGCTCGGCATCGGCGGCGGCATTGTCCATGTGCCGGTCCTCGTCCGTCTCCTGAATTTTCCGGTCCACATCGCCACGGCGACTTCCCATTTCATCCTGGTGATCATGGCCCTGACCGGGACCCTGGTCCACGTTGCGGCCGGGTCGTTTTCGCCTGACAGCGTCCGCCTGACGCTCTTCCTTGCCATCGGCGTCATGATCGGAGCGCAGGCGGGGGCGTGGCTTTCCGTCCGCGTGCACGGTCGGTGGATCATCCGCGGCCTGGCGGTCGCGCTGATCTTCGTTGGCGTCCGGATCCTCGTCATGGCATTGCGTCCATGAGTCTGTTGGGCGATTTTATCCATACTTGACTTTCAATCCGGCGATATTTTAAGATTTCTCAAAAATTAAACAGGTTTTTGATTATTTTACGATTTGAGTTGGTTGAGATAAATATTGTCTGGCAAGAAAATATGAAGATAGAAAGTCCGTCACTTCATCCATTTCCGCTCGGGGCGATTTCGCCCCGAGGCTGGTTGAAGCAACAACTCCGCATCCAGGCTGACGGCCTCAGCGGCAACCTGGACACTTTCTGGCCGGATATCAAGGACAGCGCCTGGATCGGCGGACAGGCCGAGGGTTGGGAGCGGATGCCCTACTGGCTCGACGGCGTGATACCGCTCGCCTGGCTCATGGATGACCAACCGCTGAAGAAAAGAATCAGCGGATATCTGGACTTCATCATCGCCCATCAGCAGGAGGACGGCTGGCTCGGACCGCGCGCGGAAGAAAAGCAGGAGGCAAGGGATCTCTGGTCGCAGGCCCTCGCGCTGAAAATGCTGGTCGGCTACCACGATGCAGCCGGCGATGAGCGCATTCCCGGCGTGGTTGAAAAGGCCTTGCGCATGCTGGACCGTTATATTGACGCCCATTCGCTCTCGCAATGGGGCTTGTTCCGGTGGTTTGAATTCCTGATCGCCATCTGGTGGCTTTACGAAAGGAAACCTGAAAAATGGCTCCTTGACCTCACCGTCAAACTCCACGCGCAGGGTTTTAACTGGCGTGAATTTTTCCGGGAATGGCCGTTGAAAGAACCCAATGAGAAAGGCCGCTGGAATTTTTATGCTCACGTGGTGAACAACGCCATGGCGCTGAAAGAAGGCGCGCTCTGGTGGCGGCTTACGGGCGATGACGCCGATAAGAATTCAGCCTACGCCATGATCGAAGCCCTGGACAAATACCACGGCATGCCCACCGGTGTGTTCACCGGGGATGAATGCCTGGCCGGGACCGGTGCGACCCAGGGCACGGAACTTTGCGCGGTGGCCGAATACATGTATTCGCTGGAGTGGCTGGTCGGCCTGCTCGGTGATCCGGCGTTCGCGGACCGCCTGGAAATGATCGCCTTCAATGCCCTCCCGGCGACCTTCTCGCCGGACATGTGGGCACACCAGTATGACCAGCAGCTCAACCAGATTGAATGCAGTGTCCGGAAGGACCGGACATGGAATTCAAACGGTCCGGACGCCAATATCTTCGGCCTGGAGCCGAATTTTGGCTGTTGCACCGCCAACCTCAGCCAGGCCTGGCCGAAGTTCGCCGCCCACCTCTGGATGCGCACGCGGACCGGCGGTATCGCGGCCACTGCTTATGCGCCGTCGCGCTTGGAAATCGAGATCAACGGGATACCGGTGAATGTTGAATTGCAGACCGAGTATCCCTTCCGGTCAAGCCTGCGGTTCAACGTCAGCGTTAAACAACTGGTCGCCTTTCCATTACTGCTCCGCATACCCGCCTGGGCAAAAGGGGCGACGGTGGAGATCAAGGGTGAGCGGCATGACGTTCCCGAGCTTTCGGCATTCCATACAATTGAGCGAACATGGCAGGGTGACACCGTGATCACGCTTTCTTTGCCGATGACGCCCACCATCATCCCCCGCCCCAACAATGCCGTGTCAATCCGCCGCGGTCCTTTGCTTTTCGCCCTCAAAATCGGGGAAGACTGGCGGCAGATCAACAAGGATAAACCCTTCCGCGAATTACCCCATGCCGACTGGGATGTATATCCCACTACCCCATGGAACTACGCCCTCGAAACAAATGAGCGAACGCTGGCAAACGACATTCACTTCCAGGAGCATCCCGTCGGGAACGTTGTTTTTTCACCGGAGCACGCGCCGGTCTCGGCAACGATTAAGGGCAGGCGCGTGCCTGGCTGGACCGCGGAAAACGGCTCGGCCGGACAAACCCCGCCAAGCCCGGTCCGGACGGATGAGCCGGCCGAAGACCTGCTCCTCATTCCCTACGGCTGCACCAACCTGCGCATCGCCGAGTTCCCGGTTGCGGAATCTTTGCGGTGAAATTTTTTGTGATTGTCATTGACAATGTGTTGCAGATGTGACACATTGCGGCCATGAATAAATCAGCCGTCATCCACGCCAGAATAGAGCCCGAAACCAAGAACGCGGCCGAGCGCGTCCTGCTCAAACTCGGATTAAGCCCCACAAATGCCATCCGCATTTTCTATCGCCAAATATCGTTGAGGCAGGGACTGCCTTTTTCGGTGGAAATGCCGAACGAATTGACGCGCGCCACTCTCAAAAAGAGCCGGAACGGAAAAGACATCGAGCGCTATGACACCCTGGATGATATGTTCGCGAGCTGGAAGAAATGAAACAACTCTTCCAGACAACGCAATTCTCCAAGGATGTCAAACGGATGCAGAAGCGGAACAAAGACCTGGAGAAACTTGAAATCATTGTCCGGAAACTGGCTAACGATGAACCCCTTGATCCGCGCCACAGGGACCATCCTCTTTCCGGTGAATGGAAGCCCTGCCGGGATTGCCATGTTGAACCGGACTGGATATTGATTTACACAAAGACAGACGAATACCTCCGGCTGGAGCGCACCGGCACGCATAGCGATCTTTTTGAATGAAATATTTGTTTGAACGCGAAAAGGCTGCAAAAAGCTCAAAAACTATTATGCTTGTTTCGGAACCAGTCCCATTGGACCCTCAACGCTTGACAGCCATCCATCCGATTGGCTAGGCTTGCCAAAAAAACACGGGGAGAACCAAGTTATGCCCTGGCTTTATCTTTCTATCGCCATTGTCTCGGAAGTCATTGCCACCTCCGCCCTCAAGGCGACCGACGGATTCACGCGCTGGTTCCCGTCGCTGCTGGTCGTCGCCGGATACTCATCGTCCTTCTTTTTCCTTTCACTGACCTTGCGCACCATCCCGCTCGGCGTGAGCTACGCCATCTGGTGCGGCCTGGGAGTAATACTCGTCTCCGTCGCCGGCTGGATTATTTACCATCAGGCGCTGGACAGAGCGGCCCTGGCGGGGATTGCGCTCATCATCGCCGGCGTGGCCGTCATAAATCTTTTTTCAAAGACCGCCGCGCATTAAGCGACCTTTGGACCGGCCGTCGCCGGTTGATTGCTCGTGAAATGATTTGACGGCAAAATGGCGGCAAACTCTAACCCGCATTTCTCACACCTTGTGCGAGAAATGCGCCTAAAAGGCTTCGACGCGCCCCGAAACCGGGGCTTGCTCAGGGTTTGCCTTTCGTCGCGTCGAAGGGCCTGTCCTGAGCAAAGTCGAAGGGTTATCTTGAGCAATCCGCCAGTGGCGGAGGCCGAAACTTTTGCCGCAAAGGATTGCGGCAAAAGCGCATGTCTCGCAGGCGGTTTTCGCCCGTGAGATATGCGGGCTAAAAGATCAAAAAAAGGAGATCAACGACATGATAGGAGCGTATTATTTTGAAGGATGGGCGGGGCGCAACAAATTTGCCGATGATCCGGAACAGCCATGGGCGCGGAACGCGCCGACCCACCTGACCCGGCGCATGATCAGTGAATTCCCGGAGCGGGAGCCAATCTGGGGCTGGCGGGACGATTCCCTGGCAATCATGGAACGGCAGATTGACCTCGCGGCGGACAACGGACTCGCCTTCTTCGCTTTCTGCTGGTACTGGCGCGATGACGGCCGGGCGATCAACAAAAAGGCGATCAAGGACGATCCGCTGCATACCTGCCTGGAGTTGTACCTGAAGGCCAGGAACAACCACCGCCTGAAATTCTGCCTGCTGGTGGCCAATCACCGGGGGGCCGAGATCAAGGGGACGGAAAACTGGAAGCAGGCCGCCGAGTTCTGGATGCCGTATCTGAAGCACCCGCAATATGTGACCGTAGGCAAAAAGCCGCTGGTCATTGTCTTCAGTCACGTGGGCGGAGACGCAGAAGGCTTCGCCTGCATGCAGAAAGCGGTAAAAAAAGCAGGGTTGACGGAAGGCCTGGCGATCGCCGGCTGCGGTGGCGGAGACCAGAAAACCCTGGAATCGGGCTACACGCACCGGACGCATTACAATGTCATTTCCGGATACGAGGCTAAATCCGAGCCGCACAAATTCGCGGAGCTCGCGGCATCCAACCGGGAAGCGTGGGGCGGCAGCCGCGAACAGCCGTATATGCCGATCGTGACGGCCGGATGGGATAAACGGCCGTGGGAAGGGCCGACCGGACTTAAGCAGGCGGAAAATTATTATTACCCGGACCGCACGCCGGAGCAATTCGCAAGTTATTTGCGCGACGCGCTCAAGTGGATGGACGAACACCCCGACCAAACCACCGCCGAACGGATTGTCCTGATCTATGCCTGGAACGAGTTCGGCGAAGGCGGTTATATCGCGCCAACCAAGGGCGACCAGGACGGCAAGTATTTGAAGGCGCTCCGCTCGGTTGCGATACCGGGAGTTCCGGCGGCTGAAAACAAACCACGCCGCTAACCCGGATTTCTCACAGGGAAAATCCGCCGGCGAGAAATCCGCTTGTGCCGCAAAAGATTGCGGCACAAGTTTCGACGCGGTGCTGTCGCACCTTGCTCAAGGTTGCCCCGCGTCATGCCGAAAGGTGAACCCTGAGCAAGCCCTGTTTTCAGGGCACGCCGAAGCCCTTGGGGCGCATTTCTCACACGCCGGGTGTGAGAAATGCGGGCTAAAGGGTGACATTCGTTTTCAGATGGATGATTGACAATCCGCCGGTAATGTTATACATTGTATTACATGAAAACGGCAACACTCAGCATTCGTTTGGACAAGGATTTGGATCGTCTCCTGGACAAGGCCAGCAGCCTGGCCGGCAGGAGCCGGAGCGAAGTGGCCCGCGACGCGCTGCGGCGTCAACTCCGTCTTACCCAATTTGAGGCCATCCGCCGCCGCATGATGCCCTTTGCCGAGGCGCGGGGATTCCTTACCGACGAGGATGTTTTCGCCCAGGTGTCATGAGGGTGTTCCTGGACACGAACGTGATCGCCAGCGCCATCGCGACTCGCGGGTTATGCGCGGACGTGTTTCGCACGGCCGTTGAATTCCACGAGCTGGTGGTTTCGGAACATCTCCTGGCCGAACTCCGGCGGATTTTGAAAGACAAATTCGGATCATCACCGGACCTCATTGACGACGTCACCCGGCTTCTTCGCCAGGACACTTTCATGGCAAAATCGCAACCGCCCGCCAATGTGTCGCTGAAGGACACCGCCGACATTGCCATCGTCACCTCGGCCATCAATGGAGACGCGGAACTGCTCGTCACGGGCGACAAGGAGATACTGGCATTGAAACGCGTGGGCCCGCTCAACATCATCACCCCGCGCCAATTCTGGGAAAGAGAAAGAGGCCGGGAACGGGATACAGACTATCGCCCGGCTGCGACGGATGAATATTGATCCATGATGCTCATGAACCCGATCACAAGCACGTATGACGCGCAACGGATACTGACCGCCTTGAAGGTTGAGCGCGTAATGATCTGGAAGCCCGGCCGGGAGTGGACCTATTCCCACCACGCGCACATCGTTTTCTTCAAGGAAATGTTTTACGCGATCTGGTCCAATGGAAGGAAAGATGAGGACGCTCCCGGCCAGAGGATCATGATCAGCAGTTCCAGGGATTTTATCTCGTGGTCAATTCCCAAGCCGCTGGTTGATTCATTACCCGGCAAGGGGAGCACGGAGTTTGTCCTGACCGCGGCCGGCTTCCATCAATACGCCGGGACGCTGGCGGCTTATTTCGGGCAATACGAGGAAGACAAATCCGAAACCTGCCTTCGGGCCGTGACGACAACCGACGGCGCGGCCTGGAGCCCGATCCGGGAAATGAATATTCCCGTGAACCCTAATCACGGTCCGCAGCCGACCCGGACCGGGCGGCTGATCATCGCCGGCAATATTTCCTTCCCCTGCACGGACGATCCGGCCGGATTAAATGGCTGGAAAATGAGCGGGGTTTTTCCCCCGCAAATGGCGGGGATGAGCGACAACCCCGCGAGTTTCTGGGAGGTCAAGCAAAAGATGAACTGGCCCGTGGCCCTGTGTGAAGGGGCGTTCTATCAAACCGACGACGGCATAATCCATATGCTCCTCCGCGCCACCGGCCCGGGTTATCGCGGCCGGCTCTGGGTGACGGAAAGCCGTGACGACGGGACGACCTGGGGCGCCCCGCTGGAAACGCAGTTCGGGGATGCGGATACGAAATTCCATTTCGGGCGTTTGCCCGACAAGCGTTTTTATTACGTCGGATGTCCTGATCCCAATAGCGCCGGGAAACGCTCGCCGCTCATCCTTTCCATTTCGGAAGACGGACACATTTTTGACCGGCATTTCCGGATAGCGGACGAGCCTTATGTGATGCGTTTTCCGGGACGATGGAAGGGCGGAGAATACGGTTATCCGCATACGATGGTCCGGAACGGACATCTGTATGTGATTGTCTCACGCCAGAAGGAAGCCGTGGAAGTCATCCGCCTCTCGCTTGACCAGGTTATCTGACCAGGATATATCTCACCGCGGAGGCGCTGAGGTCGCAGAGAATAACATTTTTGGAAGTCGTAATAAAAACTCTCTTCAAACTCTGCGTTCGCCTCGGCAAGGTCCGTGGCAGAACTGGGTGAGTATCGCGCCCGGGGGGTTGCGGGGCATTCTTATTCTGCCTTCAACTCATAAGGGGAAACTGAACTACGGGCGGCAATCACCACCAACGCGGCGGGGATGAGCCAGATCTGGGCTACCTGAACAATATTGTCGGGATAATCGCCCAGGCCATAGATGTGGATGAACAAAAGCATAAGGGCAATCGTGCCCGGCAAAAGACGTTCGTCCAATGTCCGCCCGGCCCATATCCTGCGCAAGAGCCCAATTGCCAGCAAGAGCCAGGCAAGGGCATAAAGGCAGAAACCCGTCAATCCATATTCAAAAAGCAACTTGAGCCAATACTGGTGACAATGCGGGAAATGAAAACTGGCCCGCGGCGGTTGGGAGGCGTAATAGTTCATTTCAAAATTGCCCTTGCCGTAGCCGTAACCGAACCATTTTTTCTCCTTAACAAGCTCCCAGGTATGCTTCCAGACCTTGTCCCGCTCGCTGAATCCGCTCATGGTTTTCTTTTCCGCGAAGCGCGGGTTGATGCGGTGGAAGTTGATCAAAAGGACGGCGCCCAGGACGATAATCGCCGCCACCCAGGCAAACTTGAGTTTCCATCCGGGTAAAAGCAAGCCGCTGAAGGCAAATGCCAGCGCGAACGCTATTTGCGGACCGCGCGAAGCGGCGATCACCAGATACGCCAGGCAGACAAGGCCACCCGCCAGGCAACCCAGGGCCGGCCACAAAGATTTGCGGTTTTCCCAAATAAAATACAGGAAAACAAAAAACGAAAGGCCTGCCATCATGCTGGCGACATTGGAATGATTGAGGATGAAAGGCCTGAATGAATGCGCCTTGGCGAATATGGCGGGGCCGAGATAATAAGTCATCCGGACCAGATCGTATCCCAGGACCAGCGCAATACCGACCGCGCTGTAAAAAAGAGCCCGGGCGATTTTTTTATCGGTGTTGAAAATGACCGGGATGGCAAACGCGCCCGCCAATATCTCGATCATGCCCTCGGTGTCATGGATGGACATCTCCGGCGAAATGGAAAAAGGGAGCGTGAATAAATGATAAACGAGGAGAATGACGAACGCCACCCCGGCCGGCTGTCGCCAGGCCGCCTTCCCGCGATAAGCGAAAAAGAGCGCGCCCAAGGACGCGCCGAAAACAATCACATCCTGGACGGCAGTGGCCGAGAATTTCCAGATGATGACGCCCATGGCCGCGCCGGCGATAAAACGGACCCAGCTCCTTGCAGAAAGAGCGGCGCTAATCTGTTTTACTTTTTCAAACATACATATTTTTATTCATATTTGGAGGGCCACGTTTCATCGTGGCCGTTCTTGACTTTAAATCATTAGTCCATATAAATGCCGTTCTTATCTTTCCCTGGCAATAATATATTCCACAATCTCCTTCAGCGGCTCAATATTTCCATTCAAGGGCGCCAGAGATTCAACCGCCTCCCCGGCCAGGCGGCGCGTCATCTTCCGCGCCTTTTCCAGGCCATAAACCGCCACGTAAGTCATCTTGCCGCGCGCCCGGTCGCTGCCGGCGGCCTTGCCGAGCGCCTTCGGCGTTGAGGTCTCATTAAGGATATCATCGGCGATTTGAAACGCCAGGCCCGCCCTTTCGCCGTAGTCGCCCAGCGCCGCCAATTCCTTTTTGCCGGCCCCGGCGCAGATGCCGCCAATGCGCGCGGCGGCCTTTATAAGACAGGCTGTTTTATGCAGGTGAATATATTTCACCACGGCCGCGTTCGGTTTTTTTCCTTCGCAGGAAAGATCCTCAACCTGGCCCGCGACCACGCCCAGGCTTCCGGCGGCGCGCGCCAGTTCCAGGATCAGGTCGGTTGTCTTGTGCGGCGGGAGCGGCGTTGCCGCCGCCATCCATTCAAAGGCGAGCGTCAGGAGGGCATCGCCGGCAAGGACGGCGTTCGCCTCGCCGAAAGCAACGTGACAGGTCGGCTTGCCCCGGCGCAGGTCGTCATCATCCATGCAGGGCAGGTCGTCATGGATAAGCGTGTAAGTATGCAGAACTTCCATGGCCAGGGCGGGAACAAGGGCGTATTTTTCCTTCCCCGGTCCTCCAACCGCCCCGGCGGCGGCCAAGCAAAGAATTGGCCGGAGGCGCTTCCCGCCGGCCATGACGCTGTAACGCATGGCGCGGTGCAGGATGGCCGGCCGGCTGTTTGCCGCCGGCAAAGAACGCTCCAAAGCTGCGTTGACCAGCCTGGTTTTTGCTTTTAAATATTGCTGGAGATCGAACATGGGGTCCAAAATGGTCTTATCCACTAATAAAATCAACCACGGATTACACTGATTTCACGGATACACTCAACCTTCCGTTTTCCTGAAAAAACCTTGCATGCATGTTATGCAGTTTTGTTTATCATTCAGCAAGATAGTCATCAATATATATCATGCCGGGTAATTATCAAGGTTTGACATTCTTTTTGTCTCCGCTTAATATACTGATAAATTTGTAACAATCTTCATCTGGTTTTCCAGTTTGAGTTTGTTCCAATAAACTATGTTCTGCATTGAAATGAAGATTAGAAAAAAACTGTTCTTGGTCATGGTGGTTGGTATCCTTCTCTGTTCAGTGGCGATGAACGTTTGGCAATACATCCGCATGAAACCATTGCGAGAATCAGTTACGCACGATCTTATCATTCTGCGTTCATCGCCTATGCTTGAAATTCTGAGTGAGACGAATGGGGTATCTTTTTCAGAGCAGAAAATTAATGCCCTCCGGTCTGGTGTGTGGGCAATCTTCAAATTCAGCGCAAAAGAAAGAGAAACTTATCGCTTTCTCGGACTTGTTAAGGACAACGAGAACGAGAATGAGATCGACAGACTGGTGAGAGAAACAAGAGAGAAGCACAACCGGCTTCAACCTACGCCACTACACGGCGCGCCTGAGCCGTGACGTGGACCATGATATGAAGAGACTACACATAGTCTTGGCGCTTATTGTTATTTCCACAACATCGTGTGACAGGCGCTATCTGAATATAGATTTTTTCGTCCCAACACTCGATTCTGTTCGGCGTGAATATCCGGAACTTCTCATTTCAACAAATGGATTTACGGGAATATCCGGGGATTATGATATCAATTATGAGATGTTCAGCTATCGAGCCGACCAAAACATAGACAACATTCTGGATTATTACGTTGGTATTACTAACTGGGCTCTAGTTGAGCGCACAACGAATGTCATCGTGCTCGCTAACATCTCGCCAAATAGCCGGGGGATAACCCAAGCATGGATCGGATCAGCAATAAATCGCCGCATTGTCATAGCTTTACTCTCGCGATCTATCCCAAAAGGTACAAAACGACTGGAGGACACCAAGTGGAAGCCGCTAGCAGATCGTATAAAGTCCGAATTTCTTGCCGAAATGAATAAGGAGATGGTCCAACAAAGCGCCGCACCACTACCTCGTGCCCCGTAACGGGTCACTCGGGGGTGAGCGCTAACGTTGGCCATAACAAAAAAAGAATTGACGGTATGTACAGACTTCCGTACGCTCTTGTACAGAATGGAGCTGTAATATGACAACCGTAACCTTGACCGAATTCAGGAGCCATGCATCCGGCATGCTGAACCGAGTAGAAAATGGAGAGACACTGCTGGTCCTTCGACATGGACGACCTATCGCGGAGGTGACGCCCGTTGCAAATCAAAATAACGGGCAACCTTCGTGGAAAAAGCCAGGCCTGCGCCTTTCGACCAAAGGCATTAGCCTTTCTGCGGCCATCTTGGCGGAGCGAGACCATGAAAGCATATCTTGATTCATCCGCCTTTGCAAAACGCTTCATAGAAGAGAGCGGAAGCGATGCAGTCGAATCCATCTGTGCCAAGGCCTTGGAACTTGGACTAAGCATCCTCTGCGTGCCCGAGATCATCTCGGCACTTAGCCGTCGCCTACGCGAACATACGCTGACGCACGCCCAGTACAATGAGGCAAAACGTCGATTGCTGGATGATGTCCGGGACGCAGACATCATAACGCTGACGCCCTCGGTAATTGGTTCAGCCATCATGATCATCGAGGCAAGCCCTGTCAGAGCGATGGACGCGCTGCACATAGCCTGTGCGCTTGAGTGGGGCGCAGAACTGTTTGCATCATCCGACAAGCAGCAACTGAGCGCAGCAAAACGAGCGGGCCTGAAAACACAGCAGACATGAATGACCGTTCGCAAAAGGACATAAAGAGGACAAACATGAACCTGAAAGCTGGATTCGCCGAGGTCGAGATCAACCCGCAAACATTCCCCGCCCGGACCTACTGGGGGCCAGTCGACACCGTCATTGACCCTCTCTTTGCCCATGCCGCCGTGTTCCACGATGGAGCGAGCACCATCGCGTTTCTGTCTCTCGATGTCGTCATTGTCGAACGTGAATACGTTCTGGCGATTCGGGAACAGGTCAGCCGTGCATGTCCGATTTCCCCTGAATGCATCATGATCTGTGCGACCCATAACCATGCGTGTCCCGCCGTTGTCGAACGCCCATGGTCAGAAAAGGATCGCGAGTACCTGCGGCACATGGTCGAACAGGCGGTTGCGGCGATCATCAAAGCTTTCCATGCAATGGTTCCCGTTGAGATCGGGACGGGCGCCTGTTACGAGGGGCGGGTGTCGTTCAATCGCCGATTCATCATGAAAAACGGTTCGGTGATTTCACAGCCATCTTTCAATATCGTAGATAGAGATGTGCTGTTTGGCGAAGGAACCATTGATCCGCAAGTCGGCGTACTGTGCGCAAGAGACAGCAACCGAAGAATCGTGGGGATACTCGTCAATTTTGCCTGCCACGCCACGCACCTTATGGGCAGCCTGTCCGCCGGTTTCCCCGGAGTGTTGTCTGATCGTCTCAAGAAAACGTATGGCGAGAACTCTATTTGTGTATTCCTCAATGGCGCATGTGGCAACGTCATCCACATGAATTATGCCGACCCTGGATGCGAAGACACGAAGGACAGGATCGGTTCAGTTCTTGCCGATGATGTCATCCGTATTGTGGAAGGCATCACGTATTCCGGGCAAGCCAGGATTGCGGCGGCCTCAACCAGCGTTGCCATCCCTTACAGAGAGATAGATGGGCTTGAGCAGAACTTGGACAACTTGACTTCCTTCAACGTCTTTAAAGGACTGATTGAAAGAGGCTGGTACCAGTGGTCGCTGGACAAGCTGAAAGCCCTGCACTCGAAGAGCGACCATGAGAATGCCGAGATCCAGGTATTGATGATTGGCGACACTGTTTTCGGTGCAGTACCAGCCGAATACTTCTCGCAACATTCCCTGCGCATCAAGGAACAGAGCCCGGTTAAAGATACCTTTGTGGTGTCATTGGCAAACGGTTGGCTGGGTTATATCCCCCACAGGGAGGCCTTTAACCGCATCGGCGGTCACGAGAGCACTTGGTGTATCTCAAGCAAGATGGAACCCGGAGCGGGAGACCGCATGGCAGATGCCATGTTGGAAATTATCAGAAAGCTTTCGATCGGAGACCGTGCGACACCGACCAAGCGGAATGCGAAAGCCCCTCGAGACAACGCTTGATAGCGCGCCTCATGAATGAGTTGTGCTTCATGGCGGATGCAAGATGATATGAAATCAAAATCCGGTCAAATTCCATCGCAAGCCGTGGAAGGGGCCTTCGGGCGGATTTTCACCGACAAAAAAACCTACCGTCCGCTGGATACCGTCACGGTCCATATCCGGGGCCGCGACCGGGGGGATAAAAAGTGCACCGTTCGCGTGTGCGATCCCGGCCAACGCCAATATTTTGAGTCCGGGGCGGCATTAAATAACAACCGCGGCAGCATATCATTCCGCGCGGGATTGACGCTCGGCGCGCACTATGTTTACCTGGTCTGGCCCGGTGAAAAATGGCACAGCAGATACGTCAACTTCCGGCTGGACTGCGGGACGGGCATTGAGTCCGGGGACCCGGACTTTGACGGCATCTACCCCTTCACGCGCGAGGCGATGCTTCTCGGCCGGCGCGAATATGAAACCCCCGCCGGAAAGTTCGTTGGATACATCTCGGCCGATACGTGGCATTTTGACGGCATCTGGCTTCGGGACTGGATTTATGGCCTGAGCGCGTACCGGTATTGGGAAACGGAAATGACCTGCGGGCTTGACCGTTTCCTGGAAAAACAATCCGCAAACGGCATGGCGCCGGACGGCATAGAACGCAATGGCCGCACCTGGCGCGTGGGGCTGGAATCCGATGTGGAATACATCATGGCGCTCGGCGTCTGGCGAACGTGGCAGGCCACCGGCGACGACCGCTGGATGGCCGCCGCCTTGCCGCGCCTTGAAAAGGCGCTGGCCTATATCCGCAACGACCCGAAACACTGGGACAAGAAACATAAACTCGTCAAGCGCCAGCACAGTTGCGACACGTGGGATTTTGACATTGACGGCGCATCCGACCGGGGCAAGGCGCGGCATGTAATCGCCACCTGCGACCAGGGCGGATATTTCCTCGCCTTCCGGGCCATGAGCCAAATGTATGCGCGCCTCGGCAAGACAAGAGAGGCAAAACGCTGGGCGAAGGAGGCGGACGCATACCGGCGGAGAGCGAATCAATTGCTTTGGGACGGCGGCAAGTTCCTGCACCACTTTCACCTGGACAAGATCAGTCATGGCGATTTTGACGAAGGCAACCAGCTCGCCATGGGCAACACCTGGGCAATGACGCGCGGCCTGGCCGCGCCGGCCCAGGCCAAAAGCATCATTGACGAATACCGCCGCCGCCATGCCGCAACGGGCGATGCTTATCCCTGGTGGAGTCTCCAGCCGGGATACCCGGATCACCTGGGCTACTTCCACCAGGAATACTGCCGCCAGGGCGGATACGCCAATGGCGGCTTGATGCCGTGGGTCGGCGGCGAACTATGCCGGGCGGCATTCCTTTTTGGAAGGGAAGAATACGGCGTTGAGCTCCTCCGCGCCTATGCAAAGCACCTGAAACGCACCGGCGGAGCCCAAGTCTGGTACTGGCCGAACGGCAAACCCGGGTTCCGAACCACAAACGAGGTCCCCTATGCCGGATGGGGCATGGCCGAATGGGTGAACGCGACCTTGGAAGGCCTGGCCGGCATCCAGGACGATAACGGCCAATTACGCGCCGTCACCCTGTCGCCAAACTGGGCGGTGATTCCGGCGAAAGATGTCCGGGTCAGCGTCCGTTATGCCGCCTCAAGGGCTTATTTTTCCTACCGGCTGCGCCTCGACGAATGCCGAAAAGAGATTCATCTGGACTGCACCGGTTCCGGGGAGCGCGTGAAAATCAGGATCTTGCTGCCCAAGGGATGGAAACCAAGGGCCGCGAGCGATAACGGCAGACCTTGCGACTTCCGGGTGGATGAACAGGAAACAAGCCGGCGCGTGTGTTTATCAACGCGCTTGTCTGAGGTTCATTCCATATTGATTGCCTGTAAAAGTCGTTGATGGAGGGATGGAGAAGCGCCATTCATTTGACGCTTTACGCCATTGCCGATTTGCATATAATTCACGTTCGTTTGTAATTTTGGCCTGGTTGATTGCTAACAATTAAAATATGCCGGCATTGAAAGGAACAAAATGAAAAAAAACAGATTCGCGTTATTTTTCGGCAACCGCGCTTTTTTCCCCGCCAGCCTGATGAAGGAGGCGCGCGAGCAGCTCCCGGCGGTCTTGAAGGAAATGGGATATGAAAGCCTGATGATGGACGCCCGCACCACGCCGCACGGCGCGGTGGAAACATTCCGCGAAGGGAAAATCTTTGCCGAATTCCTGAAAAAAAACCGGGGGAAATACGACGGCATCATCATCTGCCTGCCGAATTTCGGCGATGAAAACGGCGCCCTGGCCGCGATGCGGGATGAAGACGTCCCGATCCTCGTCATGGCCTACCCGGACGAGCTTGACAAACTCGGGCCGGCCGCGCGGCGCGACGCCTTCTGCGGCAAGCTCTCGGTCATGGACGTCTTTTACCAGGCCGGGATCAAATTCACCGCCCTCGCGCCGCACACGGTCCACCCGCAATCCGGCCGGTTCGGCGAGAACATGGATTATTTCGCGCGGGTCTGCCGGGTCGTCAACGGCGTCAGGGGCATGGTGCTCGGCGCGATCGGCGCGCGGACAACGCCCTTCAAGACCGTCCGCTTTGACGAGACCTGCCTGCAGAAAAACGACATCACCGTTGAAACGTTCGACCTTTCGATGGTGATGCGGATGATCGCCTCCACGTCGCTCGCCTCCCCCCGGGCAAAGGCCGCCGCCAAACTTCTCGCCAATTACTCGTCCTGGCAGGGCGTCCCCCGGAAAGCCTTTGATAACAGCGTGAAGCTGGCGCTCGTCCTGGATGACATGATCAAGGACTCCGAGCTGGACGCGATTGCCCTTCGGTGCTGGACCGAATTCCAGGTTGAACTCGGTATTTCGCCCTGCGTGGTCATGAGCATGCTCAACAACCGCGGCACGGTGGCCGCCTGCGAGGTGGATGTCGGCAGCGCCATCATGATGCGCGCGCTCGGCCTGGCTTCCGACGGCATTTCGGCCTGCCTGGACTGGAACAATAATTACGGGGATGAGGACGACAAGTGCATCCTGTTCCATTGCGGCCCCATCCCGGCCGCCATGATGCAGGGCGCGGGCCGGGTGGCGGACCACGCGATCATCGCCAATTCCATCGGCAAGGGACGCAGCTTCGGCTGCAATGTCGGGCGCATCGCGCCCGGCGATTGCACCTTCGGCACCTTGCTGACCGACGGCGGCAAGATAAAATGCTGCCTGGGCGAGGGCGCTTTCACCGACGACGCCATACCGCCCGAGTTTTTCGGCTGCGCCGGCGTGGTTGAAATCGAAAACCTGCAGCAGGTCATGCTCCACCTCGGGCAAAACGGCTACCGCCATCACGTCAGCGTCGCGCGCGGGCATGTGGCCGCCCCGGCCCGCGAGGCCCTCGGCCGCTACCTCGGATTTGAGGTTGCGCAGCCCCAAAATATCCAGTATAAGTAACACATAATTTCGCGCCGGCCTTTGCCCGGGCGGACAAGGCCGGGGCGCGAGCCGGCTTTTTCGGGAAGGATGTAAAAAGCGATGCCGACCTACGAATATGAATGTAAAAAATGCAAGCGCACCTTTGACGTGTTTCAGAGCATAACTGCCAAGCGCCTGCAGAAATGCCCGCAGTGCAAGGGCGCCGTGCATCGGCTGATCGGGCGGGGCGCCGGCATTATTTTCAAGGGCAGCGGTTTTTACCAGACCGACTACCGCAGCGATAATTACAAAAAAGGGGCGGCCGCGGACAGGAAAAGCACGGAGCCGGCCGCCGCCGCGGAGACCAAAAAAGGCCCCGCGAAAAAAGAAAAAAGCGCAACCCATGAAAAACATGCCAAATAACACGACGGTCAAATGCGCCAAGTGCGGTTTTGAAAATCCGCCCGGGCATCTTTACTGCACAAGATGCAAGGCCAAGCTGAATCTGGACCAAATTTCCAGCGAGTCTTTTTTAAAATCCGGACAACAAGCCGATTTGCGCCGGCAAATATTGCAGTCAATCCTCCTGGTAATCATCGTCTGCTTCGCCCTGGCTTTCTGGCCGGTTCAAATCGACACCGTGGCAATGTCCGGGACCGAATTCGCCAAGGCGCGGAACAAATTGACGCAACTGCAGCAGGGGGTGGCGGTGGGCGCGGTCGAGTTTTCCGAAAAGGAAGTAAACATGCTTTTCAACCACCTGCTCCAGGAAAACCGCCGCCGGCCGGACTACGCCGCGGGCAACTTCTCGGTCTACGCCAGCCAGGTGATCATCAACCCGAACACATTGACCATTTACCTTAATTACCAGGTCGGCCCCTGGGTGCTGGACCCGATCACCATCGGCCCGTTCTGGCTGTCGTACAAAGTAACCGGGCGCCCTGAAAAAAGTCCGGACGGCCTGCGCTTCGCCGCGCTCAGCGGCGCCCTGGGCCACCTGCCCCTGCCGCTCCTCGGCGGCAACATCGGGGCAACGCGCCTGAAAAGGCTTTTTGGCCCCTTTAAAAACGCGCGCGAACTGCTCGGGCGGCTCGAGGTGACGGAAATGAAAAAAGAGGGCATCACGGTCTCCAACGCCAAATAACAGCACAAGGAAGGAAAACAAATTGAAGCGCTCACACAAAACAACCGTGGGATTGATCAACGCCGACACGCTCGCCTTCACGGCCGGCAAGGACCCTGACCTGGACCGGCGCCTGATCGTCGCCGACTGCATCGGCTCCGCCGCGCACGCCGCGATGCTCGCCGGCCTCTCCATCAAGCCGAAGCTGATCACGCCGGCCGAAAAAAAACGCCTGGTAGCCGAACTGGTCAACATAATCCGCCGGGCCCGGAAGGGTGCTTTCAAAATAACGCTCCGGGACCAGGACGCGCACCTTGCCATTGAAAGGACCCTGACGGAAAAGCTGGGAAATATCGGCAAAAAAATCCATACCGGCCGCAGCCGCAACGACCAGGTCGCCCTGGCCCTGCGCCTCTACGGCAAGGAGCAATTGCCGGCCATGGCCGGCGAGATTTTCCGCCTGTGCGGCGCGCTCCTGCGGCTGGCCAAGCGCGAGAAAATGACGCCGATGGTCGGCCGGACCCACCTGCAGCCGGCCATGCCGAGCAGCGTCGGGTTATGGGCCTCGGCTTATGTTGAAGGATTGCTGGAGGACGCCGAGCTGCTGAAAAACGCCCTTGTCCTGAACGACCGTTGTCCGCTCGGGTCGGCCGCCGGCTACGGGGTGCCGCTCGCGATTGACCGCCAGAAAACGTCGGACCTGCTCGGGTTCAGCCGGCCGATTCACAACGTGCTCCACGCGGGCAATACCCGCGGTAAAATGGAAAGCATCATCCTCGCCGCGGCCGGCCAGCTGATGGTCACCCTTTCGCGCCTCGCCCAGGACCTGGTCATTTTCACCATGCCGGAATTCAACTATTTCGGCCTGCCGGCGGAAATGTGCACCGGCAGCAGCATCATGCCGCAGAAAAAAAACCCGGACATCCTTGAGCTGGTCCGCGCCAAGGCCGCGCGCGTTTGCGCCCAGGCTTCCGGCACGCTTGAAATCATACGCGCCCTGCCCTCCGGCTACAACCGCGACCTGCAGGAAACCAAGGAACCGTTCCTGGAAGGCCTGGCCACGACCCGCGAGAGCCTGCACGTCATGGCCATGCTTGTTGAAAACATCAAGGTCAACCGGGAAGCCCTCCTGGCCGGCTTCCGGCCGGAAGTTTTCGCCGCCGATTACGCGCTGGCCCTGGCCGGCAAGGGCATGCCTTTCCGCGACGCCTACCGCTACACCAAGGACCATCTGCACGAGCTCGCAAGCATGGATCCCCGGGAGGCCATCCGCCGCAAACGGCACCTCGGGGCGACCGCCGGCCTGGATCTCAACCTGCTCGGCAAGCGCCTGGCAAAGGAACAGAAATATTTCAGGAACGAAAAAAACCGTCATGACCGCGCCGTTTCCCGCCTGCTCGGCGTTAAATATCCGGTAAAAAAATGAAGAATGCTGAATGATGAATGCAGAAAAAGAGTTCTTAAAACCTGTGTTCATTTTTTATTCTTCGTTTTTCATTCGGCATTCTTAATTTTCCCATGACAACGGCCATAGAAATACGGGACCTGACGGTTGAATTCCAGGCGCGCGGCAAAGTCGTGCCGGCTTTGCAGAAACTTAATTTAAGCGTGGCGCAGGGCGAAGTGTATGGATTTATCGGGCCGAACGGCGCCGGCAAAACCACGACCATGCATGTCCTGCTCGGCTTCATTGAAGCCACCGCGGGCACGGCGGCGATCTTCGGCGAGGATGTCCGCCGCTCAATCGCCCGCCAGCGGATCGGTTACATGCCGGAGAACCCGCAAATGTACCGCTTCCTGACCGGGCGCGAACTGCTGGTCATGGCCGGGCAGCTCTTCGGGATGCGCGGCCGCCCCCTCGCCGACAAGGCCGCGGAACTCATCGACCGGATCGGACTTTCCGGCGCGGCCGACCGTAAAATCGCCGGGTATTCGCGGGGCATGATGCAGCGCATCGCGCTGGCGCAGGCCCTGGTTAACGACCCGGACCTGGTCATCCTGGACGAGCCGACGGGCGGGTTTGACCCGATCGGCCGGATTGAGATCCGCAAAATAATCTCCGGCCTGCGCGCCGCCGGCAAAACCGTTTTCTTTTCCTCCCATGAGCTTTCGGAAGTTGAACGGGTTTGCGACCGCGTGGGGATCATCGCCCGGGGCCGCCTCATTGCCGACGGCCATGTTTCCCAACTGGCCGGGGCGGGTGAGACCCTCGAGCAATACTTCGTGAGGATATTGTCATGAGACGCATTTTTATCATCGCCCGCGCGGTCTGGATTGAAACCATCCGCCGTAAAGACCTGTATGTCCTCGCGATCCTGCTGCTCGCCTTCCTCGCGGCGCTCATGACCCTGAACATATTCGGGATGCGGAGCCTGGTCGGCTATATCAAGGAGGCCGGGCTGCTCCTGGCCTGGGTATTTGCCTGGATCCTGGCCATCGGCGTGAGCGTGCGCCAGCTGCCGCAGGAGGAAAAAACGGGCACGATCTTCCCGCTGCTGGCTAAGCCGGTCAGGCGTTCCGAGCTGATCATCGGCAAATGGCTCGGGGCCTGGGGGATCGCGGGCGCCGCCACGATGCTTTTTTATATCCTCCTGGCCGGCATCGTGGTCGCGCGGGGCGGCAACTTCAATCCGGCGCTGACGATCCAAGCCTGGACATTGCATTTTTGCTTCATCGGGATCCTGGCGGCCATGGGGATTCTTTTCACGACCAGGTTGAACGGCGACGCGGCCGCGACCCTGGCCGGCGTCGTGAGCGTCTCCGCCTTCCTGCTCCTGCCGCAGGTGCCGCAGATGTCCGGCGACCTGAGCGGCTGGCGGAAGGAAGGCCTTTTCGTCATTTATTACGCCCTGCCCCACCTGGAACTCTTTGACCTGCGCCTGCGCCTGGTGCATGACTGGGAAACCATGCGCCTTGAACCGTTCCTGATGATTATTTGCTACGGCCTGCTGACGATGGCCGTTCTCCTGCTGCTGGGCTGGCTGGCTTACCGCACAAAACGGTTCAACCGTGACGCGCTTTGATAAAATGCGGAATGAAGAATGTAGAATGCAAAATATGGCAAAGCCCTTATCATCCGGCTTTACAACCTTGCGCGCGGTGCTGAACATTTTCGCGCTCTGGGGATTTGCCTTCGCGCTCGCCTGCCGCCTCCTGAGCATGCCGGACGACCAGAATAACAACAACGCCGGCCTCGCCGCCAAAATGCTCGGCGGCATCCGTTACGAAATCAGCGGTGATTTTTTTGAACGGGCCGACCTGGTTTTTCACAAGGGGGTCGGCCATGCCCCGCCCCGGGAAACCAACCCGGACTGGTTCGCCCGGATGCGCGGGCAGTTGGCGCCTTACGGCCACTATCACCTGCACCAGGAGGGCATCATGGAAATCATGCCCTGGCTTTATTTCGCGACCCGCGCCGATGCCGGCAATGTCACCGCCTACACGGTGGCCGCCTACTGGCTGGCCGGCGAAGCGAACCGGCCCGACCTGGCGGAACAGGTGTTGAACGAGGCCTTGCGAAATAATCCGGCCGATTACCGCGTTTACATGGAAAAGGGGCGCCTCGCGATGAAGGAAGGCAAATATAACAAGGCGGCGCGTTACCTGGACGCGGCCTACGCCCGCCTGCCGGACACGAGCCGGATTGACAAGGATCATCCGCCGGCGGCCGGCGATAAGGATCAGATACTCTTTGATCGCGCCGAAATACTTCTCCATCGCGGGCTGATCCATGAAATCCAGGGCAGCCCGGAAAGCGCCCTGCGCTGTTACCGGGAAACGACACAATTATTTCCCGGACGCTTGAATCTCAAGGAAAGAATGCTAGACTTGGAGAAAAGCGGGCGATCGCGCATTCCGCCGGAACAGATGGCCGCGACCCTGCTCTTTCAACGCCGCTTCGTGTGCGCGGAAGATGAAGATTGATGCTGGTTAACAAAGGGCTACGGGAAAACAGAAATGTATCTTGAATATTACGGACTGAAAGAGGCGCCTTTCAACCTGACGCCGGACCCCAGGTTCCTGTTCTTCACCCATAACCACCGCGAGGCGTTTGACCACATGGTTTACGGCATAGAAAACCGGAAAGGGTTCGTGGAATTGACCGGCGAAGTCGGGGCGGGCAAGACCACCATCTGCCGCGCGGTCCTGGCCGCCTTGAAGCGCAGCATAAAGACTTCGCTGATTTTCAACCCGTTCCTGACCGAGAACCAGCTCCTGCGCTCAATCCTGAAGGATTTCGGCATCACGATCAAGGGCCGCGACCGCCTGGCGCACATTGAAACCCTGAACGCTTTTTTGCTGGACAATTTAAATTCCGGCAATAATGTTGCCTTGATCATTGATGAGGCCCAGAATTTGAGCCCGGCCGTGCTGGAGCAGGTGCGATTGCTTTCCAACCTGGAGACGGACCAGCATAAGCTGCTGCAAATCGTTCTCTGCGGCCAGCCGGAACTGAGACAACGGCTGGCGGCGCCCGATTTGCGCCAGCTGCGCCAGCGGATAAGCGTCCGGTATCATCTTTTGCCCTTGAACGAGAAGGAAACGGCGCAGTATATTGAACACCGCCTGAAAATGGCGGGATGGGAAAACGGTCAATTGTTCGCGGCCGACGCCATACGCCGGATTCATCATTACGCGCGCGGCATACCGCGCCTGATAAATTCGGTTTGTGATATTTCCCTGCTTGCCGGCTACGTGGCAAGCGCCGCGATTGTTAACGCCGATTGTGTCAACAAAGCCATCAAGCAACTGGAAGGTCAGCCATGAGCCTGCTGCAGGAAGCCCTGAAGAGAAAAGAAGAGGATAATTCCCAATCCAGGCCGGAGGCGGGGAGCGCGGAAACTATGTCCCCACCCGTTGCCGGACAACAGGCGGATGCGCTCCAAAACTCCGGCGCCGCGCCGGATGCTCCCCCGCAATCAATGCCGGTTGCGGAACAAACCCCGGCCGCACCGGGGCATGGAATGCGCAAATCACCGACACTCTGGATCATCGTGGCGGTAATTGCCGTTTCCGCGATGGCAATCACGGCGGGAATAGCATTCCGATTTTCGCGCGTTTCTCCGTCGGCCAAGGCAAAAGCAGCCCAGCAGGCCGGGCCGGCCAAGGCCGCCGCCGTTGCCGCCCCCGGCACCAACCTGCCGGCCGGCCAGCCTTTGCCGGTCACCGCCCCCGGGACCAAACCGGAATCGGCCGGCGCCGCGCCCGCACCGGCGCAAAACGCGGAAACAAACGCCGTCCGGCCGCAGCCGGCCGCAACCGCCGAAAGCAAACCTGCGACGGCCAAGCCGGCCTTCTCCAGATCCAAGGCGCCGGCAGCATCCCAGGCCGCCAGATGGCCGACGTTGAAACTGACCGGCATCCTGCGCGGCACCGGGAAAACGGAAAGCTCGGCTTTCATCAACGGCAAACTGGTCAGCGCGGGGCAAACCATCGCGGAGGTGACCGTCGTCGAAATCCAGGCGGACGGCATTATCCTGAAATACGGGAATGAGAGCAGGTTTTTGAGGGTTGGCGCGACCTCTTACTGATCAGGCCTTGGCCGGCGCTTCTTCGGTCAGCAGTTTTTTCGCCTTGATAAGCGCAGTGTCAAAATCATCCGGCGCCACAAGAAAATAGTGGCAGTCCCGGCCGGTCAGTCCGGTCACATCCATCTTCAACTGGTCGTCATACGGATTAAGCAGCGCCACGAGCACGTCGTTCCCGATTGTGTCAAATATAAGCACGCCGCGGTTTACCATATATTCCATGGAAAGCAGGGCAACGATGTTTTTCTGGAGTTCAAAGCTGGCCAGGCAGATCATGGGCGCATTGCAGGCGGTCGACACGAAACCCATAATATCGCTCATGCCCGGGAAATGGCGGTCATGCAAGGCATGCAGGGTTGAGACGGGAACTTCGCTGGCCCGGCCGGAATTTTCGGACAAGTCGCGCACGATCAACGAGTAATCCTCCTGGGTGAGTTTCTTGGCCTGGAGAAGATTCCAGGCGAAGGAAATTTCGGCGGCTATATGCCCCTGGCGGCTGGCGATGGTTTCCCCGCTGTCAATGACGACCGCCATCACTTTTTTGGACTGCAGATTTTCCAGGCGGGCGATCGCGTCCTTGACATTCTGGCCGGGATTGGCGGCCTCCCGCAGCTTGGACAAGATCACCTCGGCCGCATCCTCGTCGCCTTCATCCGCCACCACCCCGGCCAGGCGCAGTAAATAATCATTGGCGCGGGTGTGGTCGCCGATTTTTTCGTAGGCATCGGCCAGGGTTTCGAGCGAAAACCGGTCGCCAGGCATCACTTCAAGAATTTTTTCAAACTGCCCGATTGCGTTCCAGATTTCCGATTCCGTCTGGCTTAATTCCCCGGATGGTTTTTTGCTCATGCAGCGCCCTTGGTCATGCAAAAAAAATGTTGTTATTTAATATTTATTAAACTATGATAATATTGTTTTAAAAATTAGCAACACCTAAAAAACTAAATAGTGCGTTATTATCCGGCGGGATGATTCCGGCGGGCGGAGTCCTTGCCGGCAACAGGGGCTAGACATGGATCATGACTCATTCAGCGGGCAAATCGGCGCCATCCTGACGCGCCGGAAACTGATTGACCAGGATCGGCTGCAGGAGATCTTTGATTCCTCCAAGGCGGACGGCAAAAGACTGGAAGAGTACCTGGTCGAGAAAAAACTGATATCGGAGACCGACCTGACGCTTGTCATCGCGGAATACCTGGGCATGGCGCCGATCAGCCTGGCGCATTTTACCCCTGACGCGCATTTGCTCGAACTGATCCCGCCGGAAAAAATGAGAAACACCGTGGCTCTTCCCGTGGCCCGCATCGGTAAAACCCTGACGGTCGCTTTCGGCGATCCCTTTAACACGGCCAATATCGACGCGATCCAGACCATGACCGGCTTGAAAATTGAACCCTTGGCCGCCGCCGAGCGCGAGGTCAAGGAAATCCTGCAGAAGTTCCTGGAGCAGTTTTCCCCCGATTTGGGAGACATGTTCAAAACCATGGAGGAAAGCGACGAGATCGAGGTCGGCCATGACAAGAAGGAGGAAGTAAGCCTGGACGAGATGCTGGAGAGCGCCGAGGGCGCGCCGGTCATCCGGATCGTGAATTCCATTCTGGTTGAGGCCTTGCGCCGCCGCGCCAGCGATATTCATATCGAGCCGCTCGAAAAGACCCTGCGCCTGCGTTACCGGGTGGACGGCGATTTATACGAAGTGCCCAGCCCGCCGAAAAACCTGCAATCGGCCATCATCTCCCGCATAAAAATAATGTCGGACATGAACATCGCCGAAAGGCGGATCCCGCAGGACGGCCGCTTCAAAGTGCGCGCGCTGAACAAGGAGGTGGACGTGCGTGTCAACCTGCTGCCGATTGTTCACGGCGAAAAAATCGTCATGCGTATCCTTGATAAATCCAGCCTGGCCCCCAATCTCGCCGCGCTGGGGCTTGATAAAAAGGCTTACGAATCGCTGCTTTACGCCATCGGCCAGCCGCACGGCATCATCCTCGTCACCGGTCCGACCGGAAGCGGCAAGACAACCACCCTTTATTCCTGCCTGCAGGATTTGAACAAGGTTGACGTCAACATCGTCACCACCGAGGACCCGGTCGAGTATCAGCTGGTGGGCATCAACCAGGTCCAGATCAACGAGGAAGTCGGGTTGACATTTGCCGGCGCCCTGCGCGCCATCCTCCGCCAGGACCCGGATATCGTCATGATCGGGGAAATCCGCGACCAGGAAACGGCCTCGATCGCCGTCAAGGCCGCCCTGACCGGCCACTTGGTCCTGAGCACCCTGCACACCAATGACGCCGCCGGCGCGATAACCCGCATGCGCGACATGGGGCTGGAAGCGTTCCTGCTTTCATCATCGATCATCATGGCCCAGGCCCAGCGGCTTTATAAAAAACTATGCCCGGCCTGTAAAAAACCGGGCAAGATCCCGGAGGAATACCTGCGCATAAATAATATTGACCCCAAGATTTTCGGCGACGCCCCTCTTTACCAGCCGGTCGGATGCCCGAAATGCTTGAAGACCGGTTTCAAGGGACGCGGATCGCTGATGGAAATCCTGATGGTTGACGACAATATCCGCCAATTGATCCTGCAGAACGTCAACTCCAAGGCCATGGCGGACAAGGCCATTGAAAAGGGCATGATGACCTTGCGCATGGTCGGCCTTGAAAAAATCAAGGAAGGCATTTCGAGCCTGGAGGAAGTCCTGAGCGTGACCGGAGGAGAATAAATCTTGTGGAATTTGCTTTTATTCCGGATAGGGATAACCGATCATTATCGTTTAGCTTAATGGAACAAAATCATGGCTGTATTTAAATCAACCGCCCAGCCGCAGTCCCAAGCCGCGCCGGCCCGCCCGGCCGCGCCGCGTCCGCCGGACAAGAAGCCGCCTTCTTTCAAACCCGAGGCCGAGAAGCCGGCCCGGGAACAAAAGGCCGTCTCTTCCGACCGGGTAGTCGGCGCGAAAAAAATCAAGCAGAAGGAATTGCCGGCTTTCTCGCGCCAGCTTTCGGCCATGTTGCTGGCCGGCATGCCGCTCATCCAGACGCTGGACGCCCTGCAGGACCAGACCAGCGACAAAAACTTCCAGGCGGTCATCCTCGGGCTGAAAAATTACCTGCAGGCGGGGGCTTCTTTTTCAGAGTCGCTGCAGCATTACCAGGTTATCTTTGATCCGCTTTACATCAACATGATCAGGGCGGGGGAAACCGGCGGCCAGCTGGGGGAAACCGCGGGGCGACTGGCCACTTTCCTGGAAAGCTCCGCGCGCCTGAACCGCAAGGTCAAATCGGCCATGAGCTACCCGGTCGCCGTTCTTTGCATCGCGATCTCCATCGCGATCGCCATGATTCTTTTCATCGTGCCGGTCTTTTCCAGCATGTTTGCCGATTTCGGCGCCAAGCTGCCGGGGCCCACCCAGTTCCTGGTTGACCTGAGCGGCATCCTCAGGCGCTACGGCATCTTCGTGCTGGCCCTGCTGGTCATCGCCTTTGTCATGTTCAATAAATGGAAAAAGACCCCGGCCGGCGCCTATCAATTCGCATCGGCCCTGCTTAAATTCCCGGTGATCGGCGAACTTAACCGGAAAGTGGCGACCAGCCGGTTCGCCCGCACTTTTGCCCAGCTGTTGAAAAGCGGCGTGCCGATCCTGCAGGCAATGGAGATTGTCTCGCGCGCCACGGGCAACAAGGTATTTGAAATGGTGATCATGCACGCGCGCGGCACGGTGGAACAGGGCGAACCGCTCTCCACCGCCCTCGTCAGGCAACCGTGCTTCCCGAAACTGCTGGTGCACATGATGGCCGCCGGGGAAAAGACCGGCAAAATCGACGAGATGATGCAGAATATCGCCGATTTTTATGACGAGGAAGTGGAAGCCATGCTGGACGGCCTGACGGCGCTGATGGAGCCGCTCCTCATGATTTTCCTGGGCGTCATCATCGGCGGCATCGTGGTCTCAATGTTCCTGCCCATATTCAAGATGGGGGAGATCGTCGGCGGCGGCTAACCAGGAGAGTTCATCGGGATTCATGAAATGCCCGCCGCGCACAATCCGCAGGTTACTGCTTTTCCAGCGCCAGCCGGTCAATCGCATCCTGCGCGGCGTTTTGTTCCGCATCGCGCTTGCAGGAGCCGCGCCCGCTTCCCGCGGCCGCGCCGTTGATCTCGGCCTGGACAAAGAAGGTCCGCGCGTGGGCCGGCCCGCTCTGCCTGACAACCCGGTAATGCGGATTTGTCCTCCATTTGCGCTGGACTAATTCCTGGAAGCGGCCCTTGGGATTATCCTCGTATTGATCGCCGGCTTCCACGCCGTCCATCAGCGAAAGAAACAGCTTGTTGAAAATGCGGGTCACGGCCCGGACTCCGCCGTCCAGGTAAGCGGCCCCGATGACGGCTTCAAACGCGTCGGTGATATTGGAAGGCCTCAGTCGCCCGCCGCTTTTCTGCTCGCCCTTGCCCAGCTGCAGCCAGTCGCCGAGCTGGATGTTCTGGCCGATGAGCGCCAGGGCCTTGCCGCTCGTGAGCCGGCTGCGGAGCATGGTCATTTCGCCCTCGCGCAATTCCGGGAAATTACGGAAAAGATAGTCGCCCGCGACGAGCGACAGGGCGGCGTCACCCAGGAATTCCAGCCGCTGGTTGTCCTCCATTTCCCCGCCGCGCTCAAAGCGCAGGGAACGATGCATCAAGGCGGTCGCCACGAGCGATCTTTTCCGGAATGAATAGTTGATCGCCTTTTCAAGCTTGCGATAGGGATTATGGAATAGGTGTTTGATCATACGGCCCGGGGATGGAACTGTTCATGGATCGCCTTGAGGCGCGACTGGTCAACGTGGGTGTAGATCTGGGTCGTGGTGATATCGGCGTGCCCGAGCATTTCCTGGATCACCCGCAGGGGGGCGTTGTTCGCCAGGAGATGGCTGGCGAACGAATGCCGCAGGGTGTGCGGGCTGATTTTCTTCTGGATGCCGGCCTGGCGCGCGTAGTGCTTGATCATTTTCCAGACCGTCTTGCGGCTGATTTTTTGCCCGCGGCGCGACAAAAAAACAAACCGGTTCCGGGGATCACCGGTAAAATCGTTGCGGGCGCCGTTGATGTATTTATTCAGGGCGGACGCGGCCTTCTCGGAAAACGGCACCACGCGTTCCTTCTGCCCCTTGCCTGTGCAGCGCAGGTAACCGGCGTCAAAAGATATATTATCAATCGTCAGGTTGCATAATTCCGAGACGCGCAGGCCGGTGGCATAAAGCAGCTCAATCAGCGCGCGGTCGCGCACGCAGCCGGGCTTGTCGCCCTCGGGCGCGGCGAGCAAACGCTCCACCTCCTTGACCGAGAGCGTCGCCGGGAGGGCCTTCCATAATTTAGGCGAGTCCATCGCCTCGGTAATATTGCCGGTCAAAAGATTTTCCTGCTGCAGGAAGCGGAAAAAAACTTTCACGGCCACAAACAGGCGCGAAATGGAATTGACCCCCAGGCCATGGTCCTTTTCAAAGAGCAGGAAGTCCAGGCAATCCTTGCGGGTGACGGCGTTGATCGTGGGTATTTTCCGCCGCTCAAGGAACTGGATGAACTTGAGCAAATCGGATTGATAGGCCGCGCGGGTATTGGCGCTTAAACCGCGCTCGAGGGAAATATAATCGACAAACTGGTCAACCAGATATTTCATAGGACAGGCACAAAGTAACAAAGTGGCAAAGGCGCAAAGTAAGAGTGTTTTTGCCTAATGCATGTCATAACTTTGTTCCTTCTGCCTTGGTACCCATGTGCCTTCTTTTTCCTCAGCGGCATTCCGGAGGCAGGGCGGCGACCGCGTTGGTCGTGGTCTGGATCTCGTTGGCGTCAAATCCTGCCGCGGCGATCGTGAACTCAAGGTTTTTACGGGCGATAACCATGGAATTATACTTGATAATGACTTCCCGCTTCAGCAAATCGGGGCGGAGGGAAACGATGCCCGGCTGGCGCATGAACGCGTCCTGGATGATCTTGGCGCAGGCCTCGTTTTTCATGCCCGGCGTCTTGATGTTTACTTCCCGGACATCCTGCAGCCGGCAGGAGACAAGCAGCAGGCACGCCAGCATGACCAATGCGGCCGAGCCGGCGATTCTTTTAACCGGCATCATTGATTGATTCATTAAACTCATGTTCGGGACAATATAATCTTCCCCGCCCGAAGTAAAGTCATTTTTCTTTCCACGAAAAGCGCGGCCAGCCACGTTTTTTTGTGCTGTTCATCCCGGATGTTTTTTAGTAAGCAATACTAAATGACTTTTGATATCAAAATGAAAGGAAACCGTGATGAACAGCGACAGGATTAAAAAAGGACTGGAAAGGGCCCCGCACCGCAGCCTATTGAGGGCCCTGGGCGTCAAGCCGGAAGATTTTGACAAACCGTTTATCGGCATCTGCAACTCGTTTGCCGAGATAGTGCCGGGGCATGTGCACCTGAACCAGGTCGGGCGCCTGGTCGCCAGGCATATCCGCGCGGCGGGCGGGATCCCCTTTGAATTCAACACGATAGCCATCTGCGACGGCATTGCCATGGGCCACGCCGGCATGAAATATTCGCTCCCGAGCCGGGAACTGATCGCCGACGGCGTGGAATCAATGGTGAAAGCCCATTGCTTTGACGCCCTGGTCTGCATCCCGAACTGCGACAAGATCGTGCCGGGCATGCTGATGGGCGCTCTGCGCACGAATATCCCGACCATCATGGTCAGCGGCGGCCCGATGGCCGCCGGGAAGGCGCCGGACGGCAGGGTCCTTGACCTGATCAAGGTCTTTGAAGGCGTCGCCGCCTGCAAGCAGAACACCATCAACGAGGAACAGCTCGCGGTCGTTGAAAGCAACGCCTGCCCGGGCTGCGGCTCATGCTCCGGCATGTTCACGGCCAATTCCATGAACTGCCTCTGCGAGGCGCTGGGGATGGCCCTGCCGGGCAACGGCACGATCCTGGCCAATGACCCCAAGCGCAAGGCCCTTTACAAAAAAACCGCGCTCCGGGCGGTTGAATTGGCGCAACAGTTCGGCCCCACCCCGCGCGAGATTGTCACCGTTGACGCGCTGGACAACGCCTTCGCGCTGGACATGGCCATGGGCGGAAGCACCAACACCATTCTGCACGCGCTTGCCATCGCCAATGAGGCCGGGTTGGGTTATGACCTGAACCGGATCAACGCCATTTCCAAAAAATGCCCGAACATCTGCAAGGTCTCGCCTTCCAGCGAGTATCACATGGAGGACGTTGACCGGGCCGGCGGCGTGAGCGCGATTCTCAAGACCATCAGCGCCGTCAAGGGGCTGGTGAACACGAAGGCGCTCACCGTGACGGGTTATGACCTGGGTAAAAATATCGCCCGGGCGAAAGTCACGGACCAAAACGTCATCCGCGCCCTGGAAAATCCATATGCCAAGGAAGGCGGACTGGCGATCCTCTGGGGCAACCTGGCGACCGAAGGCGCGGTGATCAAGACCGCCGGCGTCGCTCCTTCCATGCTGGCCTTTGAGGGCCAGGCCGTCATTTTCAATTCGCAGGAGGAAGCCTGCGAGGGAATCCTCGCCGGCAAGGTCAAGGCAGGCAACGTGGTTGTCATCCGCTACGAGGGACCGCGCGGCGGTCCGGGCATGCAGGAAATGCTCGGCCCCACCTCCTACATCATGGGCCAGGGCCTGGGCGAAAAAGTGGCCCTGATCACCGATGGAAGATTTTCGGGCGGGACGCGCGGGGCCTGCATCGGGCACGTGTCGCCCGAGGCGGCCGCCGGCGGCCTGATCGCCCTGCTGGAAGCGGGCGATTTGATCCGGATTGATATTCCGAAGCATCAGCTGGAAGCCGTGCTGGCCGAGGATGTCATCCGCCAGCGGCGCGCCCGGTTGCAGCCTTACCAGCCGAAAAACATCTCCGGCTGGTTAAAACGCTACGCCTCCCAGGTGACGAGCGCCGGCACCGGCGCGATTTTGAAATAGATTAAGAAATATTGCATAACCGGCAAAGCAGCTGACTTTGCTTGCGCGCGTCAATGAGGGGATGGATTACATCCAATGAAAAACCCCATGGACAGGCAGCTTGAGAAACGGCTTTCTGAGCGCGCGGTGGCCATTGGGCGCACAGGCGAGGCGGCGGCGCTCAATGAACTGTTTCAATTGCTGGGGTCGTCATCGGCGAATGCGCGTAGGCTGGCGGCTTCTGCGTTGGGCAAACTCGCCTGGATGGGCGTGGATCAGACCGCCGCCGGTGGCGCGGAGCGATCCGCACGCGCAAACCCGGCAGTACGCGATCAAGGCGCTGAAAGCTTACGGCGCGGCGGCGCAACGTTGCCTGCATGATCTGCGCGATATGGCGGCCAATCAGTCTGAAAAAGACTATATCAGGCGGGATGCCGCTGCTGCCGTGACGTTTATCGAAGAAGCCGTCCGCATCGCCGTGTCGGCCGCCGAGCGGCACTGCCAGCGATGCCACACACGGGTCACGGCGGACGAATATGCCCGTTCGAACCAGGCATTCCAGCGCATTTTCTGCGACCGGTGTTTCGACGAGGTATTTCTGGAACGGCGCAACTTTGAGACGCAGGTTGAGATCAACAAGACCATCGAAGCGCGGGACGGCACCGTGGTGCAGTCCGAGGGGGAACGCCGAATTGCCGACTGGCTTACGGCACATGGACTTGCCTACCGCTATGACGCCAAGTTCCGCATCATCGCGGAATTCCAGATACGGCCCGATTTTTATTTGCCCGAAATGGATGTTTACATCGAGTATTGGGGACTTGATACTCCCCAGTACAAGATGAGCATGTACAAAAAGCAGATGCTCTATCAACAGGAAGGCAAGCGGTTGATTTCGGTGCACCCGCAAGACCTGGCCGGCTTGGATCACCTGTTGGAGGACAAACTGCGCCACTACGGTTTCATCCCTTGACACCGGCGCACGAAGCAAAGTCAGTCAAAAAAAGACGACTTGCCCCCACCACCACCATGGCGGATGAAGGTAAATAAACTGAAGGCTAATTCTTCGGCCTATCCGCCTGGTTATCAGCAAAAATGGGTCTTGAGATAGGCGACCGCCGAGTCCAGCGAGGGCAAAATCTTGGTGCAATAGCGCACCATCCACGGGCTGCTGTTCTTGAAATCAAACGGCGAAAAGGCCACCACGAATTTTTGCAGGTTGTTGGCCGCGTAAAAAACCTCCATCGCGGTCCCGATCGAAGGCTTGCCGTAATTAACCAGGAGAATATCGGCGTTGCGGATATCCTGCAGGTCAAACTCAACGATTTCGTTCGCGCTGTCAACCTCGCGGTCCTTGAAATTGCGCCGCATCGGGTCAAGCAGGTTGAACGACTTGGCAAGTTTCCGGACGGCTGACACGCGCCATTCGCGGGCCACGCCGGTTGATTCATCCATGATCGGACCGCAAAGATAAATTGTTTTCATTATTTTCACCCGGGGCGGCGGGGTTGTGAACCTGAACAATGATAATATTCTTTGAACTGAACCGCCAATGTAATAAATTTATACCACATGAAAACACGGCGCGCAACTGTATCTTTCAAGACCGTCGGCTGCCGCCTGAACCAGGCGGAAACCGCCGTGATGCGCGCCGCCTTCGAGGAAGCGGGCTTCGCAACCGTCCGGTTCGGCGAGGCCTGCGATGTCTGCGTCATCCACGGCTGCGGCGTCACGGCCAGGGCCGAGGAGGACAGCCTGCGCCTGGCCCGGTCAATCAAACGCCGCTGCCCGGATGCGTTCGTCATCCTGGCCGGATGCGCCGCCGAACTTCAGAAAAGCAAAGGCGGGGCGCCGGAAATGATTGACTGCCTGGCGGGCCAGCGTGAAAAATTCAATCTTCCTGAAATCCTCGGCATGCGTTTCCAGTCTTCCGAAAACCAGGCCATAAACCTTCCGCCCAGGTTTGACACGCAAAGGGCGATCGTAAAAATCCAGGATGGATGCGATTTCCATTGCGCCTATTGCATCGTGCCGCGCCTGCGCGGCGCCTCAACAAGCAGGCCCCCCGCCGAAATTATCGAGGAAATTTGCAGGCTGACGGCCTGCGGGTTCCGGGAAATTGTCCTGACCGGCGCCAATATCGGCTGTTACGCCGAGAGCGGCGACCGCCTGCCGCAACTGCTTGAGAAAGTCGAGGCAATATCAAGCTTGCCGCGTTTTCGGGTCAGTTCCCTGGAAATCGCGAACGTGGCCCGGGAAACGATCGATTTCATGGCATCGTCAAAAAAAATGTGCGCTTTCCTGCACTTGCCGATGCAGAGCGGCAGCGACCGGATACTGAAGGCCATGGGACGGCCATATACCGCCGGACAATTTGCCGACGTCATTCAATACGCCCGGAAAAAAATCGGGACAATCGGGATCGGGACGGACATTATCGTCGGTTTCCCCGGGGAAACCGATGATGATTTTATCGCGACCGAGCAAATGGTCCGGCAACTGCCTTTCAGCAATTTGCATGTTTTCAGCTACAGCCCCCGCCCCGGCACGCCGGCCGCCTCAATGCCAGACCAAGTGCCGGTTCAGGAGCGTGAAAAACGATCGGCGCGGCTGATTGAACTCGGCCGGCAAAAAAGAAATGAATTCGCCCGGTCGCTGGTGGGCAAAAAAGTCAGCATCCTGGTTGAGAAGGTCACCCCGGATGGGTTTGCCGAGGGCTGGACGGGCGAATATGTGCGCGCGCGCGTCCGGGCAACCGGGCTTAAATTAAAACAAATCGCGGCATTCGCCGCTGAACGCGCGGAAGGCGATCTCCTGGTCGGGAATTATTAATGATGAAAAGCGCGGTTGTCATATATCTCATCGCCGGATTTTTTGTTTTTGCGCCGCCGGCTCACTCTTCCCCGGACATAGCGCCGCAAACGGTTGTCCAAGCGCAGGAAAGAGGGACAAATGCCGCGAACCTGGTGACCAGGCTTTATCTTGAAATTCTCCACCGGGAACCGGACCGGAAAGCGCTTGAGACCTATTCCGGGATGATCGCGAACGGCAAAAATGAAGCTTGGTTGCGCGATGTGCTTGAACGATCTCCCGAGCATAACAGGCAAAAAATTATCGCCAGGACACAATTTATCCGCCTGTTGCGATATATCACCCTGGCCATTCTTGTTTTGGCGGGAAGTTTCCTGCTCTCCAGCGTCATGCGGCAACCGCGTGTTTTCCCGATCATGGCCGTCCTGGTTTGCGGCTTATCCGCATTGCTGTATTTCAGCTGGATCATCAGATACGCGGTCAATATTCCCTCCTGGGATGATTTTGACGCCATTCTCGCCTATCTGAACAGTCCGCCCCTCCAACGCCTCGGACATATATTCGCGGTCCACAACGAACACCGGATCACCTTCACCCGCCTGCTGGCGGAAACATCCCTGGTCGCGTTCGGCCGGATTGACTTTAAATTCATGACCCTTGTGACGAATTCGGCGTTATTAGGGATCATTTTGATCATATGGAAGGCGTGGAGCCGGGACAATATTCCCCGTGTCTATTTTCTTCTCATACCGCTGCTTGTCCTCAATCCCCTGCCGTGGGTGAACATGATGCATCCCACCCAATACGGCGCCGCGCTTTTCTTTGCCCTGGCTTCCATTTATATGACCACCCGCTCAAGGACCTTCCTTGATTTATTCGCGGGTATTGTCCTCGCGGCCGTTTCCACCTGTACCATGGCCTCGGGCATACTTACCTTTCCGGTCCTGCTGCTCGCCATTTTTCTCCTGGACTTTTTCAAGGAAGCCGGCGGCGGTTACCGCATTTGCCTTGAACAAACCGTCATATTGCGGTTCGTCGCAACGCTCCTTGCCTTCCTGGCGATATCGTTCGCTTATTTCCGGGATTACAGCGTTCCGGCCCAACACTCTCAAGCCCTGCTATTGCTCAATCAGCCTTTTGCGCTGCTCGGCTATGCGCTGACCATCGTGGGCAGCGCCCTGGGCAATGGCGCCGTCGCGGCGACAGGCGGCGCGCTTGTCCTGGTCTTCTTTTGTTATTTGACGATTGCGAAATTCTGGAGGCGGAGCCCGGTATTTTATTTCATGCTGCTTCTATTGCTGGTCATCGCGCTCTCCGGCGCCGTGACGCGCGCCGGGCTGGGCATTTCCGCCCTTGACAACCGCTACAAGGAATTTTCGCTCCTGGCCTCGGCCTGCGTCCTGGCGCTGCTCGTTCAATGGCGGCCGCGCCTGTTTGAGAGGCGATGGGTGTTTGCCATTGCCGCAAGCGCGCTGGCGCTCGCCTTCGTCTTTTCGGCGCTGGACGTCTTGCCGAAAATCAGGGAACACCGCAAACACCTGGTTGTCGGGACAAGCGAATGGATCCTCAAACGCCACGGGCTACACTATCCCCGCGAAGGCATGATGCATGCCGGCGCGATCTTTGACGAATCGGTGCGCAACGGGGTTTATCAAATACCGGAGTGCGTTCAATCGCACCTGAAGAAAACGGAGAAAACTCCCGGAACCCGGTAATAGCCCGCATTTCTCACACCCGGCGTGCGAAAAATGCGCCTAAAAGGCTTCGACGCGCCCCGAGACCGGGGCTTGCTCAGGGTTAGCCTTTCGTCGCGTCGAAGGGCTATCTTGAGCAAGGTGCGCCAACACCGCGTCGAAACTTTTGCCGCAAAGGATTGCGTCAAAAGCGCATGTCTCGCAGGCGGTTTTCCTGTGAGATATGCGGGTTAGTAGAGATCAGGGACGTGTTCCTAGATTATACGGGGTGATGACTTGATTTACGCCAGCATAAAGGCGCAAATACTGAAATGCCGCGGCATCGCCGCCTTGACCGCCATCCCCGGCCCGCTGTGAAATGGAGTGAAGGGCATAGTTGATCGGCTTTGGTTTAACTATTCTATTTTTCGTTTTCTATCTGCCGGCGCATAGATATAGAAAGCTTTTCCGATGATCGCTTCCTTTTTGATGGGGCCATAGTAACGCCCATCCAGACTATTTTGGCTGTTATCGCCAAGAACGAGGTATTCATCCGGCCCAAGCGTAATTTTGTTGGAAGGATAATTTAAGGATGCGGCAAGACAGTATCCGCCGTAACCGTCCTGGCTTTCGGCAATTTTCTTGAAAATGGCTGGACTTGTGAGTTTATTCCCGTTCACAACGATATAAGGCGGCTCAATGCCTATGGTCTCGCCCGGCAGGCCAACAAGACGTTTTATAAAGTATTCATTTGGCTTTACGTATGGAGATTTTATTCCTTGTGTTTTGAAGACAATGACGTCACCTCTCTGAGGAGCAGAGAAACGATAGATAAACTTGTCAATAAAGATATGATCGCCAATGATTTTATTTCCCGCCGCATCTTTATGAATGCCCATAATGGTTGGCCGCATTGCTGATGTGGGAACATTGAACGGCTGAATTAGAAATTGACGTATACATAACACTGGCAAGATCCAGACACAAAGCCAGATACAGAGACAAATAGAGATAAAAAAAGTCCAGTCTTTAAAATGCAGGCGAGGTATTGGTCGGCGGAAGCCATCCAGGATAATGGCAAGATGCAAGAAAGATAGGACCCATATATATGGCCCCATGGATAAGATCGAAAAGCGCGATGCCGGATGGATCACTATGCCAACGATCATCATGCCACAGAGCAAATTTAAAATAAACCATGCAACTCCGGCCTTTCTCCTTCCAGCCAGAAACTGTGCAGAACCCGGCAAGACAAAAGACGGGATCAGGTTGACCCATCTTCGATAATATTTACCGTCATTTGTATGGATCAATTTCATGCTCTTCGTTCTGATAAAAATTCTTCAGTGATGACACGGTTTAAACAAGAGAGTAAAGGTGGCATTTTTTATGCTTTCTTTTTCCTGCCCTTGAATCTTTCCATCAGAAACATAAGGGGAATTAATGTCACGCTCCAAATTAGCGCAACAATTATGAAGAATGTCAAGATCGCCCAGGGCATCGCCAAAGCAATGAGTGATTTTTCGGCGTCCCGGCTGACAAACCACCATGTTCCACCGAAAATTATGGAGGCACAGAATGTCCCGATAATCCAGCGTTTCCATTTTTTAGTTTCCGGGACGCCGTCATTAAAAATTGGCAGAACCATCCTGTATCCTCATTATCAATGAGTCTTACGAATCTTACCGATTCTTTTTTACTGGACGACTCTTACTGCGCCTTGAAAGGGCCGAGCAGGCCGGAGGTGGCGTACTCCGCGCGGCTGAACCAGATTTTCATGTAGCCGGTGGAAGGTTGGTACAAAGCCGGGTCGGCCTTGCCGTCGCCGTCATAATCGGCCGAAGCCGCCGTGGCGCCCGGGAAGGCAAAAGGACCCACCGGCCCGATTGAGGCGTAATCGGCCGTTGAAAGCCAGACCTGCCAGAGGCCCGTGTCGGGCCGGCACAATGCCGGGTCGGCCTTGTGATCGCCGTCATAATCGGCCACCGCCAGCGTCCCGCCGGCGAGGATGAATGGGCCGCACGGTCCCACCGCGACATAATCCGCCGAGGAAAGCCACGCGTAAAGCGTCCCGGCCGCCGCGTTATAAATCGCGGGATCGGCCCTGCGATCGCCGTCATAATCCGCCGGCACAAACGCGCCGCCGACGCCGCGAACGGCAAAAGGACCCACCGGCCCGCTCGAGGCGTAATTGGCCGTTGAAAGCCAGACTTCCAGCAATCCGCTGTCCGGATAATACTGGGCCGGGTCGCAGAAACCGTCGCCGTCGTAATCGGCCGGCACGGGGATGCCGCCTTCGGAGAACATGGCGAACGGACCGAACTTCTGATACTGGGCCGAAGACAGCCAGACATACCAGCCGGCGTTGGCCACAAACTGGGCCGGGTCGGAAAAACGGTCGCCGTCGTAATCGCTGACCGGGGGCGTGTCCGGAACCGACTGGTAAATCAGCCTGCTCTGGCCGACAAGCACATAGGTGCCGTTGCCATAGGCCGCCGCCTTCAAATCCGCGCTGGTCTGGAACGAGCCGTTGGTCCAGTTGAGACCGTTGGTGGAAGTTACCAGGGCGCCGCCGGAACCGACCGCGACAAAGTAACCGTGCTCATAACGGATGCCGTAAAAGGACGCCGAGACGCCCATGCTGACATTGGTCCAGGTGATCCCGTCCGGCGACCGGTAGGCCTTGCCGCTGTCGCCCACGGCGACGAACGAATCGTTGCCGAAGGCCACGGCGCGCAAATTAGAGGAATAAGGCTTGGCCATCCCGTAGGTCACCTGCCGGTTGGTCCAGCTCAGGCCGTCGGGCGAAGCGGAGATCGTGCCGTAATCGCCCACCGCCAGGAACTGGTTCAGGGCATAAGTAATCCCGTTGAGCGTCCTGCCGCACCCGGTGTCAGCCTCGGTCCAGTCAATGCCGTTTACGGAATAGACGCTTTTGCCCTCGGCGCCGGCGGCCACGAAGCGGTCGGCGCCCCACGCAACGCAGGCCATGGAACGGGTCGTGTTGGAGGCGCGGTTGGTCCAGCTCAGGCCGTCGGGCGAAGTCAGGATGGCGCCGCTGGAGCCGCAGGCCACGAACATGTCCGTGCCGCAAATCACGCCCGCCAGGGAAGGCAGGTATGGCTTGGCGGCCGCGACGGTATAAGCGCGATTGCTCCAGGTCGTGCCGTCATCGGAAGTCATGATGACCGCTCCCGGTCCGCCGACGGTCACGAAGCGTCCGTTGCCATAGGTGACGGCCGCGAGGGTGTCAACGTACTCGGGCAGCCGCTTGGTCCACGAGAGGTGGTCGGACGAATCCGCGATGTAGCCGTCGGAGCCGACCGCGATAAATTTGCCGTTCGCGTAAAGGATATCCGCGTAGCTTGTGCCCAGGCCGGTATAAAGCAGGGTCCATGTCACGCCGTCGCCGGAATAAATCGTCTTGCCGGATGAGCCGGCCGCGACGTAGGTGTTATCGGCATAGGTAATGCTGGAAAAGGAATAGGATACGCCGGTGACCATCGAGGTCCAGTCGACGCCGTTGGTGGAAGTCAGGACCAGGCCGCTTGAACCGCAGGCCGCAAACTTCCCGCCGCCATAGGTCACGCCGTAAAGATAGGTGTTGGTGCCGGCCGATGACTGGCTCCAGTGGACGGTGTCCGTCGAAGTCGCGATCACGCCGTTTGGCCAGCCGACCGCTACGAAGGCGCCGTTGCCGTAGGCAACGTCTTCAAGGGTTGCCACGGAAATCGGGATCCCGACCGCGAGCATGCTGCGTTCAACCCAGGTTTCGCCGTCCGCCGAAACGGCCACAAGGTTATTGTCGCCCACGGCCACGAACTGGTTGTTGACATAGCGGACGTTGTTGAAATCGCGGGTGATGCCGGTGGTTTGCGCGGTCCACTGGCTGCCATCGGGGGAAGTAAGCGCGACGCCGCCCGCGCCGACCGCCACAAAGCGGCTGTTGCCCCACTCCACCCCGGAAAGATCGTTCGTGACCCCGGCATCGCATTGCTGCCAGTCCACGCCGTTCGTGGAACGCAAGACCTGCCCGAACCGGCCGACGGTCACATAGACCGAATCATTACAGGCCACGCCGTTAATGTCATCCACCGCAATGGCTGGCAAGCGCTGTTGCCATTCGTCAAATTGTTCCGCGCGCGCAGGCGCCAGGGCCATTACCAACCCGCACAATACCGTCATGATGAGAATACGCATGATATGGATCTCCTTAATGGTTTATGTTTGCCAGTCCGGACATTACCGTTGCCTCGCAGCTTATCTCCTTTTTATAAAATCGATCAATTCGTCAACCTGCGTGAAGGCCAGGCAGGTCACCGTGTCGGCCGCCCCGTAATAAATCGCGATCCGGCCGGTGGGCGCATCGCACAACGTCGCGACCGGGAAGACGACATTGGGGACATCCCCGGCGCATTCAAGGATTGTCTGGGGCGACATGATATAGGAATCGGTCCGGTGGAGCACATTCCAGGGCCGGTCGATATCCAGGAGGGCGGCGCCCGCGCTATACGTGAACCCATTGCAGGTTGTCAGCACGCCGTGATAAATAAGGAGCCAGCCCTCGCTCGTCTCGATCGGGACCGGGCCGGCGCCGATCTTGGTCCGCTGCCACCCGCCCGTGGTGCCCATGACGTGCCGGTGACGTCCCCAGTAACACATGTCCGGGCTTTCGCTGTAGAATATGTCGCCGAAAGCGGTGTGCCCGGTGTCGCTCGGCCGGCTGAGCATGGCGTACTTGCCGTTGATCTTTCGCGGGAACAGGACCCCGTTCCGGTTGTAGGGCAGGAAGGCGTTCTCCAGCTGATAATACTTCTTGAAATCACGCGTCCAGGCGACGCCGATGGTCGGGCCGTTATATTCGTTGCACCAGGTCACATAATACCGGCCGTCCAGCCGGCAGACCCGCGGATCATACCCGCAAATATAGTCCCCCATGTCCCTCTTCTTCCTGTCCTTGCAGATGAAGTCGATCGGGGCATGCTCGATCTCCCAGTTGATCCCGTCCTCGCTCCGCCCGGTGTGCAGCATCGGAAAACGCTTTTGGTCGTCGCAACGGAACACGCCGGCGAACTTTCCCCGGAACGGGACCACGGCGCTGTTGAAGATGCTGTTGGAAGTCGGGATCAGGTCGCGCGGAATGACGGGATTGCGTTCCGAGCGCCAGACGACCGTTTTGCAGTCGGCCGGTTTATCCTCCCACGGAATATTCGGCATGGCCTCGCCCTTGACGGTCTGTTTCCTGCCGGCCCTCTTCATCTTGAAGCTCCTTTTCCGGATGAATACTTGATCGGTTTATCGCCTTGGTATTAGTGAAAAAAAATACGATCGTCAAGAATTAATCTTTTCATTTTACGACAACTTCAACCTTTGTTTGAAAGATGCCCGGCGAGCGCGCGGCGGTAATGGGCGGGCGCGGCGCCGGTCAGGCGCCGGAAATGCTTGGTAAAATAACTCTGGTCGCAAAACCCGGTGGCCAGCGCGATTTGGCCGCACGGATCATCGGTATTTTCAAGCAACTGGCGGGCCTTGGCGATTCTTATCCGCATCAGGTGCTGCCAGACTGTTTTGCCGGTGTGTTGTTTCACAAGGTGCGCGACGCGCGAAACGCTTATGCCGGCCCGGGCGGCGATCTGCTCCAAAGTCAGGCGCTCGCTGTAATGCAGGGCCACGTAATCAAGGATGCGGCCGACGTGCGGATGGTAGCAGTTGAAACCGCGGGCATAAATGCTGCGCATAAAATCGTCCAGGGCCTGCATGAGAACGTGGGAAAGAGTTTCAAAATCGGGCGCCACGATCAGTTTCCGCATCCACTGGTGATTGCGCTCGATGAGCGGCTCCAGGATGGGACTGTCCTCGATGGCGGCCCGGGTGAGATAACCCATCAGCTCGATCGCGCGCGCACGCAGGACCGCCAGCTTCGGCGACAGCAAATACATGGCGCCGAGCATTTCATTCAACACCTTGCGGGCGCCATTCTGGTCCCCGGCCCGGATAAGCGCCAGCAGCATGCGTTCCTTGTCAATCGAATATCCGGTCTGGCCGCTTTTTTTGTGTTCTTCCATCGCCTCGGAAATATGGCGCTGCTGGGCGGCTTTCAGCCGGTTTTCCCGAAGGAGCACCGGCTCCCATCCGCTCTCCCGGTAAAATAATTCCTGCAGGAAGATCGCGGCCTGTTTGATCTGGGCCGCCGGCCAGACCGGCATATGCTCCACGCTTTTTTTTGCCTGTCCCGCCTCAAGCCCCTGCTCAACCAGATGCCCGATCGCTTCATCGGCGCCGATATCGGCCGCCAATACTTCCCCGCCTACCAAGCCGCCCTGAACGCTGCGCTGGTCAACCAGGGCCACGACCCAACTGACGATGCCCCGGGAAGGATAAAATATGAACGGCTCACCCCAACGGATGGCCTCCTGCAGGCTGAACGCGTTCGTCTGGACAAATGTCGGCAGCTTTCCCGCAACGCTCTCCGCCACGAATGAGTTGCGAGCGGACCCGGCAAATGGCGCTCGACCGCGACCGTTGAAACGCGGCTCGCCGTTCACGTCAATAACACCCGGAACCAGGCTGAAGGCTTTATAATACTGCGCGTGGATCGTCTGGATTAATTTTTGTGATAGTATTGTCATAAAAACATCCGTCAAAATATGAAAATATACCCAATATTCGCAATTGGCGAAAAGAATACAGCAAGATCGTTATAAATAAAGCATTATTTGTCTAGCTTAAAAACCGGATTAAGGGCTAGTGTTTTCCCCAATTAAGCAGCGCCCGGTTTTTTTACCGGGGCGTGAAGTTCTAAACAAGACAAGGAGGCAACGTGAGCATACTGGAGCAGATCAGCGAAAATTTGATCAAGGGCAAGGCCAAGGAAGTGAAAGAACTCGTGGAGAAGGCCGTCAAGGAAAACGTAAACGTCTCCGACATCCTCAACAAGGGATTGCTCTCCGGCATGGGCAATATCGGCGAGCGTTTCAAGAAAAATGAAGTGTACGTCCCGGAAGTGCTCATCGCCGCCCGGGCGATGAAGTCCGGCATGGAAGTCCTCAAGCCGCTGCTCGCCAAGGCCGGCGTGAAACCGGTCGGCACGGTCGTCGTGGGAACGGTCAAGGGCGATTTGCATGATATCGGCAAAAACCTGGTCTGCATGATGCTGGAAGGCGCCGGATTCAAGGTCGTCGACGCCGGCATCAACGTCGAGCCGGATAAAATGGTCCAGTTGGCCAAGGAAAACAACGCCAACGTGATCGGCGCCTCGGCCCTGCTGACAACCACCATGACCAACATGAAGATGGTTGTTGACTCGGTCAAGGCCAACGGGCTCACCGGCAAAGTCAAGGTCATGATCGGCGGCGCGCCCGTCACGCAGGCCTTCGCGGACGAAATCGGCGCCGATGGTTACGCTCCGGATGCCGCATCCGCCGCGGACCTGGCCAAGAAATTGGTTGGCTGACCTGTGCCTGTCATTTAAACGATAAAACGCGCCATGGATTCTTCCATGGCGCGCTTTTTTTACCCGGGCAGAACAACGTCCGCCTTCCGGCCGCATTTTGCGCAATGCTTGTCTTTCAAACCGCCCAGGCGGGTGTTGTAGCCATGGCGGCTGACCAACACATTGCCGCATTGCGGACAGCACGTGCTCTGGCCTTCATCGGAAAAAGCATTGCCGATGTAAACGTAAGCCAGTTTTTCCCGGCAGAGGCGATGCGCGCGCTCCAGCGTCGCGAGGGGCGTCGGCGGCCGGTCCATTTTAAACTCGGGATGATAGGCGCTTAAATGCAGCGGGGTTTTCGCCCCCAGGTTGGCGGAAATCCAGCCCGCCAGCCGGGTAAATTCATCGTCGGCGTCATTCAGGCCGGGAATGACCAGGTTCGTGATTTCCACGTGGCAGCCGGCCGCGGCCGCCTGTTTTGAGAATGCCAGCACCGGCGCGAGCGATCCAAAACACTGCTTTTTATAGAATTCGTCCCGCATGCTCTTGATATCAATGTTGAGCGCGTCAATCAACGGCAGGATATAATCCGCCGGTTCCTTTTCAACATAGCCGTTGGTAACCAGGACATTGACCAGGCCGGCCGCGCGCGCCAGGCCGGCGCATTCGCCGACAAATTCAATATTGATGAGCGGCTCATTATAGGTGTAGGCAATCCCGATGGACTGTTCCGCGCGGGCGGCCGCCACGATTTTCGCCGGCGACACCGGCGCGTTGTTTAAATCAACCTCCTGGGATATGGTCCAATTCTGGCAAAATTTGCACTTGAAATTGCAGCCCCATCCACCGACGCTGAAAATCTGCGCACCGGGGTGAAAATGATAAAGCGGCTTCTTTTCTATCGGGTCATTATGCACCCCGGAGATCAATCCATATCCGGCCGCGAATAATCGGCCGCCCTGCGCCAACCGGATGCCGCAAAGGCCTTTTTTGCCGTCTACCAGCCGGCAATGATGCGGACAAAGCCCGCACTCAATTTTGCCGTCGGCGGCCGTCTGCCAGAATAAAGCATTGTGCATAATATATTGCCTCCACTTACAAATCATTATATCATGTTTTCAGGTTTTGGCATGCTAAAATTCATGAAAGTAGAAATTGGAAATTGGCATGATTTGCTTCAAAATTTCTAATTTCCGTTATTCTTTAACTCTGACCAATTAATGAAATCGGCTATTTTAATCGTCCTTGACTCGGTCGGCATCGGGGCCGCGCCGGATGCCGCTGATTACGGAGACACCGGCGCCAACACGCTTGTCCATACCGCCGCGGCGGCCGGCGGCATTAATCTGCCGTGTCTGCAAAGGATGGGACTGGGCAACATTCCCGCCCTGCTGACCCCGGGCCTGTCAATTCAAGGCGTCCCGCCGGAAGCAAATCCGATCGCCTCATATGGCGCCATGCGGGAAGTATCGCGGGGCAAGGACACGACCACCGGTCACTGGGAAATGGCCGGCCTTGAACTGGCGGAGGGCTTCCGCCTGTTCCCGAAGGTAAATTCATTTCCGCCGGAATTAATCGCCGCCTTTGAAGCCGCAACCGGACGGAAAGTTATCGGCAACAAGGCCGCGAGCGGAACGGTGATTATTGACGAGCTGGGCTCGCGCCAGATGGAAACCGGCTCATGGATAGTTTACACCAGCGCCGACTCGGTATTCCAGATCGCGGCGCATGAAAACATAATCCCGCTCCCGGAACTCTACCGCGGCTGTGAAATCGCGCGGCAGCTGGGCGATCATTACCGGATCGGAAGAATAATCGCCCGGCCATATCTCGGCCGGCCCGGCAATTTTACGCGCACCGCCAACCGCCGCGATTATTCGTTTCCCATGCCGGAACCCACACTGCTTGAACACCTGGCCGGGGCGGGCGTCACCGTAACGGCCGTCGGCAAAATAGAGGACATCTTTCTGCGGCGGGGCATAACCCGGTCTTTTCACACTCCCGACAATGCCGCGTCGCAGGCGAAATTAAAAGAACTGCAGGAACATAACACGGAGGGACTGATTATCGCCAACCTGATTGATTTTGACATGTTATACGGCCACCGCCGCGACGCGCGCGGTTATGCAAGGGCATTGGAAGAAACCGACATTTTCCTCGCAAGATTTATCGCCGGCCTGAACAATGATTCCCTTTTAATCATTACCGCCGATCACGGGAATGATCCGACCTTTCACGGAACCGATCACACCCGCGAATATGCGCCGCTTTTGGCCTACCGGCCGGCGACACGGGGTTGTTCGTTCGGCATAAGGAATGGATTCTATGACATTGCCCAGTCGCTGGCCGCCTGGTTCGGGATAGCGCCTTTGAGCCGCGGCCAAAATTTCATAGAGCCTATCCGAAAACATATTAACGACTGTAACCAAGGCAGATCCGCTTAAGGCGGAAAGGAGTGATAAATAACAGTGCGAATTTCGTTTGAAAAAGCCTACGGTGATTCCAACCCATCTGTTCCGTTGCCGCGCTTGCGCATACACAAGTATAGCGCTTCACGCGACGCCGGCACATCTGTGCCGGACTGACCTTGCTTTTTCTCCGCCACCAGCGGATCCGCCCGTGGCGGAAAATCCTGCTGTAAGGGAACCGAAATTCGCCCTGCGGTCCATGCCGGCTAACCGCGGCGGTTGGCCGGGGTAAGAATTCGTATTACCTTATTTGTTCCAACTTCTCCGCAACAATGCATTACAATTTATGCTTCTTCCGAATGGGTTTTTACTCGGCCGGTGACGGCGCCGTCTGGTCCGCCGGCGGGGTGTCCTGCTTGGATTCCGACTCAACGCCCGCGAGCTGATCTTCCAAAATATTTTTGATCTGTTTCCTGAATTTCTCTTTCACGGGCATGACAACCTGGCGCATAATCATCGTCTTCCAGGGCTTCAGAACATCGCGCTCGTATTGTATCCGGTTATACCAGTAATAGACCAGGAAGCAGAGCAGCAGCACCGACAAGGCCATCCGGAAATTTTCGCCCAATTTACTCTTGCGCTTTTTGGTCCACTGCATTTCCGGCTCTTGCGCGGCGGTCTCCGGAGACTTGGCGGCTGTCGTTGCGGCCGCCGGCGCGGCTGCCGGCGAGGCAATCGGCGCAACCGTCGACCGGTAGCGCAGTTTTACGGAAGGCTTGCCGATATCCTTCCCGCAATACCGGCAATAAACGGCTTTTTTCCTGATGGGCTCGGCGCAATAGGGGCATTCCTTGAAATCGCCGGACGGTTCGGCGTCATCCTGCGGTTCCTTGTGCTCGACTTGTTCCCCATGGGGTTTTTTACGCGGCCGGACCGGCTCGTGTTTGACAGGATCCGGCGCGCTGGCGGCCCGGTGTTGATGCAGGATTGCGGCATTGGCGGCCAGAACTTCCGTCCAGTTCTGAAAACGATCGGCCTTGTTCTTGGCCGTCATTTTCAGGATCATGCCGGTAATGTCCGCGGATAAATCCGGGTTGATGGCCCGGGGGCTTTCCAGCTGCGTCCTGATCTGCTTTTCAATGACGGCCATCGCGTCCCCGTTGCCGTAAGGCAGGACGCCGGTCAGGACATGATAGAGCGTCATGCCAAGGGCATAAATATCCGTCCGGCAGTCAAGCTCGCAATTGCCCAGCGCCTGCTCGGGCGACATGTAATTCGGCGTGCCGATCACGAGGTCATTGTCCGGGCCGGAAGAAACGCCCTTTGAAAAAACAATATGGGCCAGGCCAAGGTCCATGACCTTGATGGTTCCGTCGGCATCCACCATCAGGTTATCGGGCTTGATGTCGCAATGAATCACATGCGCCTGGTCCCAGGCATACTTGAGGGCTTCGCTGACGTGATGCGCAATGACCAGCGCGTCCAATTCTTTCAGCCGCCCGCAGCGGCGCGCCCATTCGCCGACGGTATAACCCGAGACGTGTTCCATCACAAAAAAATAGCACCCGTCATTTTTCGTCTGCCCGAAATCGTAGACTTGAACAATGCCGCTATGCCTGAGCCGGGCGGTGGTTTGCGCTTCCGCCACGAACATTTTAACGTCCGCGGGTTCCTTGGATAATTTATCGGAAAGGACCTTGATGACAACCGGGCGGTCAAGCGAGCTCTGGTAGGCCTTCCAGACAACCGAGGTTGCCCCCTCGCCGACTTTGGCAAGAATTTTATAGCCCTCTATGACCGGTGCTGCATGCATGTGTTGATTTTAACCCAGGTTATCGGTTTCAGGGTTAGACTAAAAAATTCAATTAAGTTCACGCATAGGAATAAGTGCCGCCTTACTTTTTCATCACATTCCAACCGTGAACCATGAACTATGCCCAAACATATATTCATTCTGGCAGACTAATCAAGCCTTTTTCTAACACTATGGTCTGACAGTCTACTCGCCCGGACCTGGCGTTCCGGACTTCGGCGAGCTCAGTCGAACCGCGGAGTCCGGCAGTTTATCCGCCTTTTTCTTTTTTTTCCGCCAGGATAAAAACGAAAACATCTTGGCGTTGGCCATGTTCCGGGTGCGCGTTAAAAGCGTCCGCGCCCAGGAAAATTCAAGCGCCAGGATGGCCAGGCCGGCCGGGATAACGATAAATGAGGGCCCGGGCAGGAAAATTAAAATAATTCCAAAAAGCAGGACCGTGCCCCCGATAATCAGAACCACTATTTTTTTGAGATGACGTAATAGCGCCGAGTTCATTTTATTTTACTGAATTACGTATAACATAATATCTTATGAGCCAGCATTTAAATTTGATTAATCTTAGGCGGATGCGGCGGCAAATCAAGGTTTGAATTATATGATCATGTTCTCATTTATGAGAAACACCGGACAGGATATATTTCGCATAGTAGTATGAAATCAATTTATAACCACGGATTAGAGTATTAATTTTTTTTCTTTCGGATATATTGCCGCTTTTGGATTTATTTTTCACGATGGCACGAGAAGTGCTCATTAAGTTGAGTGGTGAATAAATGAAATTAATGATCAAAAACATTACCACGGGATTGATCCCGCCGAAGGCGGGGTTTACGCTCGTGGAGGTGGTTGTTGCGATCGCCCTGCTCGTTTTGTCTCTGGCCGCATTTACCGTTTCATTTGTTCAATCAAGACGTGCCGCCGCCATTTCGGACAACCGGCTTGATGCGATCCACACCGCGCGCGACAAGATGGAAACTCTCGGCTCATATCTTTATACCGCGTCGGAACTGAGCCCGGGAACACACTATTTTTCAAACGGCTTTTATACGGTCAGCAACAACACTGCCGCCCGGGTAAAGGATGTCGTGCTGACGCTGAACTGGGTTAATCCGCTTGGCAAAGTAACTTCCAGCGTGTCATTGGCCGGTTCAATAAGCTCGGAGTTGCACCAGTGAAAACTATTCAACAGGCACAAAGTGACAAAACGGGGAAATCTGACATTTCTTCCCGTTCCGGCTTCACCCTCCTGGAGGTTTTGATTGCCACGGCCTTGTTTGGATTGGTGGTGGTGGGAACCATAGAGGTCTACATCATGTGCAACAGGCTCTGGCACGCCACCTCGCTCAACATGCAGACCGTCCGGGCAAGCAGCCTGGCCTTATCGCGCATGATTTACGGGATGGACACCAACAACGGACTGCGGGCGGCGGCCATGATGCAGCTCAACACGAACGTCCACGGCCACTGGGATGGGGTCAAATACTGGGAAACCGCCACGAACAAGCCGCCCGCGGCCGGGAACTCCGCGCATTACCTCTGCGGCTGGTCAGGCTTTGGAGACGGCAGCTGGCGCCTGGCTTACTCCAACTCCTATGGGGGAACGAGATATATTGACTATAACGCCCAGGAGAGAAACATACTTTTCCTGTCCGCTTCCAATGCGATCGTCAACCGGTTATTGGTCTGCAATTATGTTTCAGCGGCCCGGGCCGTCACCAACGCCAACGGCACGCTCAGCCTCCTTTTGACGGTTGAAAAACACGACGGGATGTTTAAATCCAGCAATACCGTCAGCACATTGATTAAAATGAGGAATAAGCCATGATGTAGCCGTTGAGAACGTAGGAGGCAATATCCATGAAGATAAACAAACAATATGAAAAAAACGAGTCGGGCGTCGCGCTGATTGCCGTCACCTGTTTCACCGCCATTGCCGCCATCCTGGCCATCGGGCTCATGAGCGAAAGCAGCTCGCAGCTTAAAGTGGCGAAAATCAACATGAACCGGGAACAGGCCTTTTACGTGGCCGAGGGCGGCGCCGAGCGGGCGGTTGCCTATTTGCGCAACGGCGGGGCCGTGCCGACCAACCTGACCGGGTCAATCGGCAACGGGACATATTCGGTCTATCTTCTCGCCACGCCGGACACCACCGGCAGCGGCGGGACGCATGCCGTCTCCGGGCTGATCAACATCAATCCCAACAATTCTCCGCAGAACGAATTTTTGCTCATGACCGCCGACGGCCAGTCGTATGACCGCGATGCCCTGCAAAACGGCTCGCTCCAGGATTATTCCGGCAACGCCACCATGGTCCGGGTGAAATCCAAGGGGAACGCGAACCAGACGATCACGGTTGACGGCGCCGCCTATGTCCTTGACCGCAATACCGCCTACAACTTCGTCGGGGATGCTTTCCCGATCGCGCTCACCAACGACAGCCGCGGCACAAACGGGGCGGCCATGGGCCAATGGTGGATCTCCATCAACGGTTCCGGCATCAGTCTCGGCGACGACCCCGAGCAGGGATCGGGCGCGATCAATTTTTATTCCATTTATTCCATCGGAACGGTGGAAGGATCAAAAAGAATGATATTCCTGGACGGCATTCACCAGGAAAGCTGGGCAAAGTACGCGTTGTGGTACAACTCCGGGCCGGGTGCAATCTGGATCAAGTCGGGCGAAACCTTTGACGGCCCCGTGCACGCCAACACTTACATTTATCTCCAGGGTGACCCGGTTTTTAACGCGGCTGTTTCCTCCACCCGCGGCACCTGGGGAACGGGCAGCGACACTTCCTCCGTCAGCTTCAACCAGGGCTACCAGCTGAATGCCGACACGCAGTCCATGGCCTCGGTTAATTTCAACTCCATGCTGGCCAAGGCCTCGGTCGTGGTAACCGGCCTGACCAGCATTACGTTCTCCGGCACCAATATGGTCATCGCCAACGCGCGCAGCGGTTGGACGGCCAATGCCATGGCCATTCCTCCCAATGGCCTGGTCTACGTCAGGGATGCCGCCAGCGGTTCAAGTAAATACGATGTCTATCTCGGCGGAACTCTGGACGGACGGCTCTCGATCGTCACCGAACGCGACATTTACATTACCAACCACCTGACCTATGCCGTGCACCCGACGAATAATTCGGACGATGCCCTGGGCCTGATTGCCCAGCGCGATGTGATTGTCGCCGCGAACGCGCCGGATGACCTTGATGTATTCGCGCACATCATGGCGACCGGCGCGTCAACCGCCGCCGACGACGACGGCAGTTTCATGGTTGAAAATTACAACAGCCGCGATCCTTCCGGCTTGTTGAATGTCTACGGCGGAATAGTCCAGTATTACCGCGGCGCGGTGGGCACGTTTAATTCAACCACCCTGCAGACGGCAAGCGGATACGCCAAGAACTACACGTTTGACGCGCGGTTTGAAACAATGCCGCCGCCTGAATATCCGACCATGACCAATGAATACACCTGGACCGGCTGGAGGGAGAAGTAAAAACATGAAAACGGATTCTCACAACAAAACACGGCTTTTTGTCACGGTACTAGGCCTGGGTTGCGCGGTCGCCTTGACGGCCATGATCGTCCGCTCGCTGGTTCAATCCTGCTATCTCGCGCCGGAACCCGGTCCCGCGGAAAGCGCCGCGGCCGGCCAGGCGGCCATCCGGCCCGATCCAAAATCCATTTCGGTGGCCGGCGAGCATCCGTTTATCGCGCCGGTTGCGGAAGCATCGGCCTCACCCCGGCTCGCCAGCCAGCCTCAATCCGCGCCACCCCGGAAAAGTCCGGGCTTCAACGCCGATTTCAGGGCAGCGCAAGAGCGGGAAAGGGAACGTCGCGCCACGATTGAAAAATTGCGCGCGACAATCAGCTCGGGCAACCTGGATTCAAACGCCGTCATGCAACAGGAAAAAAAATTGAAAGAAATGGAGGATTCCGGGGCTTCCTTTATGTAAAGACTTATGCTTGTTTCTTTCTTAAGGGTGTGGTTAAATGAATCCGAAAATAAACATGAACTTCAAAAACATTTCCATCAAAACCGTGCCGGTGACAGGACAAGGCCGGGCGTCCGGTCATTGCAAACGTGCCGGAAGCGCCGGATTGTCGCGCCCGAAGGGTTTCACCCTGCTGGAAGTGATGATCGCGGTGGGGTTGTTCAGCCTGGTGATGGCCGGCTCGCTCGGCGTGTATATCATGTGCCAGCGCTTGTGGCACGCCACGACGCTGAGCATGGAAACTTCGCGCCTGGCCAGCATGACGATTGAGCGCATGGTTTGCGGGGTCGGAACCAACGGCGGGTTGCGGTCAACGGGAATGTTTGTGCTCCAGACAAACGCCTTTGGCCACCCTTACCCTTTTTCCGATTCCTATAAATACTGGGAAACCGGCGCGGCGCAGCCCTCGGCCAGTGAGGCGAACCAGTACACGCACGTGGGCTGCGCCTACGCCATCCCCTACTACAACGGCCCCGACGGCAGCTGGCGCCTGATTCTTTCCAACCAATTTGATGGAATCAACTGTTTTGACTATAACGCCAAGATGAGGTCCATTCTCTTCTGCCCGGACACCAACCAGACCTACGCCGCCAGGCTCAAGCGCATCCTGGTCTGCAATTATGTTTCCATCGCCAGGATCACCAACGATGCCGCCGGAAAAACGGTTGAACTCCAAGTGACGGTTGAAAAACGCGATGGCATGTTTATTGCCAGCAACCGGGCAAGCACGGTGATCAAAATGAGGAATTAATTTATATACCAAGGAGCATGACGATCATGGGCGCCAAGCCAACAGAAAATGAAACAACGCCGGGAAAATTGAATTTCATCACGTTGTCCATCATGGGCGTCGCGGTGATCATCGCCTGGATTTGGTTCATCGCCCACGCGCCGACCAAGACATCGCCGCAGGACGCCGTCGTCCCCGCCAATGAAACTGTGACGATTTACAGCGGCCTGTCTCAGGAACAGATTGAAAGGCAGCATGTCGCGGAAGAACAACACGCCGAGCCCGTGATCCGGATGAACGGCACGAACCAGCCGGCGGTCGCCCCGAGCAAAGATGAGAACGATGCGGTCGTCCTGCAGAAGGCGAAGGCCAAGGTTGACGAGCGGATCGTGGAGCGCATGCAGGAATATATCCGCAACAACCCAAACCGCGACACCCGGAACGTCAAGGAACAAATCAAAAGACGAGAAAACAAGTGGAATAAAATTCGATGAGGAGCAGTCATGACAAGGAATAAAACAGGCGCTGCGGACCGGATGCCGGCCGAGGCGGCGTTCACCCTGACGGAAGTCATGGTGGCCGTGGTCTTAATGCTGCTCTCCCTGGGCTTGCTGCTCTCGGCCTTCGTCAACTCCAAGAGCAACATTGCCGCCGCCCAGAATTATATCACCGCCCTGCAGATCGCCGGCAGCGAAGCAGAGCAGCTCCAGACAAACTCCTACACCAGCATCGGGAACATTACCAACGCAAGCATTACCAACACGCTTATTGACTGCCGGATGAACCGTTCGGTCGTCACGAACAACCTGGACAAATACAGGGATATCACCATCATAATTGAATGGACCCCCGCGAGTTCTTCGCGGCGCCAGGCAGTAACCAATTACATAACCATCTGCAACACAAATTGAGGCAAATCCGGGAAAGGAGGCCTGTTATGATTTACATTAATGATAGGGCGGGCGGCAAGGCCCTGAGTAAATCGGGCAGCCACAAATCAGATTCGTCCGGCATGGTGCTGGTCGTGGTCGTCATTTTCGCGGCGGTGGCCGCCATCCTTGCAACAGGACTGCATTTGGCCGGCGGCACGCGGATCACGCAGGCCCGGCAGGAAGTGCGCTTCAACAAGGCCTTTTACGTGGCGGAAGCCGGCGTTGAGCACGCCAAGTCCGAATTGCGCTACCGCGCCGGCAACCTGAACGGCGTGCTCACCAACGGCGGCGTGCTGTTCGGCGGCCTCACGAATTACGGCGAAGGCTGTTTTGATGTCCGGGTCCGGAATAACAGCACTGAGGCAAATCCCTGGGTGGACACGGACCATATCGTGGTCATCCGCTCCACGGGCATCGTGGAAACCGCCACGCGGGCCATTGAGGTTGAAATATACGTGACCCCGTTCACGCCTGAGACGGCCGACGGCGCGCTTTCCATCTACGGCACCAACACCGACCTGGACGTCAGCGGCAACAGCAAGATTGACGGCAATGACTGGAACGTGCCGGCCGATTTCGCCGCCACCGGCAGCGCCGCCGACGGGACCCTCTCCGGCAACCCGACCAACCCGGGCGTCTTTTATACCTCAACCACCACGGTGATCAACGTCTCCGGCAGCGGCGAACTCGAGGGCAATCCGCACAGCACCAATGGCGTCGGCATGTATACCGAGACCGACTGGTATGAATTCCTGGACAAGTCCATTGCGAAGGCGACCATCTACACCGGCGGCTCGCTGGGGACGAGGGAAGCCCCGATCATATCTATGCTGCCGACGGGCGCCACCGAGATATCCGGCAAGGTGGACGGCGCGGGCATCCTCATCGTCCCGGGGGACGCGAACCTGCGCATCAGCGGCACGTTCAAGTATGAAGGCATTGTCATTCTCGTGGGCAACGGCACGATTGACGCCGTGGACGAAGTCTTCCAGGTCGGCACGGCCAGGATCTTCGGCGCCGTAATTTGCGTGGGCGGCGCCTTGGATATCCAGGCCACGGGCACGGCCGATATCAAGTACAGCACGCAGGCCCTGGCCAACCTCGCCAACCTGCAGGTGCCGGCCGAGCTGACCGTTAGGTACTGGAAAGAAATCAAGATCTCCTCCGCCAGCTGGTAATTGCCGGGACAGGGCTTGACGCGCGGCAACTGTTTTTTTACCGGCAACGGGTTGATTATCCCGCGACATTTGAGTAATATCCCCGTCAGCGCGTCAAGGACCCGGTCACGAGCGGACACAAGGAGAAAGATTTATGAAGGGAATAATTTTAGCCGGCGGAGCCGGGACCAGGCTTTATCCGATCACAAAAGTGGTCAGCAAGCAACTGCTGCCGGTTTATGACAAGCCGATGATTTATTACCCGCTCTCCATCCTGATGCTGGCCGGCATCCGCGAGATCCTGATTATTTCAACGCCGGAGGATCTGCCCCGTTACCGGACCCTGCTGGGCAGCGGCCGGCAACTGGGCCTGAATTTTTCCTATGCCGAGCAACCGCGCCCGGAAGGATTGGCGCAGGCCTTTATCATCGGTGAAAAATTTATCGGGCGCGAACCGGTGGCGCTGATCCTCGGGGACAATATTTTTTTCGGTCATGGGCTCTCCGATCTCCTGGAACGGGCCGGCAAGCTGAAGACCGGCGGCTTGATTTTTGCCTACCCGGTCAATGACCCCGAACGCTACGGCGTGGTTGAATTTGACAAGAAAGGCAAAGCCATCAGCATCGAGGAAAAACCCCGGCGGCCCAAGTCGCATTACGCCGTGCCGGGACTTTACTTTTATGACCCGGGCGTCGTGGCCATGGCAAAAAAAATGAAACCATCCGCGCGCGGGGAGTTGGAAATCACCGATCTTAACCTTGCTTATTTGCGCCGCGGCCGGCTGCGGGTGGAACCGCTCGGGCGCGGGTTCGCCTGGTTGGACACCGGCACCCACGAATCATTCATCCAGGCGGCGAATTTTGTCCAGACCGTCCAGGACCGGCAGGGCCTGATTATCGCCTGCCTGGAAGAACTCGCCTACCACCACGGCTATATCTCCAAAAAACAACTCATGCAGCTGGCCGAACCCATGCTAAAGAACAAATACGGCCAATACCTGGCCAAGGTCGCGCGCGAATGAATCTGAAAATACTGCTGGACATTTGGAAAAGTTCCGGATAAAAAGCATGGGTATTAAACGGAAAAAGACGGGGGAAACTGACTATGCCAAAAATGAAGACAAAAAAAGCGGTTGCGAAGCGTTTTCGCAAAACCGCTTCCGGTAAGCTAAGGCACAAGGGCGCCTCGCGCGGACACATATTCACGTCCAAGTCGTCCAAGCGCAAACGCCACCTGCGGCGCGGGTCAATCCTGTCGTCCAGCGAAACCAAGCGCCTGATCCACCTGATTTAAATTAACACGGTAGAGGAAAAATAATATGCCCAGAGCCACCAACGCCCCCGCTTCACGCAAGAGAAGGAGCCGCCGCCTGGCCTTAGCCAGGGGCTTTTACGGATCGCGCAGTAAATTATTCCGCCAGGCAACCGTGGCGGTCGATCGCGCCATGAAACTTGCCACGATCCACCGCAAGCTGAACAAGCGCGACTACCGCAACCTGTGGATCGCGCGCCTGAACGCCGCCTGTCGCCTGCAGGGAATCACCTACAGCCGGTTCATAGAGGGTTTAACCAAGGCCAACGTGTCCTTGAACCGCAAGATGCTTTCGGAAATCGCCATTCACGATCCGAAGGGATTTTCCGCCATCGTTGCTCTCTCCAACTCCGCGCGGGCTTAACTAAGCGCCGCGGTTATTGAGCGGATATCAGGCAAGTTCCGTCAGCATGCTTTCCATCGTCCGCCGGACGCGCGTTTCGCGAAAGGCCTGCGGGTTCGCCGGGCGGCCAAGCGGGGTTAACATCATCGCCTCGTACCCCGCCGGAATTTTAATCAGCTTTTTCAGGGCTTCATGGTTAAAGTCGCTTATCCAGCACGTGCCCAGCCCCTCGTTGCGCGCCGCAAGCGTGAGATGATCCATCGCAATGGCGCAGTCAACTAAAAACATCCTGTCGCCGATCCAGCCGTAAGGATTCAAATAGCCCCTGCCGCAACAGATGATGACCAGCGGCGCGCCGGCGATAAATTTATGGCTGAAAGCCAGTTTGGCAATCTGGAGCTTGAGCGCGGGGTTGCTGACCACGTAAAAATGCCACGGTTGCGCGTTGTTGGCCGAGGGCGCGGCGCGGACATTGTCAAAAATGCGCCGGAGCGTTATGGCCGAAACAGGTGCGGGCAGATAGGCGCGCACGGTGCGCCTGGTGCGAACTACATCATTAAATTCCATGTTTGTACCTCCTGGATTGCGCCGCCGGGTTTTACATGATTTTAAACAGGCAACTATTGTCTGTCCAAAAACCGAGAATATTATATATTTTAACTATCCATGAGTAAAGCCCTATCAAACACTAGCGGGATATAATCATCATGAAAGTCCTTTTTGTCTATCCCGATCTCAACGTCCGCGGCGGGGCGATGAGTTACCAGTTCGGCATCGGCATGTTGAGCGCCATGCTGAAGACCCATGGCCATCAAACCCGGCTGCATTACCTTTTCGGCCAATATGACCCCGCCCCGCTCGCGAAAACAATCGCCGACTGGCAGCCGGATTTAATCGCCTTTTCCGCCGTCTCGCCCCAATACCATTATGTCCGCAGGCTTTTCCACGACTTGCAGCCTTTCCGGGCTTTTACCATCCTCGGCGGCCAGCACGCCACCCTGGCGCCGGAATGCCTGGAAGAAATTGAAGGCCTGGACGCCATTTGCATCGGGGAAGGCGAATACGCCATGCTGGAACTGGTTGATTCGCTCGCCGCGCGGCCAGCCGGCGGGAAACCTGATTATTCCATTAAAAGCCTCTGGTTTAAAACCAGGGCGGAAACAGGTCACACTGTCATCCGTAACGCGACCCGGCCTTTCATTGAAAACCTTGACGTCTTGCCCTTCCCCGACCGCGAGCTTTTTAATTACCAGGAAAGCATCGATTCCGATTTCAACACGGCGCTTTTCATGTTCTCGCGCGGATGCCCCTACGACTGCACGTTCTGCAGCAACCATGCCCTGCGCCAGAAACAGCCCGGACGCTACGTCCGCTTCCGTTCCGTGGCAAGCGCCCTGGAGGAAATCCGGCAGGTAACCGGCCACTACCGCATGCGGTCTTTATATTTTAATGACGACTGTTTCACCGCGCAAAAGTCATTCCTGGATGAATTTTGCGCGTGCTACCCGCGTGAATTTAAGTTTCCCTTCGATATCAACGCCCGCCCGGAAACCCTGAACGACGAGATCTGCCGCCGGCTGAAAGCGGCCGGATGCCGCCGCATAAGCATCGGCATTGAAAACGGCAGCGAGCAATTCCGGCGCGAGGTCCTCGGCCGACGACAGACAAACGACCAGATCGCAGAAGCTTTCGCGGCCTGCCGGCGGGCCGGCTTGAAAACCAAATCATTCAACATTGTCGGCTTTCCGCATGAAACGCCCGACATTTTCCAGGAAACGGTCAACTTGAACCGGCGCATCCAGCCGGACAGCGTCATCATCGGCGTCTTTGAACCCTACCCCGGCACCAAGCTGGCGGAGGTCTGCCTGAAGGAAGGATTCATCAACGCCGACGCGGCCGAAGCGTGCTTCGTGGGCCGCCGGGATACTCTTTTGCATATGCCGCAATTTTCACGCCGGCAAATACTGCATTGCTTCCGGACCTTTGCCTTCCAGGTCTACCGGCGCAATGCCCCCGGCAAGGCCCTGTTTTACTGGATTTATTATTCCCCATTGGGCGAGACGATCATCAGGTTGTTGTCGCCGTTGAAGGCATTTGTCCGCCGGTATGTAATGGGCGTTTAATCATGTGTTGAGCGCAGGATGATAACCCGCAAACAGCAATTGTACGTGTTCTTTGCCGGCCTGGCCCTGGTTGGCGCATTGTCATGGATTTTCGCCGGGCTGCGCGCGGAATCAAGGCGGCCGTGCACCGTGCCCATCCTGATGTACCATGATGTCGGGGCAACCGCCAACAGCGCGTGGTGCGTTCCGCCGGAAACATTCCGGTCGCACATGAATTCCTTGCGCGCGCAGGGTTACCGGACGATCCTGCCCTCCGATATCGCGGCGCATTTCAAATGGGGCAAGCCCCTGCCCCGCCGGCCGGTCATTATCACTTTTGATGACGGGTATCTCTCCGCATTAACCGTCGTTGAGCCGATTCTCAAGGCAAACGGCTTCCGGGCCGTCATGTACCTGATTACCGGGCAAACCGCCGCGACCGCGGCGGACCGGCATGAAAATTGCCTGATTTGGCCGGAGGTGCTGGCGATGCAGCAACGGAAAACATTCGTGTTCGGCGGCCATTCCCATTCCCACAAAAACCTGGCGGGCGATCCCGATCCATGGGCGCAAATCGCCGAGTGCCGGCGCCAACTGCGCCTTCACAAAATCCGCAAGCCGTTCTCCTTCTGCTACCCTTACGGTCAATATAACACGACAACGATGCGGGATGTTCGCAAGGCCAAATTTCAAACGGCGGTCGTGTGTGAAGATGCCGTGGCAACTATCGGACCGGCAACAAATTTATTCGCCCTGCCGCGCGTATCCGTCATGGGCGGAAACCATGATTTCAAACTCCTGAATAAAACGGCCGATGCAAAAGACGGCATGTTTGTTTGCCGCCTCATGCATACCGGCATCCCGCTTGAAATCAGCGCCTGCCTGCGCGGCGAATGGGATGAGACATGGCTGCCGGCGCGCCCGGTTGCGCAGGGAGAATTTGAACTGCGCTTTGCGCCTGCGGACACAGGTCCGGCCCCCGAACCTCAGGCGCTTGAAATATGGGATAAGCACCGCTTGTTTAAACTGGCAACCATCAACCCATAATTTTCATGGCACTACCCTGGCCGGCTGGCTTGGAATGCGAATATCTGCAAATGGCACGACATAACCGCCGGTTGCCGATGGAATAACGCCCGGATGCCATAATACGTCCGTCTCAATGCCCAGTCCGAGTGTTCCGATATCCAGCGGTTCTCCAAAAACTTCGCCCAACCGGACGGTAACCACCTCGCGCTCGCCCTTGCGCAGCCATGGCTTGACGCCGATCGGCCCGGCCTGTTTGCGGCGCCATTCGCCGTGGCGCTTAAGCCAGCAAACGACCGCCAGCTTCGGGGTATCGTCGCGCAAAGCTTCAAAAACACATTTTACTTCTTTTGTCCCGGGATCAAAATCAAATCCAACCAGCGCCAGCCAGGGGGGGAATTTAATCAAGGCCGGCAGGCTCGCGGGCTCCTCGTCAATCGGCCGGCCGGCGGCAAGATCATTCCCGACCGATTCAAGCGCCGCCGCCAGGTTCCAACCAAGTTCCAGATTCCTTAAATGCACCTGGACGGCGACCGGCGATTCCAATCCAAGAACAGGTTGAATTTCCCGACCGGCTTGAATCACCAGGCGGAAATCCGTCCATTTGCCCGGCTGCAGGCTGATGTTACCCGCCGGATTTGTTCCGCCGGAAAAACGCGCGGTCAGCGGCACGGCTGCAGCAGATTGGCCTTCGTTTAATCTCAGCATAACCTCGCCGCGCAATTCATATTTGCCGCGGGCCACGAGAACGGGAAGAATCAGCTCCTGACAATAAACGCGCCTGTTCGGGGCCTGGTTTAATCCTGGGCCGCCGGCCCTCTTTTCCGGCAACTGAAGATCAAGAACTGTAACCGCATAATGCAAAGGCATCCGGCCGTCGACTTCATCCCCCTGCGATGCGCCGGCCAGCTCATAAGGCTGTTGCAGGCGGGCCCTGGCAAACTGGTTATAATAATAACCGCTGACACCATTGATGGACACAAACGCCAGGTCGGTTTGCATGATGCCTTGAAGCCTGGTCCGCAGGCAGGCGGCCTGCCGCGCGGAGCGTTCAGTCATCGGCCGCAAAGCCGGTTGCGCATAAAGAAGACATTTCAAGCCGGGGCTTAGTTCCGGTTCCAGCAGTTCTTCCGGAAAATATCCGGCAATTTTATCCGCGCGCGCGGTATCCACGCAAATCCGCGCCGCCTCGGAAACCGTAAAGGCAATCCTCGCAAAACACGGTATATACAAGACGTCCTTAACCGGTTCCGCCTGCAGGGTGATTATTTCAAACGGCTCCGCGCGCGAAAACCATGTTGACCGCTTCAGCGCAACGACCGCCGTATCGAACGGGTCCAGGACAACTTTTTGTGCAATGCCAAAGCCGCGGACATGAATGACCGCCGGTCTTTCAAGGGTATTGAGCACCAGGAAGACGGTTCCATCCAATGCGGCCGGCCCCCCAACGGCGATTGTTTGCGGCATATGGTCAATCAGGAGGGCCCTGGCGCAGCCAAGCCCATGCCCGACCGGCGAATAAGTTTGCCGCCCGACTTGATCCTGGTCGGCATTGACGATCAAGGCGGGTTGGGGTAATTCCGCCCGCAAGGATACGGTCGGCGCAAAACGCTTGAGACCATACAGTTCAATCACCGGCGAAACAAAGGTCGCCAAGCCCTGCGGCGGCAAAGGCGCCCAGGCACATAGCAAGGTGCTGCCGGACATGAATTGTCTGAAATTATCAGCCGGAGCGGGATATAATTCACCGGTCAGCGGATTATGCAACCCGCGCCCGGTGACGTTGGCCGCGCGCAACACATAATCGGCGCCGCGGTCAAGCATTGGTTTTATGCCTTCGCGCTCTATTTTTTTTATGGCCAAAGGCGGATTTAACGTCGCGGGGCACGCCGCCGCCGAATAGAATTCAGCGGCAAGCCTGTTCTCCGGCGGCAAGGTCATTTGCAGCCATTCCCTCGCCTGGAGGCGCGTGTCTTTCCAGCCAAAAAGTTGTGCAACCTTTAAGCCATTGGCGCCGTTTACCACCAATGCCAGCAGAGCGAAAAATAATACAACCAGGCGGCGCCACGACTTTGTCTTATTGAATAACATTGCCAGCGCGACGGCGGCCAGGGCGGCAAAGGAAGGCAGGAATAGAAGAAATTCCTGCGACCGCACCCAGGGCGCCATAAAGATCCAGTAACAGAAAAACGCGGCCGGAAACAGGATCAATACCGACCAATATCGCCGCGCGCCGCGCGGCGCGGCATAAACCATTCCGGTCAGGATCAAGGCCAGCCACGGCAACCCGAGCGTAAGCGCGTTGCCGTAAAAATGCCACAGATGTTGCATGTATTTCACCCACGGCCGCGCGCCCTCGGGGCCAAGGTTCAGCATGGTCTCCGCAAATACCCGCCGCTGTTCCGCCGCAATGTCAGCCCGAAACCAATTGAAGTTCAACACCACCGCCGGATTGGCGCAAATAAAACCCGCCCCGAAGAACAGGAGTCCGAGGCTCAACAGGCCGGGCAAGCGTTTCCACCAGCCGCCGGCCCGGCGCTCCCGGGCCAAAGCAACTGATTCTGCCAGCACGAGCACCGCGAGCACCGTCAGGGTGAATTTTGTTCCCATCGCAAACCCGCTCACAAAAGCGGCGGAGACGAACCAACGCATCCTGGAAGTATCGCGCGCGATCGCCCAAAGCCACAATGCGACCGCCAGGCACAAAAGGGCGGCAATGTCCGTTTCGGCATAATGGCTGTGTTCAACCGCATACTGGGAAAAGCCGATCAAACAGGCCGCAAAAAGCCCCGCCCATGGGGAACGGGTCATGCGCGCCGCAAACAGGAAGACAATCACACAGAGCAGCGTGCCGGCCCAGACATTGAACCAGCGGCCGAAATAAATGCCGTCGATTTCAACGCTCCGAAAACGGTCAATCCCGTCGCAATGATAATCAAACCTCCTGCTTAACCGATTCACGGCGCGGACAACGTGGAGAAACGGACGCGCCAGCATAAAGAATCCGTTCGGATAAACGCGTTCCTTGATGTAAATATCGTGCGCCGATTTCTCGATCCATTGGCCGATGGTGTGCTCGTCCGGGTGCATTTTCGGCCATTTAATGCCGTCGGCGCGGATAAAAAACGCGCCGACGCATAATGCGCACAGGAGGAAAAGGCATATTTTTGAGCGTTGCATATGTGTGGTCGTTATTGAATATTAATCTTGGATATCATATTAATGATTGCCATTTTTGGCAATCGCTTTTATTGTGTTTGTCGGGCACGGGTGTAGTCCCAATTTATTGATATTGGGCGGTAACAGATACAAACCGACCCACCCCGCCTGTACCTGTATCGCCATGCGAAGCATTGCGGGCAGGCGAAAGGCCGGGGTGAATGTTATCGGTATTGATCGACAACGTTATCGTCGGGCAAAGAGAGAAAAACAAGATGTTCCTGATAAACAAACCGAAGAGGCTCGGACAGCTTCTTGTTGATTTTCTGCTCCGGCGCGCGAAGGTGCGCGGCGCCCCGTTCCGCTTGTGGATTGAGACGGCCAGCTGCTGCAACCTGCGCTGCGTCATGTGTCCCAACAAGGAACTGGCAGCCGATAAGAAGGGATTGATGTCCCTGGATCTGTTTAAAAAGATCATTGACGAATGCCGCGGCTTTACAAGCGATGTTTACCTGCATCACCGCGGCGAGCCGTTGCTTAACCCGGCGCTGTTCGAGATGATCGCCTACGCCCGCCAGGCCGGCCTGAAAACCCGCTTCCATACCAACGGCGCCCTGCTGGACCAGGACAAGGCGCGGCGCCTGCTGGCGGCCGGCCCGGACCTGGTGTCGTTTTCGTTTGACGGGTTCAGCAAGGAGCTTTATGAAAAAATCCGCGTGGGCGCCGTCTTTGAAAAGACCCTGGAAAATATTATTTATTTCGCCAAACAGCGCCGGGCCGCCGGGCTGAAAAAGCCGTATATCGTCATTGAAAAAATAAGATTTAAAACACCGCCGGCAGCCGTAAACCAGGATCAGGTCAGGGAAACAACGCGCCGCCTCCGGGAAGCTGGCATTGATGAGATCATTGAAAAGGAAGAATACGCATGGGCGGATGACGCCGCGCCGGGCAATGCCGCGGCGCGCCCCGGCGCGGTCTGCACCTTTCCGTGGTACGCGATGGTGGTCTGCGCCGACGGCACGGTCACTCCCTGCCCGCAGGACTTCGGGGCTTGCATGCGGCTCGGCAACGCCGATGCGGCAACCCTGCTGGAGATATGGAACGGCGCGGCTTACCAGAGCCTGAGAAAACAACTGGTCGCCGATCTTCCGTCGCTTGCCCTGTGCCGCAAGTGCGACCGGCTCTGCCGGCGCACCGTCGCCGGGCTCCCGGTGCAATACATGACCACCTTCCTGATTGATCATTTGCTGGGCTACGGCAAATTGCGCAAATTACTGGGCACACAGGAGCGAAACTGATCCGGCATGAAAATTCTTTTACTTGCGCCGCATCCCTTTTACCAGGAACGCGGGACCCCCATCGCGGTGGACCTGCTTTTGCGTGTTCTGGCGAACCGGGGCGACACGGTCGACGTGGTGACGTTTCACGAAGGCGAAAACCGGTCTTACAAGGGCGTGACCATTTACCGCACGCCGCATTTTTCCCGGATTAAAAACGTGCCGCCGGGTTTTTCATGGAAAAAAATTGTCTGTGATTTTTTCCTGCTGATCAGGGCGTTGCGCCTGGCGGCGCGCAATAAATACCACGTCGTGCACGCCGTGGAGGAGGCGGCCTTTGTCGCCCTCGTCATCCGCCTGCTGTTCCGCCTCCCCTACGTATTTGACATGGATTCTTCCCTGCCGATGCAACTGGTCGAACGCACGCCGGCCCTGGCGGCCGTTGCCCCGCTGCTTAAATGGTTTGAAACCCTGGCGGCGCGCCGGGCGTTTGCCGTGGTGGCCGTTTGCGATGCGCTGGCGGAAATCGCGCGCGCCGCCGGGGCGCGCCGGGTTTTTGTCCTGCGCGATGTTTCCCTGCTTGCGTCCGGCGGCGCGCCGGCCACCGACGCCTTGGCCGAAACGAACGCAAAACGCCTGAACGTTGAAAGGCCTTGCTTGATGTATATCGGCAACCTGGAGCCATATCAGGGAATTGACCTGCTCCTGGAAAGTTTTGCCCTGTTGATAAAATCGGCGCCGCGGGCGTTCCTGGCGATCATCGGCGGCAAGGAAGATTTAATCGAAAAATACCGGCGGAAAAACGCGGCGATCGGGATTGCCGCGCGGGTTCGTTTCTTCGGCCCGCGTCCGCTGGCCGGCATGGCCGGCCTGTTCGCCGAGGCCGATATCCTTGTGTCGCCGCGCGTCAAAGGCGTCAATACGCCGATGAAGATCTATTCCTACCTGCAATCTGGCAAACCGGTCCTGGCCACCAACCTGCCAACGCATACCCAGGTGCTGGATGTCTCCACGGCCATGCTGGCCGAGCCCGACCCGGAACAATTTGCCGCCGCCATGCTGCGCCTGCTGGAAAATCCGGGGTTGGGCCGCCAACTGGCCGAACGCGCCGCGGCGCTGGCGGAGGAAAAATACAGCCTGCGGGCTTACGCTGACACCGCGGAAAAGATATATCGCCAAGTGGAGTCCGATCTTGCGGACCAGGCCGCGCCGCGTGGGTAAATTAAAAAACCGGCACGAATAAACTATCCCACCCGCAGGGGCATCAGCACATAAATGAACGGGATATTGCTCTTGATCACCGCCGGGCTGAGTTCATCCGTAAATTCAATGGCAATATCGTCGCTGCTTAGATATTTCAGGGGATCCATGAGGTAATTCGGGTTGAACGTCATCGCCATTGATTTCCCGGAATATTTAACCGGTATTTGTTCGTTGGCTTCCCCGACGTCGTTGTTGGAAGCGGTGATCTGGACCTGGTTTTTAGAAATATTAAGTTTCACCGAGGGGTTGCGCTCGTTGGAGATAATGGTCGTCCGGCGCAGGGCGCCGAGCAAGGATTCGCGCTCAATGGTTATTCTTTCATCGCATTGGCCGGGGATGACCTGCTGGTAATTCGGATAAACCCCTTCGATCAGCTTGGAAATAATGGTGCAATTATCCATCTCAAAGGACGCCATGTTCTGGGTCAGCGATATCTTGACCTGCCCCTCATCCTTGAGCGCCTTGATCAACTCGTTAATCGTCTTGGCCGGGATTACAAAATCAATCTTTTGATCATCCGGCAATTCAACTTCCTTTTCAACGAGCGCCAGCCGGCGGCCGTCCGTGGCCACGATGATAATCTTGTGCCCCTTGACGCTCATAAAGACCCCGTTCAGGATCAGGCGGCTTTCATCGTCCGAGGCCGCGTAGGTTGTTTTCTGGAGCATATCCTTCAACAGCGCCTGGTCGATCGTAAACGAACTTGTTGTTTTTAACGGCGGGACGGCCGGGAAATCTTCCGCTGAAATTCCCAATAACTTGTAAGATGACTGCCCGCACTCGATAATTGCCCTGTTTTTATCCTCAAGATGGAATTCAGCGCTGTCCTGGGGCAGTTCGCGCGCAATGTTAAACAGCATTTTTGCGTTAAAACTGCTTGCGCCCGTCTTGTTGACCGCGGCCGGCAATGAACACTTCATGCTGACGGATAAATCCGTCGCAAAGAGTGTTATTTTGTCCTTTTCCGCCGTGATAAGCACATTATACAGGATCGGCAAAGTTGTATGGGAGATGATTATTGACTGGATTAATTGCAGTCCCTTGATTAAGTCATCTTTTTGGATTGTAAATTTCATATTCTCTTCTCTCTTGTTCTTATAATATTATATTATAATTAATATTATTATTCATATTATGTCTGTTCATATTGAACATAAGTCAGCAACGCGGCAATAGTAAACCATTTACATCAAAAATAAAAGTGAATAAACTACTCAAAAAGCTGTGCCCACAATACAACGGATGTTTATAAAATTGATTATTCAGCGTTATTTATAATTTATCACCAACATTATGAACATTTATTGTTCATACTTTTGACAAAGCTTGGCAATCGTCTGCTTGAACTGTTTGTCACTACGGGTTTTTTTATCCACCTTGCGGCAGGCATGCAGGACCGTGGCGTGCGTTTTGCCAAAAGCGGTGCCGATTTCCGGCAAGGAGGCGTGCGTCAGCCGGCGGCAGAGATACATGGCAATCTGCCTGGGCATGGCGATATTCTGGGCGCGATGCGCGCTGGTCATGTCCGCCAGCCGGATATCAAAGAAATCAGCGGTATTTTTTTGAATGGCGGAGATGCTGACCGGCGGCTTGGTTTCCTGGTCAAGGCTGGCCTGGAGCAGTTGCTCGGCCAGGTCGAGCGTAATCGGCTTGTTATACAACGATGCATAAGAAACCAGGCGGATTAACGCGCCTTCCAGCCGGCGGATATTTGATTTTATGCTGGAGGCGATTAAATTCAACACATCCTCGCTTAGGGTAATATTCATGGATTGCTGCTTGCAGCGGAGAATGGCCATCCTGGTTTCAAAGTCGGGCTGGGTCAATTCCGTGACAAGGCCCCACTCGAAGCGCGATACGAGCCTTTGTTCCAGACCGGTGATTTCGCCCGCGGGACGGTCGCTGGTCATCACGATCTGCTTGTTGGCATTATAAAGCACATTGAAAGTATGGAAGAATTCTTCCTGCAGCTTGTCGGTTTTAGCGAGGAAATGAATATCGTCGACCAGCAGAAGGTCCGTGCCCCGGTATTTGTCGCGGAATTGTTTCAGGCGCTTGGTGCTGAGCGCGTCAATAAAATCATTCATGAGCGCCTCACAGGAGAGGTAATTGACGCGCAGATTGGATTGTTCCCTGGCATAGTGGCCGATGGCCTGCATGAGGTGGGTTTTCCCCAGCCCGACGCCGCCATAAATAAAAAGCGGGTTGTACGCCTTGCCGGGGGACTGGGCGACGGCCAGCGAGGCGGCGTGCGCGAAATTGTTGGAAGACCCGACGACGAACGCGGCAAAGACATACTTGGGATTCAAGGAATTTTCATGGGCCGTGTTCCGGGAATTCTTTTTTTGGACGGTCGGTTTGTTCTCCGCGACCGGCCGGGGCTTGGGCGGCTGGACCTGGCCGCGGTCGGGAATCACTTCAAAGGCCACCTTCATGTCCTGTCCGCAGACCGCGTTGACATTTTCCTGGATTAGCGGCAAATAATTTTCCTCGAGCCAGGACTGGTAAAAATTATTGCTGACATGCAGCGTCAGGGCGTTATCGGTGATCCTGTTCGGCGTGATCACCGCTATCCAGCGCCCGAAGACGTCGTTGTTTAATTGCTGCTTTAAGAGAGAACAAACCTGGTCCCAAATAACATCGGCCTGCATCGTCACAACGCGCCTCCTGTCCTGGTAAATGGAAGAATGATAAGCATAAAAAGACTTTTGGTCAAAAGGTATTCTCTGATTTCTTTAAAATTATTCGTCCGCCCTTATTAACAGGTTATCAACAGGCTTGTTTTGATCCCCTTCGTCTTATGGACAACGACAATAGTAAAGCTTTATGCAGGACGCAATATAAATATTTTGCCGAAATCAAAATTCTATCTACACCATGGATTGTGGCTGTCCGGCGCGGCGTATCATTATGATGTTTATGCCGGCAACGAACGTCAAAAAGCGGCGGCAAGGCCGGTAATTATTTTCACCGGCCCGATCGCCAAACGCAAGGCCGGCTAATTTTTTATATGAACACACCGCGCGAATCCCCTTAAAACCTTTACGCTCCGGAGGACGGGCAGGTTTTCCTGCGGGCATATCCGTCCGGTGACGGCGCCCGGCGCGCGGACCGCCGCCAGGGGCCGTTTATTTGAACTCAAAGACCGAGCCGCAGAAAGCGGGGCGCGTAATTTCCTTGAAATCCCGGGCAAGCGCCGCGATCGTTGCCAAGCCCGTGCAGTGCGCCGGGGCAAAGAGCTCGGTTTGCTCCTCCTTGAAAAATCCGCGCATGAAATTGACCGTCGCCTCAACCTGGCCGTGGTCGGCATCATGGAGGTGGGTGCCGCCGATAACGGCCCGGATTCTTTTCCGGAGCGTTTTCTTGACGCAGGCCAGGATGTTCACCATGCCGCGGTGGGCGCAGCCGAGGACCACGACCACACCCGTTCCGGTGTCAATCACGAGCGAGTTGTCATCCGCAAAATCATCCTTGGCGAACCCTCCCGCGCGCGCGACGCAGAAAGCATCGGGAATTTTTTCAAAATTGTTGCTGCACGGCACCTCGCCCGTCAACCAGACGCCCGGAGCGATGTCGGTAAAATTGTTCCGCAGGTCAAAACGGGCTTTCAAAAATGTTTCCAGGTATTCGCGTTGGAACGGAATGCCGATATAGACGTCGCGCCGGCCGAAAATTTCCAGGTTGTTGTCGCGCACGACATACTTCTTGTCAAAGATGCGTTCGTGACCCGCCACGGTGACCTGGCGGCCGATGGCCGCCAGCACGGCGGCGAGTCCGCCGGTATGGTCGATATGTCCGTGCGAGAGCAGGATGGCCTCGATGGATGCCAGGTCGCAGCGCAGGGGCAGGGCGTTATCCACGCAGATGCCGAACTGGCCGGTGTCGTAAAGAAAATGGCGGCCGTCTTTCTCGACGAAAACGGAAAACCCGTGTTCGGCCTTGAGGCCGAGGGAGAAAGGCGCGTAGTTCTCGGCCAGGATCGTAATTTTCATCTTGGAAGCTCCCGCCCGGCCGGCCGGCGCCGGTCATTTGTTGCCGGGCCGCTTTTCAATGGGAATGTAGCCCCTGATTTTTTCACCGACGTAGAGCTGGCGCGGACGGGCAATCTTAAAATGGTCGTCATGCATCATTTCCCGCCACTGGGCGATCCAGCCCGGTACGCGGCCGATGGTGAACAGAACCGTGAACATGTTATACGGAATGCCGACCGCCTTCAGGATAAGGCCGGAATAAAAATCAACGTTTGGATAAAGGTTACGCTCGATGAAATAATCGTCTTTCAGCGCCAGGTCTTCAATTTTCAGGGCAATGTCAAAAAGCGGGCTGGACATGCCGGGCTTGTTGAGCAGCTTATGGCAGGCCTTTTTCAGGATCGTGGCGCGCGGATCATAATTTTTATAGATGCGGTGTCCGAACCCCATGAGCCGTTCCTTCCGGTTTTTGCTTTTGGCGCGCTCGATGAAATCCCGGGGATTTGTGCCGGTGGCGAGAATATGCTCCAGCATAAGGATGGCTTCCTGGTTCGCGCCGCCGTGCTGCGGCCCCCAGAGGGCGGAAATGCCGGCGGAGATGACCGAATAGATATTGGCCAGGCTCGATCCCGCGATGCGGACCGTGGATGTGCTGCAGTTTTGCTCATGGTCGGCATGCAGGATCAGGAAAAGCTCAATCGCCCGCACGATTTCCAGGTCCTGCTTGTAGTCCTTGACCGGCGAGGAAAACATCATGTTGAGAAAGTTTTCAACATAGCGCAGCTTGAAGGAAGGATACACCACCGGCTCGCCGATGGATTTTTTGTAAGAAAACGCGGCGAGGGTGCGCACCTGCGAGATCAGGTTCGCCATGAACTGCTCCTCGACGTCCGGGTCAAGCGCGTCCGGCACGGGATAAAAAGCCGCGAGCGAGGCCATCATCGTGGTCAAAATGGCCATGGGATGGGCGTGGTGCGGAAAGGCGACAAAATAATGGCGCATATCCTCGTGAATCAGCGATGATTCATTGAGACGGTTGGAAAAAACCGCTAATTCCTGCCTGGTCGGCAATTCGCCGTGGATGAGCAGGTAGGCGGTTTCCACAAAGGTTGATTTCTCGGCCAGCTCCTCGATCCGGTAGCCGCGGTGCACCAGCATGCCCTTTTCGCCGTCAATATAGGTTATCTTGCTCCGGCAGCTGCCGGTATTGACAAAACTGTTGTCGAGGGTGATCGCCCCGGTCTTTTCGCGCAGGCCGGAAATATCAATCGCTTTTTCGCCGTTGGTCCCGGTGATGACCGGGAAGGAATATTCTTTCCCGTCAATGATCAGCTTGGCGCAATTTTCCATGACATTTTCCACAGGTGACGTTGTTTTCATTTAACAGCCCCCGCCGGTTTGAAAATGATTTACATCACCGGCCGGAATGTGTCCACAAAAAAAAGACAATATTTTCCGGCCGGCGCGTTTCAGGATTCGTCCTTGGCTGAAACTTGCGACCTGGCCGGAAAGGTTCCGTCAAGGGCGTCGGCGACAATTTTTTTCGTGTCGCCCGGGAAATCGCTTTTTAAAATCCATTTCAGGAATTTGGCGTTGTTCTGGGCCAGGTCGCGGAGTTTCTGGCCGATATATTGGGCGCCGAAATTGATCACGATCTCGCCGTTGGCCCATTTGAGCCTTCCCATTTTGTCAACCCAGGACGGGTCGCGGGCGGGATTGCAGTAAGCGTCCAGGCCTTCCGTTGTCCGCGGCAGGTCGCCGTATTTTTCCAGCTGGGCGGCGAGCACCTGGATGGTGGCCAGCACGTCGGCTTCCGCGCCGTGGGCGCCGGGATGCGCGTCGCCGCAATAAAAGGCAAGCGCGGCGGTCAAATCGCGCGGTTCTTTCTTATGGTAGATGCGCTGGGCGTCCACGACCCGGCAATCGGCCGCGGGGAAAGCCAGTCCGGCGCGGGCGAATTCCTCGGTCAGCATCGGGATGTCAAACCGCACAACACCGAACCCGCCCAGGTCGCAGTCCTTCAGTATTTCATAAACCTGGCCGGCGATCTGCGCGAATGAAGGACAGTCGGCCACGTCGGCGTTGGAAATATGATGGATCGCTTCCACCTCGGGCGGGATGAATATCCCCGGGTTGCAGCGGAACACGTGTTTCGCCTGGCTCCCGTCGGGCATGAGCTTGACGATCGCCAGGTCAATGATCCGGTCCTGCCGCGGGTTGACGCCCGTGGATTCGATGTCAATGACCGCCAGCGGCCGGTTTTGTTTTAATGGCAACATAAATTACCGAGCGCAATCCTAACACTAAAGCAAAATTGATGAAAGAAAAGATTTAGCGGTCATTCAGCGGCTTGCCCGAGGCGGGCGCACGGTGGCGCCCTCTTCCCAGAAGCCGTCCACGAGGTGCACGACGCGCGTGGAAGGCAGACCGAATTCATTGCGGTGAATGGCGTCCACGATCATGTCAACGGCCTGCGCGCCGACCTTCTGGTAGTTCTCGTTGATGTGGGCCACATCGCGGCTGTTGTCGGGCGGGCACGCCAGGGACACGCAGGCCACATCCTCGGGCACGCGTTTTCCGGCGGCAATGAGATCGTCCGGCAATTTTATCTCGGCGGTTATGACCGCGTCGGGCCTTTCACGGCGCAGCCATTCCTCCAAGTCCCGTTGCCGGGTGGGCACGTCGGTCAGGCAGGGCGCGACGCAGGAGTCGTGGTTGGTCAGGCGGAAGGAGAGGAAGGCGGACAAAGCAAGGTCGTCGTTTGATCGCGATCCGGCGCGGGTGGCGATAAAACCGATGCGCCGGTAGCCGCGTCCGGAGAGGATCGTTAGCGCGAGCCGCGCGTTGTAATAATAGTTGGAACTGGTCCGGCGCATGAACGCCGGCTGTTGCAGGCTGAAGTCAATCGTGGCGCACGCCAGCCGCGAGTAGTCAAGTCCTGAAAGATCGGTGCTGTTCGGAACGGGCAGCACGAGCAGACCGTAGATGCGGCGGGTCGCCAGCAGGCGCTGCAGGCGTTCATGCGATCCGTCCAGGTCGGCGAGCCGGATGCGTTCAAGCCGATACCCCAGTGTGTCGGCGCGCCGGCGAACGCCCTGCATGTAGTCCAGGCTGCCGTCAAAATTCGCCCATGAAGGACGTTGATCCGGCCAGCAATCCAGCAAGGCGATGGCGGCCGGATCGGGCGCGCTGCGATAGGTCCGCACCTGGGCGGTATAGGCCGCCACAAAGGGATTGGGGCGGTAGCCCAGCCGGCGCGCGATGGCGCGGATGCGGTCGCGTTCGGCGGCCGACACCCCCTGCACCCCGCGCAGCGCGCGCGAAACCGTGGCCGGATGCACGCCGGCGGCCTTGGCAAGGGTGTAGGTGTTGACCGGGCGCTTGATTTTTTTTGTTCGTGTTGCCAAGTTCCCTCTCTGTCTCTTAACGACCGATTTTCTGCTTCCCCTCTGCTAAGGCCCCGGCCGGTCCGTTACCCCGCGATAAACATACCAAACCCCGCCCTTTTACGCAACCAACTGCGTAAAATATCCGTTGAGATTATTTTGACCGTCCGATATTCTTTTTGTCAGGGCGAATAGTGAAAAAAACAGAAAGGAGCGTGGGTAATGGCGCGGAAAATGATGTCGGTTGCGGTGTTGTGCGGTTTGTTTTGCCTGTCGGCCGGTGCGGCCGACAAGTCGTTTGAGGTCCTGGGGATCGGCGGCGCGGGCGGCATGTATACCCCGGCCATCTCGCCGCAGGATCCCAACCTGATTTTTATTTCCTGCGACATGAGCGGCAGTTATCGCTCCCTTGACGGCGGCAAGCACTGGGAAATGATCCACCATGGGCAACTGAAAAACAGCCTGACTTGCCGTCCATTATTCGTGAAGGACGCCGTGATCTGGGTCAACGGGGGCACGCCGAAGATCAGCCGGGACAAGGGCGCGACCTGGACGCCGGTGGTTGAAGGCAAAACCCCGTGGAATGGCGAGGTAACCAACATGGAGACGGATCCATCAGACAATTCCGTGCTTTTATTCGGCACCGCCGGGGAATTATGGCGCTCGGCCGATGGTGGCAAAACCTGGAAGCTGTCGAAAAGCGGCAAGGTCCAGTCCATCCTTGGACTGGGCAAGAAATTTTATGTGGCCATGGACACCAAGCTGCTGATCAGCTCGGACAAGGGCGAGACCTGGGAAGAACTGGCGGTGCCCGAGGCAAAAGGACAGAAATTCCTGAGTCTTGCGGGCGGAATTGCCGATGGCGCAACCGTGCTTTACGGGGCGGTTGAAAAGGAGTGCCTGCTTCAATCCCTGGACGAAGGAAAAACATGGAAGGCGGTTGAAGCCTACCCATGCGGCACGACCGAAGTCAGGATGACTCCCAATCAAACAAAAGTGGCCTATATTGTCCAGCAAGGGAGAAAATTTGTCCTGCAAACCGTTGATGGCGGAAAGACCTGGGATTATTCTTTCAAGATGAAACGTATTAACGGGCAGGCGGCCAACGTGGAATTATCCTGGGTGCAGACCGAACTTGCCTGGGGTTACGGCATCATGCCCCTCGGCCTGGGAGTTTCCCAGACCGATCCGAACGTTGTGATGGTCAGCACGCAGGGCGACTTCTACATCACCCGCGACGGCGGCAAGACATGGCAGCAGCTCATGAATATCGCGCACGGCGTCCTGCCGGGCGACCCCGGCCGGCGCTACGAATGCAACGGACTGGAAGTCACGACCTGTTACGCGTACCTTTTTGATCCCCTGATCAAGGACCGCAGGTACATCGCCTACACCGACATCGGCTTTTCGCGCAGCGTGGATGCCGGCAAGACCTGGAGTCCCGCCGCGAAGGGATGCCCCTGGGGGAACACTTTCTACCAGGTTGTTTTTGATCCGACCATCAAGGGTAAAATGTACGCGGCCACAAGCGGCCGGCACGATATTCCCCAGTGGACGAACACTGACAAAAGACCGGTGCCGGGTAATGGCGGCGTGTGCGTGTCCGACGACGGCGCGGTCACCTGGAAGGTCCTGGGAACCGGCCTTCCCAATCTGCCCTGCACGTCGGTCTGCATAGATCCCAAATCGCCCAAAGGGAACCTGACGCTTTACGCGACGCTGTATGAAGGCGGTTGCTATAAATCAACGGACAACGGCCAGACCTGGGTCAACAAGTCCAATGGCCTGGGCAATCCCGGCAACATGCACGCCTTTCAAGTCTCGGTGCATCCCAAGACAGGCGCGATCTATTGCAGCATAACTGCCTGCCGGGTCGGGGCGAGAGACTTTCCCGTTGCGGGCGGCCTGTGGAAATCAACGGATGGTGGCGATAACTGGACGGACCTGACCAAAGCTCTTGATCTTCGCTGGCCGGCCAGTTTCGCGGTTCATCCGGAAAATCCGGACGTCATCTACTTGACGGCTGCCACGTTTCCCAATGGGTCGCAGGGCGGGATCTACGGCACGACCGGCGGCGGCAAGACTTGGAAGCGATTGATGCAGGATGCCGATTTTGCCAAAAGCGGCGGGAGCAGTTTTGTGCATTGCCTCTATGTGAACCTTCATCCGGCCAAACCCGACTATGTTTACATTGGCACGACCAGCCACGGCCTGTGGGTCAGCCAGGATGCCGGCCAGACCTGGAAACGGTTTGAAAAATTACCGTTCACATCCGCCAGCAACGTGACGTTTGACCCGGCGAACCCGGAAATTATGTACGTTTCAACCTTCGGCGGCGGCATCTGGAAGGGCAATTACCTGCCGTAGGTTTGAGGCTTCGCTGAAACGTCTGTGTAAGGCAGAACTAAAGCGGGCTATGCCCGCAACCCAAAGAAAATCAACCACGGATTACACTAATTACACGGATAAAGAGGGTATCTGAATCATGGTTGATTCATGAATGATCAGTGTCATCCGTGATATCCGTGGTTAAATTATGGTTTTTCTTAGTGGTTTCTGGTGGACTTACTCAAAAAACAGGAGAATAGTGAAACTAAAAGTGAACGTGATAAAAATAACATTTTTTGCATCCGGCCTGGCGGCGGTTTTTCTAACCTGTGGTGGTCCGGCAACAGTCGTGGGCAAAGAGGTGCCGCTGGGCTCCGCTGATTTTGTTCCATCCCCGGCGCAGCCGGTCGGCTGGCGCGGGGACTGGACCGGAAAATATCCGGGCGCGACCCCGCCGGTGCATTGGGGTCGCACCATGAAGCAGATGGGCGACTGGAAATGCTCGGCCGCCATGCCGAAGGATAATCTGTCCACCAGCGCAACCCCGGCCAAGGCGGGTTATTTTACCGAGTGGCTGGTGGCCGTCCCGATATCGTCGGCCGGCAAGACAAATGCCATCAAGGATGAACTCGTGTCGGGCGAAGCCTCCCTGGCGCCGCAGGAAGGCGACAAGATCGGCGAGACGACATGGAAGCGTGTCTGGGTTGATGATTCATGCATTGACATCTGGAAATTCAACGGTCCGATGACGACCCAGCAGGCGGCCTACGCGCAGGCCTGCCTCTACAGCGAGAAACCGGTCAAGATCTGGCTCCATTTTGAAAGTTCGTTTCTTGGCAACGCCTGGCAAAGCGCCGCCTTGTGGTTCAACGGCGCGCGGCAACAGGCCGCCCTGCCCTTCCTGAAGCTGGACCTGAAGCCCGGATGGAACCGGATCTTGTTCAAGGTCACACCGCGCCTGGACGGGAAAACTGATTTTCCCCAGGGCTGCTATATAAAATGCCGGTTCTGGCCGGCGGAGGAGCCGCGCGAATATGAGGAGAAGAACATCGCCTGGATCGCGCCGATGCCCGGGCTCTCGGAGGCCAACCCGGTTATCGTCGGCGACAAAATTTTCACCACCGCCCATCCATACAACCTTGTTTGCGTTGACAAAAAGACCGGCAAAGTTCTCTGGATTCGCCAGAACAGCCCCTACGACGCGGCCGCGGAGGATGAAAAAAAGGCCAAGCCGGATATTTTCGCAAAGCTGGACATCCTGGCGGCGCAACGTTCCGATTATTACCGGGATTATCTGGCCGGCCAACTTGCCACCAACCAGACCGCCGCGGCCGAGGAGGCGCTGGAAGACCAAATGGACAAGCTCATGCTGGATGTGGACCAGAAATACAAGCGGCCGGATGAGCAGGGCGAGCCGGACTGGTGGGAAATCCCTACCCCGGCCTCCGACGGCAAAAACATCTGCATTTACGTGAGCCGCGGGGTGGCCGCCTGCTACGATCTTGACGGCAAACGGCGCTGGATCAGGTACGAAAGGCCCAAGGGCCAGCATCACGGCTATTTCACTTCGCCGATTATCGCCGATGGCAAGTTCATTATCTATGACGGGAAGATCGCGGCGCTGGATCTCGGCGATGGGAGCGTCAAGTGGAGCGTTGACGATACCAAGCCGCCGGGTGCAAGCGGCAAACTCTGGTTCGCCTCCTTGGCCCGCGCCGTCATGGACGGGACGGAATATGTCCTCTGCCCGGGCGGCGGACTCATGATCCGGGCGAAGGACGGACAGGTCTCCGGGAATTTTAACTGGGGCAACGTTGATTCCACGCCTGTCTTTTTTGAGAACAAGATTCTGCAGGCGGGAGGACCATCGGCCTTCGTGCGGGAAGTCGCGCCTAACGCCGGCGGCACCTTGACCATCCAGGGGATCAGGAAAAACGGCCGGGAAGCGGAAGTAAAATGGCCGGACGAAATGCCGGTTGTGCCCGGCTTCTATCAGGGACATTATCTGGAAACCTCGCCGCTCGTCCACTCCGGCCTGGCTTACCTGACGCGCTGCTGGGGCTCATTGGCCGTTCTTGACCTGGAGAAAATGGAGATTCTCTATGAGCGCCCCCTGCCGCTGGACCTGTTTCAAATAGCCTATAGAAGGAATTACCAGGGCGCCAGTGTGACCATGGCCGGGGATTATGTTTATATCATGGGCTCCGCCGGCGAGATGATCGTGATGAAGGCCGGGCGCAAGTATGAGGAAGTCGGCAGGAATCGCATCCACTACCTGGCCACGGAAGGAAAGGCGATGGGAGTCTACAATTATCCCCAGTATTATGCACCGCGTTGCGACGAATACCAGGATTGCACCATGACCGCCACCCCTATCTTTGAAGGCAACCGGATGTATTTCCGCGGTATGGCCGCCCTTTACTGCGTTGAGCAGAATGTTTGGGCCTTTCAGACGATGGACACGGAGCGGGGTGAGGCGCCCTTGACGGTAAAATTTGATGCGAGCAAGTCCTGCGGGATGCCCGGGAGAAAACTTGCAGAATACGCCTGGGATTTTTCCGATGGTCAAACCGCCTCCGGGCCGTCGGCCGGACATACTTATAAGGCGGCGGGGACATATATTGCCAGGCTGACCGTGACGGATGACAAGGGCGCGACGGACGAGGCCGAGACCACGATCACCGTGATGCCCGTGGACACAGTGGCGCCTGCGATCAAGTCGGTAACGGCGGGTGGAGAAAAGGGGGCAACAAACGTGACCGTGCAATTCAGTGAAAAAGTGGAGCAAGCTTCCGCCGGGAACGCGGGAAACTACACGATAAGCCGGGACGTAAAAGTGCTTCATGCGACGCTTGATTCGGATGCGGCCGCCGTAACTCTTGCCACGACGCCCCTGGCGGAGAACGTAAAATATGAACTGACGGCCGGGAACGTCAGGGACTGCGCGCGGCAACCGAACATGATCGCGCAGAAATCGGGTTTGTCGTTTTATCGTTTCCGTTCCCCGCCCGACGAGGAGGGTTACATCCGCGACTGGCTGATGCTGGAGCAAATCCTGACCGGCGAGAAGGACGCGCTGAACAGGGAGTATTTTGCGGGAGATAAGACCGCCGTGCCGAACGCGGGGGAAAAAGTGACGGTGGACGGCAAGGAACTGGCGTGGAAATATTTCCCGGCCACGGCGGCCGTCATCAATCTCGCTTTTGCCAACGGGAAGAAGAGCGTATATTATTGCGTCGCCTATATTGATTGCAACGCGGATATTCCGGACCTCCACCTGAGGATCGGCGGCTCGCACGACAGCTCGCGCTGGTCGCTCAACGACCGGGAACTCATCCGGGTTAATGCCGCCCGCGGCCTTGACCGGGAGCTGTGCGTGTCCGAACCGGTCACGCTCAGGCAAGGGCGCAATGTGTTGAGGGCCAAGGTGGTGATGGACGGTTGGCCGGGAGGCGGGTTTTGCGCCCGGTTTGTGGATAAGGACGGAAAGCCTATCGGAGATTACAATATCTCCATTGGCCAGCCGGCCGCGCCTCATGCGGCTCCATGAAGCGCAGTTGGGGAAACCGCGGATGCGCGAATGATGCAATGAAGATGAAATTTGAAATTAGAAATTCGGGGTTGAATCCGCCAATATGGCGCCTTGCCGGCCTGGCCGCGGTTTTGCTGATGGGTTTGATCCCGGCCGCTCCGGCGGTTGACTGGTACGTGGCGACCAACGGCACAGGCCTTGGGACGAACGGCTGGGCGGACGCCACCAACAATTTTCAGGGCGCGATAAATAAATCCGCTGTGAATGACACGATCTGGGTCAGCAACGGCGTGTATGCCGCCGGCGGGGTCACGAATTATCCCGCCGGCTCGCTTCTTACCAACCGGCTTGCGATCTGGAAATCAATCACGGTCCGGAGCCAAAATAACGATCCGACAAATACGGTTATCAGGGGCGCTTGGGATCCTGCTATTACAAATGGTCCGGCGGCGGTCCGCTGTGTGTTCATGACCAGCAATTCCTGGTTGATCGGGTTCACCATCACCAACGGCGCTACATTTAACAGCAGTGCTAACAGTCGTGATCGTGTTGGCGGCGGCATATATTGTCCTGACATTACATCCCCTGCCGTTTCCAACTGTATACTAACCGGCAACTCGGCTTACGGCGGTTCCGGCGGTTTAGTTTATGGCGGAGGTGGAATATACTATGGTACCCTGTATAACTGCTTGCTGATCGGCAACTTGACGTTAGGCGATAGCTATTATTCGTCGGGTGGTGGAGCTAACAACAGCATCTTGTCTAATTGCACTTTAACCGGCAACTCGGCGGGTAGGAGTGGCGGAGGAGCATACGGAGGCACGCTATATAACTGCATGGTGACCGGCAACTCGGCGCTAAACAACGACGGCTACGGCCTGGGCGGAGGAGTGGGTGGAGCCACGCTGTATAACTGCACGGTGAGCGGCAATACGGCAAATGCAAATGGTGGAGGAGCATACGGCGGCACACTATATAACTGCCAAGTGATTAACAATCGCGCATCCGTCGCCGGTGGCGGAGTAGATTCAGTCAGTGTCTTGTATAACTGCCTGCTGACCGGCAATTCCTCGGTGGCGAATTGGGGCGGTGGAGCGAATAGTTGCAGTCTGTATAACTGCACGGTGACCGGCAACTCGGCGTTGAACCACCGTGGCGGCGGAGTGTCCGCATATGGGAGTCCATCCGTTCTGGTAAATTGTATAGTATATAACAATTATTCTCCATACTCCGAGTCAAATTATTTCGTGTACGCGTCAACCATCTCGTTTACAAATTCCTGCACAGCGCCCGCCACGAACGGCTGGGCGGTCGGGAATATCACTGCTGATCCGATGTTGGTTAATACGAATAGCGGCAACTGCCGTCTTGCGGCACGTTCGCCGTGCATCAACACCGGGACGAACTTGTCATGGATGAGCGACGGAAGCGTGACGAGTAAGGATTTGGACGGACGGCAGCGCATCCGCTATGGCACCGTTGACATGGGCGCCTACGAAAACATACGCTCCGGCTCCATTTACGGCTTCCGCTGAAGATCATGGCGCCTGCTCGGAATGAACGTACAAAAGCAAAAAAAGACGCAAAAAAGCAAAATATTACTATCGTGATTTTATCTTGCATGAATGTATTTTGTAAGCAATGGAAAATCATTGTTTCAAGATAATAATGGCAAAGAAAGGATACAGCATATGTTTCATGTCAAAGTTAGCGCCCGGCGCACGCCGGTGATCGCGAAAATTGTGGCGGTCATGGCGCGCAAACTGAAGGAACACGGCATTACCCTGGTTGAGGATAAATCGAAAGGCCGGCGCGGAAAAAATATCCACGTCATCCTGGATTGTCGCGCCGGGATCGGCGCGGAAGGTTTCACAATCTCGCGCTCGGGCGCCGCGCGCCGGCCCATCTGGCGCATAACCGGCAATGACGAACGAGGACTGCTTTACGGCGTCGGAAAATTTCTGCGCGGATGCCAATTTGCCGGCGATGCCGGGAACTGGCGCTATGCCGGGGAACAGGGCAAGTGGCGCCCGAAACTGGCCGTGCGCGGCATGTATTTTGCCACCCATTTTCATAACTATTATCACGAGGCGCCCCTTGGCGACGTGGAAAGATACGTGGAAGACCTGGCGCTCTGGGGATGCAATGCCATTTCGGTCTGGTTTGATATGCATCATTACACCGGCATCCATGATCCCGCCGCCCGGAAGATGATTGCGCGCCTGCATGCCATCCTCAAGGCGGCCAACGCCGTGGGCATCGGCGCCGGGCTGACGACGCTGGCCAATGAGGCCTATCACACCAGTCCGAAGAATCTGCGCGCCGATCCGTATCCGCATCATTTCAAGGTGGAAATCTGTCCTTCCAAGCCGGAGGGGCTCGCCCTGATCCTGAAATGGCGGCAGGAAATGCTGAAGGCCTTTGCCGGCCTGGAGCTCGATTATTTCTTGATCTGGCCTTATGACCAGGGCGGGTGTAAATGCCCGGAGTGCAAGCCCTGGGGCGGAAATGGATTTGTGCGCAACGCCGCGGCGGTCGGCGCGCTTGTGCGGCGCGCGTTCCCGAAGACCAAAATTGTGGTCTCCACCTGGGAGTTCGGTGAATGGGAAGGCGACCCGGAATGGGACCGATTCTACGCCGCCCTGGCGAAGCAGGGCAAACCCGGATGGGTGGATTACATCATGGCCGAGGGCCACGGCGATTTCCCTCCTTACATATTGAAACATGGCGCGCCGGGAGGATACCCGCTCCTGAATTTCCCGGAGATCAGCATGTCCGGCATGTCCCCCTGGGGCGGATACGGGGCCAATCTCCAGACCCGCCGGCTCCAGAAGGTGTGGCAAAGCTGCCGGAAAATGCTCGCCGGCGGTTTCCCCTACTCGGAAGGCATCTATGAAGACTTGAACAAGGTGGTCTGCCTCCAGTTGTACTGGGATCCGGAACGGCCGGTCGCCGATATTGTCCGGGAATATGCGGCCGCCGAATTTTCCCCCGCGGTCACGGAAGAGGTGGCCGGGGCCGTGAATCAATTGGACAGGAACATGGGTCACGAACTGGTCTCCGTTGAGCGCCTGTGTAAATGGCGCGACAAGTTTGCCAAACAGACCCGCTCCACCTCTGTTCTTTACACGTTGAAAAAAATTCGCAAGCCGGAAGCGCCGGTTAAATTGCTGGAAGAAGCCGCGCGCACGATGCCGGCGGCGGCCCGGCAGTCCTGGCGTTTCAGGCTGCTCTGGCTGCGCGCCGCGCTTGACCTGGAGCTGACGCGTTCGCGCGGCGTGCCGACTGATAAATCGGACGGCTACTTTGAAGAATTATGCCGGCTTTCTTGCGCGGAGAACGCGGTATGGGGGGTGTCGGTGCCAAGCCGCCGCATCCTGGCCAAGATGAATGATTTCGTATGATTCAAATCTCAGAACCTGTCTCAATCAATAGGAAGGGAAAATACATATGGAACTGCGGAGGAAAATACTGGTCATGATCATGGCGCTGGGCATTGGAACAATTTGCGCGTCCGGGGCGGATGCTCCGCCGTCCGACGTTGGCCGCGCCAAAAGCATCATTGATTTTGAGGACGCCTCCATCTGGAAGAGCGAGAACAATTCGCCGTTTGAAGTATCAACGGAGCACGTCACGCAGGGCAAAAAATCGCTGAAAGTCAATTACACGAACAAGCCCGAGTGGTCCAACATCCTGACGGACAAGATGCCTGCCGACTGGACCGGGTTCAGGTATCTCAACGTTGACGTCTTCCTTGAGGGCCAGCTGCCGGCCGAGTTTGGAATCTGGATCCGCGACAAGGCGTTCCACAAGGCCGAATCGTCATTCATCCTCGGCCCGGGCGCCAACACGCTCACCATTGACCTGGACGATCTCAAAAACCGGCTTGAATTTGACCGAGGCAATGTGATCGCCATGTGCCTTTACAAGAACAGCAAGGAGGAGATCACCGTTTATCTGGACAATATGTGCGTTTCCGAGAAGGCGCCGGTGCTGCCGAAGGCCGAGCCGGTAAAGATGGCGCCGGACAAGGAGCTGGTAGTCAACGGGTCGTTTGAGGATCTTCAGGCGCCCGACGCGCTGGGCAATCCGTTCAAGTGGTGGAACGCCCGCCGTTGGTCGGGGGCCAGTTTCCTGGGCAGGGGAGAGAAGGCCGTTTATTCGGGCAGCGCCTCGGCGATGCTTGACGGCCGGGGTCCGTGCAAGATCGGGTTCTTCTCGCCGCTCGTGCCGGTCAAGTGCCCCACCCGTTTGAAATTGACCGCGTATGTCCAGGCCGATGGCCTGAAGAAGGGACAGTGGGGCAACGTGGCTTCCATCGGCATGACGGATGCCGGGGAACGCGGCCTTGCCGACGCCGGGGTCGCGCTGCCGGAAGGCACCTATGCCTGGAAGAAGGCCGAGGTTGTGTTTGACGTGCCCGACAAATGCTACGGCGTGAAGATTTTTATCCAGTTGTACGGTCAGGGGCGCCTCTGGGTGGACGACGTGAGCCTCAAGGGAACCGACCTTGATGCCAAGTGCGGCTGGACCTTGACCGACACGGGGCGGGAATTGAAGGTTGACCCGCCGCTGGTGACCGGGTCGCCGGAACAAAGTTCCCGCCGCGCCGAGGCGGAGAAGGCCCTGGCGGAGTTGAAAGCCGTCGTGGCGGAGGCCAAGACCAAGGGCGTTGAAACTCTTTACGACGAGATTCCGCTTGTCCTGGGAAACCTCGCCTTTGACGTGCGCTGGGACATGCCCAATCATCTCAACCAGCGCGAAACGAACGCGGCCTATATTCTTCAATCCAGCCGGGCGGCCGCCCGGCATCTGAAGGACGTCATGGCCGGCAAGGCGCCGGACCTCAAGGTGCCGCCCCACCCTGACTTCAAGAAACTCAAACTGAAGGGCCGTTACTTCTGCGACGGCGACGATCCGAAGATCCTGCTTTCAATGCAGTATCATAATTCCGGCGAACTGGTGCGATGGTTCTCCCCGCGGGATTACCAGTTCAGCATGTCGCCCGTCGGCGCCAACCGCTACAACGTGCAGAGCACTCCGGTCTGGGAGGCCTACCAGAAATATCCCGAGACCCGCCGCGTCTATGACGGCGGCTGGTGCGGCCATATCATCTGCGACCAGTATTCCGCCGGCGGCGCCGGCCAGAGCTGCGTCATAAGCCTGGATAGCCCAAAGATGCGCGAGGCCATCGCCCAGTCCATCGCCGCCGCCGGCAAACGGACGCCCGTCAAGCCCGACAACATCTACGCGTTCCTGGGCTGTGAATACTCATATGTGAATTACGACACGTATTCCGCCGATCTCTTCCGGCAGTGGCTCCAGAAGAAGTATGGTAAGGCGGAAAAACTCAACACGGTCTGGAAGACGGCCTTCAAGGATTTCAAGGAGGTTGATCTGCCGCCCATCGCCAAGCCGGAAACTAATCCGGCCAAGTATTATGACTTCGGCGAGTTCAACCTCTGGCGCTTTACGGATTACATGAAGTGGGCCAAGGGTGAAATCCGCAAGGTGGCGCCGGATCTTCCGATGGCGCTTGGCGGCGGTTACCCGTTCGCGGCCGGATTCTGGAAGGAAGGCATTGACGAGGAAGGCCTCATCCGCGAAGGAGTCAACGACGTGTTTCTCTCGGAAACCGGCGGCCGGGAGCTGGGTGTCACGAGCGCGATGGACCTGCAACGGAGCCTCGTCTCGCGCCCGACCCTCATTCTCGATCCGGAATACCATGGCTTGGCAAACACCTGCTTCCTCATGTTCTTCCACGGCTGCGGGATGATGGATTATTGGTGGTGGCCGCCCAACGAAGGCGAATTTGACGACAGCGCCATGCGACACTCCGCGAGAATCTCGTTGGAGGAAGTTGGCACGGTCATGCGCGCGGCCCTGGATGTTCGCCGCCTGGCAAAGCAGATCGCGCCGTTCCCGGATGCCCCGGCCGAGATCGCAATGCTCTATTCCCGCGCCACGCTGGTCCAGAGCGATCCGAGAGCGCTTGGACACAAGACGCCTTACGCGCTGGAGATGGAGAAGGCTTATGAGGCGGCCGTGCGGCTGGATACGCCCGCCGGTTTCGTTTCATCGCTCCGCGTCCGCGAGGGCATCCCGGCCGGCTTCAAGTTAATTGTCATGCCTGCTTGCCGTTATGTGGAGGAGGATGTCTTTGCCAGGCTGAAGGACTGGGTCGCCGCCGGCGGCACATTGCTCATTACGCCGTCGTCGCTCGTGGCCGACGAATACAACCGCAAGCACAATTACCTGGCGGATCTCGGCTTGGAACTGCTTGCCGAGGAACTGCCCGAGCTCAAAGCCGGTGAAGCCAAACCGGGCATCGCGCAGACCGGCGAAATGGATTTCATCCAGGGACCGGTCGCCAAGACGATCGTCTCCAAGGAACCCAAGCGCAAGGTTGCCGTCAAGAAGACCGGATTCCTGGCCAATGCGCCGGAGAACCTTGACGCGGCGGGCGTCATCCAGAGCGTGAAGGCCTCCGCGGACTGGCAGGTCCTGGCGACTTATGCCGGGAATGGGGAGGAAAAAGATCCGGCAATCCTCTCGCGTTCGCTCGGCAAGGGACGGATCATCTATCTTGCGGCCCAGCTCACGTTGGACAGCCACCGGGCGCTGCTGGACCGGTTGATGGATGACATGCGCTTCCAGCGTCCGGTCCGCGTCTTTACGCTGGACGGCGGCTATCCGCCGGGGGTTGAATCGCGCACCGTCTCCGCGGAGGGCGCGCTCCTGACCTACCTGGTCAACACCACCGGCAAGAAAGTGGAAGTAAAGTTGACCGTCCCGGCCGCCACCCCGATCAAGGCGATCTGGAATTACAACGCCGCCGCCAGGGAAGAAGGTCCGGTCTTGACACTCGGGCCTTACGAGACCAGGATACTGAAAATTGAAACGCGATAAGCTGAACGGATTGATAGTGTCTTAACCGGCGGGAACAGCGAAAAAAACAAGAAAACAATGCGTTACACCGCTTGCCTGGGCGCAGCGCTCTCGCCTCGGCGAAGCCTTTTGCGGAGCCTGGTGACGCATTACAACTGTAGCGCCGCATGGTGTGCGGCGAACTTGGATTGCGGCCATAGCCCACATTTGAATAATACTTGATGAAAAAATTTATAGCCATATTTAGCGTTTTACTTCCTATGTCACTTTTTGCAACTGTGTTGGCAACCATATCAGTTGAAGATATGATGCGCCGGGCCGAACTTGTAGCCGTGTGTAAAGTTTTACGTTCCCCCTGGGAAGAAGACGGACGTATAAGAATGCCCTGCCTTATTAAGATCAACGTAATCAAGGTGTTGATTGGCAATGAAAAAGACACAGATCTATTGGTAAATTGGGGAGATTATTCTTCTGGCTATAAAAGTTTATCACAAGGACAAGAATATATAGTCTTCCTTCGACGATGGGATACTGGCAATCTCAACCAGTCTGATAAAGGTGATCGGCGTATTAAATACGGTGGAACCGAGATAAATAATAATTATAAAAGATTTAACTCACCGTATTGGATCAGGCCAATAAGAAAAGGGGAAATTATTTGGACCAATAATCAGAAAATAAGTGTTAGCAACCTTGTTGAAATGATACAGAGTGAAAAGAATGTTACGAACAAAGCGTCGGAGGCTATCGATGCGCAAAACGCGCCTCAGCCTCAACGATAATGACATAATTGAGGAGGAAATGACATGAAGGGAAAGACAATTGCATTGATGGGTTTGTGCGGCGTGCTTGCTTTGCCGGGCGTGGCGCCCGGCGGTGTGTTTGCCGTGCGCGGGATCGGCGGCGCCGGCGGCATGTTCACCCCGGCCATATCGCCGCAGGACCCTAACCTGATGTTCATCTCCTGCGACATGAGCGGCAGCTACCGCTCCCTTGACTGCGGCAAGCACTGGGAAATGATCAACTGCCGGCAGATGAACAACAGCTTGAAGTGCCGCCCGTTGTTCGTCGGCGACGCCGTCATCTGGGTCCAGAGCGGAACCCCCAAAATCAGCCGTGACAAGGGCGCGACCTGGACGCCGGTCGCCGAAGGCAGGGCCCCCTGGAGCGGCGCGGTCACGCGCACGGCCGCGCTGCCCTCGGATCCTTCCGCCCTCATGTTCGGCACCGACGCCGAACTGTGGCGCTCGACCGACGGCGGCAAGAACTGGCTCCAAGCAGACAGCGGCCACGTGCAGTCCATCCTCGGGCTGGGCGGCAATTTTTACGTGGCCTTGGACAACCGTCTGCTGGTCAGCTCGGACAAGGGGGCGAATTGGAAGGAAATACTCGCACCGGAGGCAAATGGCGAGAGGTTCATGAGCCTGGCGGGGGGAACGGACGGAAAGAGCACCGTCATTTATGGGACGCTGGAAAAAGGATCTCTCCTGCAATCATTGGATGAGGGCAAGACTTGGAAGAAGGCCGGCGATTTCGGCGACATAGGCGACGTCCGCATGACCGCCAACCAGACCCAGGTGGCCTACGTCGTCCAGCAATGCCTGTTTGTTTTGCGCACGGCCGACGGCGGCAAGACCTGGGAAAGCGCTTTCCGGATGAATCCCATCAACAAGCAGCCGGCCAACGTGGAGAAATCGTGGGTGCAGACGCTTGGCTGGGGCTACGTCATCATGGACTTGGGCCTGGAAGCGTCGCCGACCGATCCGAACGTGGCGCTGGTGAGCACCCAGGGCGACTTCTACATGACGCGTGACGGCGGCAAGACCTGGCAGCAGATGATGAACGAGATCGTCGGCGTTCAGCCGGGCGATCCCGCGGTCAGGTACCGCTGCACTGGCCTGGAAGTGACCAGCTGCTGGGGCTATTTCTTCGATCCCCATGACACGAACCGCGAGTACATCGCCTACACCGACATCGGCTTCGGGCGGAGCGTTGACAACGGCCAGACGTGGAGCTGGTCGGCCAAGGGCTGTCCGTGGGCCAACACCTTTTATGACATCGTCTTTGACCCGGATGTGAAGGGCCGGATCTATGCCGCCACCAGCGGCCGGCACGATATACCGCATTGGACGAACATCGGCCCCAATGATCCCAAGGTTCCGTATCACTCCGGCGGCGTGTGCGTATCCGACGACGGCGCTGTCACCTGGCGGGCGCTGGGGCGCGACCCGAAGGGGCGAATTGCCACGGATGTTTGTATTGATGTTGAGCTCGGCTCCCCGTGCCTGGGACACAATCTGCCGTTGAAACCGTGCACGGACGTCTGCCTTGACCCGACCAGCCCGAAGGATTCCAGGACCTTGTATACGACCATGTTCGGCGAGGGCGTGTTCAAGTCAACCAATTCGGGCAAGACCTGGATCAAGAAGTCCGCCGGCCTGGGCAACGAGGGCAACAAGCACGTCTATCGCATCCGCCGCCATCCGGTCAGCGGTAACCTCTACTGCCTTATCACCGCCTGCCGCAGGGAGGCGAGTTCCTTCCGGGTGGCCGGGGGAATCTGGAAGTCAACCGACGGCGGCGACAGCTGGCAGGACATAACCGCGAAGCCCGCCCTGGTCTGGGTCACGGCGATGTATCTGGACCCGAAGGACGAGAACATCATCTATATGACCGCCGCCACGGCGCCGGGGAAGGAGCAGGGCGGCGTCTACAAGACTATTGACGGCGGGAAGACCTGGAGCAAAGTTTTGGACGACGGGCGAATCGCCAGGAGCGGCGGATCTTCGTATGACCATTTCATGTCCGTGGCGGTTCATCCGGACGATGCCAACCTGGTCTACGCCGGCACCACCGGGCACGGTTTCTGGTTCAGCCGGGACGGCGGCAAGATCTGGAACCGCTACGACGCCTTTCCGTTCGGCAACGTCCAGAGCATCAACTTTCATCCGGTTGATCACAAGAAGCTCTACCTGACCACCTTTGGCGGCGGCGTCTGGGTGGGTCCGTATCTGCCGGAATAAAATTTTCGGGTTGCAGGGGGATAATTACCGTTCGGCAAGGCAACCGCACGGTTGACAACGCACGGGCGGTAACGACCTGGAAGAAACAAGATGCATGCCATACTGATTAAGGAAAACAAGGCTCTGGTCTGGAGCGAAGTTCCCGACCCGGTAATCAAAGGGAATGAAATTCTGGTTGAAGTCCATGCCGCGGCGTTGAACCGCGCCGACCTGATGCAGCGCGAAGGCAACTATCCGCCTCCGCCCGGGTGGCCGGAATGGATGGGACTGGAAGTTGCCGGCATCGTGCTGCGCGCCCCCCGGGACAGCCGTTGGAAAACCGGCGATAAGGTTTGCGCGCTCCTCGGCGGCGGCGGCTACGCGGAAAAAGTCGCGGTGCCGGAGGATATGGCCTTGCCGGCCCCGGAGGGATTGTCCATGGTCGAAGCCGCGGCCATTCCCGAGGTTTTTGCCACCGTTTATTTGAATTTTGTGATCGAAGCGAACGTCAAGCCGGCCGATACGGTTTTTATTCAAGCCGGGGCCAGCGGGCTCGGCATTGCGGCGATCCAGTTTGTAAAAAACATGGGCTGCAAGGTCATTACGACGGTTGGCAGCGATGAAAAGGCCGATTTTGTCAAAGGGCTGGGCGCCGATATCGTGGTTAATCGGCAAACGGGAGATTTGTCGGCAGTCCTTGAGCAAAATCCGGTTGATATTGCCCTGGATTGCGTGGGCGGCGCCGGGATGGGCGATAATTTTGCCAGGATGGCCCCCTGGGGACGTTGGATCCAGATTGCCGCGCTTGCCGGGGGGAAGACCGAAATTGATCTTGCCACGGTATTCAGGAAAAGAATTCGCCTGATCGGCAGCACATTACGCAGCCGAACCAACGAGATGAAGGCGCAAATCCTTCACGCCTTGCAAAAGACGCTTTGGCCCAAATTCTCTACCGGGGAGATCAAGCCGGTAATCTATAAAACATTGCCGATTACTTGCGCGGAAGAGGCTCACGCGATCCTCCTGGGACGGAAAAACCTGGGTAAAGTCGTGTTGACGGTTAAATAAATTTGTATAAGTTCGCGCCAACCATGCCGTGGAAAAGAGGAGAGAAGCATCATGGATTTTAAAGGAAAACGCGTGATAATTTCCGGCGCCGCGCTCGGGATGGGCAACCTGATAACCCGGCAGTTCGCGGAGGACGGCGCGTTCATTCTCGCAACGGACATCGATTTAAAGGCCGTTGAGAATCTCGCGCGCGAAGCGAACGCTTGCGGCAAGGGCCGTGTGGAGGCGGCCCTCGCGGACGTGGAAAACTACGGCTCCGTGGAAAAAGCGGTCAAATTCGCGGTTGAAAAGTTTGGCGGCGTGGACATCCTCGTCAATTTCGCGGGCGGAGCGCCCACGCGCGTATTCAACGATCAGGCTCCCTTCTGGGAAAGGAAACCGCGTTTGCTGGAATGGGGAATCAACGTCAACTTGCGCGGCGCGCTGTATTACGCGCGGGCCGTGTTCCCGGAAATGATCAAGAATCCCGGCGGCGTCATCATCAACATCGGCTCCATTGAAGGCGTTACCGGCACCGCGGCGGTGGAGTACGGCGCGGCCAAGAAGGGCGTCGAAGGCCTGACAAAATCGCTCGCGATCGCCGGCGCGCCCTTCGGGATCCGCTGTGTCTGCGTCATTCCGGGGCCGGTGCTTACCCGGCCGAACATGGCCGCGATGCCGACCTTGCTGGGGCATGCCGCCGAACCGCGTGAGCTCACGGATTTCATCCTTTACATGTGTTCGGAAAAGGCGCGCTCGATCACCGGCTCCAGTCATCTGGTCGACAGCGGACGGGCCTGCGGAGTCATAGGACATTAAGGGAGGATGAATATAAAATGAAAAGGATGAAAAGGACTTTTTTCCCGGGACGGCGCGGCCCGATGATCACCGCGATCATGGGCGGGCAAACCCCCGATGAGTTGATCGCGCAGTCGCGCGGCGCGGAGTTCGACGGCGCCCACGGAATCGCGATCTCCCTTTCCGACCTGAAACCGGAGTTCCGCAACCGGGAGTCCTTTGAAAAGATCGTCAATTCGGTGAACCTGCCGTTCATGTTCTATTTCTATCGGGACGACTGCTGGAAAGTTGCCTGCACCGATGACGCGCGCCAGGAGGTCCTGCTCTGCGCCGCGGAGGCGGGCGCGGCCATGATCGACGTGATGGGCGATCTCTACGACCCGTCCCCGCGCGAGATTACACGCGACCCGGAGGCCATAAACAAACAAAAGGGCTTGATAGACAGGATTCACGCCAAAGGCGCGGAGGTTGTGATCTCGTCGCACATGAACGAGGCCTTGAGCGCGGAGCAGGTTCTCGGGCATTTGAAGGAATTTGAACTTCGCCGCGCCGACGCGGTGAAGATTGTAACCGTCATCAATACCGAGGAGGAATTTTCCGAAGCCGTCCGCGCGACAATGCTGCTCCAGCGCGAACTCAAAACACCGTTCATCCACCTGTGCAACGGCTCCTTCGGCCGTCTGCAGCGTTTCATCAGTCCGGCGTTGGGAGTATCAATTGTCTTTGCCGTTCACCGCTATGACAGCCGTTACCCCATGTCCCAACCGACCATTCAGGCCATGAAAACGGTCTTTGAAAATCTCCATTGGCATATTGATGACCTTCGGGAGAAATCGGGGGCGAACACATAACATTCCCCGTCCGTGTTTATCCTGACAAGTCTGGTCATGCCCGCTTCTTGGTCGTCCTGCGCTATTTGTGATTTGTGAAGATGTGAACTAATCTTATTATGTTTCTCACACCTTGTGCGATAAATCCGGATTAATACTTGACAATTGATGACAACGTCATTAAATTTCAAGCATGAACTACAGAAATAGGCATCTGGAATCAAAAATACGTAAATTCGGTAAATTATCACCAGCGCTTCTTTTAACAGGCGCCAGGCAGACCGGCAAAAGCACGTTGCTTACGCATGTCCTGGGTTCTGGCATTCGGCATATTGTTTTTGACCCGGTGGTGGACGTTGGCAATGCCCGGCAGGATCCGGAGTTCTTCCTTTCACAAAATCTGCCGCCAATCATTCTTGACGAGATTCAATATGCTCCAGAACTTCTGCCGGTTATAAAACGTCTGATTGACCGCGAAGACCGGCCGGGACAATATTTTCTAACCGGCTCCCAGAATCTTGCTTTGCTGAAAAACATCAGCGAGAGTCTGGCCGGACGCGTTATTGTGCTGGAGTTGGGCACGATGTCGCTCGCTGAACGATGCGGGAAGGCCGGGGAAATCTCTGGAACATGGATTGATGACTTGTTCCAGGATAATGCCGTCTCATTGCTAAAACAAAGACACCGCCTCCCGCCCAGGGCGATTGAACGGACGCTGTTTGATCAAATCTGGCGAGGAGGTTTTCCGCGTTTACTGGATTTATCCGATGACGCACTGCCGGATATGTTTGCATCATATATCAGCACCTACGTTGAGCGGGATATCAGGATTCTTCTTCATCTTGAGGATCAGCAAATATTCAGCCGTTTTTTTGCCTTGTGCGCCGCCCTGACCGCGCAGGAAATCAATCACAGCCAGTTGGGAAGGGAAATCGGCGTCACCCCGCAAACGGCCGGCAGATGGATCGCATTGCTCAAGGCTACTTATCAGTGGGTTGAAATTCCGCCGTTTCACGGCAACGTCATTAAACGAATATCCGGACGGAACAAAGGTTACATGACTGACACTGGATTGGCCTCGTTCCTGCAGCGCATATCAAGCCCCCGGGCGCTCGCGGCTCATCCGCTTCAAGGCGCCTTGTTTGAGACCCACGTGGTCCAGGATATGCTCCGCCAGATGTGCCTGCTGTCCGTGCCACCGCGCGTGTATCAATGGCGGTCGCATGGCGGAGCGGAAGTAGATTTGATTCTTGAACGTGACGGAATGTTTGTTCCCATTGAAATCAAGAGCAAATCGCATATCACCGCGGCGGATACGCGCGGGATTAGAGCTTTCAGGCAAACCTACCCGAATATCCGGCAGGCGGCCGGATGCATTGTGGCGAACGTTGAAGAGGCGTTTGAATTACCGGATCAGACGGTTGTATTGCCCTACGATATTCAATAACTCGGCAATTCTGACAATCGTGTTCTGATGGCGGAATGTCAGGCAGAAGACACGATTTTACAATTGTTCACCCCCTGTGTTTCGCGGAAAATCGGGGGCGAACATATAACATTCCCCGTCTGTGTTTGTCCTGACAGGTCTGGTCATGCCCGCTTTCTACTCTTTATTCCTCTTGCTCGTCCAGCGCTATATGTGATTTGCGAAGATGTGCATCCGATCTTTCTTCAATGATTCCGTAAAAATACCAAGATTCTCGGACTGACCCCTATCTCCCCTAAGAAATGCGGGCTAAAGATGATCGAGGGATCGATGCTTGACAGTTCATCAGCCGGCGTGTAAATTACCGGCAAGTGAAGGAATTAAGAGGAATTTATCATGAAAACTATTACGATCAATCTGCCTGATAATCTATATGAGAATCTGCAACAACGTGCAACGCGAACAGGCCGCACGACAAAAACCATGTTGTTGACCTGGATCAGCCGCGAGATTCGCCCTGTCCGCCGGAATACTTCATCCCGCTTTGAATCCCATTTCGGTTCTTGGAATAGCCGCAATTCCCATAGCGCGGATAACGAGAAGATCGAAGCCGATTTGCAGCGTGCCGTGCAAGAGGATAATTGATGCTCGTTGACACTTCAGGGCTGTTGTGTCTGTTTGATGCCGCCGAGCACCGTCACCATACGGCGGCAAGTCTGTATCGCAAGGTCGCACGGAGGATTTGTCACAATTACATTCTGGCGGAATTCGTGATCCTTGCGCAAGTGCGTCGAATTCCAAGAATCCGCGTTTTGTAATACATGACCGATTTATTGGAATCCTCAGAAGCGTCCATCATTTGGGTTGATGAAAACCTGCACCGTTCCGCGATGAAATTATTGTCCGACCGTTTGGATAAAACCTATTCGTTGTGCGATGCGGTAAGTTTTGTCATCATGCGGCAGCATAAAATTAGCGAGGCTCTGACCACGGATCGGCATTTCACGCAGGAAGGATTTTCCGCGCTCTTACCTTCCTGACATTCAGACAGTTTTCAAATTGATCGTCTCTTTTCCTCGCATGTGACAATGTCATACGCACTTGCCACCGTTTCCTCGCTGGGATTCAGATAAACGTTCGTCGTCTTCAGTGTCCTGTGCCCCGCCTGTCGTCATTTCATGCCAGATAATTTTCCCGGCAATCCGTTAAGTTCTATTGCGAGGGACCCTTCTCCGCATGGAATTGCTCGCAAAGCAGCCGGTCTGTTTGGCCGGCCAGATATAGCGGGAGGGAAAGGAGAGTGAAGGAGATGTTTTTTACGCCCGCCTTGTCGCCAATATCACTTGAGAATGAACCCAGCGACGGTTGATCCATGTTGAAACGGACGGCAAATCTTCGGTTCTTTTCGGCAAGGAACATCAGAGTTGATTTCAGGCTTCCGGATGTTCCGGCCCGGACTTCTATTGGAATGACGTTGTTTTCGTGAGTACAGAGATAGTCCACCTCAGCATTGGCGTTTTTTGCCTCACGATGCCAATAGAACAGGGGGCGTTCCTCGAAGGCAGGCTCCAATGCGCGAAGTTCCTGCCCGACAAACTGCTCTGCGAGTCTTCCTTCCTGCGCGCCGAGCAGATCCGCCGCATCCGGCAGACTAAGACCACACAAATTGTTACAAAGTCCGATGTCTAATAAAAGCGGCTTGAAGTGGCTCTCCGACATCTCTGCGCCAAGCGGGATTCCATTTGCCGAACTGTGCCGCACGAGCGTCACAATCCGGCTGAGTTCAAGTAGTTCTAGCGCTGTTTTTAACTCACTCGCCCGCGCGTCTCGGTTAATGTTCACGTATCGCAACTTCTTGCTGATGTTCCGCGGAACGTAGCGCAATATCTGGCGCATATTCCGCTGTTGCGCACGCGTCCCATATTTGGCGAAATCGTCCTGCAGGGTCATGGCAATGGAAGCCAGAATTCGTTGGGCTTCGAGCAGGTCACGCCGTTTTGCATACGCCGCTACAACGGCCGGCATGCCTCCGACGAAAAAATACACCCGAAGGAGTTCTCGCAACTTGGCGCTCACGGCCTCACCAAGATTATCGCCGACATGGTAATGCCCCAGGTGCTTTGCAAGCGCATCTTCTCCGAGGGCTGATAAGAACTCTTGGAACGTAAGGGGATTCAAGTACAGATATTCGATTCGACCCACCGGCATGGAATGCTTAAACTCCCTAAGGGCGAAATCCAAAAGAGAACCCGCCGCAATAACGTGCAAGTCAGGCATTTCTTCATGGAAGTATCGGAGAGCCGTGATTGCCTTGGGACACGCCTGGATTTCATCGAAAAACAACAGAGTCTTTCCCGGTATAATGGTCTGATTGAAATATAGACCAAGTTCCTGGGTCATATGCTTGGCTTCCATCCGGTCAAACAGAGGGTGCAGGTCATCTTTCTGTTCCAGATTTACCGTCAAAACAGACTCAAAACGGCTCTTTCCGAAGGCTTCCACGAGATATGTCTTGCCAACCTGTCGAGCTCCGCGCACGACGAGTGGTTTTCTGTCGACTCGACATTGCCACGCAATTAACTCGTTCTCAGCAAATCTCTTCATTACAACACCATTGGATTATATCACTCGAACAACATAAACAGGATTGGATAATAGCACCATCCTGGAGACATACAAGCATATTTCTAGCAACTATCATTAACCCGCATTTCTCACACCTTGTGCGAGAAATGCGCCTAAAAGGCTTCGAGGCCTACTCCGCCGTAGCAAAGCCTCCTAGCTGCGACCTTCCTGCACCCACCGAAGCGAGGGCTTCGCGAAGGCGAAGGCCGGGCGCGCCCCAAAACCGGGGCTTGCTCAGGGTTAACCGAATAGCGGGGCGGGTTACTAATGGCCGACACCCGCTCAATCAATCGCGCAATTTACGGTCATTTGCCACGGTTGAAAAAACGCGCCTGCCGTCATTCCATGCCGGATAATTTTTCCAACAATCCGTTAAGTTCTATTTCGAGGGCCGACCCTATGCGCACGCTATGCAATAGGATTTAGCTGCATTCCAGAGTCTCAATTGGCAATTCTCGCAGAGCACCAGATCCTTGCTAGAAACGGGCGTGTCCTTCATGTGCGATTCTTGACACGAAAACATGGCAAGCGCAAAAAACAATGGCACGATCTTATATATGTAAATAAATTTCATGACCTAATTTCCGCAACTTTTTGGTCTAGTCTGTCGGTCGTTAGCATAAATTGTCCCTAACTCGTTTAGGACTTTAGATACATACTTGTGCTTCCCTATGTAACAAATCATTGTTAACCACCAAAGATTCCATAAAAATATCCTGTCAAAATCAATTTCATATCGAAGAAAGATCACAAAGCCTATAATGTAAACACACAACATGAATGGCATGCTGTGTTCAATAAATCTTCCCAGAATATTGTAATTCGATTTTAAAATGTTTTGTGCTTTTTTTGATAAAGGGGCACAAAGTAAGGGTTCATATCCTTTCGGTTTTTTCATACAAGATCCTTTCCTTAAAAGAATTAAGATCTCATCGTTCACATTTCACTAATGGTCGACACCCGCTCAATTAATCGGCGACATGTACGGTCATTTGCCACGGTTGAAGAGTGCTCCTGTCGTCATTTCATGCCGGATCATTTTTCCAGCAATCCGTTAAGTTCTATTGCGAGTGGTGACCTTTATCCGCACTTATCACTCGAAGAAGAACACATTTGTTATGAACTACCTCAACGTGCACCAACTGAACCCTGCTGACTCCCTTGATCGGGTTTTTGATTTTAAAAAATCCACCACTCTTAGCATAAATATTTTCCTCTGATCCAGGAAACCGTATGGTTGCCCCATTAGTTTCAACAGAGACGAGTTCAATACCAAGTTCAGGATTAGTTTTACGATTATATAATAAATTGACAAGCACTTCACCATTCTGTTTCAAAATGTCATGCGCCGTTTTGCTTTTATCGCCCGGGGAATAACCACGAAATCGAATGCGTGGGCCACTGGTTATCCTTTCTAAAACGATTTCTCCATCTTCTTGGGAAATGTAGAGCAATTGAATCCTTCCAATTCCCCAGGCAACGTTTACATCGCCTTCTTTCATGGACCTAATCACGCCTCTTATTTTAACACTCGCCTTTCCATCCTCGAGCGAAACAAGCTCAATGCCTGTCGTTTTATCTTTAGGAGAAATAGTAGACAAATCTATAAAGTGAGCGCGCGTGCTGCTTGTTATGACAAATCCAGAACTTGGACCAAGACACAAGTCGACCAGTACGATTAGCAATAAGAATCCAAGAATAATTGATAGAATCAGGGTTAATTTATTAATAATCACCCCCGCATTTCCCATCCACAGAATTATTGGATCCTACATCTCCTTTAACGGACTTTAATATCTTGGATGTCAACAGACTGCCACAAATTGACAAAATGATCAATCCAATGCCAGCAACAACTATTGCATTTGCCTCATTGCCCATCGCGACCCAGAGATATTTGGCATCCATGCACGCGTCCTTATACTGATCGACCGACGGACTGAAATTTTCCGAGATTTCTCGTAGAGTCTCGAGTCGCACCTCCGTGCGTGTTGCGTGGTGGACGTTTCCTAGAAGAAACATAACACTGGTCAAAACGGCAACACCCCCAAGGATCCCAACTGCAATCCACATGTTTGTCATTAATTTAAGTTGTCGTAACATAAATCATCCTCCGCGGTGTCCGCATAAGAATTAGAATCAGATCTTCTCATGCCACCAATGGTTGACCTTTATCGTGAAGCATAATAACACGTGCTAACAGCTTCAGCAAATCTCATTTAATAATGCTATCAAGAGGCGTCGTTATCCCGGCGTTAGCGCATCTATTTTTTTTACTTTTTTATATACCTAAAATAAAAGATTGAGTATTGTTTCCGATCGTGCGCCGGGCATGCCCGCGCACATGAGAAATGACGCGGCGGAACAGGCTCGGATTAACTCGATGATACCGGCATGATTTCGATCGAACGAAAAATTCTTCATAAGCTGGGGCAGTTCCAGATTTCACCCCGGGGCGTTTACCGGGGCGGGCAACTCGGCAACCGGCGCTCCGCCAGCCGCGGAATCGGCCTGGAGTTCGCGGACCACAAAGGCTATTCGGTCGGGGACGATATCCGCTACCTGGACTGGAACGTTTACGGCCGGCTCGAGGAACTTTTCATCAAGGTCTTTGAGCAGGAGGAAGCGCTGCCGGTCTATATCCTCGTTGACGTCTCCGGGTCCATGGCGCTGGGAAATCCTTCCAAGGCCGATTTTGCCAAGTCAATCGCCGCCTGCCTGGCCTACGTGGGTCTGGCGAACCAGGATTTCGTGCGGGTCTGCCTGGTCGCCGACGGGCTCGCCGCCTCCACCAAGCCGCTCTCGGGCAAAACCGCCATCTACTCCCTGCTGGAGTTCCTCGACAAGCCCCCGCAGGGCGAAACCGACATCACCCGGGCGCTGCAAACGTTCATGAACGAAAACCGCCAGAGCGGCGTCGTGATCATCCTCTCCGATTTCCTGGACCCGAAAGGCGTGCTGGAGGGCATCCGCCTCATGTACAGCCGCCGGTTCGGCATCTACGGCCTGCACATCATCGCCCCCGAGGAACTCGCGCCCGATATATCCGGGGACGCCGAGCTGTTTGACGCCGAGACCGAGCGGACCTTGAAGGTTCCCTTGCGCCGCGACACGATGGAGCGCTACAGCCGGTTTCTGCAGGCGCACCTGAACGCGCTGCGCGACGATTTGCAGCGTTACGGCGTGCGCTACCTGCGCCTGCCGGTCAACCATGCCTTGAATGAAGTTCTGTTCACGATATTGCCCAGGGAAGGAGTTCTTACATGACACAAGATAAGCCCAAGAGTCCGGACGAGATCATTTTCCCCTGCGCCCAGTGCGGCAAGCTGTGGAAGGCGTCGGCCGAGATGATCGGCGAACAGTTTGAGTGCGAAAGCTGCAGCACGATAAACCTGGTGCCGGCCAGGAGCGTGGATTCGCAGGCTCATCATCCCGCGCCCCCCGCGCCGCCTCAGTCCCCTGCTCCCCCTGTTCCATCTTCTCCCTCTTCGCCCCCTGCTCCGGAGCTGGACCTGGAAAACGAAGGGGTAATCAAGGATTTTGCCCGGCGCTTCGACGCCATCTGTTCGGAAGTGGAGAAAGTGATCGTCGGCCTGCGCCCCACCATCGAGGATGTGATGATCGCCATCATGGCCGAAGGCAACGCCCTCCTGGAAGGTGTGCCCGGGCTGGGAAAAACCTACCTGATCAAGACCCTCGGCCAGGTGCTGAACCTCCAGTTCCGCCGCGTGCAGTTCACCGTTGACCTGATGCCCTCGGATATCATCGGCACCAACCTGCTCGTGCAGGATGAGCACGGCAAGCGGCTCCAGTTCCAGCGCGGCCCGATCTTCACCAACCTCCTCCTGGCGGACGAGATCAACCGGGCCACGCCGAAGACCCAGGCCGCCCTGCTGGAGGCCATGGAAGAGCACAACGTCACGGTCGGCGGAAAAACCAACCGGCTGGACGAGCCGTTCTTCGTCCTTGCCACGCAGAACCCGATCGAGCAGGACGGCACCTACCCGCTCCCCGTCGCGCAGCTGGACAAATTCATTTTCAAGCTGCTCGTCGGCTACCCGACCGAGGCGGACCTGGTGGAGATCGTCATGCGCACCACCTTCGAGCGCTACCCGGAAGTTCACCAGGTCGTCAGCCAGGAGGAAATCCTGGGCATGCGCCGCCTGGTGCGCCAGGTGCCGGTGGCGTCGCACGTGGAGGAGTTCGCCATGCGCCTCATCCGCGCGACCCATCCCGAATCGCCGCATGCCACCGAGACCTCAAAAAAATACATCGAGAAGGGCTCGGGGCCGCGGGGCTTGCTGAGCGTCCTGCACGCCGCCAAGGCGCGCGCCCTGAGCCGGCAGCAGCCGTTTGTTGGAATGGAGGATGTGAACGCGGTCGCCCTGCAGGTGCTGCGCCACCGCGTGAAACGCAGTCTTGAAGCGGAGGCGGATGACATGGGCGTGGACCAGATCATCCGGCAAATCATGACTGAAATATCCGCAAGCATGCAGAAGGAGAAAACAGCATGAAACCCCAGGAATTCCAAACCAATTTCAGCAACCTCTCCCAGGCCGTCAGCCGGGCGGTGATCGGATACGAGGAAACGATCGCCCATTTGCTGATGGGACTTTTCGCCGGCGGCAACATCCTGCTCGAAGCGCCCCCCGGCCTCGGCAAGACCCTGATCGGCAAGACCCTCGCCCAGGTGCTGGATATTGACTGCAAGCGTATCCAGTTCACGCCCGACCTGATGCCGGCCGATATCGTCGGCACGAACATCATCGTCGAGGACGCCATGGGCAAGAAGGAACTCGTGTTCCAGAAGGGGCCGGTTTTCACCAGCCTGCTCCTCGCGGACGAAATCAACCGCGCCACCCCGAAGACCCAGTCCGCGCTCCTGGAGGCGATGCAGGAACACCATGTCACCGTGGCCGGAAAAACATACCCGCTCCACGAGCCGTTCCTGGTCGTGGCCACCCAGAACCCGGACGACCTGGAAGGAACTTACCGGCTGCCCGAGGCCCAGGTTGACCGTTTCCTGTTCCGCCTCGCCCTGACCGGCCTGGGCGACAAGGATTGGATTGAAATGGCCCGCCGGCGCACCGGCACGCTCAAGATCGATGTGCCGGCCGTGCTCCACGCCGGCCAGGTAATTGAAATGCAGACCGCCCTGCGGCGAATTAACGTTGACGGCACGGTCTGCGCCCGGGCGGCCAAGCTGGTCACGATGTCGCACCCGGACAGCCAGTCGGCGCCGGAGATGGTGAAAAAATATGTCCGCCTCGGGGCCAGTCCGCGCGGACTGCAGGCGATGATCCTCGGGGCCAAGGCCCGGGCCATCGCGCAAGGACGCGACACCGCCACCTCCGATGACGTCCTGGCCGTGGCGATACCGTCCTTAAGCCACCGGATGCTGCTGAACTTCGAAGGGCATGCCGACGGCATCCGCACCGAGGCGATCACCAAGGCCATCCTGGAGAATCAATCATGAGCGGCAGCGCGCCGGCTTTTCAGCAATTGCTGATGGCAGCGCGCCGGCAATGGATCCTGGAGTCCTCGGCGCGCCGCCTTCTCTTCATCGCGGCCTGGACCTTTAACGGCCTCCTGCTTGTCCTGCTTTTGAAGCGCATCTTGCATTTCCCCGCGGCGGTCATGCTCGTCATTCCCGCCGGGGCGCTGCTGGCCGCCTTGTGGACGATCCGGGACGCCTGGAAGAAGGCGCCCTCCGGCCTGCTCCTCCTGCAACTACTAGACGAGCGGGCGGGGACCGGCGACCTGTTCGCCTCGGCCGCGGAGTTCGCGGAAAACCCGGGACGCTTCGGATGGATGGGGCTCCTGACCTGCAGCCAGGCCTCCGCCGTCAAGGAGAACGTTAAATTGCGCTCCGCCTGGCGCTGGGGTCCGCGGCAATACTGGAAAGCCTGCCTGGTCACCGTCGCGGTCCTCATCCCGCTTCAACTCGCCTTGACTTTCATCAAGACAAGCCGCGAAAAGGAAATGGCCACGGAAATCGCCGTCATCAAAAAACTCGGCGGCGGCCAGGCGGCCAGGGATGCCAAGCAGGAAGCGCTCGCGCCGGATGAAAAAGCAAACGCCAAGCCGGCGGCGGCCAAAAAAGGCGATCTGGAAGCCGACGATTTCCAGGCTCCGCCGCAGGAAAAAGCTCCGGAACAGGTCGTGAAGATTACCGACGACATGGTTGATAAATATATGCAGAGCATCCCCGAGCAGAAGGAGATCGACCTGAGCAACGTCAGCGTCGCCAAGTGGGACGAGGATGAGGTGAGCGGCAAGACCAACCCGCAGAACACGCGCAAGCCGGAAGACAAGATTGACCCGGTCAAGTTGGATCCCACGATGTTGAAGGACCTTGAAAGCGCGAAGAAGACGCTCCAGAAGGATGAGGGCGAGACCGGGAAGAAGGAAGGCGTTGACGTGGCCGTTCAGGGCAAGGAGGCGGAAGGTCCCAAGAGCAGCGCCGGAGGGGACAAGAAAAAAGATCCCGGCCAGCTTGCCGGGGCCATTTCCAAGGACCCGCGCGGCACGCCGAGCCGGATCACGTCAAAACTCGACAAGAACGGCCTGTCCATTGTCAGCTCCGCCCGGCTGCAGACGCAGAAACCCGGACAACAGCGCCCGCTGGATCCGCTCGAGTTTTACGCCGGGATCAAGCGCGCGCAGGCCAAACCCGCGGCGGTTGAAGCCTCGGGCGGACAGGGCGGAAAGGCGGAAAACCGGGTTGTGTGGCAGGAGGGAGTGCCGGACGCGGACCGCGACCTGGTTGACCAGTACTTCATGAAACTTCGCAAGGAAGACCGATGAGCTTCAGGGACCCAGGATATCTTTGGCTGCTGACACTGCTGGTGATCCCGCTTATCCTTTATCTCCTGCCCCTGCCCCGGCGCCAGATCATTTCCAGCGCGCTTTTCCTGTGGGAACGTTTCCTGGAATCCGAGAGATTCGGCAACACGACCGAGCGTTTCCGGCGGGCGCTCGGCCTGGCGCTGATTTTCGCGATCCTGATTTCCCTGATCCTGGGCGCCGCCGACCCGATGGTCGGCCGCCAGGCGCTCTCCGCCAAGTCACTGGTCGTGCTCCTGGACACATCCGCCAGCATGAACGCCGTCGTGGACCGCCAGAGCAACCTGGAACGCGCCAAGGATGCCGCCATCCGCCTCGTGCGCGGGTTTGACGCCAAGACCGCCACGGCCGTCGCCGAGGCCGCCGATGACTTGCACCTCCTGCACCCGCTCGAGCCTTCCGGCCCGCTGGCCATTCGCCGCATCCTTGAGATTCAACCGTTCGAAGGGCCGGGCGAGATGCGGACGGCCCTGCTCCAGGCCCATAGAATCTGGGGCGAAAACAGCGCGACGGAAATCTATGTCTTCACCGATCAGCCGGTCCCTGAAAATCCTTGGGGGAAACGCCTGCACTCCTGGATCGCCCCCGCCCCCGGCGACAACGTCGGCGTCATCAACCTCGCCGCGGAACGCCATGGCCAGGATATCGCCGTCCGCGCCACGATCGGCAATTACGGCAAGAAAGCCGTCAAGGTCGGCGGCGCCGTGCTGGTCAACACTTTCCCGCGCGATACGTTCCAGGGGCTGGTCATCGAGCCCGGCGCGACCGCCGTGAAATCTTTCACCCTGACCGAGGGCGGCGAGGCGGCGATCCAGATCAAACTTTTCCCGCCGGACGGGGAAGACGCCCTGGCCACGGACGACACGGCCCGGGCCGTGGTCCCCTCCCTTGAGCAACTGCGCGTGCGCGTCAGTTGGCCGCAAGGCAAACAAAATCCCTATGTCAAGGCGGCCCTTTCCGTCCTGCGCGACCAGGGAATTTGCGATGTGTTCTCCAGCGAGGCTGAAAATGAAAAGGCGCCCGTGACTTTGTACGTGAACCATTCCCCGGCCCAGTGGCCCGAGGGCGGCGCCGTGCTCCTCTATCCCCTGAAGTCGGACCTGGTGGAAATCCTCGGCCTGGACACCAAGACCATGACCATCACTCACCAGGCCGATCATCCGCTCCTGGCCTATCTTGATTTGCGCGGGTTGGTCGTCAGGAATTCGGTCAGCTCCAAGGTCCCCGATTGGGCGCAACCGATCGCCTGGGCCGATGACCAGCCGCTGATCTGGGCCGGACAGAAGGACAAGACCAAGGTGTTGTTCATCGGGATCGCGCTCAACCGCACCGACAGCCGCCTGACCTTGATGGCCTCCTTCCCGGTCCTGATGAGAAACGCCCTCTCCTGGATGCTGCCGGGAGCGAGCATCCTGCGGCCCGGCGAGCGGTTGGAGGGATGGACATCCCGTAAAACCGGTTTTATTGAAAACCCGGCCGGGGGAAAATTACAGGCCTTCAGCCTTTTAAGCGCCCCGGAATCGGATTTGCGCCGGGCGTCGTCCGCGCCGCCCCCGGCCATTCCGGGCAGATTTTCCCTGGCGTTTTATTTTGTGATTTTCGCGTTGGCGCTGCTGGTCGCGGACTGGGTTCTGTTCCACCGGCGGATAACCGAATGATATAAATATGAACTGGCATGCCATTCAAACAGCGGTCATCGGCTGCGTCCTGGGCGCCGCGGTGCTTTACACGCTTTACGGGGCGTTCCGGACCGATTTGCCCTGGGCGCGCTGGCGCGTCTGGGGGCTCTGCCTCTGCCGGCTGGTCCTGATCGCCTGCCTCGGCGCCTGGTTCCTTGATTTCCGGTTCGCGCGCGAGATTGAAACGCCGAAGGTGGAAGTAACCGTGCTCGTTGACCGGTCCCCCTCGATCGGCGCGAGCGGCACGGCCTCCGCCAACGCCTTGATCGAGAAGGCCTCGGCCCTGGCGGCGGCGAAGGACGGCACGATATCCGTCCTTGAACTGGGCGGTCCGGCCGAAAGAACAACCCCCCTGGCCGAGGCCCTGAACGGCAGCCGTGCCCGGTTTCCGGGCAAGGGCGAAAAGCGGCTCCTGCTCCTGAGCGACGGACGCTACACGACCGGCGACCCGCTGCGCGAGGCGGAACTCCTCGCGCGCGAGGGCATCCGGGTCTTTGCCGTGCCGATCCAGCCGCTCGACAACGAAGCGCTCGTTTCCGGGCTGAACGTGCCGGCGGCCGCCTGGCGCTCGGCGCCGGTCCCGGTGGAAGTGGCCCTGCGCTCGACGCACGCGACGACCTGCACTCTGACCCTCTTCCAGGATGACGAAAAGAAAGATGAACGCCGCCTCAAGCTGGAAGCGGGCGTGACCATGGTGCAGATGTCCGCCTTATTCGACAAGGACGGCTTGCACCGCGTTGAAGCGCGCGCTGAATTCGGCGAGGACCGCCTGCCCTGGAACAACAGCGCCTCGGCCCTGGTCACGGTGCCGCTGGCGCCGCGGGTCCTGATCATCTCGTCAAATCCGCGCCCGGACCATCCGCTCAGCGCCGCCCTGGAAAAGAACGGGTTCACGGTCCGCCTGGTCGGGCCGGACAAGATTCCCGACCAGTTTGCCTGCGACTGCATCGTGCTGGACAACATCGGCGCCAAGGCGATCGGCGAGGCGCGGCTCAAGGCGATTGAAGGATTCGTGAAACAGGGCGGCGCGATCATGTTTACCGGCGGGCGCCAGGCTTTCGGCCTGGGAGAATATCGCGATACGCCGCTCGAGGCGGTTTTCCCGGTGCTCCTTGATCCCCTCAAGGAATATCCGCCCTTCGTCCTCGGGATCGTGCTTGATAATTCCTGGTCCATGAACGAGTCCCTTTCCAAGACGATCGGCAAGATCGACCTGGCGAAGGAAATCGCGATCGCCGCCATGGAGGGGCTGAACAAGGACGACTGGCTGGCGCTGGTTTCATTTGACTCCGATTACCACGTGATCATCCCGGCGACGCTGATTGACAACCTGGAAACCGAGAAATACGAGGTGTCGCGCATCGGCGCCTTCGGCATGACGAATATCTACGGCGCCCTGGCCGAAATTCTCAAGATCCTCAAGAAGATCGACGCCGCTTACAAGCACGTCGTCCTGGTCAGCGACGGCAAGGAAACCGAGGAGCCCGACTACGGCTCGCTCCTCGCCGAGATGGAGCAGGCCAAGATCACGATTTCCACGATCGGGGTCGGTTCCAAGGTCAACGACAAGCTTCTCAACACGCTCGCCTTCAGCGGCAAGGGGCGTTTCTTCCACGCGAAAAATCCCCAGCAGATCCCGTCCCTCGCCCTCCAGGAGGCAAAGGACGCCAAGCGGGATGAATTGCTGATGGAGAAGCCGCTGAAGATCCAGAAGGCCGACGCGCAGATGAGCGACCCGGTTGACCAGGCGGTGAAGGGCATTGACCTGGCGGCCCTGCCCCCCGTGGCCGGATACAATCGCGCCCGGATGCGGACCCACGCCTGGACCCCGCTGGTCATAATGAACAAGAACAAGACCGAGCCGCTCCTGGCGCGGATGCGTTACGGGCAGGGCCAGTCGCTCGCCTTCCTTTCCTCCGCCACGCCCCTCTGGGTCGCCGAGTGGTTGCAGCAAAGCCCTCAGACTTACGCGGCCTTCTGGCGGCAGTGCGCGCTGTCGGTCATCGGCCCGCCCCATCGCCTGCTGGCGCCGGCGGTTGAATACGACGAGGGCCGCCCCGTGTTTATTTTTGACTCCCTTGGGGATGCCGGAGCGTTGTCGCTCAACCGCCTCGCCTCCGACGGCAAGGTCCAGACGGATAAATTGACCGGGCCGATGGCGCGCGTGGATTCCGCCGGCGCGGCGGCCATTGACCTTGTGGCCGAGGGCGCCGCCACCCGGGTGTTTTCCTGGAGCCGCAATTACGCGCGCGAGTTCGGCGACCCGCTCGAGGGCGCGGCGTTGCTTGAAAAACTCTGCAAGCGGACCGGCGGCGTGTTCAAGCCCGGGGAGGAAGCGTTGTTCAGCCCGGGCCACGCAAAAATCCATTCCGAGGTCAGGCCCTCGCTCTGGCTCGGCATCGGCGTCGGCCTGCTCCTGCTGGAACTTCTGATCCGCCGCCTTCCGGCATTCTTCGCTTTGTTTGTCCGCATACGCAGGAGGAAAAAACATGGGAACTAAATCCGATTTTGGAAAACGAATTCATACAATCCGGGTCTTTTCTGGAAATCCGGCGCGCGTTGCCGCGGTTCTCGGGGCGTTTGCCTTCCTTGCCGCCGGCAGCCCCGGCATGGATGTGGCCGAGGAAGGGACGCGCCTCGTGGTGAGCGGCGCGAATTTCCGCTACACCTGGGACACGCGCCGCGGCGGGGAGTTGACGACCGTGGAACAGCGCGGGCTTGAGACGGGCGGCTGGTGGAAGTGGGGCGGAATCCATGTCAGCACCGACTCGTTCCAGCGCGTGAATTCGTCGTTCGCCTGGAAATCGCGCGACACGATCCCGGCCTTGTCGTTTGCCACCAGGCGCATGGCCTATTATTCCGGCGACTGGAACATCGCCTACGCCAGCGCGGACAAGAAAGCCACGCTCAAGATCTTGAAAAAATCCGCGCGCGAATTGATCTTTGACACGGCGAGCGCGCCGAAGATCCTGGAGAACCAGCGCGTGCCGGTGCCGTGGAAGGTGAGCCAGCACGTGCGCGTGCTTGATTCCGGGGTCATTCTCCTGAGCCTGAAGATGTGGCTGCCGGAAAATGACTGCATCTATGAGCTGGACTGGTGCGAGATGGGCGTGAACATGGACGATATCCTTTACAAGGAACCCAATCCCACCCGGCAGGCGTCTTTCGGGTACGGCTGGGGATTTGCCGACGAGACGAACCTTAACTGGACCGGCGGGACGCCCGCCCTGCAGGGCCCCAAGCATCTTCCCATTGACATTGACCTGGATCTTTCAAAGTCCAACAGCGTCGTGATCACCGGCAAGCCGATCCTGTTCGGCCGCGCCGGGTATGACCTCACGCACGTGATGGGCTCCGCGCAGAACGGCTTCATGGAATGCTCGCTGGATGAGGCCATCAGCATCATGGGGACCAGGGGCGATTTCGGCTCGCACGTGATAATCCGTCCGCTGTCGGGCATGAGCGGTGTTCCGACCGAGGCGGGATCAATGCGCTTCAAACCCTGCCTTGGGATCATGTGGAACCTGTTTGACGGCGCCACGCAGGGCCTTAACGAACCGCGTTCCTACGAGAACCGCCTTACCCTGGCGTTCGGGTCCCGGAAAAGATCCTCAAGCCCGGAGGCGACCGGCGATGACCGCAATATCCTGCTCGGGGCGCGCGTCTACTATGCCCGTGACTCTCAACCGGCGGAAGGCGACCTGGCGGCCATGGCCGCCGAAGGTTGCGATACCTTGATCCTGGGGACGTACTGGCAAACGGACCCGGCCGCCACGGCGGCGCTGGTTGAAAAGGCGCACGCCTCCGGCCTGCGGGTCGGCGGGACAGTGTCAATCGCGAAACTCAAGGACCTGGTCAAGGACGACGCCTGGTTCACGAAGTGTTTCAAGAAAGACCGGGACGGATTGCTGGTCCTCAACGCCAGCGTGCTGGGCCAGGTCGTTCCCGAGGGGGAAATGGATGTCTTAGGCGAAAAAGGGGGAAAAGGCGAGAAGGTGAAATTTGCGTATGACGGCCCGCTCAAGGCGAACGCGGCCGCGTTCGCCACCTGCATGCGCGCGCTGCGGGAGATCGTCGGGCCGAAAGGATTTCTTATCGGCGACCCGGGAAAAGCGACCGCGACCCTGCTCTCCCTGGCCGAGTTTGACCTGCGCTGCTCAACGGACAGCAAGGCGTTTAAATCGGGAACTCCCCAGGGGCGATGCAACAGCCGCTATAATTGTTCCGCCGGCTACGCTCCGGTCGTCTCCGCCATGGATGACAAGGATGGCGCCCTGGCCGCGATCCACGCCGACACGCCGATCATCCTCTGGCCGGCACCGGACAAAAAACACGTAGCCTGGTGGAGCATCTGCAAAAAGCTTCCGCAAAAAGGTTTCCGGGTGGAGAGCGACCTGATGGCCGCGGAGCGTCATTTCACGATTTCCTCGCCCTCCGTGCACGGCTCGTTTTTTGACGCCGGGCAGGGAAAGGGAATTTTGCTCCTCGCGGCCGAAAAGGAAGATTCGGCGAAGGTCACGCTCACCTGGCCATCGGCCAAGGTCAAGGCGCTGGAAGGCCCGGTCGTTGCCGTGGAAAGCGACCTGTCATTCAACGCGGGCGCTTTTACGCCGTGGCAGATCAAGGCGTTTGAAGTCGGTTATGAATCCGGGACCAAGCCGGAATCCAAATAAGAATGAACAGGCCGAATAACATTTTTTCCGGTTTCCGGGCGCGTGGGGGGATAAGAATGGATTCCGTTCCCGTAGGGGCTGTGTTTACACAGCCCGCTCCGACGGGACGGGCCTCGACAAAGCCTGGGTCTGCGGAGCAGGTAAATGCGGCGGGTCCGGCGGCCCACGCCCTACCATCCGGATTTTCTTATTCAGGTAAACCACGCGCAGCGCGTGGTAAAGGTAGGGCGAGGCGTCACTGCCGAGCCGTCAAATCTAAGAGCGGCTCACCCGGAGGGTTCGCCCTACCGGTTGGAAATGGAAACAGTTGCTGCCTTGAACGCCCTAATTTATTCCCTCTCTTGATTCTCGTCTCCCTTCTTTTCCTGCCGGCGCTCGCGCGGGCGGACTGGGGCACGGTTGACTTCAGCGTGATCAACAACGACAAGGCGGCCTACGTCACCGAGAACATTCCCGATTCGGCCTTCACGCCCGAGGGGCTGGTTTTGGAGATCGACGGCAAGAAGAATTACTCATGGACCAGCAAGCGCTCCTTCAACAGCGAATTCAACTTTGACATCCAGATTGAGGTGCTGGAGCACAGCACAAATAGTAACAGCAAGGCGCGCCTTGAAATGCACCTGATCAACAAGGAAAAGAAACGGACCGCCATCGGGGCCTACGATATCACCTACTGGAACGCGACCAATTCCAATTCCTATGCCTGGCAGCGGTACTACAAGGACGGCAAACCGGTTGTTTTTTCAGGGGAGAACAACAGTAAAATGGAGTTTCTCCATGCCGGGGTGCACGCCAATTCGGAATGGCTCCGGATGTACAAGGCCGAGACCATGCACATTTTTTTCATGGGCCGTGACAAAGGGCAGCAATACGGTTGGGAATTGGGGCGGTATCCGTACATCAACTACATGGAAGAGGACTGCGATGAATACCAGGTTGGGTTCCGCACCGGCGCCGAGAACAAGGGCTGGATGAAGGTGCTGATCAGGGCGATCAAGGTCTCGGGGGCGACGGTCGCTCCGCGTGATACTAAAAAAAGAGAATTCCTGTTTGACTTCGGGCCCCCGGAGCAGGAGCTGGAAGACGGGTTCGTGCCCGTGAACGAATTTTCTGAATACCGCAAGGAGAAAGGATACGGCTGGGTCTTTGAGGACCCGAAGAAAATCAGGCGCAATTTCCAGACCAGGGCGCCCCAGTTGAACAACCAGGACATCTCCAGGTATGCGTTCCAGCCGCTTGGCACCCAGAGCTGGTGGTTTGTCGAATGGTGCCGGGTGTCATATTGGCAGCAGCAGAACGACATGAGGGATTTTACTTCATCAACCATCGGGTGGTCATGGATTGAATTTTTCCAGCGATATATTGACGTCTACATTCCGCTGGAAAAGGACCGGGTCACCATGAGCCGGACTTATCGCTTTCTTGCCAGCGACCGTTACCGGAAGGACGTGGAAGAGCGGCGCGGGAGCACGTATGTGGATGACGACCTGAGCACCGAGTTCTGGATTGACGTCCCGAACGGCACTTACAACCTGATGGCGGGCTGCGTGTATCCGTGGCGCGACGGAGGGATTATAGAGGTGCAGGGCAAGGTGCGCAAACGCGGGTTCAACGGGATGGAGCAGATTCCCAACGTGGTCGTCTCGGACGGAAAGATTCGCATCCGCTTTTTCTGCGACGTCCGCGGCCCGGCGCAGGCGTGGCAACTCTGGGACATCGGCACATCGTGGTCCATCTCGTACCTCCTGGTCCTGCCCGCGGAGGACAAGGAGGGCCTGAACGACTGGGAATGGAAGATCGTCAAGGAGAAGGCGCAACGCATCCGGCAGGTGACCTTCGTGGAGGGCGACCCGGCCGTGATGAAGAACGAGAACGGATTCCTTTCCCTGAACGGAAAACCTTTTTACTATTCAATCCTGCAATACAACTGCATGCCGGGTGTTACCGATCACTTCCCCTACTATTGCCTCGCGAACACCATGACGGTGGCCAACAGCCTGAAGGCCTCTCGTCATTTCTTCCGGAGGGACTGGGAAAAATTTTCCCTGGCCGAGGACTACCCCTGGGCGAACATTGACCAGATGAACACGCTTTACACCTGGAGCTATCTGGCCGGCTTGCAGCGCCTCGGCGACATTTCCTTCGTGCCGCGCCAGGTGGCGGGCGAGGGCAATCCGACCATGGACGCGCGCGGCCGGGTGGACCGTTACAACGTCCAGCCGCCGCTGAACTCTGCCCTGGGCAAGGAGATCCAGAAGGAAGTGTTCACGATGACGGCCAACCAGCTCAGGTTTCATCCGGCCAACGGCAGCGTCTATCTCTACGAGGAATTGTGGCATCCCGACAGCATCGGCTACGATGACCAGTCCATTATCCAGTACCGGACCTGGCTGGAGGAAAGATACAAAAACATTGAAGCCCTGAACGGCGCCTGGGGCCGGCAGTACAAGGCCTTTGACGATATCAACCCGACGCTTCCCGGCGCCAAGGCATTCTGGGAGTTGGACCCGGAGGCGGTGACCTTCCGCCTGTTCCGCGGCTGGGCGCAGGGCCAGACGGTCAAGAGCGCCGGCGAGCTCGTGCACAAGCTTGAGCCCGAGCATTTTATCTGGGGCACGAAGGGCGACGGCGCCACGCAGTCGTGGAACACGGGCGAGTACCTTGACATGTTCGGCTGGTACGGCCCCTACGTGGCCGCGAGCGTTGGCAGGTACTTCGGCAAAACGGCGCTCTGCGGTGGATTCCTCCTCTCCTGCGAATATTCGTATGTTGACGGGCGCAAGCAGCTGGATCACAAGCCCGGGACGCAAAACCACATCGGCTACAACGATCGCAACGTCTATCCGCGCCAGGTCTCCAACGTGTTCAAGGGCGTGAAGGCGTTTTACGTGGAATGGTACAACAACGGCTGCCAGCACGCGTTTCATCTCACCGACCTCATCAAAAAGGATTCGCCCGCAGGAAAGATCATACGCTGGACCGGCGAGATCGTCTTTTTTGACCAGGAAGGGATGGAAGGACCGCCGGTCTACGTGGAACGCGCGGCCCTGCGCGCATCCCGGGCCCATCAGATGTTTTACCGCCTGGCGCCCCTCTGGCTTCCGGCCAAACCGCTCGCGCCCAAGGTCCTCTTTGCCACGACCGAGGTCGGCATGTTTATCAAATTCTTCGAGGGCTCCACCGGGCTGTTCCTGGACGGCATCGCGCAGAGAGTGCTCGGGGCGACCTGCATCCCGCCCGACATCTCGCGCCTGGAGGCGGTCCGGAACCTGTCGGACTATTCGGTCGTGATACTTGCCGATACAACCTCCGCCATTCCGCCCGGGGACGTGAGGCGCTTGCTCGACTACGTCAAGCAAGGCGGCAAACTGATCATCCTGGACGCGGGCGGCTTCACGAGCGCCGAAACACCGAGCCGGTACATGAACCCCGACAAGGTCGCCTACCCGCTGCAAGCGCTGGCCGACATGGCCGGCTATCGCCTGGTGGCCGGGGATGCGTGGCATCAGGCGCGTTACAATGCGGCCCTGGCGTGGACCCCGTGCGAGGCCGCGCCCTGGACGCCGCGCGAAGGGACGCTCGGCGAATACACCCTGCAATATTACTACGTCCCGACCAACGGCTCGCAACCGTTTATCAAGGGCACGTTGAAGGACGGGAAAATTGTAACTTACGGCCTGATCAACAAGGACAGGAACATCGTGGTGATGCGTCTGCCTGCCGGGGATGACAACATCAGCCGTTCGGTGGGGAACTGGTTCGCCGGCCTGCTGAAAATGTGGAAAGTTGACGCCCGCGTGACGCTGGAGGGCTTGCCGGACAGCTGGGACATGTATGCCGGGGTCCTGGAAGGCGAGGATTACACCCTGGCGGCGGTGTGCAACCTAAACACCCAGGAAGTGCGCAAGGTATCCCTGAAATTAAACACGCTCACGAACGGCGGCGAATACGCGGTTTGCGACGTGACCGGCGAGCGGCCGGACCTGGTGAAGAAAGAGGACGGGGGCTGGGCGTTGAAGCCCGACGACGCTGCGCGCCGGAGCCGGATCATGGCCCGCCTGGACGCGAGGGAGATCGCCGAAAAAGGGATTGCGGCCGAGATCGCCCCGAACCAGGCGCAGGTTTTCCTGATCCGCCCGCTGCGCGACAAGGTATGGGTCTCGATCTGGAAACCTTCGCTGAAGGCGTTCATCAGGCGGCCGGTGACGGTGGTGCACGGGGCGGCTGACGCGAGCGGCAAGAAGCAGGCCGAGCGCATCATGGCGACGCTGCAGAAACTCGGGGTAAAGGCGGATATCCTCACGGATGACAAGGTGAAACTGAAGAAGACGAAGCATGAGGTCCGGATCAAGCCCGACGGCACAAAACGCAATCCGCGGGAAGACATGTCCAAGGCCTACCTGGTGGACACGTTTGAGAATGAGGTAGTGAATACCACCAACCAGCTGATCTGCGTCGGGTCGGAAGAGAGCAATTCCCTTATCAGGCACCTCGGCAAGCGCGGCTCCTTTGCCTACGATAAAGCCGCGGAAAAGATCACGAAGGATTATCCCGGTTCCGGGCGCGGCGTGATCGCGATGGTGGAAAGCGTCAACAGCGCGATCTACGACCCGCAGACCCCGTCGCGCGACGCCCTGGTCGCGGGCGGGAGCGACGCTTCCGGGACGAGGGCCGCCGTGGACCGCTTGATCGAGTTGCTTGAAATGCCGGCAAAAAAATAGGCGGCCGGCGACCAGGATGGCGCCGTGGAAAAGGAACTGTCTTTCAACGCGGGCGTTTTTACGCCGTGGCAGGTCAAGGCGTTTGCCAAATAAATATGAACAGGCCGAATAACATTTTTTCCGGTTTCCGGGCGCTCACGGGATTTTTGCCTGTCCTGCTTCTCGCGGCGCTTCTTTTCCTTCCGGCGCTCGCGCGGGCGGACTGGGGCACGGTTGACTTCAGCGTGACCAACAACGACAAGTCGGCCTATGTCACCGAGAACATTCCCGATTCGGCCTTCACGCCCGAGGGGCTGCTTTTGGAGATCGACGGCAAGAAGAATTATTCATGGACCAGCAAGCGCTCCTTCAACAGCGAATTCAACTTTGACATGCAGATTGAGGTGCTGGAGCACAGCACGAATTATAACAGCAAGGCGCGCCTTGAGATGCACCTGATCAACAAGGAAAAACGCCGGGCCGGCGTGGGGGCCTACGATATCACCTACTGGAACGCGACCAACTGCGTTTCCTATTCCTGGCAAGCGTACTACAAGGAGGGCAAGCCGGTGTCTATGTCAAAGGACAAAGTGACGCCCATGAACTCTCTTCTTGCTGGAATTCCCCTCAATTCGGAATGGCTCCGGATGTACAAGGCCGAGACCATGCACATTTTCTTCATGGGCCGGGAAAAGGGGAAACAATATGGCTGGGCCACGGGGCGGTATCCCTGCTTTAACGACATGAACGAGGACTGCGATGAATACCAGGTGGGATTCCGCACCGGCGCCGAGAACGGCGGCCGGATGAAGGTGCTGATCAAGGCGATCAAGGTCTCGGGGGCGACGGTCGCCCCGCGCGACCCGAAAAAAAGAGAATTCCTGTTTGACTTCGGGCCGCCGAACCAGGAGCTGGAAGACGATTTCGCGGGCGTGAACGAGTTTTCAGAGTACAGCAAGGAGAAAGGATACGGCTGGGTCTTTGAGGATCCGAAGCAAATCAGGCGCAACTTTTTCTTGTCGTTTGGTCCTCCTCAATTAAACGATAAGGATATTGCCAGGTATGCGTTCCAGCCGATTTTCGGAAACGATGCATCCAACTGGTGGTTTGCGGGTGCATGCCGGGTGTCATATTGGCAGCAGCAGAACGACCTGAGGGATTTCGGCTCATCAACCATCGGATGGTCGTGGATTGAATTTTTCAAGCGACATGTCGACGTTCACACCCCGCTCGAAAAAGATTCGGTCAACATGAGCAGGACTTATTATTTCCTTGCCAGCAATTCTTACCGTAAGGACGCGGAAGAGCGGCGCGGGAGCACGTATGTGGACGACGACTTGAGCACGGAGTTCTGGATTGACGTTCCGAACGGCACTTACAACCTGATGGTGGGCGCCGGGGGCGCATGGAACCTGGAGGTGCAGGGCAAGGTGCGCAAGCGCGCCTTCAACGGGATGGAGCAGGTCCCAAGCGTGGTCGTCCAGGACGGTAAAATCCGCCTGCGCCTTTTCTGCGACGTCCGCGGCCCGGCGCAGGCGTGGCAGCATTGGGGCATCGCAACCTCGTGGGCCATTTCATATCTCCTGGTCCTGCCCTCCGAGGACAAGGACGGACTGAACGCCTGGGAATGGAAGATCGTCAAGCGCAAGGCGGAGCGCATCCGGCAGGTGACCTTCGTGGAGGGCGACCCGGCCGTGATGAAGAACGAGAACGGATTCCTTTCCCTGAACGGAAAACCTTTTTACTATTCAATCCTGCAATACAACTGCATGCCGGGTGTTACCGATCACTTCCCCTACTATTGCCTCGCGAACACCATGACGGTGGCCAACAGCCTGAAGGCCTCTCGTCATTTCTTCCGGAGGGACTGGGAAAAATTTTCCCTGGCCGAGGACTACCCCTGGGCGAACATTGACCAGATGAACACGCTTTACACCTGGAAATATCTGGGCGCCCTGCAGCGCCTCGCGGACATTTCTTTTGTGCCGCGCCAGGTGGCGGGCGAGGGCGCGCCGACGGTGGATTCGCGCGGACGGGTGGACCGGTATAACATCCAGCCGCCGCTGAATTCCGCCCTGGGCAAGGAGATCCAGAAGGAAGTGTTCACGATGACGTCCAACCAGCTCAGGCTTCATCCGGCCAACGGCAGCGCCTATCTCTACGAGGAATTGTGGCACCCGAACGAGACCGGTTACGATGACCAGTCGATTATCCAGTACCGGACCTGGCTGGAGGAAAGGTACAAAAATATTGAAGCCCTGAACGGCGCCTGGGGCCGGCAGTACAAGGTCTTTGACGATGTCAACCCGACGCTCCCCGGCGCCAAGGGATTCTGGGAGTATGAACCGGAGGCGGTGTCATTCCGCCTGTTCCGCGGCTGGGCGCAGGTGCAGACGGTCAAGAGCGCCAGCGAGCTCGTGCACAAGCTTGAACCCGAGCACTTCATCTGGGGCACGAAGGGCGACGGCGCCACGCAGTCGTGGAACACGGGCGACTATCTGGACATGTTCGGCTGGTACGGACCCTACGTGGCCGCGAGCGTGGCCAGGTACTTCGGCAAAACGGCGATCAGCGGGGGCTTCCTCCTCTCCTGCGAATATTCTTATGTTGACGGGCGCAAGCAGCTGGATCACAAGCCCGGGCCGCAGAACCACATCGGCCACAGCGATATCAACCTCTATCCGCGCATGATCTCCAACGTGTTCAAGGGCGCGAAGGCGTTTTACGTGGAATGGTATAACAACGGCTGCCAGCACGCGTTCCACCTCACCGATCTTATCAGGAAAGCTTCGCCGACAGGGGGGATCAAGCGCTGGACAGGCGAGATGGTGTTTTTTGAGCCGGAAGGGATGGAAGGACCGCCGGTCTACGTGGAACGCGCCGCCCTGCGCGCTTCCCGGGCCAATCAAATGTTTTATCGCCTGGCGCCCCTCTGGCTTCCGGCCAGGCCGCTCGCGCCCAAAGTCCTCCTTGCCACGACCGAGGTCAGCCTGTTCCTCAACTTTTTCGAGGGTTCCAGCGGACTGTTCATGGATGATATCGCGCGAAGAGTGCTCGGGGCGACCTGCATCCCGCCCGACATCTCGCGGCTGGATGCGATCAAGAAGCTTTCCGATTACCCGGTTATCATCCTTGCCAATACGACCGCCGCCATTTCGCCCAACGATGTAAAGCGGCTCCGGGAATACGTCAATCAGGGCGGGAAGCTGATCATCCTGGACGCGGGCGGCTTCACGAATTCCGAGAGGCCAAGCCGCTACAACCCGGACAAGGCTTGTGTGTTTCCATTGCAGGAAATTGCGGACATGGCCGGGTATCGGTTCATGGGAGAAAATTGGTATCATACGCCGTTCTGCAAGGCCACGCTTGCCTGGACGCCCTGCGAGGCCGCGCCGTGGACGCCGCGCGAGGGGACGCTGGGCGAATACAGCCTGCAATATTATTATGTCCCGACCAACGGATCGCAAACCTTCCTCAAGGGGACCTTGCCGGACGGCAAGGCGGTGAGTTACGGCCTGATCAACAAGGACAGGAACATCGTGGTGATGCATCTGCCCGCCGGGGACGACAAGGTCAACCGCTCGGTGGCGAACTGGTTTGCCGGCCTGCTGAAAATGTGGAAGGTTGACGGACGCGTGACGCTGGAGGGCGTGCCGGACAGCTGGGAAATGTATGCCGGGGTCCTGGAAGGCGAGGATTATACCTTGGCGGCGGTTTGCAACAATAACACCCAGGAGGTGCGCAAGGTATCCCTGAAACTTAACACGCTGACGAACGGCGGCGAATACGCGGTCTGCGACGTGACCGGCGAGCGGCCGGACCTGGTGAAGAAAGAGGACGGGGGCTGGGCGTTGAAGCCCGACGACGCTGCGCGCCGGAGCCGGATCATGGCCCGCCTGGACGCGAGGGAGATCGCCGAAAAAGGGATTGCGGCCGAGATCGCCCCGAACCAGGCGCAGGTTTTCCTGATCCGCCCGCTGCGCGACAAGGTATGGGTCTCGATCTGGAAACCTTCGCTGAAGGCGTTCATCAGGCGGCCGGTGACGGTGGTGCACGGGGCGGCTGACGCGAGCGGCAAGAAGCAGGCCGAGCGCATCATGGCGACGCTGCAGAAACTCGGGGTAAAGGCGGATATCCTCACGGATGACAAGGTGAAACTGAAGAAGGAGGCGCATGAGGTCCGGATCAAGCCGGACGGCGGAGCACGTGGGCCGAACGAGGACATGTCCAAATATTACCTGGTGGACACGTTTGAGAATGAATTCGTGGTAACCGCCAGGCAGTTAATCTGCGTCGGGTCGGAGGAGAGCAATTCCCTCATCAAGCATCTTGACAAACGCTGCTCTTTTGCCTATGACAAATCCGCGGAGAAGATCACGAAGGATTATCCCGGTTCGGGGCGCGGCGTGATCGCGATGGTGGAAAGCGTCAACAGCGCGACCTACGACCCGCAGACCCCGTCGCGCGACGCCCTGGTCGTGGGCGGGAGCGACGCTTCCGGGACGAGGGCCGCCGTGGACCGCTTGATCGAGTTGCTTGAAATGCCGGACAAAAAATGAAAATAATTTGCGCCACCAGCATTCCCTTTGCCGGGGAAGTTTTCGGGCCGCTGGGCGACCTGCAGGTCCTGGACCCGAGCCGGATCACCCCGGCGGTTGTCCGGGATGCCGACATATTGATCGCGCGGTCCACCCTGAAAATCAACGCCGCCCTCCTTGAAGGCAGCAAAATAAAATTCGCCGGCACCTGCACCATCGGGCATGACCACATGGACGCCGCTTACCTTGAAAAAAGCGGCATAGCCTGGACCGCGGCCCCGGGCTGCAACGCCAACAGCGTGGCCGAATATTTGACAGCCGCCCTGCTCCACCTGGCCAGAAAGCATGGATTCCAGCTGCTGGACAAGACGATCGGCATCATCGGCGTCGGCAACGTCGGCAGCCGCGTTCTCAAGAAAGCCGGGGCGCTCGGACTGCGCGTCCTGCTGAACGATCCCCCGCTTTATGAACACTCCGGCGACCCGGCCTACCGGCCGCTCGACGAATTGCTGGCCAAGGCCGATATTCTTACCCTGCATGTTCCCTTGACCAAGGCGGGGAAATATCCGACCTGGCACCTGGCCGGGAAAGATTTTTTCAACCGGGTGAAGCCGGGCTGCATATTCATCAACGCCGCCAGGGGGGCGGTCATGCATTCGGAATCTTTCCTCAATGCCCGCGCGCAAGGCGTCGTGGCGCGCGCGGTCATTGACTGCTGGGAAGGCGAGCCGGCCTTCCGCCTGGACGTTATGGCCGCGGCCGACATCGCCACGCCCCATATCGCCGGCTATTCCTACGAAGGGCGCGTGATGGGGACGGTGCACGTCTACCGCAAGCTGTGCCAATTTCTCGGCCTGGAGCCGAAAATATCGCTGGACACCTTGCTGCCGCCGCCGCCCGTGCCGGAAATACATTTTGACGCCGCCGGCCTCCCGGACGAGGAGGCGCTCGCGCGGATTGTCGGCAAAATTTACGATATTTCCGCGGACGACCGCCGCCTCAGGGATATAGCCGCGGCCGACGCCGACGCCCGCGGAAAGGATTTTGAGTTGCTGCGTAAAAATTATCCGGTCCGGCGCGAATTCCGCTACACGCGGGTCATGCTGGAGAACGGCAACACGTCCCTGGCCGAAAGCCTGCGCAAACTCGAATTCCAGGTTGTTTCCGGGTGAATGCGTATATTCAATAGGTAGGGGCTCCGCTTGTCGGAGCCCGTTCTTTTTGGATTATGAAATTAACTCATATGAACGAGCTTAAAAACCCCCCAATCCATGATCTGAGCCATGCCGATCTCGTGCGATTTTGCGCCGGGCTCGGCCAGCCGCCTTATCGCGCCGGCCAGATCTGGCGCTGGCTTTATCATCACTACGCGGAAACTTTCGCCGCCATGAAAAACATCCCCGGGCCGCTGCGCGAGCAACTGGAGGAGAATTTCACGCTTGCGCCGCTCGCGACCGTGCGGCAGCAGGATGAAGCCGGCGCCGGCTCGACCGAGAAACATTTGCTGCGCCTGGAGGACGGCGAATGCATCGAGCTGGTGTTCATACCGGCCAGGGGAAAAACGACGCTTTGCGTTTCCAGCCAGGTCGGGTGCAAATTCAAGTGCGCCTTCTGCGCGAGCGGCATGGGCGGCTTCAAAAGGAACCTCTCGGCCGGGGAAATTGTCGGAGAGGCGCTTTTTGCCGCCCGCAGGCTCGGAGGCGCGCCGGGTCATGTTGTTTTCATGGGCATGGGCGAGCCGCTTGATAATTACGATAATGTCCTCGCGGCGGTCAGGATCATCAACGACGCCGAGGGGCTGAGCGTCGGCGCGCGCAAAATAACCATCAGCACCTGCGGAATTATTCCGGGCATCGAACGCCTTGCCGGGGAGGGTTTGCAGGTGGAGCTTTCCATCTCGCTCCACGCGCCCGACAACGCGCTCCGCTCCCGGCTGATGCCGGTCAATAAAATTTATCCGCTCGAAAACCTGCTGGCGGCCTGCCGCCGGTACGCGGAAGAGACCGGGCGGCTGATTACCTTTGAATACACGCTCGTCAAGGGCGTCAACGATTCGCCGGAACAGGCCCGGCAGCTGGCACGCATCCTGGCGCCGATCCATGCCCGGGTTAACCTGATCATGCTCAGCAAAGTCGCCGAGTTTGCCGGGGAGGCCCCGCCGGCCGGGACGGCCGACATGTTCGTTCATGCCCTTGAGAAGGCGCATATCAACGCCACCCTGAGGGTTTCCAAGGGCGGAAAGATCAACGCCGCCTGCGGACAACTGCGGCGCTCGGCGTCCAGCCCTGTCAGCTGATCTTCACCGGCGCGCCTTTTTTCGCGCTGAGATAAATCGCGTCCAGCAGTTCCATCACGATCAGGCCTTCCTCGCCGGTCGCGATATGCGGGGTCTTGTTCAGGATGCAGTCGATGAAGTGATACATGGCGCCCTTCACGGCCGGGACGGGCGGATGCAGTTTCATGTCAAACTGGCAGCCTTCCCTTTCAACGTAAATCTGCGCCTCAAAATCGTAACCCTCGCCGACGTTGCGTTGGACCAGGCCGCCCTTTGTCCCGTAAAGCCGGGTCTCCATGAACTCCTGCTCGCCGATGTTGGCCGCCCAGCTGGCCTCGACCTCGACCGTCGCGCCGTTCTTGAACTTGATGAAACCCGCCGCCAGGTCCTCAACGTCAAATTTCTTCCCTTCCTTCTTCGCGCGCGGCGCCGCGATCTTGTTATAGGCGCTGCCCATCACCCAGGCCGGCTTGGGATAATTCATCAGCCAGAGCGCCAGGTCAAGCCGGTGGACGCCGAGGTCAATCAGCGGTCCGCCGCCGGCAAGCGCCTTCTGTCCGAACCACCCGCCGAAGCCGGGCAAACCCCGGCGCCGGTGCCAGGCCGTGCGCGCGAAATAGACTTCGCCCAGGATCCCGCCTTCAACCTGCCTTTTCAGCGCCCAGGATTGTTCCGTGAAGCGGTATGAAAAATTAATCATCAGGCGTTTCCCGGCCTTTTTCGAGGCCGCGAGCATTTCCCTGCCCTCAGCGGCGTTCATCGCCATGGGCTTTTCGCAAAGGACATGGCAGCCCGCCTTGAAGGCGGCCAGGGTCAGGGGCTTGTGGAATTTGTTCGGAGTCGCGACGCTGACCACATCCAGGCTTTCCTTGTCCAGCATTTCCCGGGCGGACAGGTATCTTTTCGGCACTTTGAATTTATCCGCCACGGCTTGCAGCCGTTCCTTGTTCGGGTCGGCCACGGCGACCACTTCCGCCCCCGGGTGGCTCTGGTAATCTTTAATGTGACCCTGGCCCATTCCCAGTCCGATAACACCCACGCGCAGTTCTTTCATGTTATGTTCCTTTCTATGCCTGCGTTTACGTCCGTTTGGAGCGGATTTTTTCCAGGGCTTTTGAGCACGGGCACTTGTCGGGGATGCAAACCCGCTGGCGAGCCCAGCGCACCGCGTTGGCCATGATTTTCAAGATGGTCTTGTCGTAGAAAACCGGATAGGTTTCGTGGCCCGGGCTGAAATAGAAAATCCGCCCGTTGCCGCGCTCGAAGCAGCAGCCGCTCCGGAAGACGTCCCCGCCCTCAAACCAGGAGATGAATATCAGCTTGTCGGGCGTCGGGATGCCGAACGGCTCGCCGTACATTTCGTCCTGGGGCAGCTCGAAATATTCGCCCAGGCCTTCCGCGATCGGGTGGCTCGGCTCAATGACCCAGAGGCGGACCTTCTCGTCCGCTTCGCGCCACTTGAGCGAGCAGGTCGTGCCGAGGAGCGTCCGGAATATTTTTGAATAATGGCCGGAGTGGAGCACGATCAGGCCCATGCCTTCCAGGACGCGGGTCTGGACGCGCTTGACGATTTCGTCGGAAACCTCGCCGTGCGCCATGTGGCCCCACCAGGTCAGGACGTCGGTCTTGGCCAGGACTTCCTTCGTAAGTCCGTGCTCCGGCTCGTCCAGGGTCGCGGTGCGGCATTCGATGCCGCCGGCGGCGTTCAGGCCCTTGGCGATCGCGGCGTGGATGCCCTTGGGATAAATCTTCTGCACCTTTGCGTTTGTTTTCTCGTGGCGCGCCTCGTTCCAGACCGTTACCCTGATTTTTCCTGCCATGGTTTTTCCTTTCAATGTTTTAACTTGCAAAATCGGCCTTTATTTGTAAAAAACATAGGGCTTGTTTGCTTGGATTCAAAAGCAAATTATGGTCTAAAACTTATATAAATAGGACAAAACTTAGATAATAAAGGCGGACAGGCTGAAGGCTGAAGGATGAAAAGCAAGGAGAACGGAGAAAACATGCGTCGAACCATGCCGGAGTCAGACGATATTTGCTTCTACCGCGAAATCCTGGAGGCGCAGTTGCGCCTCCTGCGCCGCGGGCTCTGCGCGCTTCATTTGCCGCGTCCGCTGGGGGGCGGAACCCGGCGGCTGGCTGGCACTCATTTTCATTTTGATCCCGAGCTTTTTATCCAGGTCCGGGGACTGACCGAGTTCAGCTTTCCGCGCGAAAAAATGCGGCTCCTGCCGGGCGAAGCGCTGCTTGTCCCGCGCGGGTTGCCCCACGGCGAAATCGCCCGGAACTTCAAGGGCAGTTTTTTGAACGTTGTCGTCATGTTTTCAAGCGAGGGCATCAGCTTCCATTCCGCCGTGAAGGGCGAAAAGGGAAGTCCGCACGGCGGCGGCCGGCTGGAATATTTTAAAACCAACAAGGGGCGCCAGTTCGAGCAATATCTTGATGACATCGTGGATTGTTATCATTCCGGCGGGACCGGGAAACGGGAGCCGGAAATTGACAAAACCGTGCAGGGTCTTTTCCAGGCGACATTGGCCGGGTTGCTCATGGTCATTAAACAGGTCAAGACGCCTGACCGGACGACCGAGCACCCGAAAGTCAGCGAATGCCGGAAATACGTCCTCGGCCATATTTGCGAGTCATCGCTTTCGGTCAGGAAGCTGGCCGGGCAAATCCATTGCGCGCCGGATTATCTTTCGCATCTTTTCGTCACGGAAACCGGTGAACGCCTGACCCGTTTCATCGGCCAGGAGCGGATCGGCATGGCGAAACGGCACCTGCAGAACCCGGCCCTGAGCATCAAGGAGATCGCCTGGTCATGCGGGTTCGCCGACCAGGGTTATTTTGCCCGCTTGTTCAAGCGCCTCGCGGGTGAGACGCCGCAAGCCTTCCGCAAAAAATTCGGGACCGCCATTTTCACGGGATAACAGGGATATTTCAAAAATTGATTTGAAGCCTTTTCCTTATCAGCTACAATGCGTTCATCCTTTTAAAAGGTAAAATTCACATGTTTAAAACATTGGTCCAGAAAATCAATTCCGCCATGACTCCTCCCGCTCCTTTCGATCCGGCCAGGTTCGGCGACCCGCTCGCCGCCCGGATCGCCTGGACCCCGGTTAAAAGCGGCGGGGCGAATTTCCGCACCCAGAAACTCGTCCAGGTCAACTCCTACCGGATTGAGTTCCGCGCGGCGGTGGAGGCGAAGATTTTTTACTCGATTTTTCTCATTGCCGGCCTGGCGGTCATGATCGGCGTATCCTACGCCAATTTTTCCAATGGAACTTTCGCGCTCAACGCCAACACCATCATGCCGATTGTTTTCGGGACAATCTTCAGCGCCGCCGGCGGGCTGATGCTCTACTTCGGGACGATGCCCTTTGTGTTTGACAAGATGCGCGGGTGCTGCTGGAAAGGCTCTCAGCCGCCGGTCGGGACGGCCGGCAGGACCGCGCAGGACAATTATTCCGAGCTCAGCCGGGTTGGCGCGCTCCAGATTATTGCCGAGTTCTGCCAGGGAAAAAGCAGTTACTACAGTTATGAGTTAAACCTGGTCCTGGATGACGGCCGGCGGATCAACATTGTTGACCACGGCAACCTCCAGAAATTGCGCGAGGACGCGAAGACGCTCTCCGCGTTCATCGGCAAACCTCTCTGGGACGCCACCGCATGACGCCGACCCTATGAACAACCGTCTTATAGCCAGAGATATTTCCGTTGGGCCGGTCCGCGGCGCCGGGGCGGGCAAGGATCCGCGGGATGCCGCCGCATATCTTTCCGACGAATCGCGCCTGCCGGGTTGCGCCGATAAAATATTCTTCCCGCGGTCGGAGGCGGATGTCGTTGCCATCCTGCGTTCAGCCGGGGAAGAAGGAAAAAAAATCACCCTTTCCGGCGGACGGACCGGCATCACCGGCGGCGCCGTCCCGGACGGCGGCTGGCTGGTCAGCGCCGAAAAAATGAATTCTGTCCTCGGTCTGCGGCATGACCCGGCGCGCGATATGTTTTTCATCCGCTGCCAGCCGGGAATCACCCTGGACGCTTTGAATAAGATGATCGCCCGAAAGGAGTTTCCGTCCGAAGCGGACTGGCCAGGGCAGGACAAAGCGGCCCTGGAGATTTTCCGCAAATCGGGCGAGTGGCGCTTCGCGTCGGACCCGACCGAGGCCTCGGCCACAATCGGCGGCATAGTCGCCTGCAACGCCTCCGGGGCGCGCACCTTCCATTACGGCGCCACCCGCAACCATGTCTCCGCCCTGCGGCTGGTCCTGGCCGGGGGTTATCTCCTGGATATCCGGCGCGGTGAATCATTCGCGGCGGCGGACGGCTCGTTCACCCTGGTCCTTCCGGACGGCCGGGAACGCCCCGGCAAAATTCCGGACTATAAAATGCCCGTCGTGAAGAACGCGGCCGGTTATTTTGCCGAACCCGGGATGGATTTGCTGGACTTGTTCATCGGCGCGGAAGGCACGCTCGGGATTATCACGGAAGTCGAATTGGCGCTTGTTAAACCACCGGAAACGATTCTGGGGGTGATCGGGTTTTTCCCGGCGGAGGAAAACGCGCTTGATTTTGTCCGCGCGGCGCGGGGCGAAAAAGCCGGCCGGGATTGTCAGCCATTGGGCAAGCGCCCGCTGGCGGTTGAATATTTTGATTTCCGCGCCCTGGACCTCCTGCGCGCGCAAAAGAAAAAGGTCGGGCCGTCATCGGAAATCCCGGCCTTGCCGGAGACGGCGCACACGGCCGTCTATATTGAATTGCCCGCCACGGAAGCGGACCTGGAAAAACAGGCCGAAGAACTTCTGGCCCTCCTGGAGGAATGCGGCAGCAGCGCCGACACGGCCTGGACCGCCACCAGCCCGGAAGAAACTGAAAAGCTGAAAAAATTCCGGCATGCGCTCCCGGAGGCGATCAACCAGCTTATCGGCGAAAGGGTCATTTCCGCGCCCGGCCTGACAAAACTCGGGACCGATTTCGCCGTCCCGGACCAGTTCCTCGCGGAAATGTTCCGGCTTTATCGCCAAACCCTGGACGCGACGAAGCTTGAATACGTGATTTTCGGCCACATCGGCAACAATCACGTCCATATCAATATCCTGCCGAAAAACATGGATGAATACAAAAAAGGCAAGGAATTGTACCTGCAACTGGCGCGGACGGTCGTCAAATGGGGCGGAACGGTTTCGGGCGAGCACGGCATCGGCAAATTGAAGAAAAATTTTCTGGTCTTAATGTTCGGGGAAGAGGGCGTGGAAGAAATGCGCCGGGTCAAGCGCGTCTTTGACCCGGAGGGCCGGATAAATCCGGGCAACATGTTCGAATTGCGGTGACTATCACAGGCTGAAGCTATTAAGGCTGTAGGCTGAAGGGATGCAAAGACCACATATGCCGCACTTTTGCGAAGAAGCCGGGGCATTTCACCCCAAACAAGGTGTAAGACAAATTCTTTATATTAGACAGTAACAGATACAAACCGACCCACCCCGCCCGTTGGGCACCCCTCCAAGGAGGGGAACATAAGATTTTGTCCTTGAACTTCTTTCCGCCATATGTGGATCTGCCTTTGGCATGAAAAGTCCCCTCCACCGGAGGGGTGGCCGACTTGTCCGCCATAGCTCTTGGAGCGACGGCGGAAGGCCGGGGTGGGTGTTATCGGAACCGATCAAAGAATATAGCCTTGTTTACCGGCCGGCGGATTTCTTTTGCATTCCCGGGAAGATTTATTACATTACTGACTTCGCCTTTTAAATTCAGTCCGCGGATCAAAAGGAGTGATTATGATTCCGAGAGATGTTGTCCGGCGCACGGTGCGTTTTGAGGGCGCCGACCGTCTGCCTTATTCGCTTACCCCGGAAATCGGCTCTGATGTTGAGTGGGTGGGCATGGATCCCTCCCCCGATGTCCGGCCGGGCAAGGGCGCGGATGAATGGGGCTGCGTCTGGAATAACATCGGCGTTTCCCATCTCGGGGAAGTCAAGGAAAGTCCCTTGAAGGACTGGGCCGACTGGGACAAGTTGAAAATACCGGATATCCGCGATGCAAACCGCTGGAAAAATCTGAAGGGCGCGCGGGACCGCGCCGGGGACAAGTTTTTGATGGCTTTCGGCATATCGCTTTACGAGCGGGCGCATTTCATCCGCGGGCTGGAGAACCTCTGGGCCGACACGCTCGTCGCCCCTGACGAACTCGGGCGGCTGATTGACATCCTGGTGGAGATGAACCTCTATTCAATTGAGCGCTTTGCCGCCTCCGGCGCCGACGGCTACATGTTCTGCGACGATTGGGGACTGCAGAACCGGCTGATGATCTCGCCGGAATCGTGGCGGACAATCTGGAAACCGGCCTATACCCGCGTTTACAAGGCGGCTCACAAGGCCGGCCTGCTTACTTTCCTGCACAGCTGCGGATATATCGTTGACATCCTTGACGACCTGATCGAGGCCGGGCTGGACTGCATCCAGATGGACCAGCAGGAAAACATGGGGTTGGACCTGCTTGGAAAACGTTTTGGCGGGCGCATAACTTTCTGGTGCCCGGTTGACATCCAGAACACGATGGTCCGCGGCTCCCCGCAGGAAATCCGCGCCTACTGCCGCCGGATGGTTGCCGCCCTGGGCAAGCCCGCGGGCGGATTTATCGCCAGCTGGTACAGCGATCCGGTCGGCGCGGGACACACCCCGGAGGCGATCGCGGCGATGTGCGACGAGTTCCTGAAGCTCAGTCGGGAACACGCCGGAAAATATAAGGGAAAATTGTAAAAAAAATTGATCAATAAATTCAACGAAAGGAAAAAAACATGGACAATGCACTCAAGGGAAACATGCTCATCGCCCAGAGCGGCGGGCCTTCAATGGTCATCAACCAGAGCCTGGTCGGCGCCATAATTGAGGCCAAGAAACACAAGCAGATAAAGAACATTTACGGCGCCCTGCACGGCATCAAGGGCGTCCTTGAGGAAAAAATGATCGACCTGCGCAAGGAAACCCCGGTCACGCTGGAAGCCGTGGCGCACACCGCCTCCTCGGCGCTCGGCAGCGTCCGCAAAAAACCGACCAACGAGGAATGCGCCAAGATCTTCGTGATCCTGCAAAAATACGATATCCGCTATTTCTTCTACATCGGCGGCAATGACACGGCCGAGACCGTGCACATCATTCACGAGGAATCCAAGAAGGCGAATTATAACCTGCACTGCTTCCATATTCCCAAGACCATTGACAACGACCTGCTGGAGAATGACCACACGCCCGGCTTCGGCAGCGCCGCCAAGTTCGTGGCCTGCGCGGTGATGGGCGACAACCTGGATAACCGCGCCCTGAAGGGCGTGAAGATTGACGTCATCATGGGCCGGAACGCCGGCTTCCTGACGGCCTCCTCGGCATTGGCGAGAGTTTATCCCGACGACGGCCCGCACCTGGTTTATGTCCCGGAGCGGCCGTTCTCCATGGAAAAATTCTGCAAGGACGTCAAGGAAGTCTATGACCGGCTCGGGCGCTGCATCGTGGCCGTCTCGGAAGGAATTGCCGATGAGTACGGGATTGCGATCGCCACCAAGTTCATCAAGGAAACGGATTCGCACGGCAACGTCCAGTTGAGCGGCACGGGCGCGCTCGGCGACCTGCTTTCGAACGAGGTCAAGACCAAGCTGGCGATCAGCCGTGTCCGTTCGGATACCTTCGGCTACCTGCAACGCTCGTTCCCCGGTCTGGTTTCCAAGGTTGACGCCGCCGAGGCGCGCGCGGTCGGGATCGAGGCTGTCAAGGAAGCGATGGCCGGCCATCCCGAGGGCTCTATCGCCATCCGCCGCAAGCCGGGCAAAAAATACAACATGTTTCTCGAGCGCGTGCCGTTGCAGAACGTCGCCAAGAACACGCGCAAAATGCCGGAGGATTTCATGAACAACGCCGGCAACGACGTCACCCAGGAATTTATTGAATACGCGCGGCCGCTGGTCGGCGATTTGCCGAAGGTCGGACGTTTCAAGGGCGTTGCGGTGAAAAAGAGCGGCAAATAGATTTTTCCGTTAAAGGGAAAATCATTCAACCGTGGCGATTTCCAGCAGGTCGGTCGCGCCGACCTGGCCGAAATTGGTTCCAAGGATGAACAGCAGTCGTTTGCCCGCTGGCGCCAGCTTATTGCGCTTGATATATTCCTGCGCTTGGGCGCGCAAATCCGCGCTGTTTTTAATCCCCGCGATGAGGATCGGTTCCACGCCCCAGAACAGGCGCATGCGCCGGTATGCTTCCGGCGTCCTGGTGAACGCCAGGATCTGGGCCCAGGGCCTGCTTTTCGAGAGGAACAAGGCCGTGCCGCCGGTGGCGGTGAAGGCGACCACAAGTTTTATCTTCAAATCATCGACGATTTTCGAGGCCGCGTGGCCGATCGCGTCCTGGACGGGATGGCGCGGATTGATGCGCGGCCAGCTCCAATCCGGCCGGTTCAGCTCGAGGTAGCTTTCGGTCTGCAGCGCCACCTCGTTCATCATCCGCACCGTTTCCACCGGGAATTCGCCCGAGGCGGTTTCGCCGGAAAGCATGACGGCGTCCGTTCCGTCAAAAATGGCGTTGGCCACGTCGGACACTTCCGCCCGGGTCGGCACGGGGGCATGGGTCATTGATTCCAGCATCTGCGTGGCGGTTATGACGTATTTGTCCCGTTCATTCGCGCGCCGGATGATTCTTTTCTGCATCACCGGCACCTCGGCAACATTCATTTCAACGCCCAGGTCGCCCCGCGCCACCATCACGCCGTCCGCGGCCTGGATAATCGCGTCCAGGTGCTTCAGCGCCTCGGGCTTTTCAATCTTGGCGATGACCTGGGTTTTTGTGCCGGAGGCCTTGATCGCCTTCCGCACGCCCTTCAGGTCGTCGGCCTGGCGCACGAATGAAAGCGCCACGAAATCAACCCCGGCCTTCAGGCCGGCGCGCAGGTCGTTCAAATCCTTCCGCGTGACGGAAGGCGTTGACAACTTGATGCCCGGCAAATTCATTCCTTTGTGGTCCTTGAGCGTTCCCCCGTTGCGGACCAGGCAATAAACCTTGTTGCCCTCGACGCGGATTGTTTCCAGGGCCATGGCGCCGTCGTCCAGCAGGATGCGGTCGCGCGGCCGCACGTCCCGCGGCAGGTTCTCATACTGGGTGGAGAACATTTTTGAAGTGCCGATGACGCTTTTCGTGGTGACGATGACTTCATCGCCGGGGCGTAAAACCACCGCGCCGTTTTCCATCGCCCCGACCCTTATCTTCGGCCCGCATAAATCCTGGAGGATGGCCGCTTCCCGTCCGGTTTCCCTGCCGGCGGCGCGGATTTTTTTGATCGTGTCAAGGTGTTCGGAGAGCGTGCCGTGCGACATGTTCAGGCGGAACACGTCCACCCCGGCTTTGATCAGGTCCCGGAGGCGTTCGGGGGAGGTTGAGGAGGGACCGAGCGTGGCGACTATCTTTGTTTTGCGCATAATTTCTTTCCAAAGCGGGCTGTGCCCGCAACCCAAAAAATCAACCACGGATTACCCAGGCTCCGCCAGCCGTCGTCGCGCCGAAGCGGTGCTTTGCCGAGCCGCGAAGGCGGAAGGCCTTCGCCGAGGCGAGCACTGATTTCACGGATATGCTCAGACCGTTGCCCCTTCTTCGCCCAAGGCTACGAAGGGCAGTCGGTTGACAGTTCGCCTCGGCGTAGTCGCGCCACGGGCGGACGAAGCCTGGGTCGACTGTCAGCATCAGTGCTATCCGTGTTATCCGTGGTAAAAAATTTTCCTTGTTTTTTGTAACAGTTCCCGATTGATAAGGCATTATGTTAGTGGGTGCCTGGTTTTCAGTAAAACACCGGCGGTTGGTTTGTGGCCGCCAGGACGCTCAACCATAATTCGCCGTCGGGATAAACCCGTTTTTTTTCTTTTATCACCGTTGCGATCGGGACGTGGATGCGGATGTTGTTGGTGAGCCCGATCAGCATGCCGGTCTTGCCCGCCATGCCGGCGTGAACCGCCAAACGCGCCAGCTGGTCGCAGAGAATGCTGTCGGCGCAATCGGCCGGCACGCTGCGGATGAAATACGACGGGTCAAAATATTTCATTCCAATCGGCATGTTCTGTTCCTTGAAATAAGCGGCAATGCGGTGTTTCATGAATTCACCGATGTCGTTGAAAAGCTGGTTGCCGGAGGCGTCCTTTTCCTTGGAAGGCCCGCCGAGCAAATCCTGTCCGGCCCCCTCCGCGACGACAATCACCGCGTGGCGCCGGGCGAGGAGCCGCTTGCGCAGGGCTTCCAGGAAACCGGTCTTGCCCTCCATCTTGAAGGGCACTTCCGGGATGAGGACGAAATTGACATTCTGGTTGGCGAGCGTCGCGCCGCAGGCGATGAAGCCCGAGACCCGGCCCATGAGCTTTACCAGGCCGATGCCGTTGAAGGCGCTCGTGGCCTCGGTATGGGCGCAGTCCAGGATTTCCTTCGCCTTTTCAAGCGCGGTTGTGAAGCCGAACGACCTGGAGACGAAGGGGATGTCGTTGTCGATTGTCTTGGGAATGCCGATCACGGCAATCGGCAGGCGGCGGCGCTGGACCTCGCAAAATATTTCCTGCGCCCCGTTCTGGGTGCCGTCGCCGCCGACGCACAGCAGGATGTTGATTTTTTCCTTCAGGAGATAGTCAACCATGGTGCCGGCGTCCACCTTGCCGCGCGACGTGCCGAGGACCGTGCCGCCGCGTTCATGAATGCCGCCGACGGTGTCGATGTTCATCAGCAGCGGCGGCAGGCCGACGGCGGGGTTGAGGCCCTGGTAGCCGTAGCGCACGCCGTAGACTTCCCTCACGCCGTAATTCATGGTCAGCTCATGCACGGCCGAGCGGATGACGTTGTTCAGCCCCGGCGAAACGCCGCCGCAGGTCACGATGGCGGCCTTTGTTTCATCGGGCTTGAAAAAAATCTTTTCCCGCAGGCCGGCCAGCTCAAAAAACACATCCGCCGGGCGCTCGTGCGTCACGCCGACTTCCACCTGGTAGCGGGCCCGGGCCTGGTCGGAGACAAAAGGTTTCCCGCCAGTCTTCCGTCCTTTTTCGCGCAGGGGTGAAAAATATTTCTGTTCGCCCAAAACGGTGATAATTGTGTCTTCCGGCCTGATCATCGCGGTTCCCTCCAAGAAATATGGCATGAATAATGCCAGATATTTGTGATAATATAAAGAAAACAATGAAAAGATAATAATTCAATGTTTTGTCATTCCCGCTACCGGGTTCCGCCGGTATGTCCCGCCGTCGCCAAGGAGGACAAGTTGCCCAGGCGAGACGCGGAAATCCAGATTGGAAAAACTGGATTCCGGGTCAAGCCCGGAATGACAATCATATGTAAACTTATTAACAGGACACAACGCCAGTGGAGTGTATCTCGCAGACGTGTATTTATAGGTTGTCATGCTGAGCGTAGCGAAGCATCTCCATCATAACGAGATTCCTCGCCTTGGCTCGGAATGACACCCCGTGATTTTTAAAGTGTTTTTCGGTCTTATTAATTCATTTACATTACACTAAATGGTTTTTTCTTAATCTTGTCTTAATTGATGATTGGTGCGTTATGACAGAAACCCGCTTTATGGTTGACCATATGCTGATCAAACTCGGCAAATACCTGCGGGTCATCGGCTGCGACGCCGCCTGGAACCTGGCGGTGCGGACTCATGTCCTGATCGCCATGGCGAACGCCGATGGAAGAATCTTCCTGACGCGCAACACGCACATTGCCGATCAATACCCCCACCCGGCCAGGCTTTTTGTCCTGGCCGAGACCGATCCGGTCAGGCAGTTCAAAATCGTGGTGGACGAGTTCGGTCTTGACCCGGTGGAAAAACTGTTTTCAAAATGTATTCGCTGCAATTTTCTCCTCGAAGAAGTCGGGGACAAGGAACAAATCCGCGGGAAAGTTCATCCGAACGTTTACGAGCGCTTTGATTCGTTTTTCACCTGCCCAAAATGCGGGACGGTATTCTGGAAAGGGACCCACGTCACCAACACCTGCCGAAAACTGGGCCTGGCAAAACCGGATTGACGGACGGAGGTAAAAATATGATTTGCATTGACAAAGAGATAAAAAGGATATTATATAGAGCATAAAAAGGAGATAATAATGAACTTTATAGCAGTGAAGGACTTAAAAACTCCCCGACTCCTGCGCCAGCGCCTGCAAAGGGAACAATCCGTTTTGCTGACCATCAGCGGCAAGCCCATGGCGATCATGTTGAATGTCAATAGCGGCGAAGATCCCGAGGCTGTGCTCAAAGCCATTCGCGAGGCGCGCGGCCGCATGGCTCTCCAGCGAATCTGGCAAACGGCCCGGGACAAGGGAATCAACCGGATGAATCCGGACGACATCAACCTTATGATTGACAAGACCAGAAAATCAAGGAAGTCGCGTTTGTGAAAACGGCGGTGGTTGACACAAATGTAATTGTATCCGGCTTTCTGTCACCCCATGGCCCGCCGGGACTTATCGTGGAATGGTTGCGCCGGGGGGAAATTCACGCTGTCCTTGATGGCCGGGTTTATGAAGAATACATGGATGTGCTTTGCCGGCCGGAATTGGGGCTGGACAAAAAAGATGTTGCCCTGGTCCTTGATTTAATCCAGGAAAATGCCATATGGCCGTCCCTGGGACCCGATGACATGATCCATGATTTGCCGGACCCGGACGATGCTCCTTTCCTGGAACTGGCCAAAAAGGCGGGAGTTGACCTGATAACGGGCAATGTGAAGCATTTTCCAGGCAGACTTACTCAAGGAGTAAGAATAGTAACGCCTTCTCTTTGGATTAAGGAGCTTAGGTAAAATCTGTAATTAGCCACACGGAGGCACAAGACACACAAATCCGCCGCTTTCTGTAGGCCCGCATAGCATGCGGGCAGTTTGTGCCGTCATATTATGACGGCCTACAAATATGCGGTTAATAATCCCGAAAGCGCAACGGCCTGCAATACAGTGTATTCCGGCCCCTGCGCCGTAATGACGCTTTTCATGAGGACAATCTGCCGGACGGATATTTTGCCGAAGGATTTGTCCTTGTTTTCCTCAAGGAGGTGAACAAGGCCGGCGGCGTTACGGTTTGACCTGACGCGCCCGATGGTCAGGTGCGGCTTGAACGGTTTTTCATCGGGTGTTGTCCCGGCCTCCCGGGCCGCGGCGACGATTTTGCCCTGAAGATCAACAAGGGCGTCCGCGCCGGTCGTGATCCCGGCCCAGATTATTGCCGGAGATGGCGTATCTACACAGCGAGTTGAAGCGCAAAGGCGTCACGCT
>CAYYWX010000002.1:0-127504 GCA_964475405.1 uncultured Verrucomicrobiota bacterium
TGCGGAGCAGTTCCTATGCATGGCTGGCGACCGAGTATTTGCTCTTATATAACCTGATGTTCATCGTGCCCTTGATCATTATCCTTGTGCTGGTCTGGAACGGGCTCAGGATGGAACATCTGCTGGCATGGAGCAGGGGCCACGTCGTTTTCAGTAAATGCCTTCTGGGCTTGTTCTTCCTCGCCATGGGTGTCCTCTTGGTCGTGATGTAAATTGCTTTTTACGGTCATTTCCTTTGAAATCTCCCGCCTTTTCCCATTACTTGCCGAATACAATATTGTGTCGGTACAATCAACGTGTAACAATATTGTAACAGAGCAATTTACGGCGCAATTCCGAATCTGATTTTTAAATCACTGCCGGACAGTAAGATGCAGAATACGGCGCGCGTTGTCCATTTGTTGGCACGCGGATTGCTAATTATGTTTGGCATGATTTTTATCCAACAATCGAATAAAGGAGAGAAGGCGTAATGAACAAGAGGACGATGCTTACCCTGGTTGGTCTGATGATCATGCAAATGGCCGGCGCCGCTTTCGGCCAGGATGTTGCCGCACCGGCCGCGCCGCAAATCAATTCAGGCGACACGGCCTGGCTCCTGACCGGGGCGGCGATGGTAATGCTGATGACTCCCGGTCTGGCGTTTTTTTACGGCGGGCTGGTCCGGCGCAAAAACGTCCTTTCGGTCCTGATGCAATGTTTCATGATCCTGTGCCTGGTGACGATTCAATGGGTATTATACGGTTACAGCCTTGCCTTCGGTCCGGACATTTATGGGCTGATTGGCAGTTTGCGTTGGGCCGGTTTATCCGGCGTCGGGCTCGCCCCAAATGCCGTTTACATGCCGACCGTGCCGCACCAGGCTTTCATGATTTTCCAGGCGATGTTCGCCGTGATCACCCCGGCCCTGATTATCGGCGCCTTCGCCGAGCGGATGCGTTTTCTTCCGTTTTGCATCTTTACGATGCTGTGGGTGACGTTTGTGTATTGTCCGGTCGCGCACTGGGTATGGGCGGACAAGGGTATTCTCGGAACGGCCGGCGGCATGGGCGCGCTTGACTTCGCGGGGGGAACGGTTGTGCATATCAACGCCGGGATGGCGGCCCTGGCTTCCGCGCTGTTCCTGGGACGACGCCAGGGGGCGCCCGTAAAAATCTCTCCGCCGCACAATCTGCCCTTTGCGGTCCTGGGGGCCGGGATTCTCTGGTTTGGATGGTTCGGCTTCAACGCCGCCAGCGCGGGATCAGCCGGGCAATTGGCGGCCGGCGCGTTTGTCGTCACCCACGTGGCCGCCGCCGCGGCCGGCCTGGCCTGGGCCATGCTGGACGTCATTTTCAACAAGCATGCGACCGTCCTGGGCGTCATCACCGGGATTGTCGCGGGGCTTGTGGCGATCACGCCCGCGGCCGGGTTTGTGACGCCGATGGGGGCGATCGGCATCGGAATCTGCGCAGGTGCCATCTGTTACATCTTTGTCTCGGTCCTGAAACCGCTCTTCGGTTACGATGACGCCCTGGACGCTTTCGGCGTGCATGGCATTGGCGGAATTTTCGGGGCCCTGGCCACCGGAATCTGGGCGACAAAGCTGGTCAATCCGGCCGGCGCCAACGGCCTGCTGCATGGGAATCCGGTCCAGCTTTGGATCCAGTTGAAAACCGTCATGATTACGATGGCATATTCGTTTGTGGTTTCTTATATTCTGTTGCGCCTGGTCAACCTGTTTTGCGGCCTGCGCGCCTCGGAACAAAACGAAAGAATAGGGCTTGACCTGAGCGAGCACCGCGAGGTCGGATACACTTTGTTGGATTGATTTGCGCAGGTAGATAGGCTGAAGACTATTAGTGTCTTAGCCATCGGGAACAACGAAGAAAAACAATGCGTCACACCGTGACGCACTACTGTAGCGCCGCACGGTGTGCGGCGAAACTGAGTTGCAGGCATAGTTCGACTTGGTAACAAACAAAAGGAGAAAGAATGAAATACATCATTGCCATCATTCAGCCCGATCGCCTGGACGACGTGCTGGAGAAGCTGACGAAGAACGAAGTCCACCTGGTGACGGTCAGCAATGTCATGGGGCGCGGTAGGCAGCAAGGCATCGCCGAGGTATATCGCAGCCACACCGAGGCCGGGAGCCTCCTGAAAAAGGTCAAGCTGGAGATAGCGGTCAACGAGTCCTATGTCCAGGCCACGGTTGACGCCATTTGCGCCGGCGGGCGCACGGGGCAGATCGGCGACGGCAAGATATTCATCCTGGACCTGAACGACTGCATCCGCATCCGGACCGGCGAGACCGAAGGCGTGGCGATCGGATAACGGCGGCCTTAAGCTAAAATGAATTCACTGCCCGCGGAACACGCGGAAACAGGAATGATTTTTATTCTGAATTTTAGGATGCACTGCCCGCGGAATACGCGGAAATAAGAATGATAATGAAAGGACAAAAGATGAGAAGGGTGAAAAGGGGCGTAATTGCGGCAACGTTGATGGCAACCTTAAGTTTCATCGTAAACATTGCCCATGCAACTCCGTCAACAACCTACTGGACGCCGATGACCCCGGACATCCAGTCATTCGGCGTGCTGCATATCGGCGTGGATAATTATTTCACCGTGCTCAGGAATTCCGATAACGGCGCCGGATCCCTGCCGACCGACGCGGGCTTGACCATGGGAGTTTTACCCTTTGAAACGCTCCGGATGGAAGTCGGCGCGGACTGGCAGGAGCCGAGCGACGCCCCGTTCTCGTTCAACGCCAAGATCGGGGTTCTTGAGGATTCATTGTTCAAATGGTCTCCGGCGCTGCAAGTTGGGATATTCAATGTCGGCACGGTGAATAACGTCAACAACCAGAACATCGGCTATGCGGTGATCGGGAAGACGGTTCCCTGGGTGGGAGGGCGCTTATCCATTGGACCTTACGTCGGCAATGGGAATTCACTGGTTGACGGGGATGGGGACGCCGATAATACGGGCTTTATGGTTGCCTATGACCACGGGTTCATGCCGATAAAGGACAAGGAGGGGAATGAATTCAACCGGCTCGTGGTTGCGGCGGATTATGCCTCCGGGAACAACGCTCTGGGCGGCGGAGGATGCGGAATGTATTACTACTTCATGAAGGACATCAGCCTCCTGACGGGTCCGGTCTGGTACAACGAGGAGGCGATTAACGGAAAGTGGAAATGGACCATCCAGTTGGATATAAATTTACAGGTCTTCGGTAAGTAAGCGCGAAACGACTTCCTTGCCGGCTAGTGAAATGTTTCACTCGATATGTATTTAATAGCATGTCATGCTGAGTCCCGATGCGCTCAGTGATCGGGACGAAGCATCTCAACAATAACGAGATTCCTCGCCTCGGCTCGGCTCGGAATGACAACGCCTTTATAATCAGAGATGTTGTAATGCCAGTTTCGAGCGGGTCCTGCCGGTTGCCAGCCGATAACTGAGGAGTTACGCGATGTTAACAAATGATTTGACAGGATTGGCGCGCAGGATAATATGCATATAACAATTATGTTTATCCGGACAAATCGAAAATCAGGAGGAATATGAATCCGCTTACATTCGGCATCATTGTCATAACGAGTGTTGCGCTGGTGGTGTTTTTAATCAGCGGGCTGAGACTGATCAGCGACTTGGAAGTCGGCATTCTGACCAAGAAGATGTTCGGACGGAAGATGCCCCAGGGCCAGATCGTGGCACGCAACGGCGAAATAGGCGTCCAGGCCGACATATTGATGCCCGGCCTCTACTGGCGGATACCGATCATCTGGAATATCTCCAAGGTGCCGGTCACCGAAATCCTCCCGTCGGAAGTGGGCGTCGTGGAATCCATTGACGGCAAATCCATCCCGCACGGCCGGCTGCTCGGCGACTCGGTTGAATGCAACAACTTCCAGGACGCAACGCTGTTCATGGAAAACGGCGGCAGGAAGGGGCCGCAGGTGAGCATTCTCCGGCCCGGTTCTTACAGAATCAACCTTTACGCGTTTAAAATCCTGAAGGCGCCGGTGACTGAAATCCCGGCCGAGAAAATCGGCGTTGTGATCGCGAATGACGGTCTTCCGCTGCCATCCGGGAACATCGTCGCGCCCAGGCCGCTTGAGTCACGGACACCGGAGTATCCTGATGTCAAGAACAGCCAGTATTTCCAGGACGGGCAGGCTTTCCTCAACAGCGCCGGTCACCGCGGCCCCCAGTTGGACACCCTCCAGCCGGGTAAATACTACATCAATCCGCTGCTTTTCGCGGTGGAACTCTACGCCGTCGCCGAGGTTCCCCCGGGCTATGTCGCGGTCCTGCGTTCCAACGTGGGCATGGATCTTGAAAAGAAGGAGGGCGCGCCCGGCCCGGCGACTCTCGGCACGCCGGGGAAGCAGAGCCTTGAACTTGGCCAGCCGGTGCATGAGGAGGCCGAGTCCTTGTTGATCCTGGACAAAAACATGAGGGGTATCTGGAAAGAACCCATTGCGCCTGGCACATACAATCTCAACCCGCTGGCTTTCACGGCGTACCTGGTCCCCACGAGCGCGGTCACGATTGACTGGGCTTCCGGCGTTGACCAGCGGGCGCAGCACACCGCGCCCGATGCCGCGAAAAAGAGCGGCATCGTGATCACCAACGAGTCCTATGACGCCGCTGAAAACAACCGGGCGACCGAGTTCTTCAAATTCTCCCAGTTGCGCGTGACTTCCATGGACGGTTTTCAGCTCGAGGTGGACGTGCGCATGATCATCCGCATCCGTCCGCAGAACGCGGCGTTCATCATCGCGCGGTTCGGATCGGTCAAGAACCTGATTGAGCAGATCGTGCACCCGCTGATTGATTCCTCATTCCGCAACAAGGCCGGCGAGGAGAAGGCGATCAACTTCATCATGAGCCGGACCGAACTGCAGCGCTCGGCGCTGGAGAAGGCGCAACAGCAATTTGAGGTGTACCATGTCGAGGCCCAAAACCTCCTGATCGCCTACATCAAGGTTGACCAGGCCCTGCTCGACACGCAGACCAAGCGCGAGATAGCGCTCCAGCAACAGGCCCAATACCAGCAGGAGGCGCTTTCACAGGAGAAGCGCATTGATGTGCAGTCCAAGGCTGCCAACGCCGACAAGCAGCCGGAAGTCGTCGCTTCCATGCTCTCCATCCAGATTGAGGACAACAAGGCCGAGGCCAAGCGCAAACTGGCTGGCGGCGAGCGGGACCTTAACAAGATCACGGCCGACGGCGAGAAGTACAAGATCCAGGCATTGGCCGAGGCCGAGACATACCGGCTGAAGACCGTGGCGGACGGCAAGGCCTATGACCAGCGCGAGGTCGGCAAGGGCATCGCCGACGCCTACAAGGCCCAGGCGCAGGTGATCGGCCCGACGGCGACCGCCGCGATCAAGCTGATGGACGAGGTGGGGGTGAACAAGGTGAAGATCACCCCGGATATCCTTATCTCGGCCGCGGGCGGCGACCAGGGAGCGACTTCGCTGCTATCAACCTGGCTCGCCCAAACAGTGAGCAAGGGACTGCAGGAAGGGAAGAAGACGGAGTCTGCCGGGTAATTCAAAGCATAGAAATTTCAAAAGGTAGGGCGAGGCGTCCCTGCCGAGCCGTCTGGGGAAGAGCGGCTTACCCGGCCGTCGTCGCGCCGAAGCGGTGCTATGCCGAGCCGCGAAGGCGGAAGGGTTCGCCCTACCTGTTGGACGCGGAAAAAAGCTGTCCCGATGCGCGAAGCGCGATCGGACCTAATTCAATCTTTATGTTGACCATGGCTGGTGTCCAGCCCAAGCTTACGGCAGGCTTTCGAGGGGAATGTCAAGGACCGGGAAATTCGTCCAGTCGGAATCGTCAAAATGCCACCACTCGGTCTCAAAGGCGAGGAAGCCGTTTGAAGTCATGACGGAGCGCAGGAGCTCGCGGTCGGCGACAATTTCCGGCGGCAGATTGGTGAAGGCGTAATGGGCGCGCTCGCTGAAATCATCGTAGCCGGAAGGCATTTTCAATTCGTCGCCTGAGCGCAGGTCAACCAGGGTGACGTCCACCGCCGAGCCGCGGTTATGCCGCGAGCCCTTCTTCGGGTCGGCGACATACCTTTCATCCGGCATAATGTTCCAGAATATTTTTTGGACGCTTAGCGGCCGGTAGGCGTCATAAACTTTCAGCCCGAGCCCCTGTTCCTCCAATTTTGCCTGGGCCCCGGCAAGTTTTGCGGCGGTGGATTTGTTCAGGCAGGCCCTGGCGCAGGGGTAAACCTGGCGGCCGGTGAAGTTGTTGGTGGTGGCGTAGCGGAGGTCCAGCCTGATATGGCTGTTGACGGAGGTCACGGCCACAAGGTCGTTGGTGAACGCGCCGGCGCCGGCGGCGCCGACCAGTAAAAATAAAATCAGCGCGGAATATTTCATTTTGAAACAGGAAAAAGCAGATGAAAAAAAACCGCCGCCGGCCGGCCGGCAACTTTTTACGGCGCGACAAGTTTTTGCAAACATTCCGGCGGGCGGATAATCTTCAGTTCGGCGGAAACGCAGACGTGAACCGTGTAGCCGGTGACGATCAGGTCCTTCTCGCGGGTCACCTTGTATTCAACGCGCAGGCGCACGCCCTGGATCCGGCAGTTGGTTGATATCTCAAGCCGGTCGTCAAAATGGGCGGGTGATTTGTATTCGCAATGCGCCTCCACGACCGGCAGGAAAATACCCTGTTTTTCAAGCTCGGCATAGGGCAGTCCGACTTCCCGCAGCATTTCCGCCCGCGCCATTTCAAAATAAACAAGGTAATTGGCGTAATAGACAAACCGCATCTGGTCGGTGTGGGCGTAGGGCACGCGCACAAAATGCTTGAAGGTCCGGGTTGTTGTTTCCATGGAACAAGAGTCTAAAAGAGCGCCGGGAAAAAGCAAGCCGTTGTTTACGCGAAAAGCGCCAAAATTCCGGGCTTCGGGTGTAAGACACATTATTGATTGGAAGTTTAATCATGCCTGTCCCACTAGGAGGACAGGTTAAGAATATGGAATTCAAGGAAAAGACGGCGACAGCGCCTGTCGCCCTCCAAATGGTGCTGGATTTCATGGAGGGCGGACGGCCCCGTCCGCCGCAGGTATGAGTTGTCCGGTATAAGTTCGGTTCTTGGCGGTAATTTGTATCTGTTTGGCTCATTTGCCAGATGCTTTGTCCTAGACCCGACCTTCGGGTTTATTTGTTTGATCTTCCGGTTTGTTTCTGGCATCGTAAAAAGATTAAATAAGGAAAAACAACATGATAAAGATAATCCACTTGGGACTCGGTCCGCTCGGACAAAAAGTCGTTAAATTCGCCCTGGAGCGCTGCTATATCAAGATTGTCGCCGCGGTTGACCCGGCGCCCGACAAGGCCGGCAAGGACCTGGGCGAGTTATGCGGGCTGGACAAGATGAACCTGGTTGTCAGTCCCGACCTTCCGACCGCCCTGAAGAGCGCCAAGCCTTCCGTGGCGCTGGTTACGACGGTGTCCAGCCTGAAAAAACTCGAGCCGTTGATTGACGAGCTGGCCCGGGCCGGCCTGAACATCATTTCCACCTGCGAGGAGCTCGCCTTTCCGTGGAAAACCCAGCCGCAAATCGCCAAGCGGATTGACGAGGTCTGCCGTGAAAACAACGTGGCCTGCGTCGGCACGGGGGTGAATCCGGGCTACCTGATGGATTTCCTGCCGGCGGTCCTGAGCGGCGTCTGCCAGAGGATTGACCATATCAAGGTGTATCGCGTCCAGGACGCGTCATCGCGCCGCGTTCCTTTCCAGCAGAAAATCGGCGCCGGTTTGACCCTGCCGCAATTTCACGAGAAGGTGGCGGACGGCACCCTGCGCCACGTCGGCCTGACCGAGTCGGCCCACATGATCGCCCATCACCTGGGCTGGAAGCTTGAAAAAATAACGGAGGATTTGAGCCCGGTCATAGCCGAAAAGGATATCACCGGCGGCTATATCCCGATCACGCGCGGCCTGGCTTGCGGCGTGGCCCAGGTGGCGCGCGGGTTCATGGATAAAAAGGAAGTGATCCTGCTCCAGTTCCGGGCGGCGGTGGGCGAACCGGAATCCTATGACCGGGTTGAAATCAAAGGCCTGCCGGACGTTGTTTCCACGATTGCCGGCGGAGTCAACGGCGATGTTGTCACCTGCGCGATCACGGTCAACGCCATCCGGTCCATCGTCAATTCAAGGCCGGGCTTGCGGACGATGATTGACTTGCATCCGGTCGGCTACTGCGATGCCATGTGATTATTGAAAAAAAACAGGAGGTGACCAATGGCGACGATCAAGCTCAAGGGAACTGCAATTCATACCGCCGGCAATTTGCCGGCCAAGGGTAAAAAGGCGCCGGCGTTCAAGCTGGTAGGGGGCGATCTGAAGGATGTCACCCTGGATAGTTTCGGCGACCGGACGAAGATCCTGAACATAGTCCCCAGCCTGGATACGCCGGTTTGCGCGATATCGGCCAAGCGTTTTAACGCCGAGGTCGGCTCGCTCAAGAATGTCGTCCTGATCAACATTTCGGCCGACCTGCCCTTCGCCCAGAAACGTTTTTGTGAAAACAATTCGCTGGGCAATATCGTCACCCTTTCCACGATGCGCTCGCCGAGTTTCGGCCGGGATTACGGGGTGGTGATAACCGATGGTCCGCTGGCCGGCCTGATGAGCCGGGCGGTGCTGGTCCTTGATCACGCGAACGTGGTTGTCTATTCCGAGCAGGTCCCGGAAATCGCCCAGGAGCCGGATTATCCGGCGGCCTTGGCGGCGGTCAAAATCGTCCAATGAGCGCCAGTCAAAAAACGGTGATTGCGGTTGACCTGGGCGGGACGTGGATGCGCGCGGCAGTCGTCGGCAAAGATGGAATCATCAGGGGGCAACTGTTCCGCCGGCCGGCCGGCAGGGAGCGTGCGCCGGAAGAAATAATCGGGGACTTGATCACGCTGGTGAAGGAAACTGCCTCCGCGGACAAAGCGACCGGGGAAAAGAACATCACGGGCGTGGCCTTGGGCGTGCCGACCGTCATAAGCGATGGAAAACTTGCCGCGAGCGACAATTTACCGACCTTGGGGGGCGTTGCCCTGGGGATGGAAATTGAAAAACGCACCGGGTGGACCGTAAAAATGTTCAACGACGCGACCTGTTTTGCCATCGGAGAATGGCGGGCGGGAGCAGGCAAGGGGACGCGATTCTTCTGTGGCGTTACGTTGGGGACCGGCATAGGGCTCGGGATTATTGCCGCTGGCCGGCCATTGCGGGGCGGTCACGGAACGGCCGGTGAAATCTGGAAATCGCCGCTGGGCAAGGCGCATGTTGAGGATTCTGTCAGCGGCGTGGGCCTGATGCAACTTTTCAAGGCGCGGACCGGACGCGAAGTTGACGGCGAAGAGATCCATGCCCTGGCTAAAAAGGGCGATCCGGACGCCCTGGCGGCTTTTGACGAATTCGGAATCTTCCTGGGAAAAACCCTGGCCTGGATTATTAATTGCGTTGACCCGGAGGCCATTGTCCTGGGCGGGTCGGTCGCGCAATCATTTGATTTTTTTGAAAGACCGATGCGGAAAGCGATGAGTGAATTTTGCTCCAATGAAGTAAGGGCGACCGTGTCGGCCTCGGCCCTCGGCGAAAAGGCGTCCGTGATCGGCGCCGCGGAATTGTTTTGGCGCGCCTAAGGGTGTATCATGAAGAAAATGAGCGATATTAATAATCTTCTTGCGCATGTGGCTAAGGGAGAAGACTCCGCCACACAGTTCAAGGCAGACACGCGCAACGGCGAATCCCTGGCTTCTGAGATGGCGGCGTTGGCCAATGCCGAGGGTGGAACCATTTTTATCGGCGTGGCGGATGACGGTTCCATGCCGGGATTGTCGCGTGATGACGTCTCTCGCGTCAACCAGTTGATCGGCAACGCGGCCAGCCAACTTGTGCGCAGTCCATTGGCCGTCCAGACACAAAACATCCAACTTCAAAACGGCCGGATCGTCATCAGTCTGACAGTGCCCAAAGGGATGGACAAACCATATTTTGACAAGAACGGAATCATCTGGTTGAAATGCGGTGCTGACAAGAGAAGGATCAACTCCAAGGAAGAATTGCGTCGTTTTTTTCAATTCGCCGATCAATTCCATGCCGACGAACTCCCCACGAAGGCCGGACTGGACAAGCTCGACGTCGAGCGTTTTACAACCTTCCTCCGGGATGTTTTTAAACAGGAGTTTCCCAAGGCCGAAGCCGACCGGCTTCAGATCCTGCAAAACATGAACCTAGCCTCCGATGCGGGCTGTCTTAACCTTGCCGGTGTGCTGCTCTTCGCAAAAGAGCCTGAGAGGATCAAACCATCGTTTATTGTCAAGGCGGTCGCCTTTCCCGGAACCACGATCGCTGCCAACGTCTATGACGACAGCGAAGATTTTTCCGGGTCACTGCAAGCGCTCTTTCAGGATACCATGGCCTTCATCAAGCGCAATCTCCGTAAAGTCCAGGCTGGACGAAACGTCAACTCGCCCGGCAAGCCGGAAATTCCGTTGCCGGTTTTTGAAGAATTGCTGGTCAACGCCCTCATCCACCGCGATTATCTGATCGAGGCGCCCATCCGGCTCTTTGTTTTCAATGATCGGATCGAGATCATCAGCCCGGGCCATCTGCCCAATAATCTGACAGTTGAAAAAATCCGAACTGGCAACTCGAATATTCGCAATCCGATCCTGGCCTCGTATGTGGCCAAGGGCATTCTTCCCTATCATGGCATTGGCTCCGGCATCAAACGCGCGCTGGAAGATTGGCCTGACATCCGTTTTGCCGATGATCGGGATGGATGCCTTTTCACCGCCACAGTCGGGCGTAAAGAAGTGAAACCATTTATAAAAACGCCGGGGAAAACGCCGGGGAAAACGCCGGGGAAAATCATTGAGTTGCTGTCGTCCGACCCAACTTTGTCCATCCCGGAGCTTGCGCAGGCGCTGTCAAAATCCGAGAGAGCAGTTGAGCGCGCGGTCAGGAAACTGCGTGAATCCGGCCGTCTCCGCAGAATTGGCCCCGACAAGGGCGGACATTGGGAGGTGGTGAAATGACTTCCGGCTTGCTGAAAATGCCGGCGCCGCGGAATTGTTCAATGCCTGAAATACTGAAGGCGGAAATTGACAGGAACACTTCTCTGAAAGAGTTATTTATGTTACATTTATGCCCGATATGAGTCCAAAATCAACATTCATGCTCCGGGATGTTGCCGACCTGGTGAAACAGGGAGAAGGGCCTGTTTTGGAGTTCAAGCGTTCCTCGGGCGAACTCAAGGAAGGAATGCGGACTCTCTGCGCTTTCTATCATAGCAGTTTAAAAATATTTACCATATTATGCCGGATTCTTCTGTGTTTAAGCATTATTATTTGGGTGTTATCAACCGCTATAGCAGTCGATGGTGTTTCTCAACAGACCACAGAGGGGTCCGAAGATCATCGGAACACAACAAATGATATACCAAGCCTAATCAGCATGACAAACATGACCATAAAAGTTTCATTGGCTGAGCGTCTTAACGGACCGCCTAAAGATGTCCTATTGCGGAATCGTTTTCAGGAAAAAGAAAACGGCTTTTTGTCGTGTACGGGAATGTCCCTTGGAGAGGCAAAGAAGTTGTTATGTTTTGAGACCAAAGATATGAAGCCTGTCAAGTCATGTCCTCCAAGTCGGTCATCGTATTGGGTTGATTTTGGAGATGCTTACTGTGTGATAGATATTTACAGAAATATCAAAGAAACCAATAGTATTCAGGATGATCATGCTATTATTAATTTGACGGTGAATACTAATGCAATTCCGCCTGGACGCAAACTCACTCCTAGGCAGACATCGGCGGGAATGAAGAAATCAGAAGGGATGAATAAGGATGCGCAACAAGCGAACAATGGCAAATCGCTTGCATATCCAACAAATGGATTACCGGCGATGAATCGACGAAGCCGTTAATAAAGATGAATCATTTAATTAAACAGGCAGATAGTAAGTTATTTCCAATAACTTCCCCGTGTGGATAATTCTCCGCGAAATTAAAAATTCAGATCATTTTTCCTTGCCATGCGGGGAAAGATAGATAAATTATCCTCTTAAGCATGCAAAGGTGAATATTTTATCTTGTGTAGAAAGGTGGCCGTATTCCATGGGATGCTCAGGTTGTTTGACTGAAGACTGAAGACTGAAGACTGAAGACTGAAGACTGAAGACTATTAGGTAAATCAACGACAGGACGAAATCAAAATACCATGAGAAAACCAAATTTATTCCTAAAAGAACTCGATGAGCAACCGGAAGCATTGAGAAGGCTGGTTGAGTATTATTCCGGCAAAGGTTTTCCCAGGCTCAAGCAATGGGCCCGGTTGGCAAAGAAAAACCAATGGGTGATATTTTCCGGCATGGGGACATCTGAATTCGCGCCGGAAATGATCCTGCCGGACCTTGCCCGGAACGGCATCGGGGCCCTGACAATTGATGCCGGCGAATGGCTCCATTATCCCCGGCCCTTGAAAGGATTGCCGGTCCTGATCAGCCAGTCAGGCGAGAGCGTGGAAACCCGCAAGCTGGCCGAGCGTCTTCGGATGCCCTTTATCGGTTTGACCAATAACGAATCCAGTCTGCTCGGGCGCAAGGCAAGCCTGGCGTTGCCAATGTGCGCCGGCGCGGAATCGGCCATATCCACCAAAACCTATGTGAACACTCTCGCGCTCTTGTATTTAATGGCCAGGGCCATCCAGGGTGAAAAGAAAATTAAAGAGGGGTTGATTGCCTTGAAGAAGGCGGCAAACCGTATGAATGAATGCGACCGTGCAAATATTTTTAGGGCGGCTTCCGTGCTGGCTTCGGCGTCCTGCATCCAGTTCGTCGGTCGGGGACCGGCCATGGCGGCGGTCAAACAAACTGCCCTGACATTTATGGAGGGGACCAGGTTGTCCACCACGGCATTGACCGGCGGCGCGTTCCGGCATGGACCGTTTGAGCTGGCGGGCAAGGGGCATCATATCGTCTTTTTCGCTCCACATGGCTTTACCCTTCTTCGCCAGCCTGCCCGAGACGACTCGTGTCGGCCAGGGAAAACCCTGTGGTCTTCTGCAGGCAGGAATGGTGTTCCTGGCTTCGCAGGGTTCCGCAGAGATTCCCCGCAGTTTGATGCGGGGTGCTCCACTTTTAATTTATTGTCGGCAATGGCGGTTGAAACGGCGGGGAAGGGGAGTAGTGTGGTTGTCATCACGGATGCCGAAATGAAGGCGAAGTCTGGGATGAAAATACTCTCGGTGCCTAACCTGGGTGAAGATTTGTTCCCGATTGCCGCCGCTTTGACCCAGGAATTATTGCTTTACGAAACAGCAAAGCGAAGAAATCTTGAAGCCGGTAAATTCCGGTACGGATCGAAAATCACGGCCCGTGAATAATTTTTTTTTGGGGGGAAGAGGTAAAATGACAGAAAACACGAATAATATCATATCCAAGTATAAAGGTGTTTTTACAGAGCCACCGGTAAAAGTTCCGACTAACATGACGGTTGATGGGCCGATCATGGGCAATGGCGACCTTGGCGTGGTCATCAGCGGCCGGCCGGAAGCGCAGCGTTTCTGGATATCCAAGTGCGATTTCTGGAAAGGCAAAAAAGGATTTCCAGGTGACAAGCCCAATGGCAGTCCGTGTTTGATCGGCGGGATTGATGTTTCCATCCCCGGGCTTGCCGATGCCGCGTATCACGTTGAGCAGCTTATTTACGAGGCCGAGATCAAATCGGTCTTCAGCAAGGAGGGTTCTTCCGTCAGCATGCGCTCCTGGGTGGCGGCTTCGAAAAATTTACTTGTCATAGAGCTCTCCGCCACGGGCAAGCCGGTCCAAGTCGTGGTGAACCTGTGGGCCCAGACCGGACACGAGTCAACGACCGATCAGGGACTTTCACAGGACGCGCATTGGGTCACGCGTAAATTTAACGGTCCGGACCTGCTTTTCGTGACCGGGGCCGCGATTGCCATGCGCTGCCTTCCGCCGTATGGCGAGGCAAAAAATGCCGCGTGGAGCTTCATGCTGGAACCCGGACAGACAGTCGTGCTGGTCGCCTCAATTCTAACCAACCATGACGCCGAATCATACCTTCAGGACAGCCTGGAGCGGGTGTGCCGGTTGGATTCCAGGAATATTGAACCAATCAGGAAGGCGCACCGCGAATGGTGGGAGGCGTTCTGGTCCGAGTCATTCGTTGAGATCGGCGACCCGCTGATTGAAAAATATTACTACGGGTCCCAATATATCCTGGCGTGCTGCAGCCGGAATAAGAATTTTCCGCCCGGGCTTTTCGGCAACTGGATTACAACCGACAAGCCCGCCTGGGGCAGCGATTATCACCTGAACTACAACCACCAGGCGCCCTGGTGGGGCGTTTACTCGTCCAATCACGTGGCGCTCTCCGAGCCTTATGACGCCCCGATCCTGGAATTCATTCCCACCGGCAAGGAATATGCGCGCAGGTTCTTGAATTGCCGGGGAGTTTACTATCCGGTCGGGATCGGCCCGCGCGGCCTGGATACCGGCGTGTTTCAGGGCGGTTACACGCTCTTCCTGGGCCAGAAGCACGACGCCGCTTATGCCGCGGCTGATATGTTCATGCGCTTCTACCACACCTATGACCTGGAGTATGCCAAAAAGGTCTATCCGTTCCTGCTGGAATTGGCCGATTTCTGGGAGGACTACCTGAGGTTTGAGCCGTTTGATAAACTCAGGCCGGAGGACGGCCGGTATGTGATTTACAAATCGCACGTCTGGGAAGTCAACTCGTGGACCAAAGAGGCCCGCGAAGAAAGCTATGATTTGGACACGAACGGCTGCGTGCCGCTGGGCATGGTCCGGATGCTGTTCAAGGGACTGCTTGAAGTGAGCGAAGAGCTGAAGCTGAACGCCGGGCGGCGCGAGAAGTGGCGCCATATCCTTGCGCATATCAGCCCGTTTCCCATGGTGGAGCAAGACGGCAAAAAAAGATTTTGCGGCGCTGAAAAGGGCCCGTCCGCCAAGGTGGTCGGCGCCGGCGCGTGCATGATGCACGGCCTCGTCTGGCCGACGGAATGTTTCAGCCTGGATTCGGATCCCGAAATCCTGCAGAACCTCCTGAACGACGTCAGGATATGGTTTGAAGGAAAATGGTACGAATGCGACAACGGTTTCCCGACCATGTTCCCGGTCGCGGCCCGGCTGGGTTATGCCCCGGACGAGATCCTCGCCAACCTGCGCAAGAAAATACAAATAAACGGCTTTCCCAACCTGTGGATCTACCAGCGCGGCGGCGGCATTGAGACCTGCGCCGGGACCACGGCGGGCATTAACGAAATGCTCCTGCAAAGCCACGGAAAAGTCCTGCGGCTTTTCCCGGTCTGGCCGAGGGAGAGCAACGCGCGTTTCGGCCGGCTGCGCGCGGTCGGCGCCTTCCTGGTGTCCAGCGCCCTGCGGGATGGCTTGGTGAAATATGTGTTGATTGAAAGCGAGAAGGGCCGCGACTGCATTGTGCAGAATCCCTGGCCGGACAAGAAGGTCACGGTTTACCGCGATGGCCGCAAGGCGGAAACAATGACCGGCGCGCGGTTTACTCTCAAGACCAGCAGGGGTGAGCGCATTGTGCTGGGGCCGGAAGGCGTTTCGGTTGATGAATATTTGTAATCAGGTTTCACTTCACCGGCGTCCCGTTGGGACGCCGAAACTATAGCTGTTAAGGTTGTTGGCAGCAATCAACGAAATGAAGACCACACCAAAGTACTCTTCCGGCGAAACTATTCAGGCCGGCGATCGTGTGACGTACGATGACGATGAAATGATCGTCGAGGACATCATTACGGAGGAGGATCTTCAGTGGGATTCGTACTGGTCCAAGTTTGGAACCGGAATCATGCTTCGGAACGCGACGATGGGTCGACTATATGCCGCCTTTAACGATGAGCACTTGTTTTTTGTCGGACGGGCCACAAACACGAAATAGGATCTGCCAACAAGTCGCTCGAACGCTACAACGTGTCCCGCGGCCGGGCCACGTTGAGGTTCAGAGGCGGCGTTAGTGCAAAATGCAGAAAACGCATATTAATAAACCGAAAAAATAAAAACATTTGCGAAAAAAATTAAGATATAAGAAAATCCGGCAGAAAGAATTGAAATAGAAGGTTATATGATGAAAATAAAAGCATCCGGCTGGCGGGGGTTTTTTCCAAAGACGGACCTGAGCGAATATTTGCGCACGCGGCAATTGCTGGACGCCTGGTATGTCCTGGCCGGCCGCGACTGGGCCGCGCTCGTTGACACGGTCAAGCCGCGGGTCTTCAAGTTTTTCGCTTTCGGCCGGTTCGGCACGATGCAGCAGATCCTGGTTGACATGGATTGTTTCCAGGAGTCCGGCCGGCGCGGCATCCGGCCGTTCTATCTCAAGGCCGGCAAACGGTTCACGCCGCTGAAGGACAAGCCCTATGTCTTTGAAGATACTCCCAGCGAATCCATCAAGTTTGACTCGAAGGTCCCAGGCGTCATGCTGCGCGGGATCCAGGCCTATGATCCAGAATCGGTTGCCGGTGCACGCATGGACTTAGATGTAGCCGTCGAGCATGACGCTTTGGCCGTTGAGTACCAGGCGCCGGCCGAGGCGGACTCCGGCGGGCTGGAGATTGATCTTTACCCGCTCTACACCGATTATCAGGCTGAGGAGTGGGAAAAACCTGAGCTGATAGACTATTACTGCTGGGATTCGCGCCACCACAATCCGGCCGGTGTTTTTGCCGAGGAAGTGTCGGATAAGATAATCCTGATTGACCGCCATGGCCGGATGCCGCGCCTGACGATTGACGCGCCGGGCGCGGCGCTTTCCATCACGGCCTTCTGCGATGCCAAGCGCAATGACGCTCACCGCCTCCTGCTCTCCACCCGCGGCGGACGGAAAGGCAAGATCAAGTTCACGCTGGGCGTGAATCCGGTTGTTGTCCATACACCGCCGATCGTCCAGGCCGGCCGGCCCCACCGTATTGAAATTTCCGGCGCGAGCCGGCCGCGGGTGCAGGCGGCCGGGAAAGATTGGCCGGTCCAGGCGGCCGGCAAGAAGCGCTGGACCAGCAGGATTAAACTGCCGCACGGCGTGTCGCGTCTTCTCGTGGAAACAAAGGAAGGCGTGAGCGACCGGACAATCTCGGCGGCGGGAAATATTTCCGCGTGGGTTGAAAAAATGGGGCGGGCGGCGGCGGGCGGACTTTGGGCCGAAGGACCCGTGGCCGGGCTTATGCCGCAGTTCATGGACGTCAAGCGCCTGACCCCCAAGACGCGCGGTCCGCACGGCAAGAGCCAGAAAAACGCGGCCTATTGCAGTCACAACCCGCGCGCGTTGATGATCATCGCCGCCGCTGCCCGGCAGACGGGCGACCGCAAACTGCTGGAAAAGGTCTGGGGCAGCATCAAGGCCATGGTCCGCCTGGCATACAAGCACGATGACGGCGCGCTAGTCCTTCCGATCTTTATCTATCCCGACGGCAGTCCCGGGCTCTTGGACGCGGTGCGTCCCTCGGACCCGGTAATCGCCATCCGGTCCATCCTCATGGTGCGCTCGGTATTCCTGGCCCGGGGCGAAACGAAACTTGCGGAAGATGCGCTGCAATACGCATGTGGATTCGCGCGCGCGTTGCTCAAGATGGCCGGCCCGGAAGGACAGCTGGAGGCGCGCTACCGTTACCCGACCCTGGAAGTGACGCACAAGGCGCAGATACCCGGCCGGGGCACGGTCAACAACTGGGTGACCAACATCTGGGAGCTGGCGGAAATTCTCAATCCAAAAAACGATCCCCTGGGCAAACAGCTCCAGGCGCTCTGCCTGAAGCATGCCGACCTGCTTATCAAAAGCAAGCCCTCCGTGCTCCGGCTCGCCGGCGGCGGGGAGGACGGCCCCAACAATTCCGACGCGCTCTGTGCCACGGCCGGCTTTTTCCTCGTAAAATACCTCTGTTCAAAGGAAGAGATATGGAAGGAGCGCGCCGAACAGGCCTTCCTGATGGCCGCCTTGAGCAACACCATCGTGTATATTGACCAACCCCAGAATTATTTCTTCACGTTTGACTGGACGGAAAGCATCTGGCACGACGGCCCGATGGGCGTCATGAGCAAGGGTGGAATGCATGACCTGACCAGTTGCGACGTCGGGTTGGCGCTCGCTTATTATTTGAAGGATGAATTCGCGCGCGACATGTGCGCCTACCAGTTCCTCGCGCGGGTGACGGACGGAATCTATGAAAACGGCGTGGTGCTGAGTCGGGTGACCGCGATGCCTAACTTCCAGTACGTCAAGACCGATTTCGCGGAAACGCTCAACTTCGGGGCGGTCGGCGTGATGGCGTTTTACCAGGGGCGCAACTGGCGCCGCCTGGCGGACAAGTCGCGGGAATGACAGAAATAGAGATTTGAATCTTGACCGGACAATGAAAAAAAGAAATCCAGAATCCAAAACTTCCACGGACGGTTTGCCGGGATGCTTGCCGAAGGTCCGCGCCCTCTACCCGCAGCTGACTGGCCAGGAACGCAAGGTGGCCGATTATGTCCTGGTGCATGACGACATTATTTACCGCTCCATCACGGATTTTGTCCGGCAATGCAAGGTGGGTTACGGGACCGTCATCCGTTTTTGCCGCCGGCTGGGATGCGCCGGGTTCCAGGAATTCAAGATCCGCCTGACCCAGGACTTGGCCCGGAGGAAGGACAGGGGCCGGGCAATCGCCGGGGCGCTGCCCGAACTGGCCGAGCGCGTCCATGCCGATATTGACGACGCGGCGCAGGCGCTGGCGGAGAAAAGTTTAAAGGCCGCCGCGGCGGCCTTGATCGGCGCGCGCCACGTCATCACGGCCGGTTTCGGCGGGTCGGCCACCATGGCGCGGGAGATTGAATACCAGCTGAACCGGCACGGCATTTCCGCGGAATGCGTCATGGACTGCCACATGCAATATATAAAGGCCGGGAATTTGGGCGGGAAAGACGCGGTCTTCCTGGTGTCGTTCACGGGCAGCACGCGGGAAATACTCAGGACGGCGCGAATCGCCAAGGAGGCCGGGGCGGTCATTATCTGCCTGACAAATTTTGACCAGTCGCCCCTGGCGGAGTTGGCGGATATTGTCATCGTGACCGGCATCCGGGCTGACCCGCTGCGGGCCGAAACCGTTTCCAAGGCGGCCTTGATGTTCGCGATTGACGCCATCATGCAACAGGTGCGTTGTTTGAAACGCGGGGGAAATAACCTGGTCGGGAAAACATTCCGGCCGGTTGCCGACCGCCAGTTATAGACACAAAGACTGTGTTAAACTCGTAATAACAATATGATTTATCAAGATCTTAAAACGGATGTTTTGGTCATTGGGGGTGGGGCATCCGGCATTCCGGCCGCTATTGGCGCTGCGCGCGCCGGCGCGCAAGTGATACTCATAGAAGAAGATCCGGTCATTGGCGGTGCAATGACGGATTACTACGTGGATTGTTTTTGCGGCGGGCCGCTCACCGGCATTCTACAAGAAGCGGAAGCCATTTTGCGAGCCGATTATAGATTGACGGCGGACCAAAAGACCGCCCCGTTCTTTTTCCTGCCCGACAGCTTTATGCGTGTGTTCCACCGGCTGTTGTGCCATGAAAAGAACATCACGGTGCTGACCGGCGCCAGAGCCGTTGGTGTCCATTGCGCGGAACAAGGCGCCCGGCCCCGGGTCAAGGAGATAACGGTCGCATGCGGCGGGCATGCGACCTTCCGGATTAAAAGCCGGGTAAGCATAGACGCCACCGGTAACGGGGACGTGGCTTTGATGGCCGGTTGCGAGGCCATGTACGGTCGAGAGTCAACGGCGGATTTCGGCGAGCCGCATGCGCCGCCGGTCAAAGATGATCAAGTGCAGGATTGCACGTGGATGTATTTCAGTCAGTGGCTCGGCGAGCGCGAACCTTTTGATATGTCAAAGCTGGAACATGCCAAACTGGGCGTGTTGATCAACGGCTTTGGCTGGTTCCATAATGATTCGGATAAGGCCATGAGGATTAAACCGCGGCTCTATCTGCATTGGGGATGCGCCGTGAAGTGTAAAGATACGCGCGATCCGGTGGAGCTTGGTAAAGCTCAGTCGGAAGCGCTGGAGTCCATGGATTGGGACCACGCCATCCTGCGCGAAAATGGGCACGCGATTTACCTGGCGCCCCGGATTGGCGTGCGCGAATCCAACCGGATTACAGGCGCACACGTCGTGACTGAAAACGACTTACGGTCCGGCAAGCTGCCGGCTGATACCATCGCGGTTGGGACCTATGGCCTGGATATATGGGGTGATGACGCGAACCTTCCGTCAGCGCCTATGCCCGGCTATGGGATTCCCTATCGCGCGCTTGTGCCAAAGGACATTGACGGACTTTTGCTGGCCGGAAGAATTATCAGCGGCACGCACGTGGCCATGAGCGCCTATCGCGTGATGCCGATTGCGGGAAGCATCGGTCAGGCGGCCGGCGCGGCCGCGGCCCTTTGCGCGCAACGGAAACAACAACCGCGGCAAATAGAGCCAAAAGCAATCCAACGGGTCTTGCGCGGTAAACGCCAGCATCTTCAGTTGGATTTTCAGGAATAAGATGAGGCAACCCATCATGAATTATCTGTCATATCGTCTATCGGTCAATGCCCGTCACCTGCCGGCAAGCCGGTATAATCTTTTAACCGCTGCGCGCGTTGAAACCATCACATCCTCGCCTTGCGCGGGTAATCCCATGGATCTGCTGGCGGGACATTTTTGTCCGGCGCAAAACGGCGGGAAAATCGCCTGGCAATCCGCCCTGGGACCGGCGGCGCAACATTGGATTTCCGTTTCGCTTAAAAAGCCCGTCCTCATGGACAGCATCGGCTTGGTCTCGCTGCCGAAACGATCGCAGGACGGCAACCGCCACGCCATCAGGGATTTTGACCTGGAAATCAGCGACGATCAGCAGCGGATACAGAACATTCCGATTCGCGGCAATGAAGACATGGAAATCTTCATTCCTTTCCGCGCCGGGCGGGTGAAAAAAATTCAACTGCGCTTTTTCGGCGCCAATTTGCCCAGCGGCGATCAGGTATATAATACCTATCGTTCCTTGTACGCCTTGATGTCGCTGCAGGCGTTTTGCCGAAAAAGCCCTCTGACCGCAAATCATTCGTTCAACCTGGAGGTTGAGGATGGGCCGACCGGTCGTGTGGCTCTTTTTACCGGAAATGAATTGAAAGGACCTGTTCCCGGCATTAATGATTCCCGGCTGGCGGCGGAATTTCGACGTTTGGGATATGGAGTTACCCTTCTTTCAGCGGATCATTTAACGGCCATTCCGGATAATGGCGATCAACCAAAATTGCCCTTTCACCTTATTGCCAATCTGGCCGGCGCTGACTTTCCCGCCGCCAGCTGGTTGTATCGCGCATTACGGAATGGTTGTCATCTGCTCTCCATCGGCAGCCTGCCGTTTTCCGATCCGTGGGTATTTGTCCAGGGCAGGTGGCAGAGATTGGGATTAGACTTGGGCATCACGGCGACGACCCCCGACTGGGTCGGTGACCACGCTTCGCGTTCCCCCGAACAACTGCGGTTCGATGTGACCCGGCATCGCCACATTATCGCTGCCGAACGCTTGTCCGGCAAGAAGTGGCCGGCGCCGCTGACATTGAACGGTTGTTTTTCCGGTCATGCGGTTACGGCCGATTTGGGTGAAATCCTTTCGATCGAACAGGAACAGGCATTAGTTCACGAGGGATTATGGTCGGCGACCAATGTGCAATGCCGTCAGCGTGTGGCGGCTCAGCCGCTGATGTATGGCGTTTGGGGGCACGATTATAATCCGATCTTCCAAACCCCGTGTGCGCGCCTGGTTACCCTGATTCAGGCCACGGAGGCCAGGGGACAGGTGAATCTAGGAATGGCTGGAGCGGCGTTGATTAATTTTGCCGGGCGGTATCGGAATTCCCGCTGGGGACTGATTGAAATTGATGATTTTTCATGCTTGAAGCAGACGGAAACCCAGGCATTTCATCGCGGATTGGCGGAACTTTCCCATCGGTTGGTTCATCATTCCCGGCTTTCATTTGTCAGGCCCGGCCGATACCGCGCGCAAGCTGGCGGCAGGCTCCAGGCGAGTGTGGGATTAACCCCGGCGGCGGCGCCCGGCCGGCATATCGAGATTGATTTAATCTTGAAGCAAGCGGATCGGGTTCTGGCTCAAAGCCAACGGATGATTCGGCCGGCAAAACTTGTCCAATCCTTCAACATCCGTATTCCCCGCCTTGTTAAGCCGGGATTGCTCACGATTCGGGCCGTGCTTAAACAGAATGGCGAGGTCATTGATCGAATGGAAAGCGGCGTATGGGCAGACCATTCCCGCGCGCGCGCCAGAGGCCCGCTATTGGAATACCGGCAAAACATTTTCTACCTGAATGGGAATCCGGCGATTCTGCTGGGGGCGCGCACGGATGGTTTCCATCAATGGGGACAACCGGAGGAAAATCCTTTCTCATGGGAGCCTCTCTTTAAACAGATGCGTGCCATGAACCTTAGGATTTTTTCACCGGTCCACTTGTCATATTATGAATCATCGGGCAACCTCCCGGCAACGGTCTGGGACATCATTGAAACTCAGGCGGAAATGTGCCAGCATCATGGCGTTGTGTTCGCGCCCTGCCTGTTCTTTCCAGGCGCGCTGGCGTGCATTCGCGATAAACATTCGGCGATAAGGTTGGCCCGGCAGTTTGCCCGTCGCATGGCACGTTTCCGAGGAGTCTTCTTCTATCTCTTTGATGATGGTCTGCCCCAGGATACACAAGCCTTCAACAATTGGTGCGCCGTTCTTCGAAAGGCCATATCGAAGGAAAGCCCCGGCATCCTTCTCACAGCGGAATTTGTCGATCATTCGCATTATTTTCGCCTGATTAAAGATACCGGACAGGCGCTGGATTTCCTGGCAATATCACATCACGCCATGAAGCCGGATCCATTGCCGAATATGCTGGTTGATTCGACGCATAAAGGCAAGGCCACCACCAATGCCGAGTTCGGCCAGTACGATCCCCCGGAAACAGCTGAGTCTTCATATAAATATCGCCTGAACCTGCGGCTCGGAATTGCCCAGGGGCAGGCGTTGCTATTAAATTGGATGCTTCGCGATCCCGCCCATGCCCAATTTCCGTGGGGATGTTTGTATGCCCATGATAATCAACCGAAGGTAACAGGTCGCACTTTCTGGGCTGAATCGTTTCTGATCGCAGGACAACAACCGATGCCGCTTGTGCCCCGCAACGATATTGTTGTGCTTCTGCCCGCCAATCGAATGCGTTTCAACCAGTTGCAGTCTGCGGAACTCGTCGCAGGGGATGTCTATCTGGAGGAAAAACTGCGCTTCATGATCAAAGCGGAAATCCCTTTCCGTATTATGGATGAAAACGAATTGCGATTATTGACCCCGACTCCCCGCTTTCTGGTTATTCCCCGGCTGATTGATCCCGATGATCGCTTGCAAGCCACCTTGCGACGTTTGGCCACGCACGGCACAATCTTGCTCTGGCAACGGGACGGATTCCGTCCCGATCCGTCAGTGTTGACGGAAATGGTTGAGGCCGGCAAGGCCATGGCCTTGGAACCGGGATTACCCGTGGACTTTGTCCGTCAAGTGTATGGGGCCATATACCGACGGGAGCCGAAACTGGACATCCAGGCTCCCTATCATTTCACCCGTCATTTCCGAAACATGACATATCACCTGATCGCCGATCTGGAAAAACAACCAACCCGCGAAATGCCTGAGCGTGTCAAGTTTGAAAACCGATTGTTCTCCTATCGCTTCGACCAGGACCGGCTTGGCGTGCTTTTGCTGAATAAAGACAAACTGGTAGGAACCGTCGGATTCAATGGCCTTACAGTTGACGTCAGACCACTGCTTGATTGCGCCGGGACATGTTATTGGCTGTCGCTTGACAGTTGCTCCTTGGACACCAGTAATAGCATCTGGATGTTTCCACAAGCCCCGGGATGCCATAAAATTCACCCGGAGCAATCCGGCGCACCATGGGAACTTCATCAGCTCCATTTTGACGGCTATGTTCCAAGTTCTTTCAGAACCAAATCAGTCAAGAAGAAGTCGGGCTGGATTTCCATCGATTTCAATCAGGAGGACATTCTGGCGCCATGGATTTTAACGCATCAAGGGAAGCTGGCAGTCAGTCTAAAGCACATAACCCAACGGCTGGCAGGCTAAAGGATCAACGATGAATCATCAAATATTTACAGATCGCCAAATCTGCCGCTGGAATGCCGCCGCGGGATTCGAACTGGACGGACAACCGATCTACATTGTCGGGATCAATTATGTCGCGCGGCATGTCTGCACCAATTTCTGGGAAGACTGGCGGCCAAAGGACATATCGGCCGATTTCGACGCCATGGCCGCGCTCGGCGTGAATGCGGTGCGCATACCCATCCACTGGGAATTCGCGGAGCCGAAACCCGGTAAATTCCGGAAGGACATGATGAACAGACTTGACTGGTTTGTGGCGGCGGCGCACAAGCGGAATATTTTCGTAATGCCCTGGTTCCTGGTGGGCGTCGCCACGCGCGAGTATGACGTCTCATGGCGCGCCGGCCGGAGCTTTTTTACCGAGCCGATGGTGTCGCGCGCTGAAAATCACCTGCGCGCCATGGTACGCAGGTTGAAACGTCATGAAAATATCCTCTGCTGGGATATTTGCGACGAGCCGGAATGGTACAGCCGCAATCCCGGCGCGGATCAGCTGCCCTACGACACGGAGCGCTTCCACGCCTGGGTTGAACGACTGTACCGGGCAATCAAAAAGGAGGATAAACGCCGCGCCGTCACCCTCGGGTTCGGCCACATCGTCAACGGCAACTACGGCATGAACATCCGCCGCGCGGCGAAAACGTTGGACGTCATGGCGGTCACGGCCTATGCGCCGCATGCCGACGAGGACCTGATCCTGGGATTCCGCAGCGCCTATTTCCTGGGCTGGTCGGTGCGATTCAACGACTGCGCCGGGAAAGGGGTTTTCACCTGCGAGGCGCCGGGTTGGAGCGATATCATGGCTTCCGAGGAAAACATCGGCAAATTCCACCGGGTGATGCTTTTCAGCAACTTGGCCAATGGGGCAATGGGCGTCATGCCCTGGGTCTTCAATGATTTTGACGATTTAATCCAGGATAAACCGCCGATGGACCTTTATACGAGTGAAAAAAAGTTCGGGATCATGCGGCTGGATGGGACGCCCAAGCCGGCCGCCGAATCCCTGCGGGAGTTTTCAGAGTTTGTCGGAAAATTTCCGCCGGCCGAATGGGAACAGATCCTGCCCGAGGCGGGGATCCTGGCGCCGGTGATCAAGCCGACGGAAACGCACCGCGAATTTTCGCGCCTCTTTCATCACTATATTTTCCTGCGCCAGGCCGGGCTGCGGGCCAGGTATGTCTGGGCCGACGACCTGGATGATTTCAAGGGGAAACTGCTCTTCCTGCCCGACTCGTCGGCGTCGCCCCTCCTGACCGGGACCTGGCTGAAACTCAAGGCATGGGTTGAACGCGGCGGGACGCTCGTTTCCACCAGCCGGCATACAAGTTCCATCTTCAACGAGTTGTTCGGCGTGAAGGTGGAAGGAAGAATCAACATCGGCAAGGACATTGTCATGCAAAACTGCCGGGATGAATTTGCCGCCTGCAAAGGCCTGGTCCTGCCGCGCGGGAGCAGTTTCCTGCTGGTGAGCGCCTCCGGCGGCCGGGTGATGATCCGCGACCGGGAAGGCCGGGCGCTTGCCGTGCGGCATGAGCTGGGAAAGGGCAGGGCTTTCTTCATGGCCTATGCGCCGGAAGCGGCCCTGGCCTCGGTCCCGCCGGAGGATTTGGGCCGCCACGGCATCCATGCCTTTTTCAGGGCTTTTACCAAGACTATCGGGAAAGATTGTCCGGTCAGTTGCCATGATCCGCGGATTGAACTGGACGTGCGCCGACACTCCTCCGGCCGCCTGCTGGTCATCCTGATCAACCATAGCCGGTTTCCGGTCAAGACCAAATTTGCCGTGCGCGGTGTTGCCAAACCGATTGAACTGGAAGGCAACGGCGTTCTTTGGCGGGTGTTCAACTGAACTGTCGGCGGCGGACAAAGCGGCCTGATGCGTCATTGACGGCAGGCATTGATTTGGATTATTTTCTTATGGTATTGAAATACAGGATACTTTGGACGTGGGATTGCCGGATGCACTGGGCGCTGCCCTGCGGCGCCGAGGTAATCTTTGATTCACGGGCCTATCTTTATGATATCTAAAGAAAATGACATAAGCGCCGAGGTCGTCGTGGCGGGCGGGGGATTGGCGGGGACATTTGCCGCCATCGCCGCCGCGCGCCTGGGATGCAAAACGGTCCTCATCCAGGACCGGCCGGTGCTGGGCGGGAACGCCTCAAGCGAATTGCTGGTGGGGATTTGCGGCGCGGACTGTTCCGGGAGCGCCCTGGCGCGCTATGTCCGGGAAAGCGGCCTGGTGGACGAATTCGCGCTCCAATTGCTCCGGCGCTCGTCAAATTTCGCGAGCGCCGCTCCCCTGCACAGCGTGATCCTCTGGGAAATGGCCCAGCGCGAGGCGAACCTGTCCCTTTACCTGAACACCTCCGTCCGCGATGTCAGTAAAAATTCCGGCGGAAATATCGCCTCCATTCGCGCGAGCCAGATTTCAACCGAGAAGGAATTTACGTTTGAGGGCCGGATATTCATAGACTGCACCGGCCATGGCACGCTCGGGGCGCTTGCCGGCGCCGAATTCCGGATGGGGCGCGAGGCGAGGACGGAATTCGGGGAAACCCTCGCGCCGGAACTTGCCGACCGGAAAACCATGGGCAATTCGCTGATCTTCTGCGCCCGGGACATGGGACGGCCGGTTCCTTTCACCGCCCCGGCCTGGGCGCGCAAATTTCCCACCGACGCCGATTTGCCCTTCCGTCATCCGGGGATGGAAAAACTTGACCTGGAAAGCGATGAAATCTGCGGCTTCTGGTGGATAGAATACGGCGGCGAAAAAAACACCATTGATGACGCGGAGGCCATCCATGACGAGTTGTTGAAAATTTTATACGGGGTCTGGGACCACATGAAGAACACCGGCGATCATGGCGTGGCGAACTACGCCATCACCTGGATTTGTCCTTTCCCCTCCATGCGCGAAAGCCGGCGGCTGATCGGCGAATACATTCTGAATGAAAACGATTTGCGGGCGCGGACGGTTTTCCCGGACCGGGTCGCCTACGGCGGGTGGGCGATTGACATTCATCCGCCCGGGGGTATTTATGCCGGCGAGCCGCCCTGCACGCACGAGTACCTTCCCGGCCCGTGCAGTATTCCCCTGCGTTCGCTATATTCAAAAAATATTTCCAACCTGCTTTTCGCGGGACGCAATGCCAGCGCGAGCCACGTGGCGTTGGGCACGGTGCGCGTCATGGCGACCTGCGCCGTGATGGGGCAGGCCGCCGGGACAGCCGCCGCCCTGTGCCTGCGCCATAAATCAACCCCGCGGCAACTTGGGAGAGAACGCATCGTTGAATTGCAGCAGCAATTGCTGAAGGACGATTGTTACCTGGTCGGGATGAAAAACGCCGATCCGGAAGACTTCGCCCGCGGCGCCGTAGTCAGCGCTTCCAGCGAGGCAACTTTGGACTTGCGCCGGGCCGACGACGAATGTGAATTAAAAACGCCCGCGGCCCAGATGTTTCCGGTCAGCGCCGATCGCCTGGAAAAGGTGGAGCTGCTGTTGCGGTCCGAATGTCCCGGCCCGGCGCGGTTAAGTCTCGGCCTGAGGTCGGCCGCCACGATCAACGATTTTTCGTCCGCTGAAGATTTGGCCGTTGCGCAGGCCGATATTTTTCCAGGAAAGCGGCAATGGATTGCGTTTGATTTCAACCTCCCCCTGCCGGCGGACCGGTATTATTGGATTCATTTGCCGGCCGTTCCAGGCGTTCATTGGGCCATCCAGCGGCCCAGCCCGCATGGCGTCAACCGGGCAACCTGGTCAATGATGCGCGACAAGGAATGCTGGCGCTCAATTCCGTCATCCGGCCACGAACAGGGAAACCGCGGAGCGTTCGTGATGCGCTTGACCCCGGCGGCGCGTCCCTACGGCCCTTCCAATGTCGTCAACGGGGTCAACCGTCCGGAACAGGGCGCCAATTTATGGATGTCGGACCCGGCCAGTCCCTGGCCGCACAGCCTTGAGTTAAAATTGCCGGCCCCGGCCGTAATCGGTCAAATACGGATCACGTTTGATGACGACCTGGATGCGAATATTTATTTGCCGCCGCCCTGGGGAAGGTTGGGGAGGGGATTGATGCCGACCCTGATGAAAAGCTACGCGGTCTTCGCGTTTGAAGAGGGGGCATGGAAGATGCTTTTGCAGGAGGAAGACAATCAGCGGCGGCTTTGTGTGCATGATTTCCCGGCTGTCCGGACGGACCGCATCCGGCTTGAATACCGCGCCAGCCATGGCGCGGCGGAAGCGCGGGTTTATGAAATCCGTCTCTACGGGCCGTGAGGCGAAGGTCCGGGTCTCACGCCTGAAATGAAAATGCGGCGACAGGGCCTGTCGCCCTCCAATTGAGATTGGATATTGGATTTCTGGAGGGCGGACGGCCACGGCCGCCGGAATTCATGATTTGAATGCAATATGGCGGATATGATTGGTGTCCATCGGCAGGCTACGTTCTGTTTACCGCGACAATAAACGGCAATTCCCTGTATTTTTCGGCGTGATCCAGCCCGAAGCCGGCGACAAAGACGTCCGGTATTTGAAAGCCGACGAAATCCGCGAGGGATGATTTTGCATGGCGCGCCAGGCGGCGGCCGGACTTGTCCAGCAGAACGCAGGTCTTGATTGATTTCAGGCCGTTCTTCCCGCCCCCGGTTTTTTTGCCAATGTGCCTTTTGAGGCGGTCGAGGGTGAGTCCCGTGTCGCAGATATCTTCAATCACCATGACGTTTCCGTCGCGGGGCAGGTTTAGTTTGCCGGTTATGCGGCAATATCCCGCGGAGCGCGTTGACTTGCCGTATGAGGAAGCGTGGATAAAGTGCAGGACCACGTTCGGCCCGCCGAGGCGGAATATTTCCTGCGCCAGCCGGCATCCGAAGAACACGGCCCCCTTCAGGACAACCAGGAAATGAATTTCCTTTATCTTTTTCCGGCGCGCCTCAAGGATAATTTCCCGCGCCAGACCGGTAATCCGGCGTCCTAGCAATGTGGCCGAAATCAGGACGGAATATTGTCCCCTGCCGCGGGTTTTTATCCAGGCAAGATCATCGCGGTCGCTGGCATGCACCAGGCCGTCCGGCGGGACGACTATGTGCGTTGGAGTGGCGGGCCGGCGCGCGGTCACGGCTGATTCCCGGTCGTTTTTTTATGCTCCGGCCGCGCGTTCGGTTTATTCTTGACCAGGCAACCCGCCATGCATTTCGGGTAACATTTTGACTTGCAGGGCTCGACATGGATGGTGACGAGCGAGTCGGGCATTATTCCCCTGATTTTGGCGACCAGCTCGTCCGTCAATTGGTGCGAGCTGTTAACGGACATGGCCGGGTTGACCAGGACATGGAATTCAATAAAACGCCGTCCGCCGGATTTGCGCGTGCGCAGGTTGTGAAAACCCCGGATTTGCAAGTCGTGCGAAACGATCAAAATGCGGATTTGTTCCTCCTCGGCCTGTTCCAGCCCGGTATCAAGCAGGTCCCGGACCGATTTGATGGTCAGGTCATAGGCGGCCTTGAGAATCATGGTGGCAACCATCAGCGCCGCGACCGGGTCAACCCAGTTGAGATTGATGTCCGGAAGAAAATAATCGCCGGCCCAGATAATGCCCAGGCCGGCCATGACGCCGACCGAGGTCCAGACGTCGGTGCGCAGGTGCCAGGCGTCCGCCTCCAGGGCGATTGAGTCGGTCTTTTTGCCGACCATGAAAAGCAGGCGGGAGACAATCCAGTTTAACACCGCGGAAACCAGCATCACCACGACGCCCCAGGCCGGGGCCTCAATGTGCCGGGGCTGAATCAGTTTTAAGATTGATTCGTAGATAATCCAGCCGGCGGCCACGAAAATAAGGAGCGCCTCAATGGCGCCGGAAAGGTTTTCCGCCTTGCCGTGCCCGAAGGGGTGTTTTTGGTCCGCCGGCTTGCCGGAAATCTGGACGGCGATATAGGCGATAATGGCGGCAATGAGATCCATGCCGGAATGAATCGCCTCGGAAATGATCGCAATGGAATTGATCATCAGGCCGACAACGATCTTGCCAACGACCAGGAAGGTGTTGGAAAGCACCGAGAGCAGGGCCACGTTCGTTTTTTGACGCTGGGTGTTCATTTCCTTTGTAAAACAATACAAAACTTATTCCTGCCTTGCAATCAACATAATTTACAAATAACATTAAAACATAGTTTCTTCGCAATTATAAACTGCTTTAGTCCCATAAATGAGGCCGGTGTTCAATGCGTTACGCTATTGTTTCTGATATTCATGCCAATTGGCAGGCCTGGAAAACGGTCCTGCTTGATATCCGCAGCTCGCACATTGACCAGATCATTTGCCTCGGCGATACGGTCGGGTACGGGCCGAATCCATGCGAGGTGTTGGAGTCGGTTTACGCGGCGGTTGATCACTTCGTGCTGGGGAATCATGACGCGGCGCTGTGCGGCAAGCTGGACGGCGCGCTTTTTAATGCCCAGGCGCGCTTGATCCTGGATTGGACGCGCGGCCGGGTCAGCCGCTCCGCGCTGGACTTCCTGAAAACAATGCCGCTTTCGCTTGCCGGAAAAAATTTCCGGTGTGTGCACGGCGAATTTGACGAGCCGGGCCGCTTTAACTATGTGTTTGAACCCAAGGACGCGTTGCGTTCGTGGCAAGCTGTTGAAGAGCCGTTGCTTTTCAACGGGCATACCCATTGTCCGGGAATTTTCTTGATGGGCGGCAGCGGAAAGCCGCATCGTATTGATCCGGAAGATTTTGAACTTGAACGCGGGAAACGCTTCCTGGTCAATGTCGGGTCCGTGGGTAATCCCCGGGACGGCGACGTGCGCTCGTCCTATTGCATTTATGACCTGCGGCAAAACGCCGTTTTCTGGCGTAAAATACCTTTTGACCTGGAGGCTTACCGCCAAGCCATGCATGCTGCCGGTCTGCCGCTGGAGATCGGCGGGTTTTTGGAGCGCGACCCGATGCTTTCCGCTCAGCCGCTGCGCGCCATCTTGAATTTTACTCCGCCGGCTTCAAAGGAGCAGTCCGTCAAGGACGTCGTCGAAGTCCAAAACATCAAGGCGCTGAAAGGAAAAGCGCAACGCTGGCGCCTGGTCGCGCTGGCATCGGCGCTGATTGTTTTCGCCTTGATCATCACGGGCGCGGTTTACCGGCATGGTCAGATTCATCGCGAAGCGATCATCGGCCGGGCCGATGTTGTTGCCGTTACGCGCGTTGTCCCATCCCGAAATCTTTTGATTCTTCCGGATTCTCCGATGTCGCCGAACAGCGCCGTGCCGGGGTGGGTTCTGCATCTGGGCGATAAGTACCGGCAAAGCGTTGAAGTTTGCCGGGGCGACGACGGCGACATGGAATTTCGGATTTTATCATCCAATCCGAAGGTGGAGATGGGGGTATCATCAGGCGCCGTTACCGTGACCGATGACATGAAATTCGTCCTGGAGGCTTCCTTCCGCAAAAGCGCTGATTTTGAAGGCAGCGCCTGGGCGGCGGTTTCGCTGGTGAAAAAAACGGCGGAGGAAGAAATTGCCGTGGAACAATATATTGTCAAAGAGCCGGCCCTGACGCGCCGCAACGGATGGACGCTGGCAAAGCAGACGTTTGATCTGCCAAAGGGGACGCGTTCCATCCGGCTGCACGTGCGGGGCAAATTCAAGGGCGCGGTCTCGGTAAAAAATATTACTTTACAGCGCAAGGGTGAAAATTAGATCTGGAATTTAGGCTAAGCCCGGGCGGCCGGGAGCCGGCGATGTTTCAATTGTCCGGAAATATGGCGCGAGAATTATATTTCTTCGGGATTGAATATTTGATCCATTCTGGCAAGCTGTATGTTTTTAAAGAAGGAGTTACCGGCAAATGATTCGCACCGGGATAGGTTTTGACATTCATCGCTTTGCGGCGGGGCGGAAATTGATCCTCGGCGGAGTGCTGATCAAGTCGCGGGTCGGGTTGAGCGGTCATTCGGACGCGGATGTCCTCTGCCACGCGGTCATGGACGCGTTGCTGGGGGCGGTTGCCGACGGCGATATCGGCGTGCACTTTCCCGACAATGACAAGCGCTGGAAAGGCGCCGACAGCCTGAAACTGCTGGCCGTGGTCGGCGCGCGGTTGAAAAAGAAGCGGGCGGCAATTGTCAATATTGACGTTTCCGTGCTGGCCGAAAGGCCGCGCCTGGCGCCTTATCGCGAAAAAATGCGCAAGAATATTTCGCGGGCGCTGGGACTGGACGAGGGAAGAGTATCCATCAAGGCCACGACGCTTGAAGGCTTGGGGGCTTTGGGTCGCGGCGAGGGAATCGCGGCCATGGCGGTGGCGTCGGTGGAGTGCGGCTAGGCAAGAGGTTTGACCGTTCAAGGTTCACCGTTCAGGGTTAAGAAAAATGAAGATTGGACGATTTGAGGATATTGAGGCGTGGCAACTGGCGCGGGAACTGACAAGAGATGTTTATCGCATAACCCGGAAACCGCCTTTTGCGCGTGATTATGAACTCAAGGGACAGATCAGAGACGCAGCCGGTTCGGTAATGCATAATATCGCGGAAGGTTTTGATTCCGATACGAGTTTGGAATTCATCCGGTTCCTGCGTTATGCCAAACGCTCTTGCACTGAGGTTCAGAGCGAGCTCTATGTTGCCTTGGATGAGGAATATATTTCTCAAAAAGAGTTTAAAGAGGTCTATGAACTCGCCGGAAGGACGCGAGCTGTCATCCATGGATTTATCAAATATCTCGTGAAATTTGAGGAGTGGAAATCAGCCAATCCTAAACGCAGAGATTTGACGGTTAACTCTGAACCTTGAACGGTGAACGGACAACATGCTGACCATATTCAACACTTTGACCAGGAGAATGGAGGAATTTATCCCTCTTGCCCCGCCGGCGGCGGGAATGTACACCTGCGGGCCGACGGTTTACGATTACGCCCACATCGGCAATTTCCGGGCCTATATTTTTGAGGACATCCTGCGCCGCTACCTGAAGTTTTGCGGTTTCAGGGTGCGGCAAATCATGAACCTGACGGACGTGGACGACAAGACGATCCGGGGGGCCAGGGCCGCCGGACTGGCCTTGAACGATTATACTCGTAAATACAAGGAAGCTTTTTTTGCCGACCTGGGCACGCTCAATATTGAGCCGGCGGAACTTTATCCGGCGGCTACCGGCCATATCCCGGAAATGATAAAGCTCATTGAGACCCTGGTCGGCAAGGGTTACGCCTATCCCGCCGCGGACGGCTCGGTTTATTTCAGCATATCCAAGTTCGGGCAATACGGGAAACTGGCGCACCTTGACATGGAAGGGCTCAAGCCCGGGGCGCGGGTCGCCCAGGATGAATATGAAAAGGAAAATGTGTCCGATTTCGCGCTCTGGAAGGCGCATCATGCCGATGACGGCGATTTTGGCTGGGATTCGCCCTGGGGCCGGGGCCGGCCGGGGTGGCATATCGAATGTTCCGCGATGAGCATGAAATATCTCGGGGAATCGTTTGACCTGCATACCGGCGGGATTGACAATGTTTTCCCCCATCACGAGGATGAAATCGCCCAGAGCGAGGCGGCCACCGGCAAGCAGTTCGTCAAATACTGGATGCATTGCGCCCATCTCGTGGTGGACGGGCGTAAGATGTCCAAGTCGCTCGGCAACTTTCATACCCTGCGCGATTTGATCCGGAAAGGTTATACGGGCCGGGAAATCCGCTATGTGCTGCTTTCGGCCCAGTACCGCCAGGCGCTTAATTTCACCTTTTCCGCGCTGGACGCGGCCCGTTCCTCGCTCCAGCGCCTGGATGAGTTTGGCGGGAGGCTGCTTGAAATTGTCGGACAGGATAAAAATAATTTTGTTACAAAAAACATTACTGCAACCGGTCCGTTGGATGATTTTAATTGGGTTGACGGATTTTTAAATAAATTCCGCGCGGCGATGGATGAAGATTTGAATGTGCCGGAGGCATTGGCGGCGTTGTTTGACCTGGTCCATGAAGGCAACCGGAGGATGACGGCCGGGCCGCTCCCGCAGGCCCAGGCCTTGAAAGTGCTTGAAACGCTGGCGGCAATTGACAGTGTTTTGGGTGTTTTAAAACATGACGACGACCAGCCCGGGGGTGACCTGGTTGAACTGGCGCAAAAAAGGCAGAATGCAAGGACGGGCAAAAACTGGGCGGAAGCCGACCGTTTTCGGAAGGAAATTGAGGCCAAGGGCTGGATCGTCCAGGACCTGGCGGATGGGTTTAAACTGAAGAGGCACAAAGGCGCAAAGTGACAAAGTCAAAAAGGAATGATAAAAATATTCGCGGCAAGCCATGCGCGGCGCGCGGCAAGTTGATCACGTTTGAAGGCATAGAGGGCAGCGGAAAATCCACTCATGCCCGGATGGTGGCGCAGGCCATGCGCGCGGCGGGGCATGAGGTCATTGAGGTCCGCGAGCCTGGCGGTACGCGCCTGGGCGAGGCGATCCGGTTGCTGCTGAGCCGGAAAGGGGGCGCGGAAAAAATGTGCGCGCCGTCGGAGTTGTTGCTTTTCATGGCGAGCCGCGCCCAGCTGGTGCAAACGGTCATCCTGCCGGCCTTGCGGCGCGGCGCGCATGTCATTTGCGACCGGTTTTCGGATTCCACGGCCGCCTACCAGGGCTATGCCCGCGGCTGCGACCTTGAATTGATCGCGCGCATCAACGCCTTCGCGGTGCAGAATATTTCCCCGGACCTGACGATTCTCCTGGATCTTGACCTGCGGACCGGTTTCAAAAGGCTGCATTGCCGCAATCGGAGGCATGGAACTGAAAAAGACAGGATTGAAAGCGAAAACATGACTTTTCATAAACGCGTCCGCCACGGCTATCTTGTCCTGGCTAAGAAAACGCCCGGGCGATTCAGCGTTATCAAAGCGGACCGGCCGGTAAAAAACGTTCATGCGGATATCTGGAAGGCGGTGCGGAATGCCCTTGGAGGGTGAACTTGCTGATACGCTGAAAAGGTTCCAGGATGGTTTTAAGAGCGGGCGCCTGGGGCATGCCTACCTGATTGTCGGCGACCCGCGGGGCAACGCCGCGCAACTGGCGGAAAACATCCTGCAAATGCTTTTTTGTAAGGCTCCTTCCGGCAATCCGCCCTGCGGCGCTTGCAACAATTGCCGGCGGGTGACGAGCCGCATTCATCCGGATGTCGTCTGGATCGAGCCGATTAAAAAGTCGCGCGGCATCCTCGTGGAACAGATTATAGGGGTGATCAGGAATACGTTTGAAACGACTTTTGAAGGCGGTTGGAAGGCCGTTGTCCTGGTGAGCGCCGAGCGGATGAACAACGAGGCGGCGAACAAGCTGCTCAAGACCCTGGAGGAGCCGCCGCCGCGCAGTTTATTCCTGCTGCTGACCGACCAGCCGGAGGCGCTTCTGCCGACGATCATTTCCCGCTGTCAAAGGGTGGCGTTGAGCGATTGCGCGGATGAAGCGGAAGGCGGGCTGCGCTCGGCCGTGGCCGGGATCGCGGCGGGCTTGGGGAGCGGGGGGATTGCCGCGAAACTTTTCCAGGCGCGGGAAATGCTGGAGCTCCTGAACGGCATCCGGGACCAGGCCGAAAAAGAGGCGGCCGAATGGCTGGAGCTCAACCAGGTTGGCGACGAGCAGGCCGATGACCTCGAGAAAATCAGCGAGGCAAGGACCGAGGCGATATATCGCGAAAGGCGCCGGGAGGCGTTGCGCCTGCTGCTCCTGTGGCAGCGGGATGTGCTTTTCGGCGCGAACGGCCTGGGCGAAGATTTGTTTTTTTTCCGTTCCGAGTCGTCGCAAATCCGCGCGGCGGCCGCCGGTTTGACGGCCTGGCAGGCGATGAATAATGTCAACGTGGTTGAGGATCTGCAGGCCCAGCTTGACCAGTATTTGTCGGAATTCATGGTGATCGAGAGGGCGTTTCTTAAATTATCCGTCCATTCCGAAACTTCAGGGCAGGCCGGCGGCAAGGAGGGGCATGTATCGTTTGCTGCAAGTTGATTGCGGGGATATTCATTTATGGCAGTGCAACAGTCCTGTCGCGCTTGCGATCAACAAGGGCGACGCGTGCATTGTCCAAAAGGAGGGCATCCTGGAATACGGCCACGTGGTCATGGAGTGCCGGAATAATGAGGGAGAAAAGGGCGAAAAGGGTGAAATCAAGAACGCGCCGACGGTGCTCAGGCGGGCGACGCTGCAGGATCAGGCCGTGGCCAGCGAGAATGTTCTCCTTTCAAAAAACGCCGTCCGTGTCTGCCAGCAGAAAATCGCCGGATCCAACCTTCCCCTGCGCATGGAGCGCATTCGCTATGCCTTTGACCGGTCGCAATTGACGATCGTGTTCACGGCCGAGGAAAGGGTTGATTTCCGGCAATTGGTCCATGATTTGTCAACCGAGCTGCATATCAGGGTGGAAATGAAGCAGATCGGCGTGCGTGACGCCACCGCCCTGCGCGGCGGCCTGGCGACCTGCGGACGGATTGTTTGCTGCAAGGAGTGGCTTAAAAAATTTGACAATATCAACGTGCGCCTGGCAAAAAACCAGGGCCTGCCGTTGCGGCAATCTTCGATCAACGGCATGTGCGGCCGCCTGAAATGCTGCCTGCGCTTTGAATATTTCGGCGGTAACAACCACAAGGAAGAATAAACCGGATTTTGTCCGGCGGCGCACCGGCGTTATTATCCGGTTAAGCGTCAAGGCAGAGAACCAAAAAAAAGACTTGGCCTTGAACGATAAATAGGGATAATAAGCCGATATGTTAAGAATTCTACTCTTGAATGGCCCGAATCTCGGGCGGCTCGGCAAGCGGGAGCCGGCCGTCTATGGAACCGCCACGCTCTCCGACGTGGAATGGGCGGTCAAAAGGCGCGCCAAGGAATACAAAGCCAGGGTTGACGCTTTCCAGAGCGACGTGGAGGGAATTCTTGTTTCCAGGATTGGCGCGAGCGAAGGCAAGTATGACGGGATTATTTTCAACCCCGGCGCTTACACGCACACCAGCATCGCCCTGCGCGACGCGCTGCAATCGGTGCGCGTTCCCTGCGTTGAGGTGCATATGTCAAATACGGCCGCGCGGGAAGATTTCCGGCGCGTCAGCCACACGGCCGCGGCCTCCCTGGGGCAAATCATGGGGTTCGGCGTTCCGGGCTATGAATTGGCCTTGATCGCGTTGGTTGATTATCTTTCGACTCGTTGTAAAAAGGAAAGGCAAAAGAGGTGAATATGGAACTGAAAGAAGTCAAGCGTATCATTGAATTGATGAACGAAAACGGACTGAACGAGTTCGAGCTTGAGGAAAACGGCGTCCGGATAATGATCAAGAAAGGCCAGTCCGGCCAGGTGATCCATACCGTCCAGGCGGTCGCGCCGCCGGTTGCGGCTGCCCCGGAATCCAAGCCGGCCGCGACGCCGGCCGCGCCGGCCGCCGACCAGGCCAACATGGTTGAGGTCAAGGCGCCGTTTGTGGGAACATTTTACCGTTCCCCGTCGCCGGATGCCGAGCCGTATATCAACGAGGGGCAGGAGGTGACGCCCGACACGGTTTTATGCATTGTGGAAGCGATGAAGGTCATGAACGAAATCAAGGCGGAAGTGCGCGGCGTCGTGCGCGGTATCCTGGTTGAAAACGCCCATGCGGTTCAATATGGCCAGCCGTTGTTCAAGATTGAAAAGATATAACTAATTGGAGAGGCACATAGGCAGAAGTGACAAAGGCACAAAGTGACAGGAGCATTTTATTAAATGTTTTGCTGAAAAAACTTTGCGCCTCTGTGCCTTTGTTGCTATGTGCCTGATTTAATATATGTTCAACCGAATTTTAATTGCCAACCGGGGTGAAATAGCGTTGCGGGTCATCCGGGCCTGCCGGGAAATGGGCATCAAGACCGTTGCCGTTTATTCCGATGTGGACGAGAAATCACTGCACGTCCAGCTGGCGGACGAGGCGATCTGCATCGGGCCGGCCGCCGCCCAGGACAGCTACTTGAAAATCTCCAGCATTATCAGCGCGGCGGAAGTGACGGATGTTGACGCCATTCATCCCGGATACGGTTTCCTTGCGGAGAACGCGCATTTCGCGCAGATCTGCGAAAGCTGCAATATTTCCTTTATCGGCCCGCTGGCCGACAGTATCCAGCGCATGGGCGATAAATCAGTCGCCCGCGAAACGATGAAAAAGCACGGCATCCCGACCATCCCGGGCAGCGACACGGTCTTGAAGACCCAGGAGGAAGCCTTGAAAGTGGCCCGGAAGGTCGGCTATCCGGTGCTGATCAAGGCGGCCGCCGGCGGCGGCGGCAAGGGCATGCGCATCGCCCATAATGACGTCAGTCTGGCGCAGGCTTTCATCATGGCCAGCTCGGAGGCGGAGCGCGCCTTCGGCAACGGCGCGGTGTATGTTGAAAAATACCTGGATGACGCGCGGCACGTTGAAATCCAGATCATGGCCGATCATCATGGCACCGTGGTCCAGCTCGGCGAAAGGGACTGCAGCATCCAGCGCCGCCACCAGAAATTGATGGAAGAGACTCCCTGCCCGGTCTTGAGTTCCGACCAGCGCCGCAAGATGGGCAAGCTGGCCGTGCGCGCGGCCGAGGCGATCGGCTACCGCAACGCCGGCACGATTGAATTTCTTCTGGACCGCTCCGGAAATTTTTATTTCATGGAAATGAACACGCGCATCCAGGTCGAGCACACCATAACCGAAATGGCAACCGGCTTTGACCTGGTCAAGGAGCAGATCCGGGTGGCGGCGGGCGAGCGACTTTCCTTCAGCCAGAAGGACGTCAATCCCGAGGGGCACGTCATCGAGTGGCGGGTGAACGCCGAGGATCCGTTCAATAATTTCGCGCCTTCGCCCGGCAAGGTGGAATGGATTCATTTTCCCGGCGGGCCCGGCATCAGGATCGACTCGCACGTTTATCCCAACTATGAAATCCTGCCGTATTATGACAGCTTGATCGCCAAGATTATCGTGCAGGGCGCGACGCGCGCGGAGGCGATCAACCGCATGTACGGCGCCCTGGGAGAGTTTATTATTGAAGGACCGAAAACAACGGTGCCGCTCGGCCAGGCGCTCATGAACGATTCGCTCTTCCGGCGCGGCCAGTACAGCACGTCTTTCCTTGACAATTTCCTCAAGGATGGCGGCGGATTGACGAACATTCTCCGATAATTTGTTAAGGAGACAGCACATGCAGACAAAAAACAATTTCCAGCCTGAACGGGCGGACAAAAAGAAAAATTTCGCCGACCCGTATTTCGGCAATGACCGGCCGGATGAGGGTAGTGATCTCGGGGCCATCATGGTGCACCACGGGGTGATTGCCGTGATCGCCCGGATTGCCGCGCTGAAAGTGCCGGGCGTGGTTGAAATGAACGGCTCCTTTACGGACGGCATCGCCAACATGATCGGCCGGAACAGCAGCGAGCGCGGTGTGCGGGTGGACTTGCAGGGCCAGAAAGTCCACCTGGAGGTCAACGTCGTCATCGAGTATGGGGCGAAAATCCCCCAGGTGGCCTGGGCCGTTCAAAACGAGGTCCGCCGCGCCATTGAAGATATGACCGGCAAAAAAGTAGGGGTTGTTGACGTCTTGGTTCAGGGCGTGAAAATGCCTTCGGAAACAAAGGAACAAGGAGGAGTGAAAATATGAGATTTTTACACGGTGTGATGAAATTCGTGATTACGGTTTCGGTCCTGGCGCTGGGCATTTTCTTTTTAGCCGATGTTTTCGGAGTTCAAAACAGCATCGGCCACCTGCTGCTCGGCGACGCCATCGGCAAATTTGTCACCGGCACCCTGCTGATCTTGATGATCATGCTCTACTGGCTGACAGCCATGAGTTCCGACACCAAGGAGCAGTTCCTCTCGTTTGAAAACGAGGGCGGCAGCGTTAATATCCGCGTCAAGGCGGTCAACGAGTTTTTAAAGAAGCTGGCCGATGAATTTGCCGACATCCTCAATCTGCGGGCCGATATTACCGCTTCGCGCGACGGAAGGATAGAAGTCCAGCTGGATATTGACGTGAAATGCGGGACAAAAATCCAGCAGCTTTCGCAGGTTCTTCAGCAGCGCGTGCGCGAAAGCATGCGCGAGGGGCTGGGCATCGCCGAAGTTCATTCCATAAAAGTCAATGTGAATGAAATCAGGCAGGCCGACAAGCCGCCGGCCGAACCCAACGGCCGCTCCGAATGGCAGGATCCCACGGCCTGACGCGGATTACAGCCAGCCGGTAACCTTGGCCAGGCAGCGCGTGTAATGGACAAAATCCGGCCAGGAAACGTCCGGCGGTACGCCGTGATCGCATGACGGGATATATCCGCCGTCCTCAATCACCGGGCGCAGGCGCTCAATTTCCGCCTCAATCACCTTTCCTCCCTTGGCCATGGCGCGCTTGTCCACCCCGCCGCGGTAGGCCATGTTTTTGCCGAATTGCTTGCGGAAAGAGTTGATGTCATTGCCGGCCGCCACCTCAATCGGGTCACAGGCGTTGATGCCCGCCTCAATCCAGAGCGGGATCAGTTCTCCGATGAATCCGTCTGAATCGCAGGCATAAATCGGCACGCCCGCGCCGCGAATGATTTCCCCCCAGCGTTTCCAGGTCGGCAGCAGGAACTTGCGGGCCATGTCCGGCGAAATCATGGAAAAACATTTATAAGCCATGTCTTCCGAGATATGCACGCTGTCCGGCTTGAAATGCTTGAAGGTCCCGGCAAGCAGGCGGGCAACATGGTCTTCCCAGAAGGCGATCATGTCTTCGGCCAGGGCGGGATCGTCATAAAACAAAATGCACAAGCCTTCAAACCCGACCCATTCGCGCAACTGCCAGAACGGCCCGGAAAAACCGATTTCAACGAAATAATCGCGGTTTGCCAGTTTTTTGCCGAGCTCCGCGGCGTCCGCCGGAAGACGCGCCGGGTCGTCCGCGTTATAGCGCTTTTTCATGTCCTCCCAGTCCTTCCGGTTTTCGACCGGGCATTTAATCCAGCTGCGGGTCACGAAATCAATTGCATTGCGCAGGTATTCCACCGTAAATTTCTTGTCAATTTCGCAGATGTTGCCCTTCCAGTCCTGGACGATCCTCGAGTTTTCTTTTTCCTCAATGGTTTTTTCTTCAAACTGGGGGATCATGCGCTCGACGACCGGAAACCAGGGGCCGCCGGAAGGCCAGGGCAATTTGCCGCCGGCCTGCCGGTAGGCGTATTCCGCATAGTTGTCAACCTTTTCGGGAGGCAGTCCCTGTTTCAGCCAGGCTTCCTTTGTGGATTGCCTTCCGCCGCCCGGGCAGAGCGGGATGCGATCGGGTTTTTCAAACAATAATGTTTTCAAGCATCTTTCGCGCTCGTTCATGGTGTCTCCTTTGCATATCTTTCTTGATTTCTTTCAGGCGTTATACTAATTGACTTTACGCCGCGGGGCAATGGACGCGGCGATCAGGAATATGGACAAAACGATCATAAAATTGCCGGTCTTCCGGGAAACAAGATTTCGCAATCCGGGTCGTTATGAACGCCAGGCCGGGTTTTGGGTGGACCGTATCAACAGCGCTCGATCGGTCCATTTGCCCGCGCACCGCCTGCGCATCCTGGGACAGTATGCGGTTGTGGCAGTGGAGTCGGGCGAAGGAGTGATGTTGACGAAAGACAAAGGGGTTCATGAAGTTCAATCCGGGGATGTGTTCCTGCTTACGCCCGACGAGCCGACGGCTTATTATCCGCACAAGACCTGGTTCACGCGCTGGATTGTCTGGAATGGGCCGGCGGCGCGGCGCCAGGCTGAAGCGGTTGACCTTGACCGGAAAAGACCGGTCTTTTACCAGGCGGCGGATGTCGTCCGTCGGGCGTTTATCGCGCTGGACAGGCTGATGGATATTGAAGACCGCTCGGCGGTCTTGGAACGCCAGGCCGTGATTTTAAACATGCTGGCCGGATTGCTCCGGGCCGGGCATTCCGAGGCGTTCATCGGCGACATCAGGTCCAATCTGGATGCCGTGGTGCAGCATATCAGGTGCAACCTAAATACCAGGCTTGCGCCGGGCGAATTGGCGTTGATGTGCCATTTGAGCGAGCCGCATTTCCGCAGAATGTTTCGCCGGCATACCGGCCGCAGTCCGATGGAGTTTGTCCTGGCCGAGCGGATTTCCGGCGCCAAGGCTTTGCTGATCCGCGGCGTTGCCATAAAGCAGGCGGCGCAGGAAATGGGTTTTGCCGACCAGTTTTATTTCATGCGGGTGTTCAAAAAAGTCGCCGGGCAAACGGCCGGACAATTCATCGCCGCCACGCGGGGTCCGAAAAATCAGCATCCTTGCTGAATCGCGGATCAAAACGTGTGGATCAGCAAGGCGTCCCTCAGCTTGGGCTCAAACCAGGTGCTTTTGGGCGGCATGCATTCCCCGGCGTCGGAAATCGCCAGCAATTGGCTGACGGCCGCCGGATACATTGAAAAAGCGACCGCCGCCTTGCCGGAGTTGACCCGGTTTTCCAGTTCCTTCGTGCCGTGAATCCCGCCGATAAATTCAAGCCGCTTGTCGGTGCGCGGGTCCTTGATGCCGAGAATGTGATCAAAGAGTTCCGTCTGCAAAACGCTCACGTCAAGCGCCGCGACCACGTCCGACCTGGCCGGTTTTTTGAGCGGCGTCAATCCCAGCCAGGTATTTTTCAGGAACATGCTGATCGTGCCCGCGCGGGAAGGGGACGGGGAGGCGTTTTGATCAATCGCAAATTTTTTTCCGATCGCGGAAAGAAAGTCAGAAATTGTTAATTTGCCGAGATCGCGCACGCAGCGGTTATAAGGCAGAATTTCCAGCTGGCTGGCCGGAAACAGGACGGCGAGGAACCAGTTGTATTCGGCCTGCTCGTCAGCTTCCCCTTCTTGGCCCAATTCCCTGGCGACCCGGACGCCGGCGGCCGCGCGGTGGTGACCGTCGGCGATATAAGCCGCCGGTATTTGATGGAAGGCCTCAACCATGGGATCGGTTTTTGGCACGGACCAGACAGTATGCCCCACGCCGTCCGGCGCGGTGAAATCATAAAGTGGCGCCTGCTGTTCGGCTTCCAGGGTCAGCCGGTCAACGGCCGGCTCGTCGCGGAAGATGAGGAAAACCGGGCCGCTGTGGGCCTTCAGCGCGGCGGTATGGTTTTTCCGGTCCTCTTCCTTTTCAATCCTGGTTTTTTCGTGTTTCTTGATGATGTTTTTTTCGTAGTCGCCGACATGGCAGCAGGCCACGATCCCGTGCTGGCAGCGAGAATTGCGTTTCAGGCGGTAGATGTAAAAAAACGGCCGGGGATCGCGGATCAGGCTCCCGCGATCCCGCAAGGCGGCAAAATTATCCGCGGCCTTCCGGTATACCGCGGGGGAATACGGATCGGTATTATCCGGCAGGTCGATTTCCGAGCGGGAAACGTGCAGGAAGCTTAAAGGATTATTGCGCGCCAGGGCGAAAGCCTCGTTGCGGTCAACGACGTCATAAGGCACGCTTGCCACCTGCTGGCACAGGTCGGCGCGCGGCCGCAAGGCCGGGAAAGGTTTTATTTTAAGCATGTTTTTACTCTCTTAATCCAGGACGTAATCAAGGCGCCAGTTGCCTTTTTCGCTCCAGGGCGGCTGTTCGCGCTTGTCCAGTATGTAATGCCCGAGGACAAGATAATCCATTTCCGTGCGCATGAAACAGCGGTAAGCGTCCTCCGGCGTGCAGACAATCGGTTCTCCGCGCACGTTGAACGAAGTGTTGATAATGACGGCGCTCCCGGTCAGTTTTTCAAACTCGGCGATTATCCCGTGAAAGTCGGGGTTTGTCGCGGCGGAAACGGTTTGAATCCGGGCCGAATAATCAACATGGGTTATGGCGGGAACATCGGAGCGGATGGCGTTGATCCGCTCGCGCATGGGCATCGCCGCCGTGTCCGATTTGTTTTTGCAGCGGCTTTCTTTTACCTGGGCGACCAGGAGCATGTAGGGCGAAGGACGGTCCAGGTTGAAATATTCCTCTTTCTTTTCCTCAAGGCAGGCCGGGGCGAAGGGGCGGAATGACTCGCGGTATTTTATTTTCAGGTTCATCACCGACTGCATTTTCGGCGAGCGGGCGTCGCCGATGATTGACCGGTTGCCGAGCGCGCGCGGCCCGAATTCCATCCGGCCGTTCAAAAGGCCGATGACGTTCTCCCCGGCGATCAGCTTCGCAACCTCTTTTTTCCATTCGCCGGCATCCTTGAAATATTTTGCCGGATAGCCCCTGGCTTCCAGGAAGGACGAGATTTCATCCGGCGCGAAATCCGGCCCGAGATAGGAGCCCTTCATTTTGTCATGTTCGCCGTCGGCCGACCTGGGCATGTTTTTTGCCATGTGCCAGACCATCAAGGCGGAACCAAGCGCGCCGCCCGCGTCGCCGGCGGCCGGTTGGATCCAGATGTTTTTAAAGGGTCCTTCCCGCAATAACCGTCCGTTGGCGACGCAGTTCAAGGCGACTCCGCCGGCCAGGCAAAGATTATTTTCCCCGGTCACTCCTTGGGCGTAACGGGACATTTTCAGGACAATTTCCTCGGTCACGACCTGGATTGAGCGCGCGATATCCATTTCCCGCTGGGTGATTTCCGACTCCGCCTTGCGGGCCGGGCCATTGAATAATGACGCGAATTTTTCGTTGGTCATGGTCAAGCCGTCCAGGAAGCCGAAATAATCAAGGTTGAGCCGGAAAGATCCGTCGTCCTTCAACTCAAGCAGGTTATCCATTATGGTATTGAGGTATTTCGGCTCGCCGTAGGGCGCCAGGCCCATCAGTTTGTATTCGCCGGAATTGACCCGGAAACCGGTAAAGTAAGTGAAGGCGCTGTAGAGCAGGCCGAGCGAATGGGGGAATTTCATCTCGCGCAGAATCTCAATGCGGTTGTCGATCCCGTGCCCGACCGTGCTGGTGGCCCACTCGCCCACGCCGTCCAGGGTCAGAAGTGCGGCGCTTTTGAAAGGCGACGGGAAAAACGCGCTCGCGGCATGGGATTGGTGATGCTCGGGGAAATAAAGCGGGTCCTTGATTTTAACGCCGATTTTATTGAAGGTGGACTCGATGATCAGCGGTATCCATAATTTTTGTTTCAGCCAGAGCGGGGCCGCCATCATGAATGAGCTCAGTCCGCGGGGCGCGACGCTGAAATAAGTCTGCAATATCCGGTCAAACTTTGAAATAGGCTTGTCATAAAAGGCAACGGCGTCAATTTCGTCGCGGATGCCACCCTCGGCCAGGCAGTATTCCACCGCGCCGGTCGGGAATCCGGCGTCATGTTTTTTGCGCGAAAATCTTTCCTCCTGGGCCGCGGCGATGATTTCGCCGTCGCGGACGAGCGCCGCGGCGGAGTCATGGTAATATGCGCTTATGCCTAAAATATTCATTAAAATTGCTTTGTTATCTGGTTGTTGTTGAAAGGTTGCTTTGCCTCGTTCCAGTATGTCGTTGCGGCCGGGTCCCAGGCGCGCTTCATCGGGTCGCGCCTGGCCAGCGAGAGCAGTATCCGGGCGGGCAGGAAGCACAGGTAATAGAACGGCACAAGGAGAAGCCAGGTCAGGGCCTGTCCCACGCCGTAGGCGAAAATACCGATTATTCGTTCAAAGGCGGCGTAAAGCCTGGGAACAAACAAGCCGCAGAAAAGGATCAGGAGGCCGATACCCGCCACGATGCCGGCGAATATGACGCGGTGGAAGACGAAGGCAAACAGGGCCGCGACCGCAAAGGCGATCATGGATTGAACGATGAGTTTCCCCGGCCCGGAGCCCTGTTGTTTGGCGGCGGGTTGATTGCGTTGATACCGCCACTTCCAGGCCGGCTTGGCTGCAATTTTAATATTTTTTTCAGGCATATCGTATTAACGAATAATTTCGAAAATCACTGTTATCAGAAAAATCTTCTTTTAACAAGCATAATGAATATGAAGAAATATCATGAAATATCCAGTTTGCCAAGTGAGTTTTAAAAGATAGGGATTGATTTTGCGGCGATTCTATTGAATAATAAAAAACAATTAGTTAAATTACAGGTCGTTGCCATGAATGAAATGAATGAAAAATCTAAAACCGTTTCGGTAGTCATTCCTTTTTTGAATGAAAAGGACAATCTTCCCCGGCTTTATGAGCGGCTTGGCCGCGTTTTCCAGGAACAGCCGGAAAAAATGGAAATTATCTTTGTGGATGACGGCAGCACGGATGGCTCCCCGGAATGGGTGGAACAGAAAGCGCTGGAAGACCAGCGCGTCCGGCTCCTGCGTTTTTCCCGCAATTTCGGACACCAGATCGCGATTACCGCCGGTTTTGATCACGCCGCCGGCGACGCGGTGATAGTCATGGACGCGGATCTTCAGGATCCTCCCGAAGTGATTCCCGACCTGCTGGCCAAGTGGCGCGCGGGTTTTGAGGTAGTGTACGCCGTCCGCAAAAGCAGGGAGGGGGAAGGTTTTGTAAAAAAATTCCTGGCACACTCATTTTATAAAATTTTCCGGATGATGGTTAAATTCAATGTGCCTTTGAATGCCGGCGATTTCCGTCTCCTGGACCGGGCGGTGGTGGAAGCCCTTAAGCAGATGCGCGAGGCGCACCGTTATATGCGGGCGATGACTTCCTGGGTGGGGTTTTCCCAGTGTGCCGTGGAATACGACCGGCAGGCGCGTTTTGCCGGGGAAACCAAGTATCCGGCCTGGAAGTCGCTGCGCCTGGCGATTGACGGGATGACGTCGTTTTCGGCCGCGCCATTGCGCTGGGTATCGGGACTTGGAATTTGCGTGAGCATATTGGGGGTGCTGTGGCTGGCCATTATTCTCTGGGGCAAGTTTCAAAATCCATCCGGGCCGGTGCCGGGCTGGACTTCGGTGATCGCGGCCGTGTTGATTTTCAGCGGTGTGCAGATGATTTCCATCGGATTGCTGGGCCAGTATATCAGCCGTATTTTTGAAGAAAGTAAAAAGCGCCCGCTCTATATCCTTCGCAAAAAATGAGTCAGCCATGAGCTTGCCCGTTTCTTCGGATACGGTCTCAATTATTGTTCCGGTTCATAACGGGGCGGCCACAATCGGCCGCTGCCTGGATTCATTATTAAACCAGGATTTTCCGGTGCTGGAAGTTATTGTCGTGGATGATGGTTCCACGGATGGCACTCCCGATTTGGTCAAGGCGCCGGCAACATTGATTCGCGCCGGGGGACAAAAGGGAGCCGGCGCGGCGCGCAACGCCGGAGCGCGGGCCGCGCGGGGCGACGTGCTGATGTTCACGGACGCGGACGTGGTCGCGCCGAAAAACTGGGTACGGCTGGCGTTGGAAACGATGCGCGCGCGCGGGGTTGACTGCGGCGGCGGCGGATACGCGGGACCATGGAAGGAAGTTTTTATGCAGCAATTCGCGTTTGAGGAACTGGCGTTTCGGCGCCGCCATATCGGCGGCTATGTTGAAACCCTGGTCTCCAACAACCTTTTCTGCCGGGCCGCGCTGTTTAAGGAAGCGGGCGGATTTCCCGAAAATTACCGGGCGGCCAGCAGCGAGGACATGGAGTTTTCCTGGAAAATAAGCCGGAACCGCAAATTGTGGTGGGACAGGGAAAACGGCGTGTATCATGATTTTGCCGGCACCCTTTGCCGCTATCTGAAACAACAATTCGGGTTTGCCCGCGATGCCGTGCCGATGCTCATCAAGACATCCGGGCTCCTTAAGGGCAGGACGCACCATGGCCGGCTTATCTACCTGGAAATGTTTTTGACACTGGCGGCGGTAGTTTCGGGATTGCTTGGACAGTGGATGGCAACGGGATTGCTGTTCGGCGGTCTTCTGATTGTCAATTTTCATTTTTTTGCTTTTATCGCCGGAAAGCGCGGTCTGGTTTTTGTCTTGAAAAGCGTGCCGACAATTATTGCACGGAATCTGGCCATAGTGACGGGATGCGGATTGGGATTTTTCCGGCTGCTGACCGGACAGGGGAGGAACTGAGCCATGAAAGCGGCACTGGTCAGCGCGCCTTTTCTAAAGGACTTTTGCCGTTCCCAGCGGTGGCCGGTGGTGAACAGGACCCGCGCCATGCGTTATCCGGACTGGCTGGCCTATAGCGCCGGGGTCCTGGAAAAGGAAGGCTTTGAAATAGCGTTTAGAGATTTTATCGCCGAGGACGGTTCAATCGGGGATGTTGTTAATTTCACGGCGAAATGGAAACCCGATCTGCTGGTGCTGGATGCGACCACGCCTTCCATTTATAGCGATATAAATTGCGCCAAAGAATGTAAGGCCGCTTATCCTCGCGCTCACGTTGTTTTTGTGGGCCCGCATGTAACCGTTTATGACGAGGCGACGCTTAAAGAAGCCGATGGCGCCGTTGATTCGGTGGCCAGGGGCGAATATGACTATACGGTGCGCGATCTGGCCCGCGCCCTGGACGGCGGAACCGACCTGGCCGGGGTTCCGGGGCTTACCTGGCGGAAGCAGAAGGATGTGGTTAAAAATCCGCCCCGCGCCCTGATTGAAAATCTCGACGAGCTGCCTTTCCCGGCCTGGAAATACCTTGACGTGCGGAAGTATCGGAACAACACCTATCTTTATCCGTTCCTTGATCAAATCAGCGGACGGGGATGTCCCAACCGGTGCGTGTTTTGTCAATGGCCGCAGGTGATGCACGGCCGGCGTTATCGTTATTGTTCTCCCGGCCGGGTTGTGGCGGAATTCCTGGAAAATTTTGACCGTTTCAAGGTCAAGGAAGTTTTTTTTGAGGATGACACCCTGACGGCGGACAGGGAACGCCTGCGTGAAATCTGCCGGCTGATCATTGCCAGCGGGCGGCGGGTGGCCTGGTCATGCAACTCGCGGGTGGACTGGGCGGATGAGGGCCTTTTGAGGATGATGAAGGCGGCGGGATGCCGGATGCTGCTGATCGGCGCCGAAAGCGGCAGCCAGCAGATCCTTGACCGGGTGCACAAGGGGATCCGGCTTGAACAGACGCGTGATTTTGTCGCCCTGGCCCGCAAGGCCGGTCTGAACACCCATGCCTGCTGGGTGATCGGCCTGCCGGGAGAGACGCGGGAGACTATTGAGCAGACAATCCGCTTTGCCAAGGAGGTGGACACAGACACGATTCAGGCCTCGGCCGTAATGCCGCAGGTCGGAACCGAGCTATTCCATTGGGCGCGACAAAACAATTATATCACCATGAAATCGTGGCGCGACTACGCCATGGACGGTGAACAGACGGCCGTCATGCAGTATCCGGATTTATCCCAGGCAGAGATGAACACCGCGGTTAACCGTTTGCTTCGGGAATATTATTTCCGACCCATGGTTGTTGCGCGGTTATTCTGGCAGACGATAAAACATCCATCATTGCTGATTTCTTATGTTATTGGGGCTATACGTCTTGTTAAATATTTTATGATGCGAGCGGGCATCGTTGAGAAGAACAATAATGTGCGCTAACGGATCTTCGTTGCCATCAGCCGGCAGCGTCAATATAATACTTCTAAATTTCGTATTCTTTGGACAAACCTGAAACTAGAAAGGCATAAATAGATGAAACAAGCAAAACTGGCCTTGGCTGGATTATTATTGGCTGTCACTTGTGGGTACGCTCAAGAGAAGGATACTAATTCGATTTGTGTTGTATTGAAGACACAAGACGGGTCAAGTGTCGTCGGGTTACCTAAGAAACTTAATATTACTATTGAGACTGAATTCGGGAACATGTCGGTTCCGCTCGTCCTTCTTAACCGAATCGAGCATGATTCCTGCAAGACCAACACCGTATTATACTTTAAAAACGAAGACCGATTGAGTGGAATATGGAAAGATAAAACATTCGAGTTGAAAACCGCTTTTGGGGATCAAGAAGTGCCGACGCCGTTGCTGAAGTCGGTGACAATGCGTTCTGACAGTGTAAAAGAAGGTTTAATTCTGTATTTCACCTTCGATGCCGAGGATAGCGATGTCATTCATGACAAGAGTGGAAAAGGAAATAACGGCGTGCTCTGCGGAGCCAAGTATGTCCAGGACGGGAAAGTTGGCGGGGGGATCAGGGTGGGAAGACGTATGGGCTATATACAAGTGCCAGACAACGAATTGTGGTCATTCGGCATGAAACCTTTTACCATCTGTCTCTGGCTCAAGCTGGATGCTCTTCCTTATAATGAGCATGATTTTATTGGACACAACGAAGGTGGAGGGGATCGGAATAAATGGGCATTTGAGTTTCTGAATGGCAATATTTGTTTCCATATCAACAATCCAAATAATGCAAGTTTCAGAATCGCGTCATATCCATGGTTGCCGCAGATTGGCAAATGGCATCATTTGGCTGTCACCCGTAACGGAAATCTCTACAATATCTACATTGACGGCGCGTGTGCTGCAACTGACAACAATCAATTGCCCGTTCCGGTTGCCAGCGCTCCTCTCACCATCGGACAAGCAGAAGGTCTTTATGTGGAGGGGATGATTGATGAGGTAATGATTTTTGATCGTGCCCTTCCCGCGGATAGCATTCAGCAAATCTATAATGCGGGAAAATAAAACATCCAACAAAGAATATAATTACGCTGAATCTTGCGCAAATTTGGGCATGGAAATATCCTTATTGCCCCGATATGCTTAAAATCAAAGGTTTTTCAGGACTATTTATGATTGCAACGTAATTTGCCGACGATCCAGCATGCCCCTGTCGAGCATCCACTGCAACTCATCACGCAAGGCAATTCGCACGGATGGAGGTGCAAATCCTAGTTGCGACTTGGCCTTGCTGTTGTCGTAGTGCATATTCAGCCAGGCCCGTTTGACGGTGGACACGCGGATAAAGGGATCAATTCTAAAAAGATGCCATCCGAATTGACAGGCATAAGCAAGCGGGAAAACCATCCATAAAGGTAATTTAAGGCGCGGTGCCGGCACCCCGGTATATTCTGTAATCATTCCGAAGAATTCTGAAAGCAGGATGTTGTCGTCGCCGCAGAGCAGGTAACGTTGCCCTATGCAACCTTTTTCCAATGCCAGCAGATGCCCCCTGGCAACGGCGCGCACGTCGACAAAATTATTGCGTATATCAAAATAACCCGGCAGGCGGCGATTGATGAAATCAAGAATCAGTTTGCCCGTATAGGTCGGCTTGACGTCGCCGGGGCCAACACAGGCGGATGGCTGGACGATTACCACCGGAACGTTCTCGCGGGCACATAGATCCAGCGCTGTTTTTTCGCCCAGATATTTTGATCGCTCATAATCGGTGGATGCGTTCCATAAGTTAAAGGGTGTGTTTTCGTTATTCATGGCGCCTTTGCGGGAGGATCCCAGCGCCGCCGCGCTGCCGGTATAAACGATTTTTTTAACACCGGCTTTTTTCGCGGTTTGAAGAATAAGCCGCGTGCCATCCACGTTGCTCGATAGAATATTATCCTTCTGCCTGCTGGTGGGCGTGTTGACTCCGGCAACATGACACAAGGCATCGGCGCCCGTTAAGAACGGCGCAAGGGAGGATGCGTCGCGGATGTCGCCTTGATATACATGCACGCCTTTGAATTTCCATGCCGGGATCATGCCGGCACTGTCGCTGCGCACGAGAATACGCACGCGGTAGCCCGAGGCCAGCGCCGCGTCTACCACGTGCGAGCCGATAAAACCAGTGGCGCCGGTGATCGCTAGTTCCATGTTATCTTCGCCCAATCCTTGATGTTAAAAAATTCATGCAAACAGGCGCTGTCTGGCATATTTAAGAATGTATGACAATCTCCAGTAATATGAAACATATGCCTTTTCGCGCAGGAGATCCAATTCGCCGGGGTTTAGGTTGTCATGTTTATAGGTAAGCGTGTAACCATCGAACTTGTCCCAGTCCGCGTTGATCTTCTCCTTGAGTATTTGGTATCCGTCGGTACCGGGCAACGGGGTGTATATATAGAAAAGGGCGGTAAAAGTGTTTAATAATTTTGCATACTCAATAGTGTTCAGGATGTTTGCCGTGGAGTCTTCCGGATAGCCAAACATATAAAACGCGTTTATTTTAATGCCATTCCTTTCTGCGAACTTGACGATTGATTCCAGTTTATGGGATTCAATCGGCTTGCGCTTGTTTTTGGAGAGGATATCCAGGTCTTTTGTTTCAATGCCCGCGTTAATGCCGCGCAGCCCGACCGATTTCATTTTCATTAACATTTCTTCCGATAAACAATCAAGACGGGTTTCGCACATAAAATCGAACCGCAGGTTCTTTGTTCTTATGGCATCGACAAGGCGCATGATGAAATCATGGTCGGCGGTAAATGTGGCATCGCGGAAAAAAACGCCTTTCATATTGTAGCGTTTGATCAGATAAGATAGTTCCTCTATAATATTTTCTACGCTCCGGCGCCGGTAGTGTTTGCTCATCACAAGGTATGGACAATAATTGCACTTGAAGGGGCAGGAGCGCGAGGCCAACATCGGGAAAACCGGGGCGACATGGATTTTCGGGCGCAAGGTGTAGGTTTGGTAAGGGAAAATATCCCAATACGGGAAGGGAATCGTGTCCGGATCCATGATGTCCAAGCTGGGAACGATGCCTTCTTCCAGCCTGCCGGAAGAGAGCATCCGTTGAAAAGCCGCTTCCGGTTCACCGACCACGACGGATATGTTGTTTTCGACAAAAAGGCCTGGCATTGAGGAGGCAAACGGCCCTATAAAATAAATTTTCTTCCCGCTTTTCGCATACTTGCGGGCAACGTCAATTTCCAAATAATGGGCAACCATGGATGCGTGCATGATCACCACGTCGCAGTTCTCGGGCACATTGTTATAAACGTACGAAATCTCGTGGCCATGCTGTTTGGCGAGCGCGGCCAGATAGCCGAGGTATATGAAGGGCGTATTGGAGCCGCCGCCGATTTTCATTAACAACCTGGCCTTGAGCGAATTGCCAAAATTGATTTTCAGGCCGTAACCGCCCTGAAATTCTCTTTTAATGCGGCTGGCGCTGTCCGGCTGAATGTCGAGAATGGAAATATTCATGCGATATTCTTCAGGTAAACGATAAATTTGCCGGCTCTTTGGGAGTGATGAGCCGTGAATATGATGTTTTGATCCATGATTCTTGTCTCAATAGTTAAACGCCTTTGAGGCAGAATGTCAGCTCTTTGTCTTCCCGTCAATCCATTTTAACGCTTGACAGCCGCTTTCCGAACCGACATGTTTTTTACAAAAATATTCTTGAATTGTAGGTGCCATAATATTCTGCGATATTTTTAATACCATGCAGTAATGTAATCGCCGTCGATGGAAAGATAGAAGAATATGAAAAACGTTTTGGCAAGGTCAATCTGGCTGAATGCGGCATTGTTTGTGGTCGTCATGATCGCCGCCGGGTTACGCCTTTATCATTTGGGCGTTCCATCGTTTCGCGCGGATACCATGATTTTTTTTGACTTTTGCCACCGCCCAATAACCGCGTGGGCAATTTTCAGCCAATGGTTGGACCTGATGGGAAAATCGGCCCAGTTTCCGTTTCCCGTGGCAATCACCAAATATTTCATTGATGTCCTGCATCTTTCCCCGACCGCATTCATGATACGCCTGCCGAACGCGCTATTCGGCATTTTGACGGTTCTTGGCATGTATATGCTGGGACGCCAATTGGCCGGCCGCGCGTTTGGCTTGCTGTTGGCATTATGGATGGCTGTCAATCCTTTCCACATCCAGTTGAGCAGAGAGGCATACTTCTATTCATCGCTTCTGTTGGGCGTGACTTTGCAGGCTTGGGCATGTTTGTGGGCTTATCGTCACCGTAATCGGCATGATTCTTTTCCGGTTTACTTTCACGTATTGACCCAAATGGGCTTCTTTCTCATGATATATAGCCATTTTTCCGGTTGGTGCATCGGAATCTTTTATGTTCTTTTTTTAGGGTGGATTTTGGGCCGGCGTGCCTGGCGTAATCCTCATGGAAGGAAAGATTTCTGGTGGTGGTTGGTCCTGAGCGGTGTCATCGGTATACCCTTGCTGTTCGTGTCGTGGGGGTTGCCTTATTTTTTACGTGATGCATTGGCTCCCGAAGAAATGGAGCGCAGCAGGAACCTCATGGGCGGGTTACAAACGCCTTTGATAACATTTGTGTGGCAGGCATTACAAAGCGCTTCGTGGGGACAAACCCCGTTACGCATTGCGCTCCTCGTGATTGTTGGCGGGCTTACGGTTATTGAGTTGGTGTTTAATCGAAATCGGTGTCGTCGAGCTTTGATTATGGTTCTGCTTCTATTCGGCGGATTACTGGCATATAAGTTCAGCTTCGCCACGGTCGGGTCTTATTATGCCCAGCGGCATTTGGCCTTTCTCTTTCCCTTGTATTTGAGCGTGATGGCTTATGGCGCATGGCATCTGTCCTTGTTGCCTTTGATGCATCGTGTGATTGTTTTGCCGGTCTGGCGACGGATTTTCGCGTATGCTCTTGCGGCGATCGCCGTGGCGTTGAGCGTGCAACCAGCCTGGCTTTCCACGCAACTCACCGGCAAGCCGACTCCTTTCAAGGAGGTTGCCCGCTGGTGTGACACGCGGTTGCCGCCGCGTACGCTGGTGCTGGTGGAGCGCTGGCTGGATCCGTGGAATGAACTGCGGGTGCATAATTCCACCAATGTCTTTTTCGCGTTCACGGTGCCGTCCGAGCCTGAAGACATGTTTAAGCGGTTCAACTGGCCCGCAACGGCCAAAGCGTTTTTTGAAAATTTCCCTGACGCGGCATATTTGGAATATAACAACAGTGGCCGGAACCTGATGGGCGTTGTCTCAAACGTTTATTTCGCGAAGAGCGTAGCGTTTACAAATATGGCCGGCATCAAGCTTGCCAAAATGGGGGTCGCCTATCGCGATGATTTTTATGACGCTCATACCAATCGGCTGATTACCACTGTTTTTTATAATACCCGCGAGGATATCATCCGGCACGCGCGAGAGCAGGGGAAGTCTACGCTGGTTTTATACGGCCCGGAATGGGGCTATGTCAAACTCTGGCAGGAATTGAAGGATTTCAGGGACTGGCGCATATTGGAAAAGCAGGCCGCCCTGGATGTCTATAACCTGACCGCTTCCACGAATCGCGTGACGCTTAAAATGCGCGGCATGGCGCTTAACGGTTCAAAGCGTATTGAAGTTCTCGGGGAATATAATGGCGGCCCGCGCCCTATTCGCGATTTCCGTCACTTGCAGCTGGAAGAATGGGAAATAAAGGACATTACCCTCAGACCGGGGCTTAACAAAATCGTATTTTCAGATTCCTTGTGGTCGGTGTCCAAAGTCCCGTTATTGGTGGACCAAGTCAAGGCTTTTCCGCAAGATGCGGCCATGAGCGCCGGCGGACAAAATCCATGATTTGCCGGACAGCCAATTCCAGGCTTTTGCCCAGGAATATATAAAGCATGAGCATATAAGGGATATAGAAAATCATGGCGGCCATGTGGTGATGGTGCCACATGTGTCCTTTCATCAACGCCCACGAGAGGCTGGAAAGCATTCCCCATAATGTCGCCCCGGCAAGGGCAACCATTAACCTGCGATTTTGATTAAATCTGGGGAACATGCGCCCGTCCGCGAAGGCGAGAATCGCAAGGGGAAGATAAGCGAATAGCGCGGCAAATACCGACAGGGCAACCTTGTATGGGCCTCCTTGCTGGTATGGGATGCTGAGCAGGGGATGGGTCAGGTATTGGTTGAATATTGTAAAAATTGACACATTTGCCGGAGCGGTCCAATCATAGGAGGCGAAGGCGGGATCATTCGCGAACATCCGGTTGGCAATGGCGTGAAATACAATGATGGATTTGCTCCAATCCTTGTAGTAGAGATAATTCTGAAAGGTGATCGCCAGCATGCCGATGGCAACCATGACGGCTGCCGTCGTGCAGGTGGCAAAACAGCGGAAAGCCGTTTGTTTCCAGGGGTGTCCCTTTAAAATTCCATAAAAAACAGGCCCGGTCCCCACGCTGAAAACAATGCAAGTAATAAATTCGTTACAGCAGAGAGACAGGGTAAGCACGGCCAGGGCTATGACGGCAAGGTAATGGTAAAAACCAAATCTTCCTTTGCGTTCCACGAGCGGCATCAGCATCATCGAAAGAACAAAAGGCAAAAGCCGTAAAAAATATACCTGGTAGACGTTGCGCCCGATGAAGACAAGCCAGTCGGAAAGATTCGTCAGCACGACCAAGGCCACCGCCGCGCCAATTCCGAACTGGCGATAAACATACAGCGTAAAAGCGCTTAACATGACGGCAAAGAGCAATGCGACCACCTTGTTGGCTTTATGAATGAAGTCGTCAGGGGTGAGAGGGCTGCGGTAATACATCCGGCTGTAAATTTTACCGTGCAGGGCAAAGGCGCGGTCGTAGGCATTGGTCGGGTTGGGATACATGAACATGCCGCCGGAACTGTAAAGGCCGTCCTGCCTTGTTTTTATCAGCATCGCGCGGACTGCGCCTTCCATGTCATTCTGGAACCATTCAAAAACCCGCGGCCGCCATTGCTTGGGGTCGTAAGGATCGCCAACCTTAAAAATGTTTTTTGTGAAATTCTGGTAAAAAAGCGTAGTCAAACAGCAAAAGACGCCGATAAATATGATCAAACGATGGGACTTCATTTTATTAACGTAAACTTCATGTGATCATGCGTTTATTCGCCCAAAAATCAAGATAACGCGGACTTCGGTTTAATGCCACGGCAGGATTCAAGAATGATTCTTGAGAGGAAAAGGGTTCCATGCTTGATGACCCGGGACTTTGCCTGGCCGCCGGCCCGTTGCCGTTCGTGGCTGCAAACTTCCACGATTTGATAGCCCCGGCGCAAGGCATTGGCAATAAGCTCAATCTCAATTTCAAAGTTTCGGGAGGTATACCGGAAATCAGTGAACACGTCCCGGCGGAAGGCCTTGTATCCGTTCAGCGCGTCGGACAGGAATCTTTTCATGAACAAACCGACCGCCAGGGTTAAAACCACGTTGCCGAACGCCCGGACCGGCGTGTATTCTTCGCTGCCGCCGACAATCCGCGAGCCGATCACCAGCCCGACGCCGTCCTTGCTGATGGCCTCCAGGAAAAGCGGGATCTCCTCCGCGCGGTGGGAGTAATCGGCGTCCATCATGATCATGATGTCTCCCTCGGCAGCTTCAAACCCGGCGCGCAATGCGTGGCCTTTTCCGGGGAGACGCGCGTTGGGAATTATCCTGGCGCCCAGCGAGCCGGCGACAGAAGCGGTTTTGTCGTTGGAATGGTCATCCACGACGATGATTTCAAAGGAGTGCGCCGGGATTTTGGCGATGGTTTTTTTTATGTCAGTCAAGACCGCCGGGAGGGTAACTTCCTCATTGCGCGCCGGGATGACTATGCTTACTTTTGCCATAAGAGAATCGTTTTAATATATTGAGTAAAACATTATCGGGAATAAATGCCGGCGATATTTTCATCCTGCTGCAGCCAGCGAACCAGTTCCGATACTCCTTGTTCCACGTCAATCACCGGTTCCCATCCAAAATCATTTTTCGCCTTGCGGATATCGCTCACGTAGATGGCCTGGTCGCCCGGGCGCCAGTCGGCAAAGGAATAAGTCAGGGGGTGCCCCATGAGGGATTTAAGCATTTCTATGAGTTCAAGGAGCGAGAGCGTGTTTTTGGATCCTCCGCCGATATTATAGGCCTTGCCCGCCGTCCGGTCTATTGAGCCGATGGCTTTTTCGTAGGCTTCAATCAGGTCGGAGATGTAAAGCACATCCCGCACCTGCATCCCGTTCCCGTAGATCGTGACCGGTTCATGGCGCAGGGCGCGAATGGCGAACCATGCCAGCCAGCCTTGGTCTTCGATGCCAAACTGGTGCGGACCGTAAATGCAGGACTGGCGGAAACAAATGGTTTTCATGCCGTAGATTCTGGCGAAATCCAGGACGTATTGATCGCCGGCGCCCTTGGAGCATCCGTAGGGGGAATAGAAATCCAGCGGTATTGTTTCCGCCACGCCTTCGGGAAGTTTGACATACTCGTATCTCCGGCCGTTGTCGCGGATGGGCAATTGCTCGGTTTTCCCGTAAACTTTGTTGGTTGAGCTGTAAATAACAATCGGTCTTGAGGAGGAACGGCGGACGGCATCCAAAAGATAAAACGTGCCTGCGGCATTGGTTTCAAAATCGGCGACCGGATCGGTGACGGAAGTGGTTACCGCCACTTGCGCGGCAAAGTGAAAAACAACTTCGGCCCGGTTAACCAGGTCAATAAGGTTCAAGCGCCGGTCCTGGATGTTGCCTTCAACAATCGTGAGTTTTCCGGGATGCTTGCGGCCAAGCCACTCGGCGTTCAGGCGCGAGCCGCTCCTGGAAAAATTATCCAGGATGGTAACTTTTTTCCCCCGCGCCAGGTAATAATCAGCGACGTTTACGCCGATAAACCCGGCTCCGCCGGTAATTAAATATTGATCCTTCATGAAGTTCGTAATTCACATCATAAAGAATGAATAGTGTTTTACAAGTAATAAAATTTGAATCATCTGCTCGCCTTCGCCAGAGTATCAAAATGGCCTTTTCAGGCTCATCCGGAAAGGGGTGTTTTTATAAGTGCTTGGTAATCCGCCAAGATGGACCTGGCCGCAAACACTATTTTGTCGGGAAAGATTGAGGGTTGTTCATCGTCCTTTCTCTGAATGGCCGCAGCGATCCGGCCCGCTGCAGGGCAACTACCTAATGGATAAGGGAGGGTGGGTGAGGGATGCTTTCCCGAAGCATGAGCTTGAGCGCCCGTCTTCCAGAGGAAGATTTGAGATAGACCTCACGTCGCAACGCATCGGGCTTGGAACGATAGTGCTCGCAAAATACGAGTTCAAACGGCCGACGACATGCAGTGGCAGGAGAAGTGCCGGAATTATGTTCTTCCAGTCGACGCAGCAGGTCGGTTGTAAAGCCGATATACAGACCGCCATCATTGGAGCTCAAGAGAACATAAACGCAGAACGGAAGTGGCATATTCATTTTCTGCAATTTATTTTCTTGGCGCCCTGAAGCAGATCCTCGCGGACTCGGCACGCCCTGTAGCAGAGTCTTCTGTTAGTCGGCACGCTACAGGGCTGTGCTTCATGACAGCCACGCAGCGTGTTCGCGCCTGCGAACTCTGCTGCTGATAGTTTTTGGCGCCCTGAAGTAGATCCTCGCGGACTCGGCACACTTCAGGGCAGCCACGCAGCGTGTTCGCGCCTGCGAACTCTGCTGCGTGGCGTACCTGGCTGGATTTGAACCAGCAACCTTCTGATCCGTAGTCAGATGCTCTGTCCAGTTGAGCTACAGGTACATGCAATTCAGATGGAAGCATAAAAAAACGGCCGGGACATTCAAGCTTTATCTCTTTTTTTCTTCCTGTCGCTCCGGTTCAGCCAAAAGAAACTTCCCTTCGGGCGGCAGAATTGATAGCATACAACAAACCTTGAAATTGAGGGAAGGAGCTGGGGATGTTTTTGTTTCTATTAACGGTTGTTGTCGCAATTATTCTGGCATTTACGTGTTCGTTGAGCGAGGCCTGTTTATTAAGTCTTTCGCCGATTGATATCGCGCGCATATCCGAAAAAAGGCCGCGCACGGCCGAAATCTGGAGGGGCTTCAAGCATAATATTCAAAAGCCGATTGCGGTTATATTAATTATTAACACGCTGTCCGAAACGATGGGGGCGGCAATTGCCGGCGGTTTGTTCGGCGGGCTGTTCGGTTCAAAACTGATCATGGTTTTTTCCGTCATCTTTTCATTTATCGTCATTCAATGGTGCGAGATATTGCCGAAGTCACTGGGGGTGCGTTTCAACAAGCAGGTTGCGTGCCTGGTTGCCCGTCCGTTGCTCCTGGGCGTGAAAGTGCTCGGCCCGGTGATGATCTTTATTGAATGGTTGAACAAGCCGTTTTTGTCATCCGGCATGACAAAATCCGGTTATGACGCCATCGGCGACATAAATGTCCTGGCGCGGTTCGCCTCATACAACCGGCTGATTACCACCGAGCAGGAGGGGATCGTGGCGCGGAGCCTTAAACTGTCGCAGACCGCGGTGCGGGATATCATGGTGGCGCGGAATGAAATAAAATATCTTTCAACGGACATGTCGCTGGCCGACGCCCTGATCGCGGCGCATATTCACCACCATACCCGCTATATCCTGGTCAATAACGGCAATCTTGACGATGTCCTGGGCTATGTGAACGTCAAGGATATTGTCAGCGCCATGCAGACGAACCCGAAAGATCCGTCGTTGAAGGGGATTTCGCGCCCGATTCCAGTGATAAAAGTCACGCAGTTTGTCACGGAATTATTGAAGGGATTGACGAAAGGCTACCAGCATATTGCCCTGGTGCAAGATGATTCCGGGCGAACCGCCGGCTTGGTTACCATGGAGGACGTGGTGGAGGCGATTGTCGGCGACATGGAGGATGAGTATGACTTGTTGCCGACCCATGTTATTCACCTTTCGGATGTCCGGTTCCTGGCCGGCGGCGGCGTTTCATTGTCATTATTAAAGAACAAAACGGGGTTTAACCTGCCGGACGAGCAGGGAACCGTAAACGATTTCTTGCTGAATATTACAAAGGGATTCCCGGCGGTTGAGACAAAAATCACTTATAATAACGTGGTGTTTATAGTTCGCAAGGTCCGGCGTTCAAAGATCCACGAAGTAATCGTGGAAGCCCAAGGTTAGGGGGATGATTCATGGGCGATGACAAAAATCAGGAAGGCGTTCTACCCGCGCGACTGGCATTTTATATGTCCATGCTTGTTTGGCCCGGCGCCGGCCAATTTACCCAGAAACGATGGCTGGCGGGAACGTTTTATGCCGTTGTCTTCCTGGTTTGCATTGTCTTTATGTTCATCACGATTTTGACGCCGTTGTTCTGGAATCTTCGGATGCTGGCGTCTTGTCCGGGCAAGGATGAAATACCGGCTTTCTGCCCGATTCCGTTCATGAAGATTATGGTTTGGACGGCTGTTTCGGCGCTTGTTTATCTTTCAAACCTGCTGGACACTTTCGTTTATTTCCGCCGGCAGCACCGCCGGCCGGCGGCTGGTTTGCAGGAAAAAGGAGCGGATTCAGACGGAACTAAATAAACACCGCCTGTTTTGCTGTCATAAATTGCTTTTACTTTGATTGTCATTCCCGCGGAGGCGGGAATCCAGGAGGAAAATTTCTGGATTCCCATTTTCATGGGAATGACAGAGCGAAATAAATCTTTGAATATTATGCATATTTTCAATGTTAGTATGTGCAGATTATGCCAAGGTTTGATTTTGTAATTCTTTTGGAAATGGTTTAAAGGCTGATTATGCGAATATTTGATTTTGATTTTGTGGTTGTCGGGAGCGGGATAGCCGGGTTGATGTCGGCCATTCATCTCAGCCGGTTCGGCCGGGTCTGTGTCCTTACCAAGAAGGACAGCGCGGAAAGCAATACCAATTATGCCCAGGGCGGCATTGCCTGCGTCATGACCTCCGACGACAGTTTTGAAGCCCATGTCCAGGATACGCTCGCGGCCGGGGACGGACTCTGCGATGAAAAAGTTGTGCGCAATATTGTCAGTTCCGGCCCGGAACGCATTGAAGAGCTTGAAGAGATGGGCATGAAATTTGCCGAGGAAACCGGCGCTTCCGGCGTGCAGTATGATCTCGGGCGCGAGGGCGGGCATTCCAAGCGGCGGGTGCTCCATGCCGGAGATATTACCGGCCGGGAGATTGAAAAAATACTGCTTGAAAAAGCGCGCGCCTCGAAGGTCGCGATCCTGGAACATTGCATGGTGATTGACCTGATCACCACCGGGTGGCTTGGGGTGAGCGGCGAAAACCGGTGCGTCGGCGGTTATTTTCTGAACAGGCAGAGCGGCGAAATATCGGCTTATCGCGCGCCCTGCACGGTTCTCGCGACCGGCGGGGGCGGGAAGGTGTATCTTTACACCAGCAACCCCGACATTACCACCGGCGACGGCCTGGCCCTGGCGTGGCGCGCGGGGGTGCCGATCAAGAACCTGGAATTCATCCAGTTTCATCCAACCTGTCTTTTTCATCCCGACGCGAAATCGTTTTTGATAAGCGAAGCGGTGCGCGGCGAGGGGGCGGTCCTGGTCAATTCGGCCGGCGTGCCTTTCATGGAACGATACGACCCGCGCGGTTCTCTGGCGCCGCGCGATATCGTCGCCCGCGCCATTGACAACGAGATGAAGCTTACCGGCGCGGCCTGCGTATTTCTTGATATTCGCGGCAAGTCCGCCGTATTCCTGGAAAAACGCTTTCCGAATATCTATCAAACCTGCAAGTCATTCGGCTTTGACATGGCACAAGACCTTGTCCCGGTTGTCCCGGCGGCGCATTATTTTTGCGGCGGAGTGGAGGCGGAAGTTGACGGCACAACCGCCATGCCCGGCCTTTATGCCTGCGGGGAGGTGGCCTGCACCGGTCTCCACGGCGCCAACCGGCTGGCGAGCAATTCGCTCCTGGAGGCGCTTGTTTGCGCATATGACCTGGCGGAAAAAATCGGCGGCCGGCCGCGCGGGCAGGAGCGGGTGAAAATTCCCGACTGGCAGGTTGGCTCGGCCGTGCCCAGCGATGAAGCCATCGTGATTGAACACAACTGGAACGAGGTGCGCACCTGCATGTGGGATTATGTCGGTATTGTGCGTTCAAACAAACGCCTGGAGCGCGCCCGGCGGCGGATCGGCAACCTGCGCGCTGAAATTCAACAGTATTATTATGATTATGTGGTAAGTGCCGATTTGCTTGAACTCAGGAATATTGCCGCGGTCGGCGAGTTGATTGTCCGGTCGGCCATGTTGCGCCACGAAAGCCGGGGGTTGCACTACACCCTTGATTACCCTCAAAAGGATGATTCCAGGCCGCCGGTTGATACCGTCATCAGTGATCAGCCCGGCGGGAAATTATGGGGTGGAAACTGATTTTCTCCGATGGACCGACCTGATGCTTCGGCGCGGATCCGGCGCCAAAAGCAATGGTTTTTGTGTATTTATTAGCTTGCCAATTATTCGCGAAATCTGATAATTTCAACCTAATCATAAAAACAGGACAGACGCTATACCTGAAACATTATTAAACACAGACAGGCAAGGTAAAACATGAATAAATTAAACCTTAAAGTAATTTTGACGGTTATATTTGATTTGATTTTACTGGGATTGCTGGCGTTTAACGGCTGGATGCTCTGGGATTTCAGGGAACAAACCGGTAAAACATTTCAGGGGCAGGCGGCCGAACAACTGGCGCAATTTACACAAATTCAAAGTAATTTTGACAAAACCGCGACCCAGATTGCCGAAAGCATGAAGCCGGACGCTGAAATTATCGCCAGCTTGGGCACTTTCAGCAAGCAAAGCCAGGATCAGCACGCCGAGCAGGCGAAAATCAAAGAACAATTTACAACGGATATCGCGACGGTGAACCAAAATATCAAGCAAAGCCAGGACAAGATAGCGGAGGCAATCCAGCCTTTGGCCGAAGAGATTAATTCCATGTCCGATGCCAGTCTTGACATCGTTGTCCAGGTTACGGAATTGCAAAAGAGGGTGGATAACCTGGCCACGGTGCAGGAAGGCAAATTTTACATTGAGGGAGTCAAGGTGATAGCCGAAGAACCGGCCGGTAAGTCCGTCGATAAGCAATCTGACAAGCCGGCTGACAAGTCCGCCGCCAAGAAGACCAGCAAGGACAAGGCGGCCAAGTCTGCCGCGAGTGATAATCTCAAAAAGTCCAGCCAGTTTCACATGGAAGGGGTCAAAAAATGGGACTCCGGGGATGTAAAAGGGGCGATTGCCGATTTCAAACAGGCTGTTCGTTTAAATGCCGATGCCTCGGGTTGTTATTATAATATCGCGCTGTGCCATTGGCGCTTGAAACAGACGAACGAGGCTTGCGATTATGCCTATCAGGCCGGGTATTCTTATCTTAAGAACAAGGATGTCAAAAATGCCAGGCGGATGGCTGAATTGCTCAACACGATCAACCCCGGATCGGATTTGATCAAGAAACTGCGCGATCAAATACCAGGCGCTCCGGTTTCTGAATAACAACCTGTGACATGCTGATGCGGGGACCATGTTCGTGACTTCTCTTCTTCAGCCTTTCATGCGTAGATTGTTTTCCTTTTGAGATTTTTCAGCCCCTGGTAATCCACAAAATCGTCGTCCGTAAATCCCAGTTCCGCCAGGATGTCAAGGCAGCCCAATCCCCCGGGCAGGTCGGATATTGAGTGGGCGTCGCTATCCAGGGTGAATTTTACCCCGGTCGTCCGCGCCAGCGCGTAGACGCGCTTCATTTGTTCCACGTCCCGCAGGGTGACATTAAATTGATAGGACGTTATTTCCGCCGCCTTGCCGTTTTCCCTGATGGCCTGGAAGACTTCCAGTATCTGTTGATCGCCGAGGCAGGACAATATCGCTCCGTGTCTTTGCGCCGGGGGCGGGAAGTAAAAAGGGTGGGCGATTATATTGGCGTAAGGCTCGCAGGCCATTTCCATGGTAATGCGCGCGAGATAATCGGCCAGGAACGCCGGCGGCTTGTCCTCAACGTGCGCTACGAAATGATGGCCCAGGAGCACATAATCCAGCATGGGCAAATCCCGCGCGGGGTCGAAGGAATAGCGCCCGCCGTCAAAGTAATCCACTTCCCAGCTGGCGTATAAGCGGACCCGCGACCTGGCGGCCCTGATTTTTGCGCACAATTGCCGGTGCACGGCCGGGTCCCGGTGTTCTCCCCAGGGCTTGAATCCGAGCGCGCCTTCGCAGCAGGCATAAACGTGATCGGTAAGCCCGATTTCCTCCATGCCGAGGGCTTCCGCCGCCTTGATAATATTTTCCAGGGTGCTGTCCTTGTGGCCGTCCGGGCTGATGCTGGTGTGAACGTGAAAATCCCGTCTGCCGGCCTGAAGGAGTGTGGGCATGTTTTTGATTTCCGGCTTACTCATTGATTTTATATCTTTCTTTGAATCAGAAAACCATTTATGCCGTTTGACGGGTAATCAGTATGAAATTACACCGAGTGTGTTTCGTAGTCAAAACCTTCCTTTGGTTTGGCAGTCCGAAAAATTTTGTTTTTCAGCCTCTCCGGCTTATTTTCCAAAATTATCAACCTTCATTACTAAAGCAATTGACACTATGGCGGAAGAATGTATTATGCCTTTATCTTCTTTCGGGCGATTAGCTCAGTTGGCTAGAGCACTACCTTGACATGGTAGGGGTCGAAGGTTCAAGTCCTTTATCGCCCACCATCCTTCGCCCTGAAGTTGTGCGCCCCAAGTCCTGCCGAGGCAGAGTTGCATATACTTCAGGGCTACGGATGGCAGGCTCATCCCAAAGCGTCGCGTTGCTTCGCATTGTGGATGGCAGGCCATCCTTCGTTCGCCTGGGGCCTGCCCACAGAAGCTTTGGCGCAGGTGGGCGTGCAGGAATCCCAAAATGAAACTTGAAAGCAATTTTTCGACTATACAACGTTCGAAATTAACGACCGTCCTTATTCTTGTCATCTCTTTTACATTGTCTCGACTGGCATTCTGGTCAATGGGAGTCCGTTACGACTCTTCAGTATTTGATTGGGGGTGGCAGTGTCTCGACGTGCATGTCCTTCAAGATCGTTTATTGCCCGCTCTTTTCAACCTCCATAGTCAACCTCCGGGTTTCAATTTATTCCTGGGTGTTGTATTGAAGGTCTTCCCCAACTCTCCCTCGCCATGCTTTCAAGTCTTGTATATGCTTCTTGGTTTTACCCTATACTGCGCCCTTTATTGTTTTCTCCGGCTTTCGCAATTTGCGCGTTTGCCCGCAATTCTCATCGCGTTCGTATACATTATCAGCCCGAGTTCAATCCTGTACGAGAACTGGTTGTTCTACACCTATCCGGTCGCGGTCCTTCTTGCTCTTTGCGCAGTCGCACTATGTCGTTTCCACAATACAACACAAACAGTCTATGCCGCTGTGTTTCTTCTTCTATGTGCCTCCGTTTGCCTGACCCGTTCAACCTTTCATCTGCTATTTCTTCTTGCCTGTGTTCCCTTCGTCTTGATTCCGCGAGGCATCAGATACCGTCGTGTTGCATTGTGCGTCGTTATTGCAATATGCATTGTCACAACACTCTACGGCAAGAACCTCGGCATGTTCGGGTTCTTCGGCAGTTCCAGTTGGTTAGGAATGAACCTGTTTAAGGCCGCATCAGCCCATGTGGAGCGCGACTACATTGAAAACCGGGTGCGGTCCGGAGAAATGTCCAGCATCGCATCTATACCGCCTTTTAGCCCGCTTTCTGAATATCCTGACTACATTGCACCGTCTCAACACCGTTACCCCTCCCGTCCGCCTCCTGAACTGGCCGCGCAAACAAAGTCAAACGGGACGCAAAATTACAATCACGAAGCTTACATTTCCATATCCCATGAATATCAAAGCGCTGCATTACACCTCATCCGCAAGAAGCCCCTGCCGTTTGCCCGAACGGTGATCGGGGCTTGGCAGTTTTATACAAGGCCTTCATGGGACTATAAACCCCTCCGAACCAATACTGCGGCTCTTTCACAATATATCGCGATTCTATCGGCTCTTCGAGATCAAGTGTTCGTGAAGGTGGATTCGCTCAAAAAACATTTCTCCAACATCCTCACATCGGGAATTCGCTACCCCCTGACTAGTCTTCTGGTGTTTCCCTTGATTCTCCTCGTTGCCAGTCTCAGAAGCGTTGTCTTCTTGTATCGAATCGTTCGATACGGGAATACATCCGGGCTTGTGTTCATTTTCATGACGATGACAGTCCTGTATGTCGCTATTCTCGGCAATTTGGTGGAATATGGGGAGAATAACAGGTTTCGGGTGGAAACCGACCCGCTGATTTTCCTGCTTGTGGCTGTAATGTGCAGGGACCTGTACAGAAATATCGCGCGATTGCGAAGGAGACCGGACGCCAACAAGGGTGCGGACACCTGCGTTTCACCCGGCGTGTACGCCGGATGAAATATGCGGGTAACTACGGATGGCAGGCTCATCCTTCGTTCGCCTGGGTAACTACGGATGGCAGGCTCATCCTTCTTGCGATTTTTTTATGCCGAATAATTCCATCGGCTTGTCTTTGCCCTTCAGCCGGATTTCACCCAGGCTTTTCACGATATACTCGTTCGATAACTCGATCCTGTTAAGTAATTCACTGGACAGCAACAGGTCGGCCTCATATTGCTTGCAGGCTTCCTGGATCCTGGCGGTGGTGTTTACCGTGTCCCCGAGGAAGGCGATTTCCTGCTTGAAGTCGCCCATTTCGCCGACAATGACCGGGCCGCAGTGCAGGCCGGCCCGGCAATAGGGGAAGAACCCGAATTTATCCAGGTAAGCCTGCTTTTTCTTTTCCAAGTTTTCCATGATTTCAAAAAACGATTGGATACACCGGAGGTTGCGGGCGGGATCGGAGATTCTCCAGCTGACAATGATCTCGTCGCCGACATACTTGTAGATTTCACCCCCGGCCGCCAGGATCGCGTCGGTAATGTCATAAAAATAATCATTCAGAAAAACGTGGAATTTCAGGTGGCCGATCTTTTCGGCTATGGTCGTGGACGATACAATATCCACGAACATGAAGATGCGTTCCTCCTCAACCGGAGCGTGGTAACGGCCGGTGAAGAAATTCAGCATCACGTTCGGCCCCAGCATGCGGCGGAGCATTAAGACAAAAGCGGTGGCAAAACTGATCCCGAGGGTCAGCGAGATCGCGGGTAAAAGGTTATGGGTCCACCTGGTTGGGTCGTGGACATGGTCGAATATAATAGATTTAACCGCCATGACGGTTGACGCGGCGAACGTGTAATAAGCGGTGCTGAGAAGCAGGTGGGCAGTAAACGGAATATAGCGGAGTCTATACAGGAAGGCGTAATTACCGGCAGCGCAGGCGGATGATATGCAAAATCCCATCAAGGCGCCGGTAACGATCGATTTCAAGGAAAGATGCCCGTCATTTATTACGGACAAGGCGCTGCCCATGAGGCTGCTGACCAGCAGGATGATGACAACGAGTCGGATTTCCTTCAGGTTTTTGGGAGTAATATTCATGATTTTCTTCGATTAATAATGACAAAAGACCACCTTTAAATCAAGCTTGGTGTAAATTGTCAATTATCGGCGGGTGATAAGCGACAATTTCAATCCTCGCGAATGGCGCGCTAAGAGAAGCATGAATTGCGGCTTGACAGTGCGTGGTTTAAGCGCTTATTATCTAAAGCGAAGCAATATGGTGGACGAGCCTTGCCCAAAGCTTCGCGTTGTGGCGGGCAGGCCAAGGTGAAAAATATAATGGCAAAGAGAAAACATAAGGCAAAAGAGCCGATCCGCAAAAAAACCGGGGAGGCCACCGGCATCCTGTTAAAAGCCGTTGAAAACTCATTCGATGGCTTTGTCATGGCGGACCTGAAAGGCAATATTACCCGCGCCAACCGGGCCGCTGGCCGGATTTTCGGCTATGCGCCCCGCGAGATGACCAAGTTAAACCTGGCGCGTTTGGCGGCCATTCCAAAGAATACCCGGCCGGTCCTCAAGGAGGTTTTGTCCAGAAGAGGATGGAGGGGAGAATTGAACGGCGTCAGGAAGAACGGGCAAATATTCCGCGCCTTGCTCACCGCCTCGCTCGTCAAGGATGACAAAAAATATCCGGCGGGCATGCTTTGTATTTTTCGGGATATCACCGGGCGCAAGCGGGCGGAGGAGGAGCTGAGGAAAGAAAAACAATTTGCCAACAACATTATTAATACCGCCCAGGTCATTGTGCTGGTATTGGATACCAAGGGCCGCATTGTCAGCATAAATCCTTATATGGAAAAGATATCCGGGTATCGCCAGGAAGAAGTCAAAGGCAAAGACTGGTTTGCAATCTTTCTTCCGAAAGATGACCAGGCAAAGATTCGTAAAATATTTTTGCGAGCGATAGGCCATATCCAAACCCAAGGCAACATTAATCCGATTATTGCCAAAGATGGTCACGAAATTGATGTTGAATGGCATGACCATGTTCTCAAGAATGCCGACGGCAAGATTGTGGGCTTGTTGTCAATAGGAATGGATGTCACTGAGCGCAAGGCGGCCGAAGATACGCTGCGGGAAAGCGAGGAAAAGTTCCATTGCATAACGGACCAAACCAGCGATCTTATTGCCGTTACCGATGACAAGGGAATCATCACTTACGCTTCGTTCGCTTCCAGGTCTCTCTTCCGCTGCGCGCCCGAAGAGATGTGCGGACGCCATTTCATGGAATTCCTGGACAAGCAGTCCGTTCCCAAGGCGTTGGCGGCGTTTCAAGCCGTGTATGAAGGCGGCGCGAATGCGAAAAACCTTGAACTATTGATGAAGCGGAAAGATGGTTCTACTTTTGTCGGGGAGTTAAGCGGGGAGGGCTTCCGGCACGGCGAGCGGAACGAGAGGTTGGTGGTCATCCGCGACATCACCGACCGCAAGTCTGCTGAGGAAAAACTGCGCGAAAGCGAGCTGAAATTCAACATGCTTTTCAACGACAACCCGGCCGCAATGGCGGTGAGCAGCCTGGCGGGTAAAAGATTCACCGACGTCAATGACGCCTTTCTAAACACGTTCGGTTACTCCCGCGCGGAAGTCATCGGCAGGACCAGCGCGGAGCTGGGCCTCTTTGTCCACCCGGAAAAACAGCGGAAAATTGCGGAGGAGTTGTTATCCCATGGCCGTATCGTCAATCGCGAACTTAAGGTCAAATGCAAGGACGGGAGGATACTTGACGGCCTTTTTTCCGGTGAAATCATCTTTAACCAGGGACAAAAGCATTTCCTGACCGTCATGGTCGACCAGACCGAAAGCAAGCGGGCGGCGGAGAAACTGCAAGAGAGCGAAGAACGGTTCCGCTCGTTCGTGGAAAACATCAATGATATCATCTACATGTTGAAACCCAACGGCACTTTCACCTACATCTCCCCCAACAGCCAGGAGATGCTTGGGCGTGACGCCCGTGAATTTATCGGCCAATCATTCGAGCGCTTTGTGCATCCGGATGATGTTCCGGCCTGCCGCGCTTTTCTGGAGCGGGTCGTAACGAAGGTGGAAAGGGCAAGCGGGATTGAATATCGAGTGCAACACAAGGACGGCGCCTGGCGGTGGCATTCTTCGAACGGCGCGCCCATGAAAGATTCCGGCGGCAAGTTTATCGGCTATTTGGGGGTTGACCGCGACATCACCGAGCACAAGCGGATGGAGGAATTAATCCGCGAAAGCGAGGAAAAATTTTCCAAGGCTTTCCAGACCGCGCCATATGCCATCACCATTACGGTGGCGGAAGACGGCAAATTTATCGAGGTCAACGACGCCTTCACCTCGATGACGGGGTTCACGAGGGAAGAAGTCCTTTCCGACTCGTCAATCGGGCTGAAGCTGTGGGTCAATGAAGAAGACAGACGGCGCGTGGTGGCCGCCCTGCTCGCCGGCCGGTCCGTGGCGGGAGAGGAGCACCTGTTCCGGACGAAGAGCGGCCAGGCCGTCACCGGCTTGTTTTCCGCTCACGTGATCAAGCTGACCCGCGGACACTGCATTTTGTCCAGTATCGCCGACATAACCGAGCGCAAGAAGGCGGAAGAGGAGCTGGCGTACGAAAAGAACCTGCTGCGGACGATCATTGACAACCTGCCGTTCCGTCTCTATGCCAAGGACCTCCAGCACCGCTTTATCCTGTGCAACAAGACCGTGCTGGACGAAATGCGCGTTCCTTCCTTTCGCGCGCTGATCGGCAAAACGGACTTTGATTTCTATTCCCGCGCCATGGCGGATATTTTCTTTGCCGATGAAGAAAAGATTTTCCAAACCGGCCGGCCGCTGATGAACAAGGAAGAGACCTGGCCGCTCAAGTCGGGCGGGAAGTTGGTGTCGTTGACCACCAAGGTTCCGCTGCGCGACACGCAGACCAACGCCCTCGTCGGCCTGGTGGGGATTAACCGCGACATCACCGAGCGCAAGCTGGCGGAGGAGGCGTTACGGAAGAGCGAGGAGCTCTATCGTTCCCTGTTTGACAACATGCTGAACGGGTTTGCGTATTGCAAGATGATTTTTGATCAGGGGCGGCCGCATGACTTCATCTATCTTAATGTCAACAACGCCTTTGAAACGTTGACCGGGTTGAAGAACGTGGTCGGGAAAAAAGCGTCTGAAGTCATGCCGGGCCTGCGGGAGTCGGATCCGGACGTGCTTGAAAGATACGGCCGGGTGGCCATGACCGGCCGGCCGGAGATGTTTGAAATATATGTTAAAGTCTTAAAAATGTGGTTTTCGGTCTCGATTTACAGTCCCGAAAAAGAATACTTTGTGGCGGTATTTGACGTCATCACCGAGCGCAAGCAGGCGGAGGAGGAGCTGAAACGGTCCAATCTCGTTCTCAAGGACGCGTTTGAGCACCTGAAGCACACCGAGAAGCGCGTCATCCAGCATGAGCGGCTCAGCGCCCTGGGGCAGATGGCGAGCGGCATCGCCCATGAATTTAACAACGCCCTTCTGCCGATTGTCGGGTATAGCGACATACTGCTCCATGATGAAAGAAAATTAAGCGATAAGCTGGAAGCCGTCAAGATGCTCAAGCTGATCCACTCCGCGGCCCTTGACGCAAGAAGCATTATTAGTCGCATGCAGGAGTTTGCCCGGCCACGGGACGAAATGAAGCGCGAGCCGGCATGTCTGCCAGAGCTGATTGAAAGCGTCGTGATCTTAACGCGGCCGTACTGGCTGGAAGAAATGGAAGCAAAGGGAATTTTCATCAAGGTCAACACTGCGTTTCATGACATGGTCCCCGTCAGTTGCAACCAATCCCAGTTGAAGGAAGTATTCAGCAACCTTATCTTCAACGCGGTTGACGCCATGCCAGGGGGGGGCGACATAACTATTCGCGGTCGTTTCATCAAGGCTGAGCAGGCGGTAGAGCTGCAGGTCATAGATACGGGCATCGGCATGACTGATGACGTTTTGCGCCGCGTTTTTGAACCGTTTTTTACAACCAAGGGGGGCGAGAACACAGGACTGGGCCTTTCAATAGTGCAAAGCATTATAACCCGTCATGAGGGGAGCGTGACAATCCAAAGCGTTCCCGGAAAAGGCACGACAATTTTCATCAAGCTCCCCCTGGCTAAGGCCGTTGCTTACCCGGCGGCAATCCCTTCCGCGCCGGTATTGCCCTGCAAGCCGCTCAAGGTTCTTTTTGTTGACGATAACGAACTGGTTCGCCAGCTTATCTTGGAATACTTAAAGGCCGATAATCATGTCGTTGAATTGGCGTCAGACGGACAGGAAGCCCTGCGTAAGTTCAGCAAGGATCGGTTTGACCTCATCATAACCGACAGCGCCATGCCGGGTATGAGCGGCAGCCAGATGGTCGCCTCCATCAAGAAGACCCGCCCGGCAATGCCGATAATCATGCTGACCGGATTTGGCGATATAATGAAGGCCAGGAATGAATTGCCGGCGGGCGTGGATATGATTCTCGGCAAGCCTGTCACCCAGGCTGCTTTCCGGGAGGCCATTGCGGGCCTGATGGCCAAATATCAATCTGAACCCAAGCACTGAAGGCGCCGCGCCCAAAGCTTCGCATTATGGCGGGCGGGGGATATGAAACTCAACGGAGCGTATATATGCGCATTATCTTTGCTGGTTTTTCTGCCGGTTGTCACGGTGGCTGCCGATGATGACGAGTGGCTGGGTGCTGATAAATTCATGCATTTTGGCGCGTCGGCCCTGATTGACACCGCCTGTTACTGGACATTACGGGAAGGCGTTCATCTTGAAAAAACCGACTCCCTTGTTATCTCCGCTTTCGCCACGCTTTCGGTGGGCGTTGCCAAGGAAATGTCTGATGAGAAATTCAGCGGCAAGGATCTTGCCTGGGATATTATCGGAACGGGCGTCGGCACCATTCTCTGGGTAATTATCGACCGCCAGGACGACCGGGTTAGCGTTGCCCTTTCTTCCTCCTTCTCGGGCGTGGAGTATATGCATCGGTTCTAGCTCGGCCTCCGCCACTGGCGGATTGCTCAAGCTGAGCGGCATTCATCCCAGCGCGGCGAGAATGCGCGCGAAGCCCGCGGCGGCCGAGCCCGGGAGAAACTGCCTGGCCCGGTTTTTGCCTCTTTCCACAAGGTTTAGTTTTTCCGCGGGTTGCATGTCGAGCGCCTGCCGGAGCGTTTTCATCACGTCCTCAACGGTAAGGGAGGGAAGTCCCAGCGCCGCGCCATTAACCACTTCCGGGAGGGAAGTGCACGGGGCACAGATCACCGGGCAACCCGCGGCCATCGCCTCAAGCGGCGGATAGCCGAAGCCTTCATAATCCGACGCGGTGACAAACCAGTCGGCCATGGCATAGAAGCCACGCAGGTCAAAGTCACTGACGTTTGAATGGATAATGATCCGGCTTGCCATGCCGTGTTCGTGTATCAGGTCCGTGATCCGGCGCAAGTTCACGGCGTCGCCCCCGACCAAAAGAAGTCGCCGGTCATTGAACCGCCGTTCCTGGGCCAGCCGCGCGAAGGCCTTGACCAGCAGTTCAATATTTTTATGCGGGTTGAAATTGCCGACATAAAGAAAATATGGCCGGTTATCCGGGTGCTTTTCCCGCATCCTGGAAATATGGGCGGGATCAACGCTCCCGAGCCAATCGGGGGACAAATCGGGATAAAGCCGGTGAATTTTATTTTTAGTTTTCGGCAGTAAATCAACCAGGTCTTTGCCCGTGAAGTCGGAGTCCACCAGGATAATGTCCGCCTTCCCGGTTGCGGCCCGGAGCTGCCGCGTGACTACCAGGCGCCGCAACCAATCCAATCCTTCCTGTCGCAGGAACATGATGTCATGCACGGTGATTATTCTCTTGAATTGTCCCGAGAGGGGCACCTTGTAATATGGGCTGAAAAACACGTCCACCTTTTCGCTCCGGGCCAGCAAGGGCAGGCAGACCTGATCCACGACCATTGTCGGCAGGGCGGGTAATTCAACGATCTTGACGGATGGCGTCCGCAGGTTTTCCGGGATAAGGTCGGTTTGCCCGGCAAAAAGGACGAAATCCATGCCGGTGCCGCGGACCAGCGGCGCAAGCAGGTTTTCCAGGTAGCGGCCGATGCCGGTTTTGCCTTTTTCCGTGAATTCGCGCGCGTCAACACCAATTATCATGCGCTCATCCTATCGAATTCGAGCCGCCGCGGCCACAACATTATTTCTGCCGTTGCCCGGAAATTTTCGATGGACACAACCGAAAATATCTGTTGTTATGATCACAGTTGCCAAGGGAATGACCGTCCCCAATGTCATGAAAAAGCGCAAGGCGGCAGTGCCGCCATCGAAAACAAACGTCTGACGGAGCGTTGTTGATGATGCAAGCTTCCATGGCCGGGATCCCTGGTCGCCGCCCGGGCCCCTCTTCACCATGGGCTACGCAGGGCACGCAGGTTCCGCAAAAGTGCGTTATGTTTTAATGGAACGATAAGGGGGATCGGTTCGAAACCGGGTCTGGAAGCTGTTAACCCGCATTTCTCACGCCTTGCGCGAGAAATGCGCCTAAAAGGCTTCGAGCCTACTCCGCCGTAGCAAAGCCTCTTGGCTGCGAAGGCCGGGCGCGCCCCGAAACCGGGGCTTGCTCCCCTCGGCCTGAGCTCGGGACGAAGGCAGGGTTAGCCTTTCGTCGCGTCGAAGGGTAAATCTTGAGCAAGGCGTATTTTACGCCGCGTCGATTAAGGAAGGTTGCTGAATTTATGTGCGGGATCTGTGGAAAATTGTCGCTCGCCGGAAAGCCGGTGCCGGAGAGCCTGATCCGAAAGATGACTTCGGCGCTGGCGCACCGCGGGCCGGACGGTGAAGGCGTCTACCTCAGCGCCGGGCTTCCGGATGGCAACTCCGCCATCACGGTTGGCCTGGGACACAAGCGCCTCAGCATCATTGACCTGTCCGATGCAGGCCGGCAGCCCATGGCCAACGAGGACAAGACCATCTGGATGGTCTTTAACGGAGAAATTTATAATTTCCGGTCTTTAAGGGATGAGCTGGAACACAAAGGCCATAAATTCAATTCCCGGACCGACGGGGAAGTCATCATTCATCTTTATGAAGAAGAGGGAATTGACGCGGTAAAGCGGCTGGTCGGAATGTTTGCCCTGGCCATATGGGATGAAAAAAAACAATCCCTTTTCCTGGCCCGGGATCATACGGGCATCAAGCCGCTGGTCTATTGCCGGGATCGCGATTTTTTTATTTTTGCCTCGGAAATCAAAGGGATCCTCCAGGACCCGGACGTGACGCGCGAGATGGATTGGGACGCCCTCAATCTTTATTTGACCTTCAATTATATTCCGGCGCCATACACGATATTCCGGGGGATCAGAAAGCTCAAGCCCGGGCATATCCTGGTTTTGCGGAAAGGCGAAATCAGCGAGGAAACCTACTGGAACGTCGCTCCCGGGCTTCCCGGCCCAGGCCGGACCGGAGACCTTGCAGCTCAAAAGCAGGCCTTATTCGGAACCCTGGAAGAAGCCGTTCGAATGCAGATGACGGCTGATGTTCCCCTGGGCGCATTCCTCAGCGGCGGCATTGATTCGGGCATCGTGGTCGGGTTAATGGCCCGGAATTCCAGCCGGCCTGTAAAAACCTACACAATCGGCTACAAGGACATGCCCATGTTTGACGAGACCGGTTACGCCCGGGACGTGGCTTCATTCAACCGCACCGACCACCACGAGTTCAAGCTGAGCGCGACGGATATTATCAGCGCGATCCCGCAGGTGCTTGCTTCCCAGGATGAACCATTCGGCGATTCTTCCGCGGTGCCCGTTTTTATTGTGGCGCGGGAAACAGTCCGGGACGTGAAGGTGGCCCTTTCCGGCGACGGGGGCGACGAGCTTTTTGCCGGCTACCGCATGTATCGGGGCGAGAGCCTGTACGCGAAGTACCGGCGGCTGCCCGCTTGGATCAGGAAAAAGCTCATCGAACCGGCCTGCCTGGCGCTGCCCGACTCGCGCGATGCGCCGGTTTCCGATTATATCAGGATGGCGAAAAAGTTCCTCGGCGGAGCAAAAGAATCCCTGCCCGAACGGTTCATGGCCTGGAACGAGATCTTCTCGCGCGAACTGAGAGAAAAGATCATGGCCGCGCACGGCGGAAGCGACCGTGATCTCGGCTTTAAAATCGCGGCGGCGCGCCTGCACGAATTCCGCCAGGACGACATCAATCGCATGCTTTATGCCGATTTGAAAGAATCCTTGCCGGGCGACATGCTGAAAAAAGTGGACGCCATGAGCATGTTCCATTCCCTCGAGGTTCGAGTTCCCATCCTGGACCACAGGGTGTGCGAGCTGGCCTTTTCAATGGGCGGCGACTGGAAAATGAGGAACGGCAGAGGCAAATATATCCTGATCGAAACTTTTAAAAATATCCTGCCCCCTTCTTTGCATAACCGGCCAAAATCGGGCTTCGAGATGCCGGTCAGCAAATGGCTGAAAACGGATTTAAGATTCTTAATTGACGAATACCTGTCAAGGGACGGCATCATCCGCGAGGGCATCTTCAATTACCCCGTCATCAAGGGCCTGATCGACAACCTGATGGCAGGCCGATCGGACACATCCTGGCAACTATGGAACCTGGTTGCCTTTCAGGTCTGGCACCGCCGCTATGAAAAAATATAAAGTCATCCATGTCATCACGCGGTTCGACAAGGGAGGGTCCGCGGAAAACACGTTCCTGACGGTGCGGGGCCTTGATCCTGAAAAATATGAAGTTATCCTGATCAGGGGACTTGCGCGTCAATCCCCGGCCGGGATCCCGGAAGCCAGGGCGATAGCAAACAACCTGGAGGAAGCGGGGAAAGCGGGGGTCAGGATCCTGGCCATTCCCGAATTGGTGCGAAACATACATCCCCGCGATGACTTGAAGGCCCTGCTCAAGCTGGTAAAAATTTTCAGGCAGGAACGCCCGCACATCGTGCACACGCATACTTCCAAGGCCGGCATCCTCGGCCGATGGGCGGCCCGCTTAAGCGGGGTTCCGGTCATTATTCATACGCCGCATGGACATGTTTTTTGGGGATATTTCAATCGTTGGGAAACAGCGCTATACGTGTTCCTTGAAAGACTGACGGCCGCCATAACGGACAAGATCATCACCCTGACAGAACAGGAAAACAAGGATTATCTCGGCCGCCACATCGCTCCCGCCGGCAAGTTTACAACCATCCACAGCGGCGTCGCGCTCGAAAGGTTTATAAATGGCCGGGTTGATCCCACCGACATGAAGAAAGAGCTGGGGATACCCGCAAACGCCTTTGTCGTGGGGACCGTCGGCAGGCTTACGGCCATCAAGGGCCATAAATATTTGATCGCCGCGGCGCAAAAGGCCCTCCTGACAACGCCCGGGATGATTTTTGTTTTCCTGGGCGATGGAAATCTGCTTGATGTATTGAAGGCGCAGGCGGACGAAGCCGGCATCCGGGATAATGTCAGGTTTTTAGGATGGCGTCAGGATGTCGCCGGGGTCATGTCCACGTTTGATATCTTTGTCCTCCCTTCGCTGAATGAAGGCATGGGCAAGGTCCTGGTTGAGGCCATGGCCATGGGGAAGCCGATTATTGCCAGCGCGGTCGGCGGCATCCCCGACCTTGTTGTTCATGGGAAAAACGGGCTGCTTGTCCCCGGCGCGGATGCCGAAGCCATTGCCGGGAGCATCGAGCTCCTCTGCCGGGACCCGGCCCGGAGAAAAATAATGGGGGAAAAGGGGAAGGTCATGGCCGCGGATTACAGCGCGGAATCCATGATCCGGAAGATTGACCGGTTATATGGCGCATTGCTCGAGGACCTGTCATGACCAAAACACACGACGGGATAATTGGCGCGTCGTCAACGGGGCGCCCATGAATAGTCAGCCGCCCGAATATGTCCGCTGCAATATATGCGGGTCTGACACGCCGCAACTGCTTTTCGCGGCGCCGCCCATGCCGCAATTCGCCGGCTGCCTCCTGGGGGTTGTCCGGTGCCGCACCTGCGGCCTGGTCTATCGCAATGTGCGGCGCCCGGCCGCCGATTCCGGGCAGGAGGCGGATGCTGAATTGGCGCCGGACTGGATCGCGGGCCGGACGAAAGCATTCGCCGGGCACCTGCAATTGCTGGAGTCGTTCCGGCGCAACAACCGCATCCTGGATGTGGGCGCCGGGCACGGGTTTTTTCTCAGCGCCTGCGCCGGGCGCGGCTGGGATTGTTACGGGGTGGAGCCCTCGCGGCGGTCAGTGGATTACGCCCAACGGAACTTCGGTTTGAGTTTGTATTGCGGCGCCTTTGAAGAATCCGAGTATTCGGACGGGTATTTTGACGCCGTGACATTTTTCAACTCCCTTGATTTTTTACCCGACCCTAAAGGAACGCTGCAGAAAACGCATCGCCTGCTGCGGCCCGGCGGAGCCGTGCTGGTGCGTTTTTCCAATGCCGTGTTCCACGTGGCCGCTTTCAGGTTCTTTTTATTCCTGGGGCGGATTCATCCGAAGCTCAATCGCGCGGAACAGGCGGTGATTCACTTGTATGCCTTTGACCGGAACTCGATCACGCGCTTACTCCGCGAAACGGGATTTAGCGGGATCGAAATGGTATGGACGCCCCTGAGCTGGACGACAACCAGCAGTGAAAGCACGGGAATTCTGCAAAAACTGGCCTGCCGGCTGCTGTCCGTCTGCGCTGGTTTTTGCCGGTTGATAAGCTTCAAGACCCTGTTATGCTCGCCTTCGCTGGCGGTAATTGCGCGGAAGGATTGAGCGTTCGGGCAAGAATAAGCGTTTCGAGCTGCCCGGAGTATTTTTCCCAGTTATAAACTTCTTCCGCCAAGCGCAGGCATTTCCGGCTCAATTCATGCCACTCAAGCGGATTATCCCGGATCAGAGCCAGGATGCTTGCCAGCGCTTCCGCGATGGAACGGGAATCATTTCCTTTTGAGATAAGGCGCGGATCAATCTGGCCCAGAATTTCGGGAGTGGCGCCCACGGGGGTTCCCAGCACCGGCGTTCCGCAGGCCAGGGCCTCGACGGTCACGAGCCCGAACCCTTCCAGGGCCAGGGTGGGCATGATCACCAGGTCAGCGCACTGGTACCAGGCGGCGAGATCATTTTCCGGGATAAATCCTTTTAGGATAACATTTGACTCTAGGTTGAGCGCGCGCACCAGCTGCTCAAGCGATTGCTGCAGGGGGCCTTCGCCCCCGATGATCACCAGCAGGTCCGCGTTCATCTTTTCAATCCCGGCAACGGCCTTGATCATATTCTCAAGGCCCATGCGGGGCACAAGGTTGCGCACCGTGAACAGGATAAGACGGTCTGACGGGAGGTTCAGCCGGGCCCGGAGCGTTTGTTTATCGGGGCACGGTTTAAAGCGGGAAATATCCGCGGCGGCCGGAACCACGTGGATTCTTTCCTCCGGAATCCGGTGGTTCGAGATCACGCGTTCTTTCATGAACCGGCTCTCGACGGTAACAATTGTGCTGTGGCGCATGGTCCAGCGCTCGATCCAGCACCGGATCCTGGCGTGCAGGAAATAAAGAAATCGCGACCCCGGCCCGTTTCCCGGGGCATTGCGGGTGAGATATTCCTCATGGGCCAGGGAATGGCAGTTATAAACCCATACCGGGACGCGCTTCCGCCTGAAAAGCACAGGCCCAAAGCCCGCCAGGGATTGGTGGATAATGACGCAATCCGGGCGAAAGAGATGCTTTTCGATCTGATCAAAGACGCGGATGGACTGGACAATGGATGAAAGCACAAAATTCGGCGCCGACTTCCGGCACACGCCATAACGAAACTCGGGCATGGCATTGAAAACGACTTGTGGCCGGGAATCGTCCGGGGGGGCGCGGACCAGCAGGCCCACATTATGGCCTCTTTTCTTCAGGCCGGCGGCCTGTTCTGCGAGGGTGCGGTCGGCCCCGCCCTTGATGCAGCATGCCGATGACTCCGCGATTATTAAAATATTCATGGCTCGCCGATTATTTCAATATGTTCTCGTAGATTCCGTTGACCTGCCGGGCATGATTGAGCAAAGAGAATGTTTGTGCTTTTACGCGCCCTGCCGTGACCAGCTGCTTTGCCAGGGAACTATCCCGCAGGAGCGAGGCGATTGCCTTGGCAATCGCGTTCACATCGCCGACCTTTACCAGCAGGCCATCCGCCGCATGGGTAATCAGCTCCGCCGGCCCGCCCTCGTCGGTTGCCACGATGGGCAGGCCGCAGGTCCATGCTTCCGGAATGCATCTCCCAAATGCTTCAACGCGGGAGGGCAGGACGAAGACGGAAGAGGCTTTCATAATGGATGGAACGTCGTCGCGCCAGCCCGGGAAGAGCACATTGTCCAGGCCGAGATTTACGGCCAAGGCCTTCAGGTCTGCCTCGCAGTCCGCTTCTTCCGGCAAGGCGCGGCCGACCAGCAGGCAGGAAAAAGACAGGTGCTCGTTTTTCAAGATGCGGCACGCCCTGATAAGATCATCAAATGCCTTGCCCCGGGAGAAGCGGCCGACGCCCAGTATCACCGGGCCGGGGGGGATGTTAAGCTCCGCCTTGAGATCGGCAACCGGCGCGGCCGCAATCTGGTCAAGACGGAGCCCGTTATAAACCACCTCGCATCCGGTTGATTTTGGAAGAAACGGAATGAGGGTTTTCGCCGCTGCATTTGAATTGGCTATGAGGACGCTTGCGTAGCGCGCGCGAATTCGATCCAGGATCCGGTCCCGCTCCAAAACGCGCACGTGCCACACGCAGGGAATGCCCGCCCGTCTGGCGGCCGGCCCGGCGTACAGCATGCAACGCGCCCCGTTGGCATGAATGATCTCCAATCCAAGGTCCCTGAAAAGCCGGGCAAGATGAATATGCCGGCGCGGGAGATCAACAAGCGACCGCAGGCGCACAGGCGGAAACGGTGTTTCATGAACCTCGATCCCGAGCGCGGCGATTCTGTCCCTGACTGCTCCGGGACCGGGCACGAAAACCACGGGCTGCACTCCCAGCGCGCGGATTACATCAACCAAATCAATGAAGCTGATTTCGCCGCCGCCGATTATTCGTTCAAAATTAAAAATATAGCCGATTCTTTTCATGGTTTTCCGCACCTCCCTGCGAGCAGGGCCTTGAGCACGCCGGCGCTCATGCCGATATCCATGACCAGCTTGACGATGGGCAGCAGCGCCAATGTCCGGAAAGAAACGGCATGTTTTCGCGCCCACCGAAAGCGCCACAGCACGGAAGCATAATAAAAAAGAAAGAGGATGCCAAACGCGGGGGCAACGGGTATGCGCAGCGCCGCCGCCAGGGCCGCGGCCGCCAGCAAACGCACCGGCGTTGATGTGTAGATTATGTAGGCAATGTGTTCCCCCTTGTTTTGCGAATAGCGCAGCGTCTCGACCTGGGCCTGGCCGCGGCGGACAAGCCATTTGAAAACACCCGTGAAACTGTCGCGGGGTTTGTGCCGGACCCGCGCCGCGGGGTTATAGAGAATGAGATGTTTCGCGGCAATGGCGCGGCTGAGAAGCTGATCTTCGCCCGCAAACTTAAAGCCTTCATGGAAGCGCAACCCATCAGCCAGAACGGCGCGCCGGATGGCGCAGTTGCAGGTGGAAAACGTGGGCATGGCCATGATCCTGCCCCGGGAGGCGTGCACGTAACCAAGGCCTCCGCCCGGAAAGCCCAGGATATTCTCGCACCGGCCGATGGGGCCGCATTCGGGCACAAGCACGGCCCCGGCGGTTGCCCCGGCATCCGGGTTTGCCAGCAGCGGCCGCACCAGTTCCATGAGCCAATCCCGGTCAACCAGGCAGTCGTCATCAGTAAAGACAATGATCTCGCCCGCCGCCTGCCGCAGGCCTTCGTTGCGCGCGGCGCCGACACCCAGGTTTCGAGGCGCGAGCACAACGTAGCGCACCCCCGGGCCCTGGACGGGCAGGGGTTTGTCCGTTTCCTCGACGACAACGATCTCGCGCCGGTCTTCCGGATAATCCGCGGCAAGAATTGACGTCACGGCCGCTTCCGCCTCCGCATGGTTGCCTTTTGTAACCACGATCACGGAAACATGGGGAAGCTTTCCGGGCGGCAAATCCGCTTCGTTGTTGGCGAATGAGGTTTCGTTCATACGCAAATCACCCTGTGCCGCAGAGAGCCATAAAGCCGGCCGCTTGTCATGGCGGCGGACTTGAGCAGTAGCAATCCGGCCAGGACGGGCGCCTCCATGATTTTCACCGGTATATGCATCCGGGCGCCCTGGCGGTATATTGACAGGCTGAGATAAGCGAAGTAGGCAAGCGACAAAAGAAAAAGCGGAGGCCAGATAAACCCGGCAATAATGGTTCCCGTCAATTTCTTGTCGGCCTGATGGAACTCCAGCCATACGCGGCAGCCAGGACGCTCCACTCTCACGGAACGGACAAACGGCATCTCGATCAAGCATACGCCCGGTTTATACCTTTTTAAAAGCATGGCGTGCGTTTCGCCGAAGCGGCGCGACTGCTCAATCAAGTTCCTTAACTTTGTCCTGTGCAGGTGCTTGACGCGCGCGTTTGTCAGCGCCTTGATCCCGAGGCCTGCGGCGTAGATCCGGGCGCATAAGTCATAGTCGCCTGCAGGCTCAGCGGTCTCATCGAAGCCGCCGAGCTTCTCGAACACCGCGCGGCGCACCGCGAAATTTGCCGTGGGGAATCCTCCGCTAACCAGGGTAAATGCGCGCCATACGCGGTTTTCACGGTTTGCCGGCAAGGTGAACATGGAAAGGCACTTGCTGACGGCATTTGTCATTTTGCCCGGCAAAATCTGCCCTGCCAGGGCGCCAACAGTCGCGTCCTCATTCATTTCGCGCGCCAGATCGCTCAGCCAGTCCGGGTCAGGAATGCAGTCGGCATCTGTAAACGCGAGCCACTCGCCTGCGGATATTTTCGCGCCCCTGTTGCGCGCGGTTTGCCAACCCCGGCGCTCTTCCCTCACAAGGCGCGCGTTCAAGGCGGGGTTATCCTGAATGAAACGATTGGCAATGCCCGCGGAATCATCAGTCGAATCGTTGTCGACAAGGATGTATTCGGCGCCGTCGTATCGCATGGCGGCGATGGCTGCCAGGCAGGAGGGGAGGGTTGCCGCCGCATTATAAAAAGGTATGACAACAGATATCAGCATGATTCTCTCTTGCCGGACTTGTTCATGGGCCGCTTTTCCGGCCCGGACGACCTTCCGCCGATCAGGAGCAATTGTCTTTCCCGGCCGACGCGCGTATCCGTTCCAGGTTACGCTTAAAATCCCTCCATAATTTGGAAACGACCACAGGGAACTCCCTTATTGGATGCCGCCGGAATAACGTCCATTGGCAAATGATATTGTGCCGGCGCACTATACGGCGCAGCACGGCGGCCGGCAGCACCGGCGTTTCGATGTGGATCTTGCGCGGATCCAGGTTCTTATAGCCCTCCTCCTCGATAATGTAGCCATTCCGCTTGCAGATATCGTACATATCAGTGCCCGGATAAGGCGTGGCATAATAAACGTAATGATGATCCAAATTAAGCTTCCTGGCATAGCGCAGGGTTTGCCTCGCCTGGTCCGGAGTTTCTCCCGGAAAACCGACAACAAAAAAACCATGCACCTCCATTCCGAGGATTTTCATTTTTTTCAGCAGAGGGGGGATTTTACTCAGGAGGAGCGGCTTCCTGACAATCCTTGTAAGCACATCCTGGCTTCCTGACTCCACCGGCAGGTATATTCGATAACAACCGCTTTCCGCCATGCTTGTTATCGTTTCCTCGTCAAGCGCCCACAGAGCTACGCCCAGGGACAACCACTTCAGGCGGGGGAATCGTTTTTTTATCCCATCGCAAATCGCCATCAAACGATTCTTATCGAGCGTCAGATTGTCATCGATAAACTGGATCTCCTTAACGCCGTATTTGTCAATCAACAGGCCGATCTCTTCCAGGACATTTTCCGCCGACCGGGCCCTGAATGGTCGTCCCCAAACCGTGTGGATGGAGCAGAAGATACACTTTGCCGGGCAGCCCCGGGAAGACATTATTGTCGCCGCGGGTGTTTCCCGGGGGGAGACCTGATACTTTTTCGGGTCAAAATATTTCTCCATCGGGAAATAATGTCTGGCCGGGAAGGGGAGGCAATCCGGCTCTTCTATGAACTTTGTCTTGGGATTGACCACTATTTTCTGGCCCTTCCTGAAGGCCAGGCCATCCAGCGCTGCAAGATCGGCATTATTTTCAAGATGTTTCAGCAAATCGCGCAGGGTGTATTCACCCTCGCCGATGACAACAAAGTCCACGTTTTCATCGCGGAGGGTTTCGTCCGGCATTACCGACGGATGCGATCCCCCCATCACGGTCAGGATGCCCTTGTTGATTTCCTTTACTATTTTGCATGTGTTGTGCGCGTTATCGGCCTGGGTGGAAAAGAGGCAGGAGACCCCGACAATATCCGGCGAAAAATCCTGGATGCGTTTTTTCAGCTCGTCGTCGGAAAGACCATACCTGATTAAATGATTTCCCAGCCGCGACTCGTTGTCAAAACCTTCGATCAGGGCGTCAATCACGGCGAGCTGGTGTCCTTCTTTTTCCAAGACAGCGCAGATATAGGCAAGCCCAAGCGGAAAATCGGCCAGCTTTGCCAGGGAGCGGGTGTCCGCGCTGTATGGAGGTCGAACCAGTAATACTTTCATATTTGCCTGTTATTCAGAATATTTGCACCGGATCATGCCGGGGAACGTTTCTTCCTGGCGTAAACCTCAATCTGGTCGCCCAGGTTGACTTTTATCAGTGTTTCCGAAGACAGAAATAATTTTATCGCGCCCGCCAAAAGGGAGGCGATCCGGGCCGAGTATTTTCTTAATCGCGCGCTCAAATATCCCAGGCTGAATATCCGCACATGACTGCGGCAGGCGATAATTTCAAAACCGGCCGCATCCAGCATCCCGGCTAAACTCTGCCTGGAGAAATAGAAGATGTGCGCCAGCCGGACCCCCCACCATTTAGCTCTCAGCAACCGGCTGGCTAAACTCCCGACATCCGGGGTGCTGACGCACAAAATACCATCAGGTTTCAAAATGTTTCTCACTTCTCTCAGGGTGCCACCGGGATCGGGTAAATGCTCGATGACATCCATCATTACCACAACATCAAAATGCTTAACAGGGTATTTTGCCTCTTCAAGCAAACCCTCGAAAACCGCCAGCTTTAATTTTTCCCTCGCGATCTTGGCCGCCCAGCGGGACAACTCAACGCCGGCGGTCTCCCAGCCTGATTTTCCGGCTTCATCCAGTAACAGGCCGGTGGCGCAGCCGATATCGAGGAGCCTCCCGCCGGGCTTGAATTTCATGATCCTTTCAAGGATAATTCTTGCGCTGAGCCGCCGGCCTTTCTCCTCGGAAAGGTAAGTCTCGTCCCTCATATCCCTGTATTTGGCATACAACGCCTGGGCCTTTATTCCGGAGCTGGCATAGATAAGGCCGCAATTTAAACAGCGCACCAGCCTCGGAACCGGAATTGTCCGGTCGTCGGTGATGGTGTAAGCGAAATCTTCAAAGCTCCCGGCGTCTCCAGGACTTGCATCAAAAAGGACCTGGCAGCGATTGGCGCCGCAAAGATTGCATTTTGTTTCTTCAAGCATGCGAGCCTCTTTTCAGGAAATGAAGCGCCCGGTAAATCCCCAAATTCATGCCGGAATGAACGCAACTGTGGCAGTTGCATTGGCCGACAACCGAGTTATTCTTCCGGATGTTGATGCCTTTTTTACGGAATTCGCCGTATTCCTTCGAGTGCCAGATATCCTTGAATTCGCGGTTAACCATGTTGCCGAGCTTGTAATCATAGCAACCGCAACATGGGACGACGCTGCCGTCGCATAAAATCCTTGCGTAAGTCCACCCGATGTAACAGGGGATTTTAGAATACAGTTCTAAGGTATAATTCCCGCTGGTAAGTCCTGGCAGCGTTTGGCGCTGAAACTCTGTAATGTTGGTTTTAATGCCGGATGTCGCGGCTTTTTCCAGGGCCGCCTTCAATTTTTCATCCAGCTCCCGGAGTTGAACTTCATCCAGGAGAAGGTTATCGGTAAAAGGCCTGGTTGCCAGCCGCTTGAAAGCCACCTCGTCCGCGCCGACCTCCCGGGCGAGATCAATCATCCGGTCGGCTTCAAAATAGTTCAGCCGGCAGATCACGTCAACCAGTCTTATATAGGGGCAAGCCCGCTTCTCTTCCCGTTTCCATTTTGAAAGCAGAAGCAGGGACCGCGTGATCTTCTCAAACAGTCCCTCTTTTTGATTGGGATGCATGGCAAGGTAAGTCCGGGGCGTCGCGGCCAGGATGCTGATGGTCAGCATATCTATGCCTGCATCAAACATTCGTCTTAACCTGGTGTCATCAAAATAGATTCCGCAGGTTGCCGTGTCGATCATCAGGCCTGCCTTTTTTGCATACTCGATCATTTCTATTATCCGGGGATGCATGAACGGATCGCCGTCGCCTCCCAGCATCACCTTCCAGACATCAAGCTCTTTCAGCTCGTCCACGATCCTTCTGAACAGTTCGAAGCTCATCTGGCCCTGCGCCCACTCCGGCGCAACTTTCTCCGTCCTTAGCGGGCTGTAAAACCAGCAGGGCATACAGCCCAGGGTGCACCTGTTGGTGATATCAACCGCAACCTCCAGCGGCCCGGTAAAGACATTTCCCGTAACAATGCCCAGTGCTATTTTAAGTTTCTTGAACAATTTCGCCTCCCGTGCAAACAGTCCGGAGAGGATTAAGCCGCCCGGGCGGGTTAATCCAGTATTTGATAAATGAATATCCTCTTGCCGCACTTATCCGTGAACTTGTGCGTTATTTTCAAGTCTTTTACAGGATAATTTTCCTCAAGCAGAGCTTTCATGCCGGGACGCTCCCCGGTCTCGTTCTCATCGGCAATCAGATAATTCGCGCCTTTATAACGGGCGTATTTTAAAATCTTGTCCAGGGATGCAAACGGCAAGGCAACCTGCTCCTTCCCGGCATAAAACGGTATCCAGGGCTTTCGGCAGACCAGGACCGAGTCTTTGGGAAGATTTGCCCGGATCCAGCTCCCGGTCTCTCTATAAATATTTGCCTCCGCCTCGTTTCTCAAAAATGAACGAAAGGTAAAGGGGATAAAACTCATTATGACCAGGATAACCAGGGCCGTTTCCAGCAGGCCCCGGCGCTTGTCGGCCGCCGGCGCGGCCGGGTCGGCGTCTTTGCTCAACCCCGCAAACCACGCGGATGTTTCGACAATCCCCCTTGCGGCCCAGATAATTATAATGGGAACAAATGGAACGAAATACCTGGAGTCCACGATAAAGAAAGGGAAGGCAAGATAAGGAACAAACGCCAGGAATAAAACCGAGGCTTTTTTTGTCCTTTCTGTCTCGCCCAGGAATAATCCGGCGCCAAATAAAATTAGAATAACCGGGTAAAAAAGTCCGGGGATGACATATTTATTCATCAAGTGGAGGTTGATGACATATCTCCTGGCAAGTTCCAGGGGACGGGAAAGAGCATAAACGCCCAGGCCCATCGGCCGCTCCAAGATGGTTTCATATCCGACCTGCTTGCCGTCTTCAGACAGGGTGAAGTAGCACTTTTCATAGGCAATGCCCCAATCCTCAACCCGGCCCACATTCTCACCCAGGACAATATTCATGTCCGCCTGCTTGCCAATGGTCCAGTGGCCGGTATCCCTTTTAAGATAAATCAAATACGGGGCGGAGACCATCAAGAAGCCGGCTGAAAGCAGGCACAAATAACCAATCCATCTTATCCTTTTCTCCCTGATAAGCTTAACCAGGATAATCAGGGCCAAAAACAGAAAATAACCCATTCCCTCGTGCCTGGTCAAATAGGCTGTTCCCCAGGTCAAGCCTGCGAGGAGATAGAAAAGAGGCTTATTGCTTGAAAGGGCCATCCAGCTTATAATCAGCCCCAGCAGGAACAAGAACATGAAAGTGCTTTCCGAAAGGACAGCGCATGAAAACAGGCACAGATTGGGATAGATAAGGGCCAGCAAACAACTTATTATCGCAACCTTGTTTCCAAAGGCCCAGCGCGCCATGAAGAACAGGGGAAAGATCAGGAGCGCGCTGTAAAAAGCAGAAACTAATCTGCCGGATATTTCAAGATCCCCAAACCACAAGGAGAATGCGCCGAGCATCAAGGGATAAAACGGGGGGTAGAGGCCGGAAAATCCCAGGCCTTGAACCAGCCGCGCGCCTGCCTTGGCATAGCTCACCCCGTCTGATTCTATATGCGACTGGGCTGGAATTAAAAAAAGGCGGATGGCAAGCGCCAGCACGAACAGGCACAACAGCGTTACGGCAATCATCAAATTTTTCTTCTGCATAGACTTTCCGGATATTATTCAAACATTTACATCGCAAGCCATTTTAATGCAATTCCTTTTTTGCCAGGGCGATAATCTCGGCGCCCAGGCCAAGTTTGCCCGCCGCCCAGCTTAACGGGAAGGCGGCTTTGCAGATAATCCTTTTGCATGGAGCGGTTCTTTCTTCCGGGTCGGCCGCGCCCGCCTGTTCCGGGCTGGGCTGAGGGGCCGGAGGCGGATTCATTGCAAAATCCCGGGCGGGACGATCGTTGCGGGGTTCCCCCGCGCTCTTTTGGGCCGTTATTAACATCTTGAAGCCCCACAAAAGCTCGAGCGTATCCAATTGAAATGTCCCGATGCTGATCGGGATGAACCCGGTTTTTTCAAGGAGTAATCTCAAGGTGTTTTTCGTGTAATGAAAAAGATGGGTTCTTTCGGAAAGACAGACCCAGTTTATTTTGGCCCATCTTGCCGCCAGGCTGTGGGCGTTGGGAACGGCTATCGCGAGAATGCCGTCATCCTTGAGCTTGCCTCTCAGCGTCATTAACATGTCCAGCGGTTCCGGTATGTGCTCCAATGTATGCTGCAGCGATATCAGGTCGAAAGACTTGTCCGCCAGCCCCGCTTCTGTTATGTCGCCGGCAAATACATCCAGGCCGAAATTCTCCCTGGCAAACCGGGCGCCGGCCGGCGAAAGTTCCACGCCTGTCGTCTTCCACCCGTTTTTTTCCGCCAGGTCCATGAAAAAGCCGTATCCACAACCCACATCCAGGAGAGCGCCCGCCGTCTTGAATTTATGAACAGCGTTTAATATCTTCCGCCCTCTCCTGAAGATCCGGTCCTTGTACCGCAGGATGTAACTCGGGTCAGAAGCCCGGTAATATTCCTCCAGCTTTTCATTCGCCGGCCGGGGACTGACAAAAAGCAATCCGCATTGCAAGCATTTAAGGATGCAATCATTGCCGGTGCGCTGATAACAAACAGCGCTCCTGCCGCTCCCGCATAACATGCAGGTTGCTTGATTGTTTTCTTTGTTTGGCATCCGGTTGTTCCTGTCCGGTTCAAGCTACCACTTGGCGCCGCCTTTCATAATTTCCGAAAAAAAGTTGAAAAGCTGGCGGTCCGACTTCTTTGCCTCCCGCAGCTCGCGTTTCCTCTTCTCCCTTATCGTTTTCAGTTCCTTCAAGGCCAAAAACAACGACGGCAGTTTATGCCACCGGCCGCTGAATAATAACCCCAATAACCTCAACGGGATCCAGCAATAATGATTGAATAAAAGCTTCTTGTCCACGATGTTCTTCCAAACCATTATATACCTGTTCCTCTCGCCGATCATCTCTATATATTCTTGCGGGTGCGTCTGGAAGATGGTCGCGTGGGTTTGATGGTAGGCCAGGCTTTCCGGCTCGTAGATTATCCGCCAGCCCCGTTTCCAGGCCCGGTAGGACAAGTCAGCGTCCTCCCAGTAAAACGGGCTGAAAAGCTCGTCAAAGCCGCCCAGTTCGAGAAGCTTCACCCTGTCAATCGCGGCCGATGTTCCGCCGAGCAGGAAGATATCATTGCATTTTCGCGGTGCAGCGCGCAGGAACATGGGTAAATCGATATATCCTCTTTTAAACTCCAGGCCTACTGAAAATCTTTCCAGTTCCTCCCTGGAGACGTTGGCGCCCAGGGTCCTTAATCCGGGCCGGACTCCGAATATTTCGTCGTTCTCAAAATGAACAACCAGGGGAGCTATAAAATTTTTATCCACTAATACGTCGTTGTTCAATAAAATAACGATTTGATTCCTGCACTCCCGGAAGCCTGCGTTGCATGCCCCGGCAAACCCCATGTTCCTCTCAAGCCTGATCAACCGAACCCCGGCAAAGTTGCTCTTGATAAGTTCGTCCGTGCCGTCCGTTCCTCCATCGTCCACGATGATAACCTCGCTTTTTCCCGGATAGGCTCCAACCGCGGCCATCACGGAAGGCAGAAACCGTTTCAGCAGTTCTTTCCCGTTAAGGGTGGGGATGACTATGCTGACGCTTTGATCCTTCATTTGTTTTCGCACACCCCGATTATATCCAGGGCGGTATCCAGGTTGCTGTTTGAGATATCAAGTGCGACCGTTTTCTCCATTGCGGTCTTGATCCGCTTTTGAAATGCGGGAAACATTTTTCGAATTCTGAATACATCCAGTTTCGGCAGCAGATCCAGGAGCCGGAGCCTGTCGGAATCCTTCCGCCCTTTGAGATGGATGCCGAAATATTCAACTTTCCCGAAATGGGCATCAAGTAAATCCATGAATTCATCATGGCGGTAATCCCGGGCGTGATACTGCCCAAGAGGATAATCCTCCCGCAAGGCTTTGTTGGGAGTCGAGATGATGGCCCGGCCGTCCTTTTTCAACACCCGCCTGATTTCCTCCAGGAACTTGCCGGCATCATGCAAATGCTCTATGACCTGGAAGGACACGACGACATCGAATGAGTTGTCCGGGAAGACCATGGCGTTGGCATCCATTACCCGGTATAGCAGGTTCTCCCGCACGTATTTTTCCCCGGCGTGGCGCACCGCTTCTTCGGATATATCGATGCCGGTGACGGCCGATCCCGCCTCCGCTAAAAGGCAGCTGCCGTAACCTTCGCCGCAGCCTGCATCCAACACTGTTTTTCCCCGGCAGAACTGCAGGGCGAACTGGTAAGCCATGAGGTGCCTGCGGAACATATACCGGCCCGCCTCGGGAATGATTCTTTCCCCGGTCCACTCCAGTGGATATTCAGGTTTACTCTCAATTTCCCTGTCCATTATCCAGCCTGCCTTGTCTTCTTCGCATATACCTCGATCGTTCCTCCGTGCCTTGAAAGATTTTCCAGCATGGAAACAAACTTGCAACAATTGTTGAAGCTGAATTTGGCCAGGCTGAATTCATTCCTGGCCGGATTGTTCCCGGCGGCCGGAGGGCGGGCCCCGTCACTTTGCAGAAAATACAGGAGGCTCATTCGCAACCCGACATAATTATGATGCAGGGAAAAGTGATTGACCGACTGCGCTTCGAATCCAGTGTTCTCAAGCAATGTGCCAAGAGTCGCGGGTGAAAACTGGAAAAGATGCCGGGGAACATCCAGGTGAAACCACTTGTCCTTGAAGATTCTCGCCTGGAAGCTGTCAATATTCGGGACAGACAGCGCCAGTAATCCGCCGGCCTTGATTATCCGGTTAATTTCACGCAGCGCCTCAAGGGGATGACGTAAATGCTCAAGGGTGTGCCATAAGGTAATTACGTCAAACTGATCATTATTAAAATGCGTGTCCGAAAAGTCAGCCACCGTTATCTCCAATCCGTGCCTATCGCGGGCATATTGCGCGGCCAGTGGGGAGATTTCCACCCCGCAGGCATCCCAGCCGAATTCCTTCAGCTCGGCCAGGAATTCGCCCGTCCGGCACCCTATATCCAGCACCTTCCCGATTTCCCTGTATTTCAATAATCGCCTGTGCATCGTCCCCTTTTTTCCCGGTTCAAAATTTTCGGCGGAGTAAACGCCGGGTGCGCCGGTATAATAATCATCCGGGTACCACCGTGCCATCTCTTCTTTCCCGGGGCGGGGGTTGAGATAAACAAGCCCGCAACGCCGGCATCGGACAACCCGGAAGCATCCTTCCAGCTGCTGGTTCAAATCCTTTGCCGGGAACAACAGGCCGGCGTCATCACTCCTGCACAAGTCACATGCGACATATTCCAATCTTCAACCCTCCTTGTTCCGGGTTAAACTTTTTGCCAAGGATTACGCCGATTTCACGGACATTCCCTGTTTTTGTCGGTGGCCGCCGTGCCATCCGTGGTTAAAATTTCAAATGTCTTCGGTGGTCTTCTTCGCATGAACCTCGACGGCTCCTTCGTGCTTTTCAATAAATTCAAGTATGTCTTTATCAAGCATCATGGGGATGTTTTCCTTGATTTTGTCAATATCCCAGTTCCACCACTTGATTGTTAATAATTTACTGATTATTTCTTCGCTGAATCTCATTTTCACCACTCTTGCGGGGTTTCCGGCCACAATGGAATAAGGCTCAACAGATTTTGCAACAACGGCACTGGCTCCAATAACTGCGCCATCTCCAATGGTTACACCGGAAAGTATCGTTGCGCCGCTTCCAATCCATACGTCGTTCCCAATAATAACATCCCCTTTTGTGCGCGGGTGGCCCTTAATATCCTTAAATTCATTAAAAATAACATTAAACGGATAAGTAGTAACCCAGTCGGGACGATGCTCACCCCCCAAAAAAATAGTAACCCTGCCGGCAATGGAACAAAAGCTGCCTATTTTCAAGGTGGAACATTCATTCCAGCCTACGATTAAAGGTTCCCCATAAGTGAATCTGCCGATTTCATATTTCTTATATTTTAAATTTCCGGCCGTGAATTCCGTTTTTTCCCTGGTGTCAGGATTTAAAATATTATAAAATCTGGCGATTAAAGACGAGATTGCTGTTTTTGGATTTCTCATGCCTGTTGTCACTTTTTCAAACACATTCATATTTTCTGTTTTATCCCGGGCAGGTGTCGCTCTTAAATAACTGCCTGAGCAAATCCATGTCGCTGCGCCGGATTACCCTCAGTGCGCACAGCATCGCCAGATAAAAAGCGGCGGACAGCGCGATTGTCAGGAACACATTTGCATCTTTGAGCGCCCAGGCAAAAACACCCATTAATAAGGCGGCCAAAAGCGGCCGGGGAACAACCTGCCACAAGCTCAGCCTGTGGATGTGCCTGGAAATGATATTAAGAATCAGGATGAAGATGAGGGCATAGGCCGCCAGGGTGGCGATGCTTGCCCCGACAGAACTATAGCGCGGTATCAATATCGCGTTCAAGACAATGTTCAGCGCCATGGCCGCAAACGACAACCAGGTAACGCTCTTTTGCCTGTTGACGGCCAGCATGAGAATGCCCGTGACGGCCGAAACATACTGGATGGCCAGGGCCCAGATCATGATCTGCAAGGAAGGGGTTGCCGGGGAATATGCCTGCCCGTAAAACAGAACTATTATCCTGTCGGCCACGATGGTTCCCCCCACGGCTATCGGCAAGGCCATGATCAAAAGAAGCCGGAACGATTGCTCATAATACTTTATCAAAGAGTCTTTGGAGGATTGATAACAGCGCGAGAAAACAGGGTAAAGCACGGTCGTAAAATTGGCCGGAATAAATACCAGAGCGGAAATCAGCGCCCGGGTGACGCCGTAATATCCAGCGGGGATGTCGCCTTTCATGGTCTTGAGCATCACCGTGTCGATGTTTGTCATGACAATCAGGAAGATCGAAGTCAGCGCGAAAGGGAAGCTGCTCCTTATCAAGTTCCAGGCAAATGAAAAATCAAAGGCGTATTCCGGCCGGGCGCATGTCCTGACGACCAGGATAAAGCTCAGGCAGATATAAACCATCACCGCCGCGGGATAGACCCGGATCAGGCTTATCAGGTCGAACTTCAGGTAAATGCCGCCCAGGATGCCGCCCAGGATGAGCGCGCTGATGATCACATCTAAAAGAGCCACGAGCCCCATGCGTTCAAACGCCATGAGGATGGCGCCGAAGGAACTGCCCACGCATTTCATTATGGTAAAAAAAGCCAGGATATGGACCGCTGTTTCAACCTCGGGGGGATAATCCATCACGGCAACCGCAATGAAGATCAGTGCGAACGTGATCGCGCCGAAAGCGGTCCTGATAACCAGGTTGTGTCCCAGGTATCTGCCGGCAAGGGAATTGTCCCTGGCCACTTCGCGCACGGTCAAATAGCCCAGGCCCAGGTCGGTGAGGATCACGAACATCCCGGCAAAGCAGAGCGCGAACGTGTAACGGCCGAACCCGCTCTCGCCCAGGTACCGGGCGATCACCATCGAAGTTATGAAGCTTAAGCCCCTGGTTACAACCGTGGCGACATTCAGGAATACGGTGTTCTTCGCTATCTTCGCAATGTCATCTTTTTTTATCACCGCGTCTCCCGTTATGTCCCAGTCTTCTTCTTCACGCCCCGCCAATCCGGTTGAATTTCGCTGCCTGCTGTTTATTTGGTGGCCATAAACGCGGAATAGCGGGCAGATCCCTGATGTTTGTTATTTCGGCCATAAATTAGCGGCAGTATAAAGCCCCATCTTCATATAAGCAATGCTAATCAAGGGGCGCATGATTGCCGCCGGTTTGAGATTGCACCCCGTGCGCCTCCGCGGTAGGATGCTTGCGATTGCGCAAACCGTTACGTCAAGCCGATGAGAACCAAGCCCGATGAAACTGTCAGTTACAATTGCCGCAAGGAATGAAGAAAGCACCCTGCGGCGGTGTCTGGACGCCGTAAGGTGGGCGGACGAGATTGTCGTTGTGGATGACATGAGTTCGGACAAGACCGCGGAGATCTGCAATGAATATAATACGGTTTTTTTAAGGAACGCCAGCCGGGGCAGCATTAACAGGAACAAGAATCTCGCGATCGACAAAGCGACCGGCGAATGGATCCTCAGCCTTGATGCCGATGAAGTGGTCAGTCCTGAACTCGCGGATGAGATCAGGCAGGCCATCAAATCCGACCGCATGATTGCCTATCATCTCAGTCGCAAAAATTTCTTCCTGGGAAAATGGATCCGGGGCTGCGGCTGGTATCCCGACCAAATCATCAGGCTGTTCCGGAAAGGGGTGACCCGATGGCCGTGGCAGATCCACGATGTCCCGATCGTACAGGAAAAGAACAGGATCGGTTATCTTGAAAATCCACTGCTCCATTACAGCTATGTGTCGCTCGATCAATATCTGGAAAAATTCAGCCACTATACCTCCAGGATTTGCCTGGAGTATCATGCCCAGGGCAAGAGATTGAAGTGGTATTCTTTCCCGGTCGTTTTTGTGATCCGGCCGGCCTTTATTCTTCTGCGCAAGTATTTTCTCATGCAGGGCTTCAGGGACGGGTTCCGGGGGCTGTTCATAAGCTTTTCCGCGGCCGCAACGGAATTCGTGGCCTACGCAAAATTATGGGAGCTCCAGCAGCGCCAGGAAAAACAGGAAACAGCCGGCGACAACCTGCCCGGCCGTGCTGAAGACCCATAGTGCCTGATAAGTGAGATCACGCCGGGAGAGGCTTATCCAAAGCCTGAACCGCACCGGGCGCCGTTGCTTCCCCGGCGTCCGTCAGCTTTGGGATCAGCAGGATCAAGCCGGCCAGCAGCCAGAACGGCTCGGCAATGCGGATGATGATAAAGCTGTTCGCGGAGACGGCGTGGGCCAATATCGCGATAATACCGCAGAAAAATCCCAGCGTGGCGCCCTTGAGAAAATTATCCTTGCAGTGCTTCTGGACGTTCCAGATTTCCAACAGCAGCCGCCAGAGCATGAACAGAAAAGCGGACAGCCCGATTATGCCGGTCTCGGCGAGGAGCCGGAAATACTGGCTATCAATGAAATGCGTGCCCGTTACGCCATACCCCAGGAAGGGGCTTTGCTGCCACAATTTTATGGCTGCCTGATAGGAAAGAATCCGGGCCGAGGCCGATGAGTCGAGGTCAACCCCGGCGATTTTTACATGGGCTTCCGATTGAGCCTGGAAAGTGCCCGTTATGCGCTGCTGGACCTTGACGGGCATCATGGTCACCCCGATCAGCATCACGGCCAGCATGCCGACCATGATCGTGCCGATGATGATCCGTTGAGAGCTCACGACCATGAACGCGAGCCAGCCGGCGATGAACGCCATGTAAGAAGCCCTTGACAAAGTGAACAGGAGCGGAGGCAGGGCAAAAAGGAGCAGAAACATCAACGGCACGCGGACCCTGATCCGCTGATCCGCCAGCACTATTCCGGAGATCACGCACATCAGCAGGACCATGTAACCGCCGAAGGTGTTGGGCTCGTTGAGGTCAAACGGCGCCGACACCCTTTTTGCCCCTGAAAATTCAATCTGGGTGTAACCGTAAATCATGGCGAGAAAAAATACAATTATCATCGCGATGAGCATTCTGCTGATTATTTTTTTAGTGCGCACGTGGGCGAGGATCATGAAGAACAGGAAAAAATATTCAAAGAATTTCAGGTTATGGATGACCCCCGTCTTCAGGTTCACCGAGCCGCCGATCACCCCCAGCATGGTCGCGACGATGCAAACCGTGATGTAAACTCCAATGCTCGTGTTAACCCCCGTGCGGACAATGCCGAACTGGCGCTTGTCAAAGGCGGTTCGCAGCAGCCAGCCGCAGCCCACCGCCACGAGGAGAATATCCTCCAGGCGCAGGGAGATGGCGCCGGCGCCTTCGCCGCCGATACGGCCCGTTGACTGGCCAACCCCGATCTCAGGGCTGAAGAGCATCGCAAAAACAATGATGTACAGGGCGTCCACCCCGCGGACGAAGGAAACGCCCAGGGTGATAAAGAAAATAATCATCGCTGTCAGGGTAGAAGCCTGGACGGTGTCCGCCGTGTGGATAAAGTAATAGCCGCCGATCACCGCCACCACTGCTATGATGATTTTATTGAGCATGGCGCCTGAAGAAGCTTTGACGAAAGGTTGTCCGGCTCAAAACTCAAGGGTTCACGGCAGGTGTGTTCGGTCTTTGGCGTTCATTTAAACATGAAACCCTGAACTTTGAACCGTGAATCTGAAAGGCTATTCTTTCCTGCCATAATAGATGCGGTAATGATAAAAGTCGGCCGAATCCATCCATGATGCGCGCAGGTCGTTGATGACTATGCCGTCAATCGTGGTCCCCGCGTTTTTCAAGAAGTTGATTGCCCGCCTAACCGATTCGCGGGCGGTGACTCCGACCTGGAAGACGAGGACCGTGTGCTTGATGACGCTGGCGGCAATGACGCTGTCGGGGACCGGCAGGACCGGCGGCGAATCAATGAGCACCAGGTCATAGGCCGCCATCCATTCCTTGACCAACTCCCCGAAAATCGGCTGGCCAAGCCATTCCGCCGGCTGAATCGTCTTGCCGCCGCAGGTAATGAAAAACAGGTTGTCCATGCCGGCGATTGAAGCAAGGCCGCTTTCCGCGTTGTCGCCAAGGGCCACATCGCGGTAATCCTTGACCACGTCGCGCCACGGGATATCACCGGTCAGGACGTCGGAAAGTCCTTTTTCCCGCACCAGGCCGAAAATCCGGGATATTTGCGGCCGGCGCATGTTGGCGCCCACCAGCAGCACCCTCCTGCCGGCTTGCGCAAAGCTGATCGACAGGTTGACAATTGTCGTGCTTTTGCCCTCGGCCGGGCCGGCGCTGGTCAGCAGTATAGCGTTGTTGTTGTCTTTCTTAAGCATGAACTCAATGTTGGTTCGCAGGGCGCGATAGGCCTCGGTGACCGGCGACCGCGGTTCGAACGGGACAATCAATTCCGGCGGTTTTTTGTCATGGGTGCTCCGGTGATGTGAGCGCGAGCTGAATGGCAAGGTCGCGTAAAAAGCTCTCCACAGTATTCGGATAGAACTGAGCGGAAGGGTAGCCTTGAGATAATCCAGGAATTTACGCCGGTGGCCCACCATGACCACGACGTCATCGTGGGTAAAATGAGGTATTACTCCCAGGATGGGCAGGTGGAACAAATCCTCGATTTCGGTCAGCGTGCGGATGGATGTGTCCAGGTTGTTGATGATAAACGCCAGGAAAATCCCCAGCACCAGTCCCAGCAACCCGCCGGCCACGGTTTTTCTTGCCCGGCCGGTGCTGACCGGCTGCCCTTCCGTGGTGGGCTCGACGATGGTGACGATTTCGTTTTTCTTGTTGGCCGCGATCTTGGCCTCTTCAATCTTGCGTGAAAAGAAAGTGTCGATATCTTTTGAAATGGTCTTGTCGCGCTCATATTCGCCCAGCTGCGTGCGCTTTTCCAGTTCGTCTTCCAGTTTCTCGGCAATGTCGGTTTCAAGCTGTTGGATCTTGGACTTCAGGTCCACGATTTCCGGGTAGGCCTCGGTGTAATTGCCGCTGATGCGCAATTCATACAACCTGGTCTGGAATTCGGTCAGCCGCCGGCGCAGCGGCAGCAGCTCGTCTGCCTCGCCGCCCCCGATAACCTGGGACCCGAGGCTCTGCAACAAGACCGCCTCGCGCTGTTTCAAGCTGCCGATCATCGCGTCGCGGGATTCCTTGATGGAGTTGTAGACATCCAGGGCGTTTTGCCTCATCACCTTGTCATGAAGGGAGATGAAGGCGGCGGTGATTGCTTCGCCCCGGCGTTTGGATTCCAGCGACGATGAGCCGATTGTGGTGATTTCAAGGATATCCGTGTTTTCAATGATGGCAACCTGCACCGCCGTGCGCAGGGCCATGATGTCCTTTGGTGTCGGATGGGCGGGAAATAAAAGCACCGCCGCGGCGTTGCTCGCCACGATGGAGCTGGTTATCTCGTAGGTGTAGTTTTTAAGCGGGTCGCCGCTGCTCGCCAGGACGGAATCAAACATCTCGGCAAAGGTAACCTGGCGCTGGATTTTGACGCGGGTCTTGCTTTTGTAATCAACGGCTTCCTGGGATGCCTTCCAGTAGGTGCCGGCGGCCACCAGAAGCATGATGGCGATGACAAACCATTTCCGCCGCAGGATAATGGCCAGGTAATCGCTGAAAATTAGTTCCTCTTTAGCCATGGATGAATGACTCCATTAAGTTATTCCTGATTGTACGCGACGCGATCATACACCCATAGGGTATCCCGGACGGAGGTGACGGGGCTTAAGAGCAGTTGGATGAAATCGGCCACCTGGTACAGGCCCTTGGACGACACATAAATCGCGTCATTCGGCGTCAGGAGAACATTGTCTTTCAGATTATCCCCGAAGAAGATGTCGTTCAAATCGATCCGCATGACTTCCGGCTTGTCGCGGTCGCCCCGCACCAGGTAGATGTTGGCGCGGGCATAGTGCGCCAGGCCGCCCGCGATGGCGATCGCTTCCCGGACGCGCACGCCGTGTTCAATCGGGTACAGCCCCGGACGGTTGATGAAACCCATGATGATGTAATGCCTGCCCAGCTCGACCGTGCTTTTTCCCTCGCGCCCGAAAGTGGACGTCATTTCGGCTTTCCTGACAACAATCACCGTGATGTTGTTCAGGGTTTTTGCCAGGGTGGCCTGCAGTTCAGCCTGGATATCCAGGACGCTCTTCCCGGCCAGCTTGACCAGCCCGACGTGCGGCATGAAAATCTGGCCGGATTCGCCGATCTCCAGTTCAAGCGGGTAGCCGGATAATTGCGTGATTTTATCCTTCAGCCAGATCTGGACCGCTATTTTGTCGCCGCTCTGGAAAACTGATTTTGAGGCGGTCGTCTTGATCTCACTGATAAGCTCCTTGCTCTGGACTGTTGCCAGGCTGACTTCCGCCTGGGCTTCGCCCTGGGACATTGTGCCGGTGTTCGTGGTTTTGCATCCGGACAGCAGCAGGGGGACAGCGGCTGCTATTGCCAGGATACAGCAAAACAGCCGCGCGGCATTCATGTTCTCCCGGGCCGATGCCCGCCCGGCCAAGCGGTCAACAACAAGGTTAATGAATGTATTTGTTTTCATTTTAATGTTATGTTCTTGATTTCAGGGCTTGCCAGGGTGCGGATGACCGAAAGAATTTTCACCTCTTTCAGGTCAATCAGTTTCTCCTCTTCGGGATGCATTCCCGTGCTGTCCATGACAACCTCGACCACGGGCCGCAGAGGAAAATCGGTGTTTTGCCTGACCACCTTGCAGATAAGGTGGTTGTTGAGTTCAACCATTGAGCCGGCCGGATAAAAGCCGATCAGCGCGATTATTTTTTTCAGCAGGTCAGTATCAAAGGCCTGGCGATACTCCTTGAAGATTACGGCAATACCGCCTTCGCCTGCGTTTGCGTCTTCTTTTTTTGCAACGGATAAGTTGCATACGACAAGCTCGGATACATTGGCAATTGCCAGGATCTGGCTGCAACGCCCGAAGGTTGAATGAGACAGGTCTTTCGGGAATCCCTTCCCGTCAAGACGTCCGTGATGCTGGGCAATCATCTCGACCACCACGTCGGGAATATCTAGTTTATTAACCAGTTCCAGGCCTTTGGTCACGTGGGCGGCGCATTCCCGGACATTTTCGTCCTCAATATCGTCAAATCCGCCCTTGATCATCAATAGGCCGATGTCATGCAGAAGCGCCGCCCCTCCAATCTCGAAAAGAGAACAGGACAGTTTTTTTTCATTCTTTGCGATGCCCATCGCAAGGATGGCGGTGTAAATGCTGTGCCAGACCAGTTTGTCTCCATTCAGCCGGTTACGGTGCAGGGCGTTCAAAATGGCCGTGTTGCTGGCGACGAAGCCTTCAATGTCGGACGCGATGCTCTTGATCATCGGCCAGATCATGAATCGTTCCGGCGCCGGCTGCAGGATTTTTTTAAAGACCGTTATAAGGCAGGCCTTGGCCTGTTCGATTGCCGTGGTCCGGTCCTTCGGCACCTCAATTCCGAATTGCCGGCATATTTCATAAATGCCGGCCGGCGCTTCGTTGTAAAGACTGAGGTTTGTGTCCGGCGGCGCATCGGTTTTGGCCGGGGGTGGGGCGCTTTTTGATATGCCCGGAGGGGGATTGACAGCAACCACTTCTTTTTCAGATTCATCCTGAGGCGGCGGCGAAGATGGCCGGGGTTCTTTCGTCATCGGCTCGGACCGGCCGAGAGTCATGCCGCGAGATGCCTTGAGGCCGTAGTTGTCCATGCCAATCCCGGCCGCGGGCTCGGGCCGGGCAGGGGAGACCGGGGCGGTGTTGGCGGTGACCGGAACGGATTTTTGAGGGGCGAACAAGAAAAATGGTTCATCGGCTGCTTGCGCGGGTATCTTCACCGCGGCCGGTTCCTGTTTTGCGCGGGCAACAGGCGGCGCTTCCGGCGCCGGCGTTATATTCTTTTTTTTTACCGGCGCAGAAAGGCTGAACCTGCCGCTCCTGGCAGGTGGCGGCGTTTGCGTGTTTTTCGATTCAGCTTTCGTAGCCCAAGTTGCTCTCGCCTTCTCGTTGCCCGCTGTGGCGGGCGCGGGAAGGTCGGCATAGCAGGCCGGCGGCGGGGCGACGGCAGGCGTGACAGGCTCTTTTTGCGCCCGGGGCGTGACAGGCTTACTTTTTATTGGGCCGCTGAGTCGCATGGATTATAACCATTGCTTAAGGGATGTGTTGAATGCCGCGCAGGAAAACTTGCTTTTTTCGAAAATGGCGTTGGTTTTCTGGAGCATCTTTTCCTTTTCCTTTTCTGAAAGGCTGGCGCCGGTGAAAACAATGATCGGCGTGTCCTTGGTCCGCGGGGATGATTTCAGTGTCTCAAGGATGTCCCAGCCGGTAATTTCCGGCAGGATCAAGTCAAGGATGACAAGGTCAAAGTGGACGTTTTTGTCCTTCAGGATATTATTCGCATCCGCTCCGGAGCCGACAACCGTAACCGCGGCCTTGAAATTTTCAACCAGTAACCTGACAAGTTGCTGGACCGGCTTCTCGTCTTCTACAATCAAGACTTTTTTTTGTTCCATATTATGATTTTTGATTTAAATTTTGAGCAGAACAGGTTCTTGCGGGTGCGGTGACAAATTCAGGCCTAGGTTCTTTCCTTCCAGGCCTCCAGCACTTCTTCCTGGTGAATCCGATCCTTGCCGGTCAGCGACCCGATCAGGAGGCTTAAATCAGCCAGCGAGTTGATTTCGCGCGGGTTGCCGTGGCTTAACTTGGCGATTTCTTCAATGGCCGCCTTGTCAAAAATGTCAACATTTCCGCCCGCCACCGTGAGCCGGTGCGCGATGTATTGCGGCACTTCGTCGTCCTGCAGGTTGGGAATGTTGAATTTCATGCCGATGCGCTGCGTCATCTGCGGGATTGACTTGAGCCGGTCGCGCAGCTCGGTCTGGCCGACAAGCACCAGCGTGAAAATAAATTGCCTTTGGAACTGGTGGTTAAGCAGGAGGCGGATATCTTCCAGGATGGAGGAATCCATGATAAGCTGGGCTTCGTCGAGGACCACCACGCAGTGTTTCCCGGTCGCCGCGTAACGCTCCAGGAGGATATTGAGCGCGTGGTGCACGTCGTAGATTGAGCGCGAGGCGATATCCTCGCCGAATTTAAACGTGATTTCCCGCGCCAGGTCAACGGAATCCATCCGGGGGTTGGTGATATAGGCGATTTTATACAGGTCGGATGGAAGCCGGCTGATCACCGTCTCGCACACCACGGTCTTGCCGCTCCCGTAATCGCCGGTCAGCAACACGATCGCCTTTTGCGTCTCCACCGCGAAGGAAATCCTGGCGATGGCCTCCTGGTGCCCTTTTGATTCAAAAAAGTAGGACGGATCGGCCGAGATGTCAAACGGCCGTTTTTTTAAATGCCAGTGTTCAAGGTACATACATCACGCTTTTATTGATGGTTTTTCTTCATCGCCAGAACTTCTAATAACGCAATTATTAAATATATACAAATAATCTGGATTAGCAAGGCAATTCCTCCATAAGTTCGCGCTTCAAAGAGCGTGATCGCGCCAAGGCCGACGCCTATGTTAAGGAAACAGATTGCCATGACAACCTGTCCGCGCGTCAGCCCGAGCGCTTCAAGGCGGTGGTGGAGGTGGTCCTTGCCGGTGAATTCAAGCCAGGAACGGAAACCGGTCACCTTTTTCGTGGCAATCCGTGAAACCGTCGTGAACACCATGTCATAGATGGGCACCGAGAGGACAAAGATGGGGATGAAGAATGAAACGAGCGGGTTTTTTTCGGCCCAGCCGCCCTGGACGCTCAGCGCCGCCAGGAAAAACCCGAAAAAGGTGCTGCCGCCGTCGCCGAGGAAAATACGGACCGGCTTGATGTTAAAGCCCAGGAAAGCAAAAGCCGCCCCGAAAAGCGCCAGTGAACAAAAAGCCAGCATATTGGAGCCCAGCAACAATGCCAGCGCGAAGTAAATCAGGCTCATGCCCATCACCAGGCCCGAAAGCAGGCCGTCCATTCCATCCAGGAAGTTCATCGCGTTGGTGATGCCAACGATCCAGAGCACCATTACAATCCACTGGCATTGAACGCCTCCCCACCAGGCGGCCGGGGGGAAAGTGACGCAAATCCCGTCGGCGATCAAAATAACGCAGGCAGCCAGTTGGACCAGGAGCTTGACAAATACGTTGATGCGCTTGATGTCGTCCAGGAGGCCTACCAGCAGGATAAGGTATGCTCCGGTAAGCAGCGCGCGCAGGTTGGGCATGTAATTAATACTGGTGAACAGCAGGGCCGCCGCCACGCCCGTGCTGACCGCAATGCCCCCCCAGCGGGAAGTGGGCACAAGGTGAATGCGTCGCTCGCCGGGATAGTCAATCGCGCCGATTTTTCCGGAAAGCTTGATTACAAAAGGCGTGATAACCACAACCGTGCAGATGGATAAAACCAGGATTAATCCCAGAGTTTCAATAAGTATACCCGGCTTTGCGGCAAGGATCAATACTAGTATGCCCAGGCAAGACAAAAGCTGGATTTTTGTAAGAATCTTTCCCATGTTTTTCAGCCCTGAAATACCTATGTTTTTCGATAAAAAAGCGGTAATTGATAAATTCTGTGTAAATTATGTCAAAAATACAACAAGAAAATATTTAATTTTATGGGAAACCTCTGTTACGCGGGGGTAAAATTGACAAAATGGCGTACTATCTTGAGCAATCCGCCAGTGGCGGAGGCCTAGCTAACCCAGAATTTCGGGAAGCGTCCGGCAAATCTTTTTCTCTTCGGCTTCGGTAAGGTTGGGATAGAGCGGGACAGATACCAGGGTGCTATGCAATCGCCCGGTTCGCGGGCACTTTCCACCCAGGGTATGGTGCAGGGGATCCCAGACCGGCCGCCGGCACATGATGCCGGCTTTCCGGGACTGTTCCAGGAAACTCTTGATTTCTTTGCCTTTTCCGCGCGCAACGCGTGGTAATTCCACCAGGTACCTGAAACATACAGATTGCGATTGGGCCGATCTTACACGGAAAGAAAAATGCCTGAAGACCTTGTCATATTGTCGCGCGATCCGTTCGCGCCGTTCGTTCATCGCGTCAAGGGACTTAAGTTCCGCGCGAGCCAGCGCGGCGTTCAGGTCGCCCATCTTGAAATTAAAGGCGCGCGGGTTCAGCTCTTGCTCGTCGCAGTTCCTCAAGAGCCTGATTTTTTCCGCCAGTTCCTTGTGGCGCGTAACGCAGGCGCCGCCCTCTCCGGCCGGAAGCAGTTTTGTGCCGTAGAATGATAGAATCGCGACGTGTCCCCTGCTTCCCAGCAAGGAGCCGTCCGCGTACCGGCCGCCCGCCGCCTGGGCGCAATCCTCGATCACCGGGCAGCCAAGCGATACCAGGTCCTTTATGTCCGCGGCGAATCCGAACATGTGGGGGGCAATTATGGCCCCGACGGCTTTGTTCAGGAGAGGTTTTACGGTGGAGCTCGTGATGCAGACGCTGTTTTCGCCGGTGTCGGCGCAGACCGGCGCTGCCCCGGCGAGTGATACGGCCGCGTAAAGGCTCTGGCAGGTGTAAGAAGGGATAATCACCTTTTTCCCTTTTTGAACTCCCAGCGCCACGAGGGCGAGATACAGGGCCGCGGTGCCGGAGGAAACCGCGACGACCTCCGTTCGCCCGTCCGCGCCAAACATGGCGGATAAATCCCTTTCCAGCCGGGCAACCTCTTCGCCCTGCGACAGGTGACCGGCTTGCAGGGCCCGGACCACCGCGGCAATTTCACCGGCGTCAACATGGGGGCGGGAATGGGGGATGTCTGGTTTAGAGTTCACGGTTTGCAGTCTACAGTCAATGGTCCACGGTCGATAGTCAGGGCGTAATCAAGTTCCTGAGCGGCTTGAATCCTTCCGCGTATTTGACCTTGGCGGTGAACCCGTAATACGCGGCGCGGGCGCTCACGTTTTCCAGCATGTCAAGCCCGGTCGGGTATTCCTTCTGGACTTGTGATTTGTGAAAGGCGAGCAGTTTTTGTTTCTTTTTCAGGACATCCGTGATGTCCACGAATGTGTCCGGCAGAAAATCCAAGGTCGTGTAGTCGTGGTAAAACAGGACCCGCTTGATATAACGGCAGGCTGTCACCGTGCAACGCGCCAGGGCGTGGTGATCCTGATGGGCGTCATCCGGGGAATTTACCAGGACCATGTCCGGTTTGACCCTGGCGATGACATTCTCAATCGCGACAATCAATTCACGGCCGGGCGTCAGTTTCGTGTCCTTGAATCCGCCCCAGAGAAGATCCTGCGCGCCGAGAAATTCGGCCGCCTTTTCCTGTTCGGCGCGCCGGTTGATGTCGGGATTGATGTCGCCCTCGGTCATGACATGCAGGAACACCGTGTGCGCCTTTGCGACCGCCTTCAGCAATAGTCCGCCGCACCCGTATTCTATGTCATCCGGATGGGCTCCAATGGCGAGAATTTTCATGCTGTCACCTCTTTTTCTGCTCAGGTTGTCAGGTTCACGGTTTCACTACCCCGAAAATATTCTTTAAACTTTGGACGGTCAACCATGAACTTTGAACGGTCATTCCGTTCCAATATTCAACATTTTTCTTCCCTCCGCGCCGCCGCCGCAGTTAAGGAGCCCGTCAAGGGCCGACAAGAAGGGAACAAAACCGGCGCCTTCTTCTATAAACTGCTTGTCCTCCGGAACCATCCGGGCGCGGGAGGATGAACTGCGGACCGTGGACCGTGGACCGTGAACGGCGAACTGTGAGCTGTGGTGCTGGGGATATACCGGGTGCCGGAAATCCTGGAATTCCAGTTTTATCCCCGCTTTTTCAAATTCGGCCGGCTCAAGATACGTGTGTCCGCCGGCGCCGGAAAGGTAGGTGTCGGCCCCGACCCGGAGGCAGATATCAACGAGCCTTTGGGTCGGGTCCTGGCTGAGTTCGGGCAAGAGCGCCCAGGCTTCGCCAGGGGTCCGTTCTTGGCGAGACTCCGGAAAGCGAGCTCCGCCGAGGCGAGAGCTGGTGAACGTCTCGGTATGAATATCAAGGCATTCCATCAGCCAGCGCACCGTGGCCGCGTTGAGTTCGGCCAGGTTTCCCCATTCCTGTTCCAGCACGCCCCCGAGACTATCCCGGTATTGCCGGAAATAAGGTGCCTTGGCATAGTTCAAGTCAATTGCATGCATTATTTTTTTCCGCCAGGGAACGGATGCGGCGATCCTGGTTTCACGGAGCGTGTCGCCGAAATGGAAGCTGACCGGCACCGTCACCCACTTCGCGGTCCCGGCGACCAGCAGGCGGTTGCGGTTCTGAAATTCGTTTTTCTTGAACTGGACATTGTCCAGGAAGACGAATTTATCCGCGTGGTAAATTTTATGCAGGTAACCCAGCCACGGCAGGAATTGCGGTTGATGAATGGCGCATTTCATGGCAATAATCAGTTGTCTTGTTCACGGTTAATAAGCGCCGAAATTCCAATTTCGTTGTTCCGCAAGCCGTGAACTGTGAACTGTGAACTGTGAACTGTGAACGTTAAGCTTTTTACTTCTTCAAAGCAAGCATGTTTGAAAATTATGGTTGCGCAGAAGATCGGCGGTTACTATAGTGTCAGTTGCCGCGCCGCCGCAATCGAGGCGGGTGATGATGGACAGTATTTTGGGTGTTCCGGTCATGGGGAAATTGTTTTCTAGAAAATATTTTACCACGGATATCACGGATTGCGCTGATAAGAAGCGCGGATGTCATTCCCATGATTGGCAGTTGAGTATCTCGTAAATTCCTATGCTTTCAAATCACGCAATCTGCAAATACGCTGCCTGTCTGATCCTGTTGGCGGCTTGCTGCGTTCCGGGTAATGGCGCGGAAACAGACGCGATAATTCAATCGCGGACGCCGCGGACCAATGCCGCATTTTCCTGCATTATGCATGTTCATACGCGGATGTCCAGCGGTAATTACCAGCTGCCGGAATTGACCCGGATCGCGAGGGAGCAGGGGGTAGACGCGATTTTTTTAAGCGATAACCTGACGGAGTCAATTGAGTTCGGCCTGCCCCCGCTAAGGCACGTCTTCTGGGCGGGCCACCGGGAAAATTCGGTGCTGACCATCGGGGGGAAACGTTTCCTGGCGGAAGTGCGGCGCGAAAATGAAAGACTCTCAAGCGCCGCGCGTGGCCAGCCGGATGTTTTGTACATTCCAGGAGTGGAGATCGTGCCCCGTTTTTACTGGAGCGGTTCGCTCCGTGAAAAAAACCTGGTCTGCCATAATCACCAGCGCGATCTTATTGTCATTGGAACGGAAAATATTTGTTCGCTCATAAACCTGCCGGTAACCTGCGGCTATGTTCCGGGCCGGGATACGGCCTGGATCGTCATAACCCGCCTGCTGCTGGTCCTTTTTATAGGCGCCATTTTGGGAGTGGTTTTCCTGCCGCGCCGGTTGGCGCGCCGTTCTGGTTTTACCGCCGGAATGATTCGCCGTTCGTTTTTTTTCGGGCTCATCCTGCCGCTTGCCCTGCTCATGATCCTGGTCAATTTTGTTGCCGGCCTGATGCCGGGCTTCCGGATCTACTCTCCCGATGACCCGGGACGGTTTGAACAGCGCGTGCTGGACGCGCTGAAGCGCGAGAATCTGGTGAGTTTCTGGGCGCATCCCGAAGCGACGGACCACGGCGAATTTAAATACCTCGGCGTTTCGTTCGCGGTTGATACCCGGCCATATCCTGAAGTCTTGGTCAAGACCAGGGGCTATACCGGTTTCGCCGGGATTAATGATGGAGAAAACAAGTTTGTTGATCCAGGCTCGATATGGGACATGGTGCTGAAGCAGTACCTTGATGGCGAAAGGGGAGAGCCGGCCTGGTGTTTCGGCGAAATGCTTTATCATTATGAGGGGCAGGCCGGCAAAAAACTTTCCAATGTTGAGACCATTGTTTGGGCTCCGGAAAAGAAAACCGCCGCCCTTCTTGATTCCATCCGCAGGGGGTATTTCTATTCGCGGAGCAATTACGGCGGGCAATCGCTCGTGCTGGACCAGTGGCGGGTCAACGGGCTGGAAAGCGGCCGGAGCGGGCAGGCAACGAACGGCGCGGTAAATATTTCACTGCGAGTTTCCGCGCGTCTTGAGGGTGAAGCCTTGGCGGAACCCGCCGACTTGTCCGCCGAAGCTATCCGAGCGAAGGGGGAAGTCCCGATCGCGACTCGCCTCGGCGAAGCGCTCCGGCGGAGCCGGGAGCGCATCGGGACGAAGGAGGGCGAAAAAGCGGAAGTGTTAATCATCAGGAACGGCGCGGTGATTAAAAAAGACAGATTATCTCTTCCTTTTGATATGGAAATCAGCGACTCTCTTCCGTCGGCTGTTTCCAATGCGTATTATCGCGCGGTGGTCTCGGGCAAATATCCCGTGCGGCTGGTGACGAATCCGATCTTTGTCGTTAGATAACGGTTGGGGTTCAGGGTTCATCGTTCACGGTTCATCCTCCTTCGCCCGGACGGCTACGGAGGACAAGCAGTTTACGGAATATCGACCAGCCTGCAGTCTTGCCGTGGCATCCAACCTGAATTTTGAGCTGTGAACGGTAAATTTGACCAGATATATTTGATTATTGACGTTTATCTGCGAACAGGTTACATTCACGGAAATTATAAAACTCGCCGTTTGGCGGGCAGCATTAAATTAAAGGAGGTATTGCATGAAACTATTAATTGATCTGTTTATTGTCGTTGCCGCGGTCAGTCTCATAGTCGGCCTGGTATCCAGGGTAACGATGGTTCCGCTTGCTTTCGGGCTGGTGGCCAGGTCGTTCCTTGGGTTGACCATTGCGTGCCTGCTTTTTGCCATCACCATCGGCGTCCGCGCGTTGGTCAGGAAATAAGATGGAAACCCGGAGTTTCTACCCCGGGGCTATGGTGCGGCATACCGTTGGAGTGCATGGCTTGCATGTCAAAGGCCTGCAACACGAAAACCTGGGGCGTTGCCCCGGGCTGTGATATCGGACGCCCTTGGCATCTCTGGAATTTGCACCCTGAAAGTGTGCGACATTGAAACACCGGCTATGGTGTCGGACAAGTTAGCGTCCCGCCAGGACCATCGCCTTTGCCAGTTCACAATAATATTCTGTCGGCGCCTCCATATCCCCTTTTTCAAGATACGCCATGCCAGGGCAATTCCGGCAAAGCGCCCTTAGATTACAGCCGTTACATTTTGAATCAGTGGTGAATTTCCTGTTTCTTACCAGGGCAAGCAGCTTGTTTAAAGTGTCCGCAATATCCGCTTTCAGCAGATTAAAAGAAGGTTTTCTTATTAAATTACACGGGAATGTGTTGCCGTAAGGGTCGATATGAAAACCGTCTCCGCTGCCAATGGCACAATGGAAAACAGAACGGCCGGATCCATTCAGCCTTTTATTTTTGTCCCGGCATCCCGTTTTGACACGGCCGGCTAGATTCAATATTTCTTGAGGTGAAATCCTTAAATGGCAGGGCGCTGAGTCGCCGTTTAGACGGGCATGTAAATCAGAGCCGGCGCGAAATTTCAGGCCCAGCCCTTCAAGAAACTTTTTTATCCCGGGCATTTCTTCAATGTTATCCCTGGTTACCTCTGTCTTTATTTTCAGCGGCAGCTTTTCTTTTAAAATCAAATCTATTCCCCGCATCGCCTTATTAAAAGAACCCTTTACCCGGGAAATCTTCTCGTACAGGTCTCCGGTGACCGCGTTTAAGGTAATTTCAATTACAAAAGGAGGTTTTTTTTTAAAGTATCCGGCTAGTTCGTCAGTCATGGAATAGCCGTTGGAAAACACGGTGATAATGAATCCTTTTGATTTGGCGTAGGAGTAAATGTCCAAAAAATCTCCCCGGGTTAGAGGATCCCCCCCGGTTAGACAGAGCCAGATGACGCCGGCATCATGGACCTTGTCCAGAATTAATTTTACCTCCTTTGTATTTAATTCATCTTTTAAATACGCCGGCTTGTTATAGCAATCTGTATAGCAGTGCTTGCAATGGAGACTGCATCCAAAGGTCAGTTCAAGCTGGCAGGCATTCGGTTTTTTCAATAGCCAGTTTTTTTTATGGGTCCTCAAGCTAAATTCTTTATATTGAATTTCTTTCATTTTAAAACGCTAATTTCCGCGAATAAACATTCTCAATTATCAGCGAATATTCGCGTCTATTTTCCTCACAAGCCCGATCACTTTTCTGTCATTCGCAAACCCTAAATGATAACAGGGCACGCCCTTGATCAGGTCCTGGCTGAAAGACACGATGTTTTCCAGGCATGCCTTATCCCAGAAAACCGGGAAGATCGCCGGATAGAGAAGATTAAACGCTTCTCTTTGGAAAACTTGCCTGGCCCTGTTTGTCGGGGAATGATAGATGAAAAACAGTTTTTCAAGGGCGGCGCGCTCCATGCGGGCGGCAAGATAGTCGCTGAACTCCCCGTGCCAGGGCGAGCCGTAAATAAAAAATTTACCCCTGATCTTGCGCACAATAACGCGGTCGTCATTCAGCACCTTGCCGCCGGCGTGTTTATGCCAGAGCCTTGCCGTGGTGCTCTTGCCGCAGCCGGATTTGCCGGCAAAGAGCAGGCCCCTGCCGTTTGAATCCTTCACGCCCACGGCGTGGGCAAAGATGCCCGCGTTTCTTCGGGCTAAATATTGTATCAGCAGAACCTGTAAAAAATCATAGATAATGTCGGTAATATTCCATACCCGGCCCTTGTTCTTTTTGGGCAGGAGATGGGCGGTTACCCTGTTTAAATTTTCATTAACCAGCATCAGCTGCTTTTTATCCTTGAGGGGGCTCTTGTAGACAAATAATTTTCCTTTCCTAAGGAGCCGCCAATTCTCGCTCCCATCCTCAAAGTGATAGGTGATAAATACCGGATCGGTCTCGTAAATACGCGGCAGTTTATCAGCTATCTCCACCCTGATCCTGATATCCGGCCGTTTTCTTCCGGTATAATAAAAATTATCAAATCTCTCCTGCGTCTGCAGCCCTTGCTCTTCTTTTGTAAGCTTCTCAAGCGCAAAGCGGCTTTTCAGTTCTACAATGATATCGGCGATTTTCAGGACTATTTTAGTCAACATTTCCCTGCCTTTTTTCAGCCTTACGCATCAAGTTGCGCAGGTGCAACCTTTGCAGCATGCGCAAATACATCAGCTTGGCCTCCGTGGGCCTGTTCTTGATTTTTAAATCCTCTTTTGTCAGGTGAGCCAGCGCCAGGGCGATGTCGTTTAATATTCCCGTATAAGTGTCAAGATAAGTATCTGTTTTCCGGATTTTTAAAAACAAGATCATGTAGAAATAGAGCGCCAGGAGCGCCAGCGGTATTTTCTCCTCCGCCATGGACCTGAAGCACTTGAACGAATAGTTGCCCGTCCTGATTACCTGGGTTAAGGCTGTCAGGTCATGGGTCAATTTACTGTTGTCCAGATTCAGTTCGTCAATTTTAAAAAATGATTTCCATAGCTCAACCGATTCCAGCAGCCTTGACTTTGTCTTTGCCGTCTCTTCCTTGGTTGTCATGGATAATTGATATGCCGCGAAATCCAGGTAAGATGAACTGTTCAGAAACATCCTTGAGCCGGCCAGGATTTTTCTTTCCAAATCGAGCCGGTTTCCGGACCACGGAATCTTTTCAGACATAATGTCGTTATCAATAGCTTCTTGAATCTGCTTGTATATCCTCTTGTGTGAAGTATTTGTATTCTTATTTCCTCTGTCTACGTGCAGGGCAGGACAGGCATCCAGCAGGACAACATATTCGCCCGCGCATCTGGCAAAATGAAACGGGTGCAATCTGCAGATAAAAGGCTTGGAGGAATATCCGTGTCTTTCTTGAATATGGCATAAGCCATCCCTTTTCAAGAACCAGCAGCGCTGATGCTTCTTTAGCCAATATGTTCTTTTCGTTTCTTTAACAAAAAAATATCTCAAGGACGGATATTGCTTCAGCAGCGTTTTCTTCTCCCCGGCATTTAATATTATCAACCCGGCTTGACAACAGTAATGCCCGCATTCGCGACAGTCGTAATTCAACATCCCGTCGATAAAAGGAATGAATATCTTTTTCTTATTTTTCATTGTTCTTTAATCTCTGTATTCTGGTTTTCACCCAGCGCCGGCTTTCAAGATCGCAGCTGGTGAATTTTCTGTCTTCAAGCCATCCTCTTGCCGGGCACCATTTGCAATATGGTTCTAATTCACACTTATTACAACGGTAATTTTTATCCGGTTTAATGCGCTTTACTCTCGTTCTTAACTTCTGCCAGGCATCTTTCAGGGAACTTTTCAACACATCGTATTTGGGATAATCGATCATCACGCACATCTTCAGTTTTCCGGAAGGGGTAATCGCGGCCTGGCTTACGCCCGCTCCGCATTTGAAAAGCCTTTCGGGTGCCGGTGTTTTGCGGCTGTCTTCCAAATCACAATCTGCAAATTCTCTTTCCCTTCTGATTTCTGACTTCTGACCTCCCTGCTTCGCCAAGGCTACGCAGGGCAGGCTGTCCTCCTTGGCCCGCCATAGTCCCGCGTGCGGGACGACGGCGGCTGTCCTTTCGCCCCTGTATCTATACGGTTCCTTTGACCCGTCTAAACGAGGGGAAAGCATGTCATCCAGGCGATGCGGGGCGTTTAATGAAGCGGCAAAAGCTTGTATTTCTTCTATCTCTTTTTCATTCTCTTTTAATACACAGGACTTGAATCCCAGGTTAACCCCTTTTTTATTCAAAAGGTCAATGGTCCTGAAAACCCGGTCCCGGGAACCGGCTGCCCCGCTGATGTGCTCGAAGGCATCTTTGCTCATCGCCGGAATTGTAATGTCTATCTTGTTTGGCCTGAGGCGCGCAAGCTGGCCGGCGATTTTGCCGTTGATCAACGAGCCGTTGGTATAAATAATAAGCTCGAACCCGCATCCTTTTGCATACCTGAGGATTTTCATTATATCTTTCCTGATAAACGGTTCGCCGCCCGTAAACCCCAAATAAAAACAGCCCATATCTTTTAACTGGTCCAGGACAGAAAACACCTCTTTCGTTTTAAGTTCCCTGTTTTTCCGGTAACTCCGCGGCACATAGCAATGTTTGCAGTGGAAATTACACCGGTAGGTCAACTCGAACATTGCCCGCAGGGGGAAGCCATTTCTTTTCGCCGCCCGGTGAATGCGTTGCCGGAAATTATGGTAGGATTGAAATTTCATTGTCGCATCGTGGAAACAATTTTACCATTTGAGAATTTAACCCGCATCTGTTCCGCGCCGAACTTTGCCAGTTCGCAATAGTATTTCACCGGCGCCTCTTCATCGCCGGTCTCTAAAAACGCCCTGGCCGGACAATGATAGCAAATGGGTCTTAACCGGCAGCATCGACATTTTGAACCGGTCTTGAACTTTTCATTTAACAATTCAGGAAACACTTTGTAGAAACCTTCATTGAAAGGTGTGTTTTTCAAGTCAATGCTGAATTTATCCGAAAAGCCGCAGAACTTAAGCCGGCCATAGGGGTTGATGAAAAATCGCGACATCCAGGAATCACAGCGATAAAGAAAATCACGGTTTCTTTCCAAATCGGGGAAATCCTGGTGCAAACCTTCCTGGTATTCCCGCCAGAAATCCGCATCCTGCTTCTGGACCGCCAGCATCTCCCGGGAAGAGAGTCTATATTGGCAGGGTGTTTTGTCCCCGTTAAGCCTTGGATATATCATCGGGTCGTATCGATAGTGGTGCTTGTTTTCAGAAGGCCTGCCCAGGAGTTCTTCGCTGAATGCCTTGATCCTTCCCACCTGTTGTTTGTTCTGTTGAAGACAGTTCGTTTTTAACAGCAAGGGCAGTTTTTTTCCCGCCAATATCCTGATATTCCGGATGGCCTTGGGAAAAGAACCCTCGATTTGAGTTATGGCCTCATAGGTATCGGGTGTTATGCCGTTTAAGGTAATCTCAATGGAGAAAGGCGGGAACTGCGCCAAATAATCGACAACCTCATTCCGCAATCCCAGCCCGTTGGTAAAGAGCGAGATGATAAACCCTTTTTCCCTGGCGCAAGAGTAAATCTCCAGGAAATCGTCTCTGATTAACGGGTCGCCGCCGGTAAAGACAAGCCAGATGCAGCCTTCTTTCTGGAGCATCCCCAGGATTTTCATCCAGTCCCGGGCGCTTAATTCGCGGTCTTTGTCCTCGCTCCCTTTGCAGTAGCAGTGAATGCAGTCCAGGTTACAGCGATAGGTGAGTTCAATCAATCCTGTTAAAGGAAAGTGTCTTTTTTTATTATGCATTCTGGCGTAAAAATGACCTGTGCTCTGGTTTTTCATTTTTAGCCATTTTTAATATAAGGTATGGGAATTTTAAAAAAATTGCCGCCTTTGACAGCCTGATATATTCTCCCCAAAGCGTCATTGTTCGTGCCTCTATGTGAGCAATTCCGAGCTCAGTCCGAGGGGGGCAAGCCCCGGTATTGCGGGTGCGTCGAAGGCCTGAACCAAAAACGAAATGACTTAGGACGTTGAAGCCTTAGTGGCGGTGCGACAACAACGTGCAGTATTCCTGGTATTTGATTGGCAGGCGGTTAATGTAGCTGATGCGGTTCTCGTGACGGTTCCCGAGTAACAAGCACAGGCCAATACCGCCTGTTCGGGATTGAGTTTTACCCGGGTGACCACGGGTTTAAATTTTATTTTTCTGGACATGTTCTTTGCCTCCTTTGCCTTCAGCGTTCCGTTTAAGCCACAACCGTTAAACAATCGCTTTTATTTCTTCCAGATCTTTCAGCAATTCCCGCATCTCTATGTCGGTATCCTCCGGCGTGGTGTCAAACTCCTCCAGGACCTGTCGTTTAATTTCACCCACGGTCTTCCTGCCGTCAATCAGCTCCCATACCCGGGACGCGCACCTGTTGAACGTGTAAATGCAATTTATCTCGTCCGAGGTCTTATAAACCGGCACAAGTATTGTCTCGTCATCAATTACCCTTGTTACCATGCCTGGATTCTTGCGTAAAACGGCTGTGTCCGGCATTATCCCGCTCCTCCTTCCGGAAGTTTTTGTTTTCTTGATTTTACCCATGACCGCCACCGGCCCTGATTTTTGCCAATTTCCTGCCCAGGGCCGCCAGCTCCTTCTCGGTCTTGCGCAGGCCTTTAGTCTTCATTCTTTTTTTCATGCCGGGCTTTTTTGTCCTTATAAATCCTTTTTTGAATTCTTTATACTTCCCGATTAGATAACTTATAATAGCATCTTTTCCGTCAAGATGGCAAGAGATTTTTAAGAGCCGCGCCATTGGCGCCATGCCGCCGAATCCCAGCCTGATTGAGTCTTTATAGCATTCAGCCGAGCGCTCAAAATCTTGTTCGTTTTCAAAGATGCGGCCTGAAAGATAATAACTCCTGGGCTGTAACGGTTCAAGGCTTTGATGCCGGGATAATAAATCTTTTGCTCTTCCAAAATTCTTCAGGCCAAATTCAGCCTCTGCCAAGCCCAGCAAGCTTTGTTTTTTTTCATTGTTGAATAACTTGTTGTTTCCTGATTTTAAAGCGGAAGAAAAGCATCTTTTTGCCGTCCGGAGATCATTCCTTTCCAGGGCAATATTACCCAAGCCCGCGAGGCAGGCCGGGTTCCCGGGGTCAGCGCGCAAAATCCTCGAATACTCCTTCCCGGCCCGGGAGAACTTGCGCAAAGTTAAATAAAGCGGCCCGTAATTATTGTCGGCCGCCCTGTAAGCGGGATCCAGCTCAACCGCCTTGCGGTAATATTCGTTCTTCCCGGTGGAGGAAAAGAGGCCGAAGCATTGGGCCGTCCGGTAACTCCTCGCAAAGCGGGTCCTGAATTCCCCGGGCGCCAGATGACAGGCCAGCTCGTCGCCAAGATATCTGAACTTCATTGGCGTATAGCCGCCGTTGACGGAATAGGCAATCGTTGTTATGTGCGGATGTTTTATTTTTTTCCCGAGTATCCCCGCCAAATCCTGCGGCCGAATCCAGGGCTTCCTTTTTCCCACCCGCTGGGTATTGTCCGCGTTGAGCAGGCTGTCTATAACCAGGAAATCCGTGTCGACATCGAGCAGGATTTTGCGCTTCAGGACGGGCAACCTGTCCAAGGTGCAAACAATAAAGTCTCTTCCCATGACTTCAGCGGAAATCATGCCCTCTTCGGCGCTCATCGGCCGGCGGCCCGCGGGTTCTGCCTTTTCGCCGCTCTTAGCGAGAAGAGTCCTGAGTATGTTTCTGATAAATCCGGCCGCTTTATTGAATTCTTTCAGCCCGCCGGGAACAACCCAATAAAAATTATCTACAATGCCTTCCCGCATGGCCGGATAAATATAATTTCCGATGTTGGTCTGTTTGTCTAAATTTTTTTCATAGTGCATAAAGGCGAGGCTGTATTCCAGATTCATTTTTAATTCTTTTACGCTTCGGGCCTCATTGAGCGCCTGCTGCAGCGGCCTGGCCGGATGAAATCCGAAGTCCATGTGAGCGTCAATATGCACCAAATCAAGGCCTGCCGCCTTTTTGTCTCTCCAGATATTCAAGACCTGGTCGTGGTCTTCAACAATGAATATTTTATTCATCGGCTCCTTGAATTGCATCTCATTATTTATTCCCAATCGCCATCCTGGTCAGTCCCTTGAGCCTGCTGTAATATGGCCTTATTATCAGGATGCTCCGGCTGAGCAGGGGCGCAAGCAGGACAATAAGCCGGTTAATAAGCCGCCATTTCGCCTGCTTAAGGTTGATTATCCTTCCGTTTTTAACGACGCCTATCACTTGCCCCAGGAACATCTCCTCGGTTACCGTTTCAGGCTGGCAAGCAGAACTGTCGGCGCGGGCATAAAGCAGGTATCTTTCTCCTTCCTTAATCCTCCTTACCAGACGATGGCAAACCAATTGATTATTTGCCCGGTATAAAATAAGGTCTCCTGATCTTAAATTCCCGATGGGGGTTCTTTTAATGATCAGTTTTTCCCCGGCCCGCAGGAACGGCCGCATGCTGAAGCCGGAAGTTTCAAAAAAGGATATTTCCGTTTCCATCTTGCCGTCCGTTGAAATTCTCCGTTTGCAGTTCTTGTTATGCAACCTGGCTGGCGAGCAGGTCGCGGTATTTCCGGTTTTGCGCCAGCAGGCCGTCGTGCGTCCCGATGACCATTTTTCCCGGCCCTTCGAAAAAATACACGCAATCCATTTTCCTGATTGTGGACAGGCGGTGGGAAACGACGACGATCGTGGAGCCTGCGAGCTCCCTTCTCAGGTTGTCAATAATCTTGTCTTCCGTTTCCGAGTCCAATGAGCACATCGCCTCATCCAGCATCAGGATTTTCGGCCTTCCGATTACGGCGCGCGCAATGGCTATTCTCTGTTTCTGCCCCTCTGAAATCTTGCAGGCCGCATCCCCGCTGCTTGAATCATATTGCCCCGGCAAATTCAGGATAAAATCGTGCGCCTCTGCCAATCTGGCGGCCTTGATCATGTCTTTCCCCCCCGCCTGTTCAGCGCCGTATAAAATATTGTTGGCCACGGTATCATTCCATAAGAACGGTTCTTGCAGCGCGATCCCGACCTGGCCTTGCAGGCATTTCGACTTTATATCCCTCGTGTCCAGCCCGTCTAGCAAAATGGAGCCGTTGGCCGGTTCATAGAGGCCCAGGATCAGGGCGAGCAGCGTGGTCTTTCCGCAACCGGAGGAGCCCGCCAGGGCTATCTTTGCAGAAGGCTCTATTGAAAAATTCATGTCTTTCATTATCAGTTCGTTGCCCTTATATCCAAAAGAAACATCCCTGAATTCTATCCGCCCCAGCGTAATATGATGGTCCACGGCCCCGGCCGCGTCCCGTCTCTTGGGCGCGCTATCCATGATCTCGCCGAGGCGTTTGCGGGATACCGAGCTTGCCAGGATGGCCTCATAGAATCCGCTGATTGACTTTGCAAGTCCGAGGAGCTGCGTCATGTAAATCATAACCGCGGTCAGGCTGCCGAGGGTTATGGTTCCCCGGAAAACCTGGTAACCGCCATACAGGGCAATGACGCCGCCGATAACCTTATTCAGAAAGGAACCTGAAAGACCGCAGATGCCCAGCAGTCTTGCGCTTTTAAGCTCGCAATTCATTTTTTCCGAAAGATTTTCCTCAAATCTCCTTGTTTCGTAATCTTCTTTGCGCAGGGCCTTTACCATGTGTATATTGACGAATATTTCGTGCAGCCTTTCATAGATACCCTCGTATTTTTCTACCATCCGCCGGGTCATTTCCCTGAGCCATTTCTGGAAAAGGTAAGGGCTGACACAGCTGATCGGCACCAGGAGGGTTGCCAGCAAGGCCAGTTCCCAGTTCAAATAGAAGACGATACCAAGGATAAACAGGCACCTCGGCAACAGGGTCGCCATCGCGGGAACGGTATCAGCGACAAAATCGCTGACCGAATGGATGTCGTTGACTGTCTTGTAAATAAGCTCGCCCGTTGACTTATCCTTGAAAAATCTTACCGGAAGACCCAGGAGATGCCTGAACATGTCTTTTGTCAGGTTGAAATTAACGCCGCATTTAATGCGTTGGGACAGGTATTCGGCCAGGGAATTGACCAGGCCGTTCAGGACAAAAATGCTTCCGCCGATGATAGCCAGGATTAGGAACAGTTTCAGGTCCTTGTTGCCGTAGGCCTTGTCTATGATGAGCTTGGCAAGGTAGGGGTTGAGCAGGCTGAGGGGTACCGTCACCAGCCCCAGGCAAATAACCGCTGTCTGCAGACTCCAGAAGTTATAGAGATATTTATTGAATCGTGCCCATTCTGCCTTCATAATATTTTATCATATTAATAAATTAGGTAACCTGCGTCAACTTTAGCCCTGCTTTATAAAGCCCGGGCCGAATGATGCCCTTGGCTTACTCTATATTTTATTGCTTCTTTTCCGTGTCGGCGGATGTTTTTGTGCATGAGCGTAAATTGATCATCAATTTTACCAGTTTTATCGCCTCCAGCCATGGCCGGGCGATCCGGTAGCCAAGGATCGGCAGGGGTTTTGACACGTTGTAGCGGCGCGCGATGAACGCGCGCGACGGGAACATTGCTTCAATAATAAACCTGATTTTGCCGTGGATCCCTTTCCGTGACAGCATCTTCAGGAGATGCCCGACGTTCACGGCGGGCGGAGAATGTAAAATGGACTGATAGATTTTTTCTTCAACTCGCTCTCTTAAACAAGAAGGTTTCAGGGCGTCGAGCGCCTCGTCGGGAATCGGAGTTTCCTTAAACAGCTTGGCCGCAGATAGAACACAGTAGATCGGAACATGAAGGTTATATTTTTTTATTTTTTTCACTATCTTGTCCCATGCCAATTCGTGCTGGTAAAATGAGCAAATACGGTTAACATCCTCAAGCGCGACCGGTCCAAGTATTCCATGCTGGATGGCAGCGTGCGCCGCCGTGTAGATCAGTGTTTCGTCCGGCGGTATCGTACGCGCTTTGGTCTGTGCTATCGAAATCAGCTGGCTGTCATCCCAGAGACTTTTAAACTCCTCATCCGTCAGGTACCATATCTTGTAATGAACATCCAGGTGCACCGGAATGCGGGTGTTTCTGCAGAACGAGCAATCTTTATTTTCCGACGGCACGTATCCAAGGGCCGTAACGCAGGCCTTGACGGTATCAATTTCTTTTTCGTGGACCAGGATATCGACGTCTGCCATGGGCCGCATGGATATGCTGGGATAAACCGTTTCAGCCAGGGCGGCTCCCTTTAGAACAAGCGGCGCAACGCCTGCTTCCCGCAGCGCCTGGATGACCCGGCCTAATGCGTCAAGAAGGACAATATTTTGGGCGGTAACCGATAAATTCATGATCGCGGCTTGCAATGTTTGAGCAATGATGCTGCTTCCGGAGCCGGCACACAAGCCGGTTCAATATTTATTTATGCCGGGCCAGGATGACATTCTTCCCGATCAATGGATGTGATCAACATTGGAATATCTATTACCAGAGAGTAAAAAAAGAAGCAAGGGATGAGTGCGAAGCAAATCTTTTTCATGAAATACGGGCAAAATAGATTGCCTTTCCAAAAAACCGGCAGAGAACGGTTTAATGGAGTAATTAATGTTGAAATAGTAGTCATTTTGAAATAGTTATTTTTTCTGGACAATTGAAGAAGACGGGGACATACTGCAGAAATAGCGTCGGGATTGCATGGGTGCATGGCCCCCCGGTGACATTGCGCGTCAAGCGCCATTAAAATACGCAGAACAAACAAGAAAACAGGAAAAAATATATGGCCAGCATGACTTCCAGGGAACGCGTGTTGCGGACGGTTAACTTCCAGGATGCTGACCGGGTGCCGATTGACCTGGGCGGCATGAAGGCCTCCGGCATCGGCGTCAAGGCGTATAACCGCGTCAAGGCTGCGCTTGGCATCAATACCCGGAGCCGTATCTGGGATCCGAAATTCATGATCGCTTGCGTGGAAGAAGACGTCATGCGGCGTTTCCGCCTGGATGTTCTTCCGCTTGATATCTCGTCCGCGGCTTACGAGGCGCGGCCGGACAGCGAGTGGCAGCCGGCAACCCTCTATGACGGCGCCGAGGGCCTTCTCCCGCCGGGCACAAACATCGGCCGTGATCCGGAAGGGCAGTGGATGCTGCTGGACCAGGGCCGTAAGCCGACCTCTTTTCGCATGCCGCGCGGCGGCTACTACTTTGACGACATTTCCTTCAACGAGCCCGGCGCGGTGATTGATCCGGCGGCCTTCCGTCCGGTGACCGGGTTCACCGATGAACAGCTCGCCGCGTTCCGGTCCCGTGGTAAATTTCTTTATGACAACACCGACTACGCCCTGCTCGGGTGGGGCGGCGGGGTCTGTTTCCTGGGGATGAGCCTGATCACGGACCGCTTGAGCAATGTCACCATGGGGCTGCCGTCCGAGTGGATGGTCATGCTGATGACCGAAAAGGAAACCTGCCACGAGATGATGGACAAATCCGTGGACGCCTCCATCAAGTGCCTGGAGCAGTTGCACTCCGCGGTCGGCGATTACTGCTTTGCCTGGGGGATTGCCGCCGACGACAGCGGCACCCAGCGCGGCGAATTCATCAACCCGGAGCTGTGGGCCGAGATGATCAAGCCGCATTATTCAAAGCTGTGCGCCTGGATTCACCGCAAAACGAAATGGAAAACATTCCTGCATTCCTGCGGGTCAATCTATCACCTGGTCCCGCATATGATCGAGGCCGGAGTTGACATCCTGAATCCCCTCCAGACCTCGGCCGCCAACATGGAACCCGCCCGCCTGAAAAAGGAATTTGGCGGCAAGATCGTCTTCTGGGGCGGAGGGTGCGACACGCAGGGCGTCCTTTCAACCGCCACGCCGGAGGAAATCCGCGCGCATGTCCGGGACCGCCTGGCCGTGTTCAAGCCTGGCGGCGGATACGTCTTTAACCAGGTTCATAACATTCAGCCCAATGTTCCGCCCGAGAACATTATTGCCATGCTGGACGCCGCCGTTGAATTCGGTTGAGAAACAAAAAAGGCAATGTCCTGCTCAGCGGATACCGTAGACGGTGCCCGCCCGGATGTGTTCATAAGCGCCCATGTCAACAGCCCCGTACTTGACGCACGGTTTGTTGACCAGGTCGTAAGGGTAGGTCGTTGTCCAGCTCCCATTAGTTCCCGCGTTGAGGCACGGCGAACGCGTCGTGAGCCGATAGTTGCCCGGGACATGAGTCAATCCGGACCCGCTGCCGTTGCTGATAAACATCGGATTATCAGCGATATTTCCGACTGCCCATCCGGTGTTGGAGGGCGCTGTGCAGCTGTTGACAAATGTGCATCCGAACGAATTTGTAGAGGCGGAGTCCCTGGCGCCATTCAAATATACAATGCAGTTATTCAAGGTGTTGGCGTTTGCCCATCCGTTCGTCCCCAGGCCGGTTCCATTGGTCGCCACATACCAGTCAACCGCCAGCGCGGTCTGGAGCAAGCCGATCAATAACTGCCATTATGCCGGTTCTCATTCCCCGTAATTCTATACTATATGTCCTTAAAATGGCAATTCGCATTGTGAACGATTTTCCATATTAATGAATTCACTGCTTGTTATTTAGGATAGGGCTGATTATAAGGAAGCTTCAATCACATTGCGGAAGAAAAGGTTTCCATGAACAGATGCTGGCGCAAAATCATGCTCGGGCTTTTGTTGCTCGCGCTGGGCGCGGGGCGGTCGTGGGCGTTGTATCGCGGGGATGAGTATAAGCCGCGCGATTTCAATATTCCGCCGGAATATTTCATTGACCGGTTGTCCATCCTGCCGACGATTGAAAACGTGCTCTGGTATCGCGATGCCAATAATGCCTACCTGGGGGCCGCGGGATCTTACACGTCGGAAGATCTGTTCCTGATCCAGAACCTCAAATTACAACATGGGTTATTCCCGGAAACCAAGTTTGTCTTCAATTTCGACATGAATCAGGACTATGACGGCAGTTATGAGCACCATTTCCTGGAAATTGACGGGCCGACAAACAGCATCTGGTCGGCCGGCCTGATGGGCGAGCCGCTGGCGCAGAAGGAATACTCGGATATCGGCCTGATGGCCCAGCGGAAAACTGAAGCGGCGCAGGCGCGCACGGAATTTATATTGCCGAACTTCGTCTTTACGGGAAAGAATAACGATAACGCCTACTATCTCAAGTCGCCCTATAACATGCGTTTTTTCGGCTGGCAACCGCTGACGGACGAGTGGGAGCTGTTTGCCACGGCGGACCTGGATTTTCCCTCCGAAACGGATTATGTGGACCCGGAATTCATTTTCTCCTACCAGTCCTACAAGCCGGCGGGCGGGGTGATCTGGCATTTGACGCCCAAGCAGATGATCTGGCTGGAAGGCCAGTACGAAAACACCGACAAAAACCGGACCGGCTATAACGCCGGCGATGTTAAAAATTTTCACACCGAGCGCAGCGTGATTAACGGCCGGATGGAATATGTGTGCGGCACGCCGGGTGCGTATCGCTCCACGCTGGGCCTGGTATATGTCAATTTCACGGAATCAAACGACTATCCCAACGATCCGATGAGCGCCAACAACCTGGATCACCTTTCCCGGATATTTTATGGCACCTTCCAGATGCCGTTGGTGGCGCGCTTGTGCTTTCAGACCGGGCTTTATGTTGACCTGGTCAACCATGACCAGGATTACCCGGATAATCCCAAGGAAACCGAGCAGAAGGTCGGGTGGAACGGGAAAGTACCGCTTGCACTGGTGTGGCAGGACGAGTCGTTCAACGCTAACGCGGGCTTTTCCGTGGACATTGACCAGCCGAAGTTCGGCGGTGGATATGTCGGCTTAACGGTTATTTTCTAACCGAGGATCATTCATTCCAGGCGCGTCACCTTGATCCCGCTGATTTTCAGGCTGCCATTGCCGAGGAAGAGGAATTCAAGGTGCATCGGGACGTTTTGTGACTGTTTGACTTCCGTCAATGACCTCGCCCCGGCCATCACCGGGGTCCAATTCAGGTTATAATCGCGGTTGTTGCGCTTGACGTTGAACTGTCCCAGCAGGACGCCCCGCGGGGAATCGGAGCTGAAAATAAGCTCGATCCGGTAACGTCCCTTTTCAAGCGGCAGTTTCGGTCCGTAAAAAATCAGCGCCTTTGCTTCTCGTTCCTTTTCGAAAACAACCGCGTCATCGGCAAGGCTCGTGTAACCGGCGTGAAACATGCAGGCGGCCTTTAGTACGGTGCTCTGGCCGGGTTTCGCGGGGGAAAAAGCGGGGGCGGCGCCGTTTGCCAGCAGGATCTGGTCGCAATCCACCGCGCCGCTTTCGTGCTCAATCTTCAGGCCGAGCTGGGCAAAACGGTCGAAATCATCAACGGGAACATCAACCCATTCCCAGTCATCGGATTCAACGTCGATCAAATCCCGGCTGACAGGTTTGCCATCGGCAAAAACTTCAGCCAGGACTGCCCCGTTTCCCCGGGTCCTGACCATCCAGCGCAGCTGCGGCGCCGGCGCCACCCGCAAGGCCGGCACGTTGAGCCATGATCCGGCCTCGCGCAGCGCCGCGTAAGCGCCTTGGATTTTCAGGGAATCGCGGACAACTTGCGCCTTGCCGGCGGCGCAATTTTCCGCCTGCCAGTTACGGGCGCAGGCAAATGTTTCCCAATTTTGGAACGGATTGGTTCCAGGAAGAATTTCTTTTGCAGGGGCGTCGCTTGCGACGCCCGCCTGGATGGCCTTGTTCGTGTTGGCGGGCTGTGCAAGCTTGTCGCGGTGAATCATGGGCGCAGCCCCCGGGGGAAGTTTCGGTTCAGCCAGCATTTTGAATGCCCAGACGCGGCCATCCTGCTTGACAAGCCGCAGGCGTTTGTGCGTCAGGAATTGTTTCAAGGTCCAGCCGACGGGAAAAGGGCTGACCTTCTCGGGGAAAAGGTCTTCGTGCAGGATGATGTATTCAATCTGCCGGCGCAGCAGGTCGTTAATCTGCCTGTCGGTCAGGCAGCCCTGGTTGACGCTTTCGTACGGGCGGAACACGTTTTCAAAATACACCTTTGAGACAAAAGGATTATAGCCGTTGACCATGCGCACCCGGTAAAGCGACGCATAATGCTGGTAAATGGAAGATTGGTGGGAGTCGCCCGGCCAGAGCGGCACGACCAACGCGTGCGGCGCCTTGCCGGCCGCTGCGGCGTCGTTGGCCACCGCCTCGTAGGCGCCTTGTTTTGAATCCAGGATGGAAACGGTCGGGTTGACGCGAAAGACATATTCGCCCGTGACCGCCGCGCAAAAAAGCAACCCGGCGAAAATTTTTATCCGCCTGGTTTTCATGTGAACCATGAGCGCACCAAGGCTTATCCCCGCCGCCACGGCCAGGAAAGACGGCATAAGGCAGAATATTTTTGCCGGCTGGCGAATCATGGCGTAGGGCGGGATGATTTTCCTGCATATTTTCAGGAGCGCGGCGTGGGCCGGCCCGTTGGCGCCGAGCGCCAGCGCCATGACCCCGGCAATCCCCGCCAGCAGCAGGAGCATGATAAACAGCTGTCGCCGGCTGTCGTCCCGGCCGCGCCAGGCGTCAAATACAAGACCGGCCATGCCGGCTGCCAGGAAAACAGCCGCCGAAAACCCGATATAAATATGACTGGAAATGCCGGACGGAATCCAGGCGACAAATCCACCCGGGACCGGCGAATAAAGCGCGATTTCCCGCAAGGTGCGCGCGCCGACCGAAGAGGCGAGATACTGGTTGGCGGCGGGTGTTCCGGCGAGCATCTGCATGAGCGCCGGGAAGGCAAGCGCTCCTCCCAGGAAAAGCGGAATAGGCAGGAGGGCGGCGAATATTTTTTGCCATGAGTCCTTCCATTTCCGTCCGGCGGCCATGCCGGCGCTGGCGGAAACGAGCGCCCAGAAGGGCGTTGCCAAAGCGCCGAAAAAGAAAATATGGTTGTCGGTCCAAGAGGCGAGAAGGAGCGCCAGCCCCGCCATGATGCCCCCGGCGGATTTTCCGTCGCGCACCGCCAGGTCAATTCCGAGAAAAATGGCCGGGATCCAGACCATGGCAAACCCGGCCGGACTGCCCCCGAAAAGGTTGATCCAGCGGAAGGGGAGCGCAATGGCGATCAGGGCGGCGCAGCCGGCCAGCCAGCTTTCGCGCGTGTAACGGCGGACGAGCAGCCATGTCAGGAAGAATGTCATCCAGAGCGAAATAAAGCCGGTAAAGTTCCATCCGAACGCCCTCCCGCCCGCCAGGGCGCCGGCCGAATAAACGAACGAAAACGGAAAATAATAAGGGTCCGGCCGGTAGCCGTTTTGTTTGTTGGCCTTCTTTGCCAGGAAGCCCGGCAACTTACGGATTTCCGTCTTTGGTATATCACGGGGATCCTCGCCGGTATTGAATTCATAAAGGTTGCAGAAGAGCGGCGTCTTTCCGGCGAGCATATCGCCGGCCAGCCAGCAGTAATACATGAACTGGAGGTGATCGCCGGGGATAAGCGGCTGGACGTCTGCCGGTTCAAGATGGGCCGCGGACGGAATACCGGAGGCAAAATAGCGCGGCAGAGGCCATGAAAACCAGAACCAGACAAGAAACGCCACAACGAATGAAAAAAATGAAAAAAAACAAATCCGTCTTATAGTCATGCGGCGATATTAATCATCCCCCGGCAAATCAACAAGAAAAATAGCTTGGCCAAAAAGCGGGAAATAATGCCTTGTCGCCGGTTTGATAATCAATTATAAAAGAAGCGTAACTTGGTCCAGCAATTTTGATTTCAGAATAAAAATGAAATTACCGGTAATAAAAAAGCCTAAAATTCCGGAAGTTGTTGCGAATGTTCAACCCGGACCGGCCGTTCCAAAGGTCAAGATTGCCGTGCCGGCTGGTGTGGCGCCGTCTGTTCCGAAGCCGATGCCTTCCATAAAAATAAAAACCCCCGTGCTGGATCTGAAAGTTCCTGACCTCAAGGCTCCTGAATCTCTGCCGGCGTTAGCGGAGCCTGTCCCTGGGCCGGTAAAACCGGAAACCGCGCAGCCGGTAGTGCCAGTTGGTGTGCCTGGGCCCGTCCGTCCAAAAACCGTCCCGGAGACCGTGAAAATATCCTTGGATGCAATTGTCGAGGAGCCAGTTGTTCCTGCGCCCGGCTTGAAAGCTGATGCCCCGCAAGCGATACCTGCCATAAAGATAAAAAAACCAGAACAGGAACTTAAAGTTCCTGAGCTGAAATTACCGCCCCCTCCGTCAGTCGCGCCGGGTCCTGTTCTGGAACCGGTCCAGCCGAAAGTCTTGCCGCCTGCCGCGCCGGTTGCTGCGCCTGAACCGGTCCAGCCGAAAGCCATGCCGGCGGTTGTGAAAAAACCTTTAGCGCCAGCGGTCGCGGCTCCGGTTGTTCCCGCGCGTTCCTTTAAAACATCCATCCTGAAGATGATACCTTTCATAAAAGTAAAAAAACCTGTTCCTGATTTAAAGGTTCCTGAACCGGCCAGTCCGAAAGCCGCGCCGCAAGCCGTGAAAAAACCTGTGCCAGCGGTCACGGCT
>CAYYWX010000003.1:0-74123 GCA_964475405.1 uncultured Verrucomicrobiota bacterium
GTGCGCCGCGCGAAGCATCAGACTCGATTCTATGCGAGCGCGGGAAACCCGCAGACGACCTAAGATCGCCGCGGGCTTTTTCAAACGAAATTCGCACTGCTATTGACAGTGACGGGTAATAAAATAAATTTAGTTTGATCTCGGTGTCTCAATGGGACGCCAGGGGTTTAACGTCAATAATCAGACGAGTTGGCGATGGCTGATTTACCCATACTTGTATTGAAGATCCTGGCCATGTGCCTTGTGATGGCGCTGGGATGGTTCGCGCGCTGGCGCGGCTATTTGCCGGAGAATATCGGCCAGACCATGAGCCGCCTGCTGGTTGATATCATTTTCCCGGCGATGGTTTTCACGCAAATGCTGAAAACCGTCAACCTGCAGGTCATGCGCGAGGGGTGGTATATACCCATACTGGGCGTCGGCATCATGGTCGTGGCGGAACTGGTCGCGCTGGTCGTGATCCCGTTTTTCGGCGGGAAAGAAAAGCGAAACACGGCCATATTTTTAACCGCAATGCCCAACTGGATATTCCTGCCCCTGCCGATTGTGCAGGGGCTGTTCGGCGCAGCCGGTGTGCGCGACATACTGCTCTATAACGTCGGGTTCCAACTGGCCCTCTGGACAATCGGCATCTGGACCTTGCGCCCGTCAATGCCGGACTTCAAGTCGTTGAAATTGCTGCTTTTAAACCCGGGACTCCTGGCAACGGCTGCGGGCATATTGGCGGCCATGCTCTTTCCGTCGCTGGGAGCAATCAATACCGACCGGCCGGCGGGAATATTTTCCTTGTCGCTCGCCGTTTCGGCGGGTTTTCAGGCGCTGGACATGCTCGGGAGCCTGACGATCCCGCTTTCGCTGCTGATCACCGGTGTTCAACTCGGCGGCTTGAAGATGGCGGATCATATGCCGTCGCGCAAACTCACGGGGGTCCTGCTCGGCCGGTTGATCATCGTGCCGATGTTTACCGTGCTGGTGGTCAACCTGTTTGCCCGGGCCGGCCTGGTAATCGGGGAAGTGCCGCGCCTGACCGGCTACCTGGTCACCGCCATGCCGGTGGCCATCAGTTGCAGCATTGTTACCGAAAGATTCACCGGCGAGAGCGAGTTGGCGGCGAAGGCGATCTTTTATTCTACGATCCTGAGCATTGTCACGGTGCCTGTTTTCTATTTCGTGGTCCGGTTTTATAATCTTTAGTTCATGCTTGACCCGAATGGCGCTAAGATAAGCTTGCGGCGGTCGAGGCCGCCCGCCCTCCAGGAGGGAAACGCTTGTGTTTTGTGGAGGGCGGCGGGCCTCCGCCGCCGTTCGGGGTGTGAAAACGGGCGTATTTTAGAATCATTCAGGCTTGACTCCGAGGCGCAAGCGCCATAATTGGCGCGAAGAAGACCAAACCAAGGAGATTTTATAATGGGTGCGTTAAAAAAATCACTTCCCAGCCTGAACGTCATGGATTTCGGCGCGAAAGGGGATGGCAACAATCCCGACACGAAGGCCATCCAGGATGCGGTCGACAAAGCGGCAAAGGACGGCGGAGCGCGCGTTCTCCTGCCGGCCGGCAAATACCTCAGCGGCACCATCCGGTTGAAAAGCAACATTGACCTTCACCTGGCAAAGGGCGCAACCCTGCTCGGGAGCACCAGCCGGATGGATTATTTCAAACTACCCCCGCCGGCGGCCGACATTGACGTCATGGAATACCAGTTCCCGGCCTTGTTGCTCGCCGGGGGAGAGAAAAACATTTCGATCAGCGGCGAAGGCGTCATTGACGGGCGGGGGGCAGCGCTGGCTGAGGATGTCAAGCGCCAGGCGGCGCTTGGAAAAGTTCCGAACGCCCATGAAACCGAACGGCCCACCCTGGTCCAGTTCGTCCGGTGCGTGAATTCAAGGATATCGGGCGTGCGGATGAAGGACGCCTCGTGCTGGGTCCAGAATTACCTTGATTGCGACGGCCTGGAGATAGACGGCATTTCGGTGGAGAGCGTGGCGTTTTGGAATAATGACGGCATTGACGTGACCGGCTGCCGCCGGGTCAGGATTGCAAACTGCAAGATTAATTCAGCCGATGACGGCATCTGCCTGAAATCCAGCAATTCGGCCTGTGAGGACGTGCTGATAGAAAACTGCACCGTCCGGAGCAGCGCCAGCGCGTTCAAGTGCGGGACCGCCTCCTCGCAGGGGTTCAGGAACGTGACCATGAGGAATATCAAGGTCTATGACACCGCCCGCTCCGGGATCGCCCTGGAAATAGTTGATGGCGGGCTGATGGAAAATATCGACATCAGGGGCATGGAGATGACCAATGTCGGCAACGCGTTCTTCATCAAACTCGGCGACCGCGCGCGCGAGACGCGGCCGGTGCCGGGAGTAGGGGCGATCAGGAACGTCAGGATCGCGGATATTGTAGCGGACGTGACCGGCGAGGACTCGGACGCCGCCTACAATCACCGTTGTCCCCGCATAAAGGAACCCCACAACCTTATCCCGGCTTCCATCAGCGGTTTCCCCGGTCATCCGGTCGGCGACGTTTCGCTCGAGAATATTGAGGTGATCTATGCCGGCGGGGGGAAGAAGGAAATCGCGGACCGGCCGCTTGGCGACCTCTCAAAGGTGCCCGAACGCGAAAAGGGGTATCCGGAGTATGACCAATTCGGGGAATTGCCGGCTTGGGCGCTTTTCTGCCGCCATGTGGAAGATTTGAAAATGCGGAATGTAAAATTCAGGCTGCGCGCGAAGGACAGCCGGGCGGCGATGGTGTTCAGCGATGTCGGCTCGCTTAAGATGGCTGATTTTGAAATCAACTCCCGGGAAAGCGGCACACCCGCCCTGCATCTTGCCGGGGTTAAAAAGGCCGATATTTCCGGGCTCGTGGCCAAGTAATCCGTTTGCCATGTGGGATAAAACAATGATTAAAAAGACAGCTACCTTTTTTGCCGCCGGGATGATAATGTGCGTGTCCATGTGCTCCGCCCAGGACAATACAAATTCATCCGCTACCCCCGCCCAGCCGATCGTGATGGTGCAGGCGGATCCCTATAACGCGGTCTGGGGCGGATGGGAGTTGAAGCCGCTGGAGAAAGCGCGCAAGCAGGCCGAGCTGGTTTTCAAGTCGGATTTTTCACCCCCCGGCCTGAGCCGGTGGTGGCTGGCGGCCGGCGTCATTGCCGAGTCAAGGGAAAACAACGTTGTGATCAGGCTCGCGCCCGAGGCCGCGGCGGCCGGCAGGCAGTGGGGGATTTTGTGGTTGAAGGTGCCGGTTGTCGCGCCCTTTGCGGTGGAGGTGGAATTCACCCTTGATCCGGCGAGCCCGCACGATGCCAATCTTTTCTGGGGCCAGAGTCTTCCGTCAAGTGACAACCTGGGCAAGGAGCAGGAGTGTTACCTTGCGGGCTATTTCGGCTGGGGCGGCAAGTCGTGCGGAATCGAGCGCGCCAGCGACTGGCAGACGTTTGGCATCACCGGCGCGAGCGATCCGAAGCCCGGCGTGAAGCGCACGGGGGTCTGGCTCGTGGACGGCAAACTGCAATGCATGTATCTTGACGGGGGGCTGGTGTTGTACGCCAGGATGACCGAGAACCCGCCGCTCTCCGCTTATTTCGGCCTCGGGATATTCATGTCAAAGGTGACCTATCATTCGGTCAAGGTGTTCCGGCTCAACCCGTTGAAGAAATAGTAGCGCCGCACGGTGTGCGGCGAACTCGGGTCGCGGGCATAGCCATCTTTGGAAGGCGGGAGCACGAGGGCATGGAATGCCTGAAATTCACGATTGGAGCGATCAATGAAAAAAGAAACAATGACGTCGCGGCAGCGCGTCATGCGCTCCGTCAATCATGAACCGGTTGACCGGATGCCGATTGATTTGGGAAGTCACATGTCCGCCGGGATTTCCATGTTCGCCTACTGGAATCTCCGCGAATACCTGGACTTCTCCACGGATCATATCCGCATACCGGACATGGTGCAATGTCTGGCCTATGTAGACCCGGACGTCCTGGCGCGTTTTCACTGTGATTGCATCCTCCTTGAGCCGCCTTACGAAAAGACGGTTGGCTGGAATCCGCGCGGCAAATACCGCTTTGAGATACCTGCCTTGGCCAATCCCCAGCCCGCCCCGGACGGAGGCTGGATAATACGGAAAGACGATAAATCCATGCGCATGCCGGCCGGCGGCTTCTTCTTTGACGGCGCATGGCTGAGCGATTGGGGACACGGGACGGAAGACGACCGTATCGCGCTATACGCCCGGGAGGCGGAGCGCATATTCAAAGAGACGGATTATGCCGCCAACTTCACCGGGTACGGACAGGGGCTGGGGATGCACTCGTACGGCGCGGGCTCGGTTGAAGACGCCATGCTCGCGTTCGACGATCCTAAAAAACTTCACGCGATCAACGAACAAAAACTGAACGAGAGTCTCGCGCTTATTGGCAAGGTCATTGATTCATTCGGGCATTATATCCAGATGGTGACGGTTTGCGACGACATGGGCTCCCAAAACGGCCCGATGTGCAGCCCGGACTACATCGAGGCCTTTTGCATGCCGTATTACAAGAGGTTTTGCGACTTCGTCCACGCCAATAGCGACATCAAGGTCCTCCTGCATTGTTGCGGGTCGATCAAGCCCTTGATCCCGATGATCATCGGGGCGGGAGTTGACATACTCAATCCCGTCCAGATATCCGCGGAAAACATGGATCCGCAGGAATTGAAGGACGAATTCGGAGGACAAATATGTTTCTGGGGCGGCGGTTGCAACACCCAGCAGATCTTGGGCGCCGGAACGGCCGGACAGGTCTCCGGGAACGTGAGCCGGCTAGCGAGAATTTTCAAGGCGAACAGCGGGTACGTTTTCAACCAGGTGCATAACATCATGGGCAATGTGCCGCCGGAAAATATTGTCGCCATGCTCGACGCCGCCTACGGGGAGAGTTTTGCTTGAATGGGATGGACCATTAAGTTAAGAAATCAGAAACGTTCAACCTTCAACATCCAACGTTCAATTATTTTGGGATGGACCGTTAAGAGATCGGAAACGTCCAATGGCGCGAAACGCGCCATTCCGCCAGAGGCTAGATCCAACGTTCAATTACTTTGATTCATCCTGACTCGAAGCGGGAAATGTTGTCTGCCGCAAGTTTATCAAAATAAATTCTGGAACATGCGCGCTACGATCGGGCCGAGCATCACGAGAAAGACCACCGGGAAGATGAATGCTACCAGCGGGAAGAGCATCTTGACCGGCGCCTCGTTCGCGAGCTTTTCAGCGCGCATGAAACGCCTGGTCCTGATTTCGCCGGACTGGATTCTCAAAATCGTGCCGATGCTCACGCCCATTTCATCCGCCTGGATCAGGGCGCTCGTGAGCGAGGAAATATCCGGCTGGCGGACGCGGTCCGCCATGCTCTGCAGCGCGGCCCGGCGTGTTTTCCCAAGCTGGATTTCAAAGAGCATGCGTGAGAACTCTTCCGCGATCGGGTCGGGGGAGCGCTTTTCAATGATGTTCTTCAGGGCGGTCATGAAGTCCAGTCCGGCCTCGACCGAGAGGGTGAGGAGGTCAATGACAAACGGCAAAGCCTTCACAATCTGATGGTGCCGCTCGGCGATGGCCTGCTTGAGCCAAAGCCCGGGATAAGCCGCGCACCATAAAACAGCCGCAATCGCAAAGACAAGCGAGTTGGCGCCCGTGTGCCCTGCGAAACGCTGCTGGGCCAGGGCGAAAAGCAGTGCGACCAGCAGAGCCAGGAGCGTGCCGATGACCAGCGGCATCAGGACGCGCAGCGCCAGGAAATCCGATGCCCCCAGCAGGTCGTCAAATCCCCCCGAGACCAAGCGTTGCAAGACGCGTTCGCGCATGCGCTTGAAACGCGGCTTGTTGAAGTATTGCGACAGGGCGGGGGTCAGCGGCAGGAGAATCCGGAGCAGGAGCGGAAGACGTCGTTCCTGCCGGCGCCCGTCGGCGAGGGTGATATAGGTCATGGCGGTGGCCGCCTGGGCGATGTGCCAGACCAGGCCCGCGAGGAAAATGCCCGCCAGGCCGGCAATGATGCCTTCAATGATGATGTTGAATATATTGCTCATTAGACGTCAATGTTGATTATTTTCCTGATAAGCAGGGCGCCGGCGGTCTCGAGGATAAGGGCCGCGACCGCGATGACCATGCCGATCGACGATGTGAAGAACGAGAGCATCATCCTGGGGTCAAGGAAGAACATCGCGATCACCAGGAAAACCGGCATGATCCCGACCACGATCCCCTGCAGCCGGCCCTGCGAGGTGAGCGTCAGGATCTTTTTCTGGATTTTCAGTCTTTCCCTGATTATGGCGGAAATTTTGTCAAACACCTCCGTCAGGTTGCCGCCGGTCTGGCGCGCGATTTCAATCGCCCGGATCATGATGGTCAAATCCTCGCACTTGACCCGGTTGTTGAGGTTGGCGAGCGCGTCCTCGAATTTAACCCCGAGCCTGGTTTCCTGGAGGAAAAGGTTGAATTCCTGTGAAATGGGCGTCTGGTTCTGGCGCACGATATGCTCAAAGGCCTGGGTGATGCTGGATCCCGCGCGCAGGGCGTTGCTCATGGTCATCAGCGCGTCAACCAGCTGTTCATTGAATTGCTCCAGGCGTCGGCGCTTGATGATCGCCAGGTACCAGCGCGGCAGGTTGAGCATGATCGCGGCCGCGATCCCGCCGGCGATTATGCCCTGGATGGTCCCGGCCGGCGAGCTGAAATCGCTCGCCGCCAGGAAGATGAGCAGGAAAGCGATAATTGAAGCGGACCAAGCCAGCTCCGAAATGCGGCGCGGCGGGATGAACAGGAAAATATCGGCAAACTGCCGCGAGGTTTCCTCGGTGTGGACCTTGTTGTAGGTTTCGGCCCCCGCGCGCATTATCTGCAGGATGTAATACGTCAGCCCGGCAAAGCAGACCAGGTATAAAAATTGTATGAAAAAAATCATAATATCACAACGGCATGAACATGCTCCGGTCAATTGACAGGCCGCGCACGCCTATTTCTTCCATAAAGGTCGGCACCGCGCCGGTTGCCTTGAAATCGCCCTTCACCTTCCCGTTGTGGTCAATGCCGGTCTGGGTGAAAACAAAGAGATCCTGCATGGTGATGCGGTCGCCTTCCTGCCCGGCCACCTCGGTTATATGGGTCACCTTGCGCGAGCCGTCGCTCAGGCGCGCGGTCTGGATGATGAGGTGGATGGCGGAGGCGATCTGCTCGCGGATGGCGCGCGAAGGCAGGTCAACGCCCGACATGAGGGTCATGGTTTCCAGGCGCGCGATCGTATCGCGCGGCGTGTTGGCATGGACCGTGGTTATCGAGCCGTCATGGCCGGTGTTCATGGCCTGCAGCATGTCAAGCGCCTCGCCGCCGCGGCACTCGCCGATGATTATCCGGTCGGGGCGCATTCGCAAGGCGTTGCGCAGGAGGTCGCGGATCATTATCGCCCCGCGCCCCTCAATGTTGGGCGGGCGCGATTCGAGGCGGACGACGTGCGGCTGGGTGAGGCGCAGTTCGGCCGCGTCCTCGATCGTGACAATCCGGTCGGTTTCCGGCAGAAACGATCCAAGCACATTGAGGAAAGTTGTTTTTCCCGAACCGGTTCCGCCCGCGACGACGATATTCTTGCGGAGCAGGACGCAGACATGCAGGAATTCAACCATCGCCGGCGTGATTGTCCCGAACCGGATCAGGTCGGTCATGGTCATCGGCTCCTTTGAAAACTTGCGGATGGTGATGCATGGGCCGTTGAGCGCCAGGGGCGGGATGATGGCGTTGACGCGCGAGCCGTCCTTCAGGCGGGCGTCAACATACGGCTGGCTCTCGTCAATCCGCCGCCCGATCGGCGCGACGATTCTTTCGATGATCGCCAGGACGGAACTGTCGTCCATGAAAATCTGGTCGCTCTGGACCAGCTTGCCGTTCTTTTCAATGTAGACCTGGTCGGCGCGGTTGACCATGATTTCCGTGATTTCCGGGTCGGCCAGCAGGTCTTCCAGCGGCCCGAGCCCGACGGCCTCATCGAATATTTCCTTGATCAGCGCCTTGGCGTCAATCCAGTCCGGCAGGCGGTCGCGGATTTCCTTGACGATCTCCTCAAGGGTTTCATGCGTGCGGCGGTGCAAATCCTCCTCCTTGATATGGGTGGCGGTCAGGCGCTTGATGTCAAGCCGTTCCAGCAGGGCGGAATGAATCTGTTTCTTGATTTCGCATTTCTGCAGGCGCTGATTGTGGTCCGATTCGCTGACTTGCGGCGCCTTGCCGTGGATCGGCTGGGATTCGGCCGCTTTCTGCTTTAAGGAAATCATCTGCGTCACCGCGGCGGAAGGCTGGACAATCAGCAGGCACGACCCGATCCGGATGGCCTGGCCGGGCGAATAGGCCGTGCGGCCGGTCACCCTGACGCCGTTCAGGTATGTGCCGCCCTTGCTGTTTAGGTCTTCCACCCAGAAGCCGTCGTTGTAAAAAAACAAAATCGCGTGGCGGCCGTCAATGCCCCGGTCGGGCACGATGATTTTATTCCCGTTTTCCGAGCCGACCGGGTAAACGCCGAACCCGATTTCATATATGTCCGGCTCGTGGTCGGGGCGCCGGATTTCCAGCTTGATGACGTCGGATGCTTTCTTTTCGGTGCTCATTGAATCAGATGTCTTTCTTGTGCCGGATTTCCCTCTGCCGGATCATGTTAAGCGTCGGCAATTGTTTCTGGATATGCTCGAAATTGACGTTGGGGATGTTGGTGATATAGGTGACGTCGGCCGGGTTGCGCAGCGCCAGGCTTAATTTGCCCTTGACGGACTGGGCGAAAACAAGCAGTTCCGCCTCGTGCGGCGTTACCTCGAAGGTGACGGTGTTATAGCCGCGCGGCGCCTTTTCGCCGCGCCCGGCCTTGTCGGCCGTTGTCTGTCCGGTGGCCAGGACGGTCACATCCTGAAGGACGGTGAGCGTGACGTTTTCCATGGCCGTCGCGGAAGCGGGCGAGGGGAAGGAAAACGTCCCGAGGACGTCCACGTGGTCGTTGGGCTTGATCATGGCGCTGACCGAGGCGACGGCGTCAACCGAGATGGAAATCGCGCGCATGGACGGGTTGATCATTTCCGCCAGCCCCCCTTCGCCCCGATAGGGGACGTCAACGTCCGACCATTGGATCGGGTCGCCGCGGGCAATATTATAAAGAAGTTTCTTGCCGAATATTTCGCGCACCGATTCCGGCAGGATGGCGCGTCCGCCGACGTTGCTCTGGAAAACAAGCGCCTTGGCCAGGTCGGCGTTTTTCAGGACCGAACCCGCCGGCAGGTCGCGGTCGGCGACGACCACGAAGACTCTTTTCGCTGAGCCGAGAATCCGCTCGCGCTCAAAGCGCAGGTACCTGCCCGTAAGCCAGAACGCCGCGACGCCGGCGATGATCGCGACGAGCAAAATTATTTTTTGTTTCATTATGTTTTCCTTTATATGATTTCAATAATGACGGCAGGATCACTGCCCTTTTATTTCTTTTAACAGGATAGTAACACAGGTTTTGTTTTCGCGCAAGGCTTGCCCCGCCTGGGCGGCGGCATGCCCGATCCTCATGACGCACAGGGCGTTTCCGCGCCGGTAGATCTGGAAATAATCCGTCCCGGACTCGTTTCCGGCCGGGGATATGTTTTCCCACCCGTTGCGGGATAAATAGCCGGACAGCTCGTCGTTTGTCCGTCCCGGCGGTTCGGAGGTTGTGAACGATTCGAGCGTGGCGCCCGTTTCCTCGTTCCTGATGGTTGTCGCCAGGCTGCTTCCCGCCGGCGGCGAGCGGCCAAATACAACGCTTTCGGCGGATGGCGCCGGGGATTTCGGCATATCGGAAATTTGCCGGGTAAATTCAAAAATAACGGAATTATCAGAAGCGGGCATGGAGAGCATAAGCAGGCGCGAAATACGGTCATGGGCGGTGCTGGACATCATGGTTGAATTGGGGCTTTCCGTGAATTGGTTTTCATTTCCCGGGCCGGAATGCTTTTTCAATTTTGCCGTCACCGCCGGCAGCGAATCGTCGCTGCCATAGACGGAAAGCGCGGCGGGCGAGCCGTTGACAAGCAGCGGGCACTTGTAGATCTGGCGCCAGTCGCCGGACGGGTCGAACAATGAAGCGCCCCTGGTCATCAAGCGGCTCCAGAAAACTTTCCCGGAGGAGGTCGTAAACGGCAGGAATACAAGGAGGATGATAAAGATAACCAGCAGCCATCCGCCCGGTTTCATCCGGGAATCCGGGCGGCGCGCAACTTTGAACTTTGAACTTAATTCTTCACTCATGGTTAATATATTCCTCCGGCCCATACCAGCCACGCCGCGCTTTCGACGCTGATCACCGGTTCGCCGCTGATCAGCCGGCCCGATCCCGGAATGGCGGATAAATCAACCGGCATGCTTTCAATGCCGTTTACCAGGTATAACTCGCTCAATTGGTCGGGCGACATCTGGAGCCTTGATATGGAGTTCGGCGGCGCCGTAATGCTGCCCAGGCCGGAATTGGTGGTAATGCCCGCAACCAGCGTCGGCGCGGTTCCGTCCGGTATTGGCAAATCGTCATGCGTGTAACCGACATTGTCCGCGCCGGCCTGCCAATCCGATATAAACCTGGCGCCGAGCGGTCCGAGGTAAAGCGGATTCAATGCGCGCGTGCCGGCCGTCTCGCGCGCCTTGGTCATGGTGTGGATATGGGCCCATTCCATCCGGTTGAGAAGAACCATGCCGACGATCACCGCCATGATGGCGACCAGCGCGATGGTGAACTCAATCATGGCCTGCCCGCCGCACTGCGAAACTTTATTACTTTTATTCATACGATTCACGCTTTACGAGTCCTGAATCACGCGCTTAATGTCCCCGGCGCGCTCCGCCCCCGGGGCCTGGCCCGGAACCGGACCTGACGCAGGTGTGCTCTATGCAATGTTCCTGCACCCAGTCAATCATATCCTGGCGGAAGAGGGGATCCTCCCATGTCCGGAGCTGCTGGCAATACCAGCAATCCGCGCTCAAGCCTTCCAGGCCGCTCTCAACATAAAGCGGCAGGTGGGTTTCGATGTGATCGCGCCAGGCGAGGTCATAAGCTCCACCGGAGGGTGATGAGGATGCGTCAACCGGGATCAGTCGCACGTCGTGGAACGCCGGCAGGACGATCTGGTAAGAATCCGGCCTGATCTGCGTTCCCTCGTCGGTGGTCAGGTAGCCGAACGGTTTTGCCGCGGCGGTGCATGAAATCCGGCGGTCGGAAGCACTCGGCATCAGGCGCTCGGAGACGGCTTCAATCCGCGTAACGGCGTCGGCGCCGGCGTAGTCGTACTGCGGCTTGACATGCTTTTCGGGGAAAATCGGGAAGGATGGATCTTTCATAATCGGCCAGTCGCTCCATTTTGAAGACTGGTAGATGAACCACTTGGCCGCGGTTGTGGCGACCGAATTGCTGATGGTTTGCGTCCCCAGGTTTCTTTCCGTCCGCAACGAATTCATTTTCGCGACTGTTGGCGTTCCCCCGGGGAGGGTGGAGAGAGTTGTCAGTCCGAGGCCGTAAATCTCGCTGTTTTCCGGCTGGCTTTGCGGAACTTGGGGCGGCAGGGCGGGCCAGGATTCATAGTCCAGGTAGGTTTGGAGGATGGTCCAGGCATACCAGTAAAACCAGCACCATTCCTGCCCGGCGATCGCATTGTAAAAATCCATTGAAAGGAGAATATGTCCGCCGGAGTAATCCGTGTAATAGGCGGTGTTGTCCGGCGCCGCGGCCACGCCCGCGGCGGCAACACTCTTGATCATCGTGCCGTATTCATTCCAGCACCCGGCGTATGGTTCGGCAAAAACAGCGCTGTAATCGGCAAGAACCGAATTTGCGTGGGTGGCCATGCGTTCGCTGAAGGACTTGCTGACGTAAATGCCGTTATTCTTGGCGGCCTGCTGGGAAGCAAGCAGGCCGACCAGCGGGCCGGCATAACAAAGCCGCGATTGAGTTTCCGCGATTTGCCCGGCCAGGTCGCCGTCGTTGATGCTCAATGCGACGGCCTGCATGATGTTCAGGTCGCCGATCAGGTTCAGTGTTACGGCCTGCCAGCGCGCGGCGGCCAGCGCGGAAGCATCGGCCGCGTTCTGAGAGCGCATCTTGAGATGAATGACCTTGTGCAGGTCAAAATTCCAGATGATTGCCGTGGCGAGGATCAGCAGGACCATGAGCAGGAAAATCATGACCTGCCCGCCGCAATGCCCGGCTTTGGGCGAGGCCTGCCCACAGTCGCTTCGCTCCAGGTGTGGCAGGCAAGCCTGCCCGGATATTATTCGGTGACATAAATGTTTCATTTCTTTGTAATTGCCTTCTTCCGGCCATTCTTTGCCGTGCTTCAACGCTGAACCGTGAACGATGAACTGTGAACTTTATTTTATAAATATCATTCAAGGTACAGCGAGGCGTGGTTATCCATTATCAGGTCTGTTACAAGCGGAAAGGTGGTGTTGCCGTAGTAAGCCCCGGACATGGCGGGGAAAAAACGGAACGGCATATCCTGCGACACGGCGAAGCTGAAATTTAGGCCGAAGTCATCCGGGTAACTGCAGCTGATGGTCTCCCAGTCCTCATACTGCAGGAAGCTGTCGAGCACATTCCACTCGGAATTCAAATAGAGCGGGATCCTTGCGCGTTCTATGGCCATCTGGGCGATGGGACCGCCGGTAATTTCCGGGAATGTCATCTTGCCCGCATTGGGGATGGCCCCGATCTTGACAACTTTATCGACCATAAAGTCGTTGAATCCCACTGTCTTGGCGCGCGCGCCGCGGAAAGCGGCATGGGCTGAAACGGCTTTTGCCGAGTAAAGCTGGGAAAGCTGGAAAAATGCCGACAATATCAGGCAGATTAGCGCGATCACCAGGCAGGATTCGATAAGGGCCTGCCCACAGTCGCTTCGCTCCAGGTGTGGCAGGCAAGCCTGCCCGCCACAATGCCCGGCTTTGGGCGTGGCCGATCCGCTCTGCCGCTGAAAGTGGAATAAAACTGAATTACAGCCCAGTCCTGTTTTTGCGGTGACAACACTCATTAGCTTTGCGGCAATTGGCCGAATGCCGGTTTTATGCGAACGGGTCTGTTCAAGGCGTGGAACCGGAAGATCCAAGCGTCTTCAGATAATCAACCGACTTGGTTTGGTTCGCGCTGTCAACTTCCGACTGGTCGCCGCCCAGTTCGGTCACCGCGCCGCCCACCATTTTCCGGATCTGGTCGCCGAAAAGCCCGAAAACCGCCAGGGCCGCCAGGGCAATAATCGCTACGATAATGATATATTCGGTCATCGCTTGCCCGGCGCGGGAATTTTTATTTATTTTCAAGTGAATGCCCTCCTCTCCTGTTGTTTTTTTCCTGTCATGGATAATCAGAAGCGATTAATTCCATTACGCGTTCGCCATACTCGCCGAATGTTGTCATCAAAAGACTCATTATGGCAACCAATGCAATCAACACGCCGGCTACCACGACATATTCAAGAGTAGCCTGCCCGCCGCAATGCCCGGCGCAATGCCCGGCTTTGGGCGAGGCCTGCTCACAGTCGCTTCGCTCCAGGTGTGGCAGGCAAGCCTGCCCGCCACAGGGCGCGGCATGCCCAGAATGCCGGTAACCTGCCTGTTTAACCATAATCAATCCTTTGCGCTTTCACCATAACACAACAGAAATTTAAAGCAAGAATATTTGAAATAAAACTGAGGATATGCCATACTGTCGGCGTTCTAAAAGGCATATGAGCATTACAAGTTTCAGCGGATATGAAGTATTGGAAGTGTTGCCCCGGGGCGGGATGAGCACCGTCTACAAGGCGCGCCAGATATCGCTCGACCGCATCGTGGCGATCAAGGCCCTGCCGCCGGCCATGGGGGCCGCGCCGGCGGACGTGGAAAAATTCATGGATGAGGCCAGGATTACCGCCCGGCTGAAACATCCGAATATTGTCCAGGTCTATGACTTCGGCAAGTCGGAAGCCGGTGTCTATTATTTTGTGATGGAATATATTTCCGGTTACAGCGTCGCCGCCTGGATCCGCCGCAAGAAATACCTGTCGGAAGAGAACACTCTCTTGTGCGCGCTAAACATCGCCGCCGCGATGAGTTACGCCTGGCAAACCGCCGGGATAGTCCATTGTGATATAAAGCCCGACAACGTGATTATTGACGGCGACGGCACGGTCAAGCTGGCCGACCTGGGGCTGGCGATGAGCGTGAAGTCGATTTTCGGGCAGGCCCGCACGCCGGATAGCCCGATCTTCGGAACTCCGAATTATATTTCCCCCGAACAGTCGCGCGGCGATGAACATTTGGACTGCCGGGCCGATATTTATTCGCTCGGCGCGATGCTTTATCATTGCATGACCGGGACGATGCCCTTTGAAGGCATGCCGCCGCTCGAAGTGATGGATCGCCAGATCACCGACCAGATCGCCGATCCCCAGGACGTCAATCCCAGCATTTCCGTCTGGTCCGCCTGCCTGATTGAAAAAATGATGGCCAAGGACCGCGACTACCGCCAGAAAGACTGGGCCGACGCCATCCGCGATCTTACCAATGCCCGCTCGGAAATGATGCCGGAGGGGATATTGCCGCCGGATATCGCGAGCACGGTTAAACGCAGTCCCCTGCGCGAGCTGCATCTCAAGGAGGTGTATCAGCCGCCGCCGGTTGTGAAAAATGAAAAGACGGTCGTTCGCCAATATGCCGATAGATATGCGGGTAATCTGGCTGAGATCGGCAAACGCCTGTCGGCCGGGTTATTGCGGAAAATAATTATTTCCACGGCGGGCCTGGCGCTTTTGCTGACGGTCGCCTGGAGCATGCTCGGGGTTCTAAAAGACGTCAAGGTAAGAACCGGCACGGTATACACCCCGGCCGGCAAGACCGAAGACGTCCAGGTGTTTGAGTCCGACTCGCAAAAAACGATATCGGAAGCCCGGAAAGCGCAGGAAGAGCGTGACCGGCGCGCGGGGCAGCAATATGAGGAAGTTACGGCCTGGTTTAACGCAAATCCCGCCGCGCTCAACGAGGCCGTTGAAAAATTCCGCAAGCTGGCTGACGAGCATGGCGGCACAAAGTCCGCCGACCTGGCTCGCCAGGAGGCAATCAAGCTGGAGCGCTTGCTCGCCGAAACAAGAACCATAATGGCAAAATTGAATAAAAACGCGGAGGTGCTGGCCGCTCAAAAGCGTTTTGCGGACGCGGTTCTTGTATATGAGAACTATCAGGGGCCGTTTGCGAAGGAGACTGCCGTCGAGCGCAAGAAGAAAGCGCGTGGATTGCGTGCGATCCAGGCCGAGGCGCTGGAAACAGAGCGCCAGTTCGCCATGCTGGCGGAACAGCAGGTTATGTATGCCGCCGAGGAAATCGCGGTAATTGTTGTTGATGACGGCATTCCCGCCGTCTTCTGGAACATGAAGGACATCGTGCGCGACCTGCCGCTGGTCGCGACGCGGCCGGAGTTTAAAAATCTGGTTGAGCTGATTAAAAAATCGGACGGGATCGACCAGAAAATCCTTGACTCATTCCGGGCGCAAAAGGGGCAGAAAATCAACATCGCTTTCTTGCGCGGCCGCCAGTTGCTTTTTATCCGCGATGTCCAGGGTAACCAGGTCATGGCCGAGGAGGTCTGGACAAAAGGGCAGGGAACGATAATCGTGCGGCGGACTTTTATGATGAAGGACCTGGCGCTTGCTGAAAAAATAAAGCGCCTCGGCGATTCCGATGATCCGGCGACCGCCTTGATGCGCGTCCTTCTCGCGGTTCAGGACGGCGATTACCAGCAGGCGACCGCCGCCGCAACCAGGACCAGTCCGCTCATTTCCAAGCATTTGGTGGAGGCCATTGCATTGCGTTCGAAAAACATGGGCGAATGCAGCGCGTCCCAGGCCCTGTCTTATGTTTTCCGCCGGGCCGGAATCGGAAGCGGTTACAATATACCCAGTCCGGAATCATGCCTGGATTTGATAAGGGGCAACCGGGCGGCCGTGCGGCAGGGCCCCCTGCTGACCAAGGCCGTATCTCAATTCAGGTCACGGTACGGCTCAACCGAGACGGCCCGGCTTTATGACGTTGTCCTGGAAGCGTTGACGAACACCGAGACCGTTGCGCGGGAGAGCGCGGGCGCGACGCCTGCTTCGCCGACTCAGCGAGGCGAGCCCGCTTCGCCGATTCAGCGAGGCGAATCGCCTCCGCCACCCAAGCCGGATGAATCCTCGCCCGCCACGCGCACTTCAACCTCGGGCTATGTCGCGAAATTACTGGAGCAGAATGCAGGATTACGCGAGGACCAGATCGCCTTTCAGGCGGATGATTCCGGCCGGATTGTAAGCGTTGAAATAGTTTCGGCGCGCTTGAGGGATATCAAGGCCCTCGAGGGCATGCCTGATATCCAGCAGCTGACCTGCGCCGGCATGCGGCATAACGTCTGGATGGAAACGCCGGTTATCGCCCCCTTCTCCGATTTAATTCCGATCAAAAAAATGAATTTGCGCGAGCTGGTGCTGAATCATACCAAGGTCAAGGACATTTCCGTCCTGAGCCAGATGCCGCTCTCCGCCCTGAACCTGGCTCACACAAAAGTGAATAATCTCCAGCCATTGAGCGGGACTTCGCTCAAGTCGCTTGATGTGAGTTTTACGCCGGTGCGCGACGTGCGCCCGCTTTCCGGGCTGGCCCTGGTATATCTGAACATCAGCGGGACGGAAGTATCCGATTTGTCTCCCGTGGCCGGCATGCCGCTGAAAATATTGGTGGCCGGGTTTTCAAAAATCAGCGATCTGACGCCGCTGCGCGGCATGCCCCTGACTTCCATCGTTGTGCGGAATACGGAAGTAACGGATATCGCGCCGCTGCGCGGGATGCCGCTGGAGCAGGTGGACCTGGCCGACACGCGGGTGCGCGATATCTCCGTCCTGCGGGGGACGAGCCTGCGCGAGCTTGATTTGGGCAACACCAAGGTGAAAAGCCTGGAGGCCCTGGCGCAGCTGCCATTGGAAAAACTGAGGCTTAACGGGACCGGCGTCCGGGACCTCGCGCCCCTTGCTAATTTGCCTTTGAAAACGCTTGACCTGCGCAACACCGGCATTACCGACCTGGCGCCGATCCAGAATTCGTCCATTGAGGAAATCTGGGTGGATGATTTGATTAACCAGCAAAACGCGGATAAAATCCGCGCGATGAACGCGGTCCTGCAGGCCATGCCCAAGTTGAAAAGCATCAACGACAGGCTGCTGCCGAAGTGGCAGGGAATGAATGAGCGATGAAATATATAAGCACAAGAGGCAAAAGCCGGCCGGTTGATTTTGAGACGGCGGTGATGACAGGCCTGGCTTCCGACGGCGGGCTTTTTCTGCCGGAGCGCATCCCGGATGCGCGGAAAAAACTGGCGAAATGGGCCCGCTTGACCTACCCGGAACTGGCGTTGGAAATCATCCGCCTTTTTTGCGATCTGCCGGCCGGCGATCTCCGGCGGATCATAAGCCGCAGTTACGCGGTGTTTGACCATCCCCGGACCGCGCCGGTGGTCGCTTTAAACGGGTTTTACGCGCTTGAGCTTTTCCACGGGCCGACCCTGGCGTTCAAGGACTTCGCCCTCCAGTTCCTGGGCAATTTGTTCGAATATTTTTTGCGGCATCCCGGCGGCAAAAAACTCAACTTGGTGGCCGCGACCAGCGGCGACACGGGCAGCGCGGCGATTGCCGGTGTAAAAGGAAGGAAGAACATAAAAATATTCGTGCTGTATCCCCATGGGCGGGTCAGCCCGGCGCAGGAACGGCAGATGACGACTGTCCTGGATAAAAATGTTTATTGCATCGCGATCAGGGGCAGTTTTGACGATTGCCAGCATATCGTCAAAAGCATGCTGGCGGACGCCGCGTTTCGGGCAAAGGGCAGCCTTGGCGCGGTCAACTCGATAAACTGGGCGCGGATCCTGGCCCAGGTCGTTTATTATTTTTACGCTTACTTCCAAGTCCGGCGAGTGACCGGCAAAACGAAAGCAAGATTTGCCGTGCCGACCGGTAATTTCGGCGACATTTTCGCGGGCTTTGTCGCCGCGCGGATGGGACTGCCTGTCGCGCGCCTGGTGCTGGCCGCGAATCAAAACAGGATACTTTCCGATTATTTTGAGAAAGGAGTTTACGCGCGGGGCAGGGTGAACCGTACGTGGAGTCCCTCCATGGATATCCAGGTGGCCAGTAATTTTGAGCGGTACCTTTACTATCTGACCGGCGGGAACGCGGTCAAAGTGGCGAAGTTGATGAAACTTTTCGCGGAAAAAGGCAAATTCAACGCGCGTGACATCGGGGTGCGTCGTCCCGATCCGCTCTTCGCGGCCGGGTCGGCCGGCAATGCTTCAACCTTGGCCGAGATCCGCCGCTGCTACCGCGAAAGCAAGTATATCCTTGATCCGCATACCGCCGTCGGGGTGCGCGTTGCCCGGCGCTTCTTAAGCAGGGATGAACCGATGATCTGCCTGGCAACCGCCCATCCGGCCAAGTTTGAGAAAGCTGTCCGGCGCGCGCTTGGAAACCCGGTTAGGCACCCGGTCATCGAAGCTTTAAAGAAAAGGAAAGCCCGGCGTTTTATCCTGCCGGCGGACCCGGGAAAGGTGAGAGAATTTATAGTGAATCAGATTGCATGATTTTCGATTTCCGATTTTGAATTTTATAAAAATACCATAGCCTAACCGCCTTCAGCCTGTCCGCCTTTCAACACATGACCTTAATTGCAATTTTTCTGATCGCGGTCGGGCTGGCGATGGATGCCTTCGCGGTGTCGGTCGCCTGCGGCCTGGCCGCCAAACCATTCCGTCCGGGCTACGCTTTCCGGATTGCGTTTTCCTTCGGCGCCTTCCAGACTTTTATGCCGGTTCTCGGCTGGGCGGCGGGCGTAAGCCTGCGGCTGATTATTGTTTCCTTTGACCACTGGATCGCCTTTGTCCTGCTCTTTGCCATCGGATGCAAGATGATTTATGAGGCATTTCGCAAGGAAAAAGGAAACTCCTGTCCAAGCACGGTCAGTTCGGGAAAGCTGCTGGTGTTGTCGGTGGCGACGAGCATTGACGCGCTGGCGGTCGGGATAAGCTTTGCATTCTTAAAGGAAGCGATCGTTTTGCCGTCCCTGATAATCGGCGCGGTGACCTTCACGTTGTGTTTTGCCGGCGTCTGGCTGGGGAACCGTTTCGGCCATATTTTTGAAAACAAACTTGAGATAGCCGGCGGCGCGATCCTGATCGGAATCGCGATAAAGATCCTCTTCTCGCATCTCGCCGGGTGAAATCTTCCTTGTCGCAGTCCGCCTTGTCCGAGCGGGGTGTAAATCAGCGCTTTATCCCGTGGATCAGGGAAAGTCCGCCGATGAAGGCGAAGCCCAGCCAGTAAAAAAAGATAAAGGGGATTGCCAGGTACTGGATGCCCTGGAAGGCATAATAAAGGCTGGCGGAAACGTAAACGAGCAGGACCAGCTCAAACACGACCGTGGCGTTGAACCTGATCCGGTATTTTTTCCCGCGCCATGACTTTTGCTGCCGGTCGGCCAGGTCGTATTTCGGCGTGCGGTGGAACTTGCTTTTCCGGCCGAGCAGCGCGCTGCAGACCGCCTGCGAGTTGATGATCGTCAGGCCGATCGCGCCGATCATGAGGATCGGGAGAAACAGGACGCGCCGTTTCCAGTCCGGGTAAATTTTTTTCTGGGCGTAAATGTAGAACAGCGGATAACTGAAGGCGTTGATCGTGAAGATCGAAACTATCGCGAAAAAAATGTCGGTGTGCGGATGATTGATCCTGATCGCCAGTATCGGGATGAGCAGCAGCGCCAGTAAAAGGAGCACCGGGAAAACGAGGTGGTTGGTGAGGTGCACCGTGGCCTCAAACTTCATGAGCGGCGATATCTTTGCGTTCCGCCAAATGGACGGCAGGAGCTTGATCGCGGTTTGGATCGCGCCCTTTGCCCAGCGGTATTGCTGGTTTTTCAGCCCGAAAACCTCGGCCGGGATCTCGGCCGGACAAACGACGTCGTTGACATAAACGAATTTCCAGCCGGCGATCTGGGCCCGGTAGGAGATGTCAATGTCCTCGGTCAGGGTGTCATCCTGCCAGTTGCCGGCGCTGATGATCGTTTCCTTGCGCCAGATGCCGGCGGTTCCGTTAAAATTGATGAAAATTCCGCTGGCGTTGCGGGCGCCGTGCTCAAGCACAAAATGGGCGTCCAGGCATATGGTCTGGCTTCTGGTCAGGAGGGAATTATTGCCGTTCAAATGGCCCCAGCGCGCCTGCACCACGCCGATATCCGGCGCCGAAAAATGGGGAATCATCTTTTTAAGAAAATCGGCCTTGGGAACAAAGTCCGCGTCAAAAATGGCGATAAATTCGCCCCTGGCCGTTTGCAGCCCGTTTTTGAGCGCGCCCGCCTTGAACCCCTGCCGGTTGGCGCGATGGATGTGATGAATATCAATGCCCTGAGCGCGGTAATGAGCGACGCATTCGCCGGCTTTTTTCCGGGTTTCGTCGGTGGAATCATCCAACACCTGGATTTCCAGCTTCTCGCGCGGATAATCCAGCTTGCATATGCTGTGAATAAGGCGTTCAACCACGTATTGCTCGTTGTAAATCGGCAGTTGGACCGTCACCCGCGGCCATTCTGCCGGGGGAAACGGAGGCACGGGATGCTCGACCGTGTGCTTTTTATACAGGAACAGCATCAGGTAGGCATGGAAGGCATATATCGTCAGAATCAGGAGTAATAATGCGTATAATGCCAGGATAAGAAAGGTTATAGCCGAATTTGAAAACATAATATTATATGGAACAAATGCTTGCCGCGTCCGTAATCCGCAATTTACCGGATTATCTGCGGCGAAAATTAGGCCATATGATTGCAGGATGATGAAATATTGTCAAGAACCTTTGCGGCAATGCCCAAGCGGCGAAAATCAATTGCATGTTAGTCTTGTTTTTTGTCTCCCGAGCGGATATTTTCGTCGAGTAAATGGAACAATTAAAAAAATCAAGATTCAATGGACCGCCCGGGCCGGTTGTGCTGGCCATTATGGACGGCGTCGGGATCGGCAAATATGCGGAAGGCGATGCCGTCCGCTCGGCGCTTAAGCCCCATCTGGACTGGCTTGAAAAAAACTCGATCTATACCCGGTTGAGGGCGCATGGCAAAGCGGTCGGGCTGCCGAGCGACGCCGACATGGGCAATAGCGAGGTGGGGCACAACGCCATCGGCTGCGGCCGGGTATTTGACCAGGGCGCCATGCTCGTGAATCAGGCCATCAGCTCCGGCTCGATGTTCAAGGACAAGACATGGCGGATGTTGATTGAAAATTGCCGCGCGCATAACAGCACCCTGCATTTTATCGGCTTATTTTCGGACGGCAATGTCCACAGCCACCTTGACCATCTCCGGGCCATGCTGGTCCAGGCCGCGAAGGAAGGCATCCGCCGCGCCAGGGTGCATGTTCTCCTGGATGGACGCGATGTTGGCGAAACTTCGGCCCTTGATTATGTTGATCCCTTTGAGAAATTTTTGGCGGACTTGAACTCCAAAAATAGCGTTGATTTCCGGATCGCCTCCGGCGGCGGACGGATGTGCATCACGATGGACCGTTACAATGCCAACTGGAACATGGTAAAAAAAGGATGGGACACGCACGTCGGCGGGGTGGGGCGGCAATTTACTTCGGCCCGGGAGGCGATTGAAACCTTCCGCAAGGAAAAGCCGGGGGTTATTGACCAGGATTTGCCGCCGTTTGTCATTGCCGACGGCGGCCGGCCACTCGAGACGCGTGACAAGCCACTCGAAACGCGTGACAAGCCGGTCGGGCCGATCGTTGACAACGACAGCGTCATTTATTTCAATTTTCGCGGGGACCGCGCGATCGAAATCAGCCGCGCTTTTGAGGATGATAATTTCACTGAATTCGACCGCCAACCCCGTCCGAAGGTTTGTTACGCCGGCATGATGCAGTATGACGGCGACTTGAAAATCCCGAAGAATTTCCTGGTCACCCCGCCGGCCATAAACCGGACCATGGACGAATTGCTCTGCCGCTCCGGAGTCACCCAGCTGGCGATCAGCGAGACCCAGAAATTCGGGCATGTGACTTATTTTTTCAACGGCAACCGCTCCGGCAAGTTTGACGATCGCCTGGAGGAATACGTTGAAATACCCTCCGATATCGTTCCTTTTGAACAGCGCCCCTGGATGAAATGCGCGGAAATCACCGATTATGTCGTCAAGGCCATCCGTGAAAACAAGTTCCGGTTCATCCGCCTGAATTATCCCAACGGCGACATGGTCGGGCATACCGGCGTCTACCAGGCGACCCAGGTGGCGGTTGAAGCGGTGGATATTTGCATCGGCCGGATCGTTGAAGCCGTACGGGATGCAAAAGGCATCCTGGTTTTATCGGCCGATCACGGCAATGCGGACGATATGTATGAGCATGATGAAAAAACCGGCAAGGTCAGGACCGACCCGGGATCGGGCCGGATCAAGGCCAAGACAAGCCATTCGCTCAATCCCGTCCCGGCCTTCGTTTATGATCCGTCCGGATGTGCCAATCTGAAACTGGCGGAAACAAAGGATCCCGGTATAAGTTCGCTCGCGGCCACCTGCATTAAATTGCTCGGGTTTGAGCCGCCGGACGACTATGACAAGAGTATTGTAGACGTGGCAAACGGTTAGCCACGTCTGTTCTGTCATTCCCATGAAAATGGGAATCCAGATATTTGCTTGTTTTTTTCATGATAAAAAAATGCCGCCTTTGGCGACCTGATTTGGGAAATCAATCTGATGCATGAACAATACGGAAAAATTCTTGCCGGAAACGAAGAGGCCGTGCGCCGGGCTTACGATGTTTTCCTCGCCCAGACGGTTGATTCAACCCATCTTTCCGGACAGGATGAGCAGGAAGACGCCGTGGAAAGGACAATTTCCCGGCCGGTTTCCGTCACCGGGCCCGGCACTTTTTTCCGGCGCGCGTCGCGCACGATGGTTTTTGAGCCGACTTCCGAAAAAGGCTGGTGGTTTGAAAGGCTTGACCTGCCGAACGACCTGCCGATCGGGGCGTCGGTCCGCAATGTCTGGACCACCGCGCGCAATATTGTCCTGCGCAGCGGCTCGCCCCATAATTACATGCGCATGGTGGAGCACATTGTCGCCCTGAAACTCGGCATGGGGATTGACAACCTGTTGATCAAGGTCACCTCGGGCGATCCGCCGCTTTTTGACCGCGGCAGCATGGATATCGTCGAGGCGCTTGAATCGGCCGGCGTTGAGAAGCAAGCCGGAAAAATCAGTTACGTCACCGTCAAGGAAACCGTGACGATCGGCGGGGACAACGGCGGATTCTTGACATTCGCCCCGCATGCCGGCCGGAAGAAACTGACCATTGACTGCGCCGTTGATTTCAAGAACGCCATGGGGAAGCAGAGGGTGAAGTTCGACTTGAACAAAAAGCTTTTCTGCGAGAAAGCCATCGCCCGGACAAACACCACGACCGCGATGAAATTATATTGCATGACAATCGGCCAGTTGTTTGCCGATGTCCGCAACATGGGATACACCAATGACAACATCCTGATTGCCGGCCGGCGCCGCTATTTGAATCAACCGCGCCTGATGCATGAAGGCAAGTCGCTCGAGGCGGTCTGGCACCGGGCCGTAATGGACCTGCTCGCCGCGGTCGCGCTCATCGATTGCGGAAGGTTCGTCGGCTGCATTTCATCCTACAAGTCCGGCCACGCCCTGGACATGGATATGATCAGGCTCCTTTACAAGCATAAGCTGCTAATTGCAGTTTAGAACAGCGTATAGATAAAGGGCGCGGTGGTCTGGCCGAGGACGATCAGCATGGCCATTAACAAGAGCACGACCACGATCGGGATAATCCACCAGGCCTTGTTATGCCAGGCAAAGCCGAAAAATTCCCTCAGCAGTCTCCATAAATATCTAAAAAAAAGCATGATGTTTTTTCTCCTGTCGGATTAAGCCAGTCGCATTGTCTTTTGCATTTAATTCGTAGCATATTTTTTACGCGCAGGGCAATGAAAATTATCGATTATTTGCTTTTTTGGGGGCCTTTGTCAGCCGGATGATTATCCGGCGAAGCGCCGGGTACTTCCGGCACAAACGCACACGGTTCCCGATCTCAAAGTCGGCAAAGTCAAATCCGGGCGCGACCGTGCACCCGACCAGGGAGTATGATTTTTCCGCCATTAGAGGCGCCGGTAGGTGGTTATTTTCGATTTGCGATTTGCGATTGATCAGGGTGGCGGCGAACCATGATCCGGCCCTTATGACGCATTGCGGCTCCTCGCCGTCTTTCGCGTTCAAGCCCAGCCTGTAGGTTGCGATGCGGCCGTCTTTTCCGATTATGAAAATGGAAAGCGGAGCGCCGGCATGGAAGTGCCAGATCTCGTCGGATTTTAGCCGGTGGAAGGCCGAGAATTGATCGCCGCGCAGCAGGAAATAAATCGCGGTCGCAAGCGCGCGCCGGCCATTATATCGTCCCGGTAACCCGGCCCGGGTGATGAATTCCGGCGAACGGTATGTTTCCCGGTAATAGCCGCCCTCCGGGTGAGGACGCAAACGCAGGCGTTTGATCCAGTATTCCGCGGTTTGTTTAACGATTTTGCTCTTCATTTTGCGCCATGATGATTATAGTTGCCATATAAACGATCATATTTATAACAGGAGATAAAAATGAAATCAATGTTACGTTTTTTGATGTTAGTTTCTTTTTGTTGTGTCGCGGCCGGCCAGGCGGTATCGGCCGGGTCGGATCGCGACATAGTTTATCAGACGGCGCCATTCCAGAGCTTGAACGCCGGGGTTTATGACGGCTTGTTCACTTTTGCCGCGCTGAAAGAGCACGGCGATTTCGGCCTGGGCACTTTTAACGCGCTGGACGGCGAAATGATTTTACTGGACAACGCGTTTTACCAGGTAAAGCATGACGGAAAAGTCCTGAAAGTTCCCGGCTCGGCGCTTACGCCGTTTGGGATGGTGACTTATTTTGACGAGGACCAGCGGATTGAGGCGGTCAACGCTGAGAGCCTGGCCGGATTGGGACAGACGATTGATCGCAGCCGGCCGACAAAAAATCTGTTTTACGCACTGCGGGTTGACGGCGTGTTTGAGTATGTCAAAGTGCGCAGCGTGCCCGCCCAGCAAAAGCCTTATCAGCCTTTGGGCGAGGCCGTCAAGGGCCAGAGCGTTTTTGAATACAAAAACATTTCCGGCACTCTGGTGGGGTTTTGGTCGCCTTCGTTTACCGGCAAGATGAGCGTGCCGGGATATCACTTCCATTTTATTTCCACCGCCAAAGATAGCGGCGGTCACGTGCTGGATTTGCGTTTCAAGGCGCTCAATATCCGGATGGATCGCTGTCTGGGATTGATGGTTAGCACTCCGGAAAACGGCGATTATTTCAGCGCTGCTCTGGATGGGGAGCGGGGCGATTTGGGTAAAACGGAGTAAGGTTAACAGTCGTTGCGAAATCCCGTTGGTTACCTTGAATCCTTCAGTCTTCAGCCTGTCTACCTGAAGATTTGTCACTCCCCGAGTTCGGCCATGGCCCGGCCTTCGCTGTCGTAAAGCTTGAATATTTTGTCCATGCCGGTTATCACGAAGCCTTCCTTGATGAGCGGCGTGAGATTGCAGAAGGCGATTTTTGCCTTGCATTCATTCGCCTTCTTGCCGGCCATGATGAACGAGCGGAAAAACACGCTTGAAATCCTGGCGACCGCCCCCATGTCGATCAGCAGCCGGAGCGCCCCGCCCTCAATCAGCCCGCAAAGACGGCGGGTCAGGTCTTCGGAAAGGTGCGGTTCGATCAGGCGCTGGTTGACGATGTGCACGATCGTCACTCCCTGCCGGCTTTCTTCCATGAACTGGACTGGATCTGTCATTTTTTCTCCTCCCGGATTAATTGGACGCCAATATTCTTTACAAGCGACAGGCAGTTTTTGCCGTCAATCCGGCGGTAATTAAGTTCGTCCATCATGTTGCGCATGAGGTGGATGCCCAATCCGCCGATCATCCGCTTCTCAATGCTGGCGGACGTGTCCGGGACGGGATGATTGAGCGGATTGAAGGGCGCTCCGGAATCAATAATTTCAATAAGGACGCGGTCGCCAACCCGTTCAATGGTCAGCCGGATATTTCCCTTGGTATCCGGGTAGGCGTACATGACCACGTTCGTGACCGCCTCGTCCAGCGAGACGCATATCGGTCCGCAAAATTCGCCTTGAACATCCAGGTCGTTAAGCGATTGCTCGATAAAATTGATGATTTCTTCCAGGTGATCTTTGTCGGCAACCGTTTCCAGGACAAATTTTGCCGGCTTGGTCTTGTTTTGGATGGTGGTGTTCATAAAGACTGACGAATATTCGCACACAATTCCGCCGGTTTCAATATAATTTTCTTGGCTTCGCCGGGGCGCATAATATTATAGTTGCACGCTAAAGTTTTCGGCGTTTTGAATGTCAGGCATGAATTCCATCCCCAAACCCATAAACAGCCATAAAGCCGGCAAGCGCCTGCTGTCCTTCCTCATCGTCGTCCCGGCGATTATGCTTGCAACCGGAATTTACGGCGCGGACAACGCCTCTCGCGCGGCCGGTGCCGTTCCGGCTCTGAAATCCGTATTGATCCGGGATGTTCCGCATGTCCGGCAGAAGCCGGATTTTTGCGGGGAAGCATGCGCGGAGATGTACTTACGCAAACTCGGTTCTTCATTGACGCAGGACGACGTTTATAACATTGCCGCCGTTGATCCGCTGCTTGGGCGCGGCTGCTATACTCCGGAACTGGCCGCGGCTTTGGAGGCAATCGGGTTCAAGACCGGCACGGTGTCCTTCCCGGTCAATGCCGCCAATGCCCGCGCGGAAATTGACCGCCGGTTTGCCGAACTTCTTGCCGATCTTGCCCGGGGAATCCCTTCGATCGTGTGCATGCGAACCGGCGCCGGGGCGGGGTCAACGGAACATTTCCGGTTGATCCTGGGCTACGATGCCGGGGCCGACGCGGTGATTTACCACGAGCCTGCCGATGCCGACGACGGCGCTTACCTGGAAATGCCGCGCGAGGAATTCGTGGACTTGTGGCCGCTCAGATACAATCCGAATCGTTGGATCGTGATCCGCATGCGCCTGGAGCCGTGTCGCGTCATGCCGATCGCGGCGCCGAAAAAAGGCTTTACAAGCGCCGACTATGCCCAGCATATGATGGGGTTGAAGACCAGGATTCCCGGCAATGATTTTTCGGCGGTGATTGAGCCGCCGTTTGTCGTGATTGGCGACGAGGGACGCCGGGTTGTGAAACTCCATGCCGAGGAGACCGTGCGTTGGGCCGTGAAACGCCTGAAAGCCGCTTACTTTGAAAAGGAGCCGGCAAGCATTATAGATATCTGGCTCTTCAAGGACGAGGATAGTTACGAAAAGTACGCGCGTGAAATTTTCAACGACGAGCCGTCCACGCCGTTCGGATACAGTTCCTCGGAACACAAGGCGCTGGTAATGAATATCGGCACCGGCGGCGGGACCCTCGTGCACGAAATGGTGCATGCCTTCATGGACGCCGACTTTCCGGCCTGCCCGGCCTGGTTCAACGAGGGGTTAGCGTCGCTCTATGAGCAGTCGTCCGGGGATAGCACCCGAATATGGGGGCTGACAAACTGGCGCCTGGCAAGCCTGCAAAAAGCCATCAAGGAAAAGCGTGTTTCGTCGTTTGATATGTTGATTCACACGACGCGAAATGAATTCTACAATGAGGACCGCGGAATCAACTACGCCCAGGCGCGCTATCTTTGTTATTACCTCCAGGAAAACGGCCTGCTCCGGAAATATTATCGGCTCTTCAAGGCCGGCCGCGCAAAGGATCCGACCGGCTACGACACATTGAAAGCGGTCCTGGGCGAGAAGGACATGGCCGCCTTCCAGAAAAAGTGGGAGAAATTCGTGCTTGGCCTGCGTTTCCCGTGAGAATCGCATATCGGCCCTTGACAGGATCTATACAATTCTTGTATATTGCTTGTAGAAATGAGGTGAATTGATGAGTAACGTGACTGTGAATATATCGTTTCAGGATACTTTGCTTCGCGACATTGATCGCGTTGCCCGGGGCGAAGACCGGAGTCGCTCGGAATTTCTACGCGAGGCGGCTCGGACATATATCCAGCGTAAAGAACGCTGGGCGGGAGTATTTGCCCTGGGACGACAAGTGGCTGGGGCGAACGGGTTGAAGCCAAGTGATGTAACCTCGGAGATTGCCGCATACCGGAAAAGCAAGGCAACCGGGCGATGAGGTCTTTACGCATTGTCCTGGATTCCAATGTCATTATTTCCGCCTTTCTCTTTGGTGGCCAACCGGCGCGGATTGTGGAACATGTTCTGGACGGTTCTATTCAATGTTTTGTTTCCCTTCCGATTTTGGATGAAATACGGGACGTGTTGCACAGGCCGAAGTTTGGATTGTCATCAGAACAGGCTCTCGCGTTTATTGAGGAACTTCACCGCCTGTGCCTGGCGGTAACCCCGACAACCAGGATCAGGACCATTCGTGCCGATCATGACGATAATCGGGTGCTGGAGTGCGCCTTGGCTGCGGAAGCGGATGTGATTGTCTCCGGCGATTCACACCTGCTTGAACTTGGTCAATGGCAGGGCATTCGTATTCTCCCGCCCGCTGATTTCATAAGGGAATTTGAGGACCAACAGGGCTTGTGAAATAAAACATTAAAACGTAACGATGAGCTCATTACATCAATTGCCGGTTCAGCATCAGGATCGGCAACAGGATTGAAACGACCACCAGGAGGACGAAAAGTCCCACGGCCAGTATCAGGACCGGTTCAAACCAGGCCATGATCCTGGCCAGTTGCTGTTCCCACTGGTTCTGATACCGCTCCTCGGCGCTTTTCAGGACTTCCTCCAGCGCGCCGGTGCTTTCGCCGATTTCAATGATGCCGGCCAAAAGCGGTCCCAGCGGATAAATGCGTGCCACCGCCCCCGACAAGCTTGATCCGTTCCTGACCGCCTCGGCCTCGCGCTTGCATTGGGAATCCACCGCCCGGCTCCCGGTTGATTGTCCCGCCAGGTTTATGCATTCAACCAGCGGCACCCCGCCGTGCAGGAGGAGCGCCAGGGTCCGCGCGAAACGAAGAGCGGAAAGGGTTGCGTAGCATCTGCCGATGAGCGGGAGGACAAACAGTTTCCGGTCCAAGGCGATCTGGTATTCAACCTTGCGCGAAACGGCGCGCCAGGCGAAAAAAATCAAGGCGCCGATGACGACCAGCAAGGCCGGACCGAACTTCGCGAAAATTTTACCCAGGGCAATCATGAACCGGGTGATAAGCGGCAATGTGACGTTCATTTGCTCCGACATGACCTGCGTCAGGCGCGGCATGGCGAACCCGAGCAGTCCCACGGCAATCGCCAGCGCCAGGGCGATGATGATCGCCGGATAAATAAGCGCCGTTACGACTCTTTCGCGCAGTTTTGTTTCCTCATTCATGAAAGCGGCCAGATTTTTCAGCGCCCATTCCAGCTCGCCCGATTTTTCGCCGGCGGTAATGAAGGCCGTCTCGGCCGGATGAATCCCGCGGCCGCCGGCGGAAACCGCCTCCGCGAGCGAGCCGCCTTCCTTGATTTTGTCGCGGATCCCGGCCATGATCGTTTTCGTGGCGGCCAGGTCCGGCGAGCGGATCATGACGTCCAGCGCCGAGGAGAGCGGCAGTCCGGCGCGGAGCAGGGAAGCCATCTCGCCGTAGAAAACCGCGCGCCGGGAACGTGAAAAAGGATTGCGGAACATAATGTTTTCGCCGGCGGCGGATTGCGCCGGCGTGACTGTTTCGGCCAGGATTCCGCCGGCGGATAGCTTCTCGCGCGCCTGTTTTTTATCCAGGGCCTCGATCAGGCCCTTCCGGGTTTTGCCGGCCGCGTCATAGCCGCTGTATTCAAATGTTTTCATTCCAAGGCGGGCCATGCCCGCTACGTAATAGCAGTGCGAATTTCGTTTGAAAAAGCCTTCCTCCTTCGTCTCGCTACAGCGGACTTCGGAGGACAAGGCGTCGAACTCAGATCTAGTTTTTTCTCCGCCACCAGCGGATCCGCCCGTGGCGGAAAATCCCGCTTCCTCCGTCGCCGAAACGGCTATGGAGGACAAGGTCGCGGGAAGCGAAATTCGCACTGCAGTCCATGCCGTCCAACCGCAGCGGTCGGACGGGGTAGGAATTATTTTTACCGTATATGTTTCAACTTCTCTTCAAAACTATCACATGCCTGCCCGGTCAAAGGTCAGATTCTTACCGGAACTATTTAATTTCAGTTTGCGCTCTGTCCGACCGCCCTCAGGATTTCAGACGGGGAAGTCTCGCCCGCCAGCAATTTTTCAACGGCGTCATCCATCAATGATTTTATGCCCTGCTTGGCGGCGATGCGGCGCAAAATGGCGGTGTTCGCGTGCTCGGTGCGGATTGCTTCCGCGATTTCGGCCGATATTTCCAGAAGTTCGAACAGCCCGCTACGTCCGCGGTAGCCGTCAAGGCAGTCCTTGCAGCCATTGGCGCTCCAGACCGGTTTCCCGGAAAGTTTCCCGGCCCAGGTTCCAAATGACGCCAATTCCGCCGGCGTTAATTTTGCCGGGATCCGGCAGGCCGGGCAGAGGCGGCGCACGAGGCGCTGGGCCATGGCCGCCCGCAGAGAGGCCGCGCAGAGATAGGGCGGGATGCCCATGTCGGTCATGCGCGTTACGGCGCTGGGCGCGTCATTGGTGTGGAGCGTGCTGAAAACCAGGTGGCCGGTCAGTGAGGCCCGGATGGCGATCTCCGCCGTTTCCAGGTCCCGGATTTCACCCACGAGGATCACATCGGGGTCCTGGCGCAGGATATGCCGCAGTCCGCTGGCGAACGTGAGGCCGATCTTCGGCTTGACCTGGATCTGGCCGATATCCGGCAGCTGGTATTCAATCGGGTCCTCAACCGTCAGGATGTTTATCCGGTTCTTGTCAAGCTGTTGCAAGGCCGCGTAAAGGGTGGTTGTTTTTCCGCTGCCGGTCGGACCGCAGACCAGGATGATGCCGTTGGGCTCCTTGATCAGGCGGTTGAATTTTTCCATCAATTCCGGCCCGAGCCCGAGGCCGGCCAGCGGCAGGAGGGTGGAGTTGCGGTCCAGGAGGCGCAGGACGACCCTTTCGCCCTCCGCAACCGGGACGGTGGAGATGCGGATATCTATTTCCCTTTTGCCGATCCGCACCCTGGCCACGCCGTCCTGGGGAAGGCGCTTTTCGGCGATATCCATGTGCGCCATCACTTTCAGGCGCGAGATGAGCGGCGACTCCATGTGCTTTGGCGGAGCGGCCTGGTCGTAGAGCATGCCGTCAATCCGGTAACGTATTTTCAGGCGGGATTCGTAGGGCTCGATGTGCACGTCGGAGGCCCGGGCCTTGACCGCCTCAAGGAGGATAAGGTTGATAAGCTGGGTTACCGGCGCGTTCTCGGCCATCTGCAGGAGGTCGTCCGTCGGCCGCCTGGTGGTTTCGGTTTCCGGCGCCCGGTCGCCCATGTCGCGGATAAATTCGCTGGCGGTCTCCTTGCGGCTGAAGTAGCAGCGCTCAATGGCGTTCAGAATGGTTTCTTTCGCGGCGAGCAGCGGCGCCAACTCGCGGTTGAGCAGGAGCTGCAGCTGTTTCTGGGCGTTGATGTTTTTGGGGTCGGCCACCAGGACGCGGAAATTTCCATCCTGCCTGACCGGGAGCATCAGCTGGGCGCGCGCCCATTCAACCGGGAGCTCGGTCACCAGCGAAGAATCCAGCATGTCATCCGGGATATCGTTGATAATCTCCAGCTTGAACTGGCGCGCCAGATGCTGGAGAGGGTTGGTTTCGTTTGCTGAATTCTGGTTTGGATCCATCTGACATTTCCGTCTAAATCCGCCTATTCCTCGTCAACCGGCTTCATCGGCTTCAGGCCTTCCAGGACGGTGCGCGAGGTGATGTCCTGGTTGAGTTCCGCCCTTTTGAGGGCGTTGGTGCTTGAATGCGGGGTGACAAAAATAAGCAGGTTCGTGCGCTCAACGGCTTCGGTGGTGTGGCGGAATAAAAATCCGATGAGCGGGATTGAGCCGAGAATGGGAATCCGTGTCGTCTGGCTGACGTTATCCTCGCGGATCAAGCCGCTGATAATAACCGTGTCGCCGGCGGGCACGGTGATCACGGTGGTTACCTCGCGCTTCGCGATTGTCGGCGTGAACGGCTTGCCGCCGGTTGACTGCTCGATAATCGCCTCAAGGCACGGGTTGAGCTTCATCAATATCTCGTTGTTCGGGTTGACGTGCGGGGTCACGGTCAGCTTGATGCCCACGTCAACGCGGTCTATGTTTTCAATATAATCGCGCGCCGTGCCGGCCCCGGCCGAGACGGTTGATTTCAGGAGCGGGATGTTCTTGCCGATGTTGACCGTGGCCTGCTGGTTGTTCTGCGTCCAGAGCGGCAAGTTGGAAAGAATTTTCATCTTGCCCTTCGATTGGAGGGCGACAATGTTCAGGAGCGCCGGAATGCGCGGCACGACGTTGCCGTTTGCATCCACGTAACTGCCCTTGGCAATGCCGAAAGTCAGGCCCTTCGGCACGACGCCCGCCACCACCTTGGACATGAGATCGCTGTCGCTTTCAGTCGGATTCATGCCGCCGAGCGCGACGGTCGAACCCTCGGCCGGAGAGCCGGCCGCGAGGAATTCGGCGCCAAGTTCCTTGCCCTTGGCCAGGGTCAGCTCGGCGAATATCACCTCAATCAGGACCTGCTGGGGGGCCATGTCAAGCTGCTCAATGAGCTGCTTGACCATTTCAAAATCCTGCGGGGCGGCGTCGATCATCAGCGCATTGTTGGCCATGCTCGCTTCGATCGCGATGGTCTGGTTCTGGGGTTTGTCAACCCCGCGTGCCAGGAGCGTGGTCAGGCTTTTGGCCGCCTCGTCCGCCGCGAGGTATTTCAACGGAATGGCCTTCAGGTGCCCGTGTCCCGATTTTGGCTCAACATCCATGCTGGCGATAATGAGTTTTATATCGGCCAGCTGGCCCGGCGTGCCGACCAGGATCAGGCTGTTGGAGTGGGGGGCGGCCACGACCAGCGCGCCGGAAGGGACCGGCGTGTTACCGGAGGAATCTGTTGGTTGGGGGAGGCGTTGCCTGATCCGGTCGCCGGCGGTCTCAAGCTTGCCGGCGGAAGAGCCGGTCATGGCCTGGTTGAGTTCATTGGCTATTTCCGCGGCGGTGGCGTATTTGAGGCGGTAAACTTCAATGACGCGCGACATGCCCGCTTTGTCAATCTGGGCGATGACCTGCTCGATCCGGCGCAGGTTTTCCGACGTGTCGGTTATAATCAGGTGGTTTGTGCTTTCAAGGATGCCGATCGCGCCTGTTTTGCCCTGGCCGACCATCGGTTCCAGGATCTTTTTCACCTCTGAGGCGTTAAGATTGTTGATCCGGAACACCTTGGTGATCACGCCGCTCTGCACGGATTTGTCATCGGCGCCGACCACCGGCGCGACCGGCGTCAACCGCCGCTCGCGGGTGACAATGCGGAAAATTCCATCCTGTTCCACCACGCCGCATCCGCTCGCCTCCATGATTGAAAGAAACAGCGGGTAAACTTCGTTGATCGGAATTTGCGGCGGGGTTATCACCGTGACCTTGCCGTCGATTTCCTTGTCAATGACAAATTTCTTGCCGGTCAGGTCGCCGACCAGCTTGACCAGGAACTTGATTTCAACCTGGTCGAAATTGAAATTGACGAACGTGCCCGGCTGCCCGGCCGGCATTGCCGCCGGCGCGGCGTTGGAAGGCGTCGGCGGCGGAAGAGCGGCCGGGCGAAACGGAATATTCGCGGGTTGGACGGGCGGTGAGGCCGGGGCGATATTTGCCGGTGCCGACAGGTTGGTCTGCGCCGCGCATGGCGCGGCCAGCAAAACCAGCGCGACAAGACAGCCGGGAATCCGGATTGGAAATTGAGGGCAGATAATCATTGTTTTTGTAATTTATGCCCCTTTTCGGCGGCTCAGTCAACATGAAACAAAAACCGATTTTCCTCAGCGGGCGATGCCCCGTTCGGACGAGGCGATGAAGGCGGTCAGGTGTTCCAGTTCGGGGCAGGATGGAAGCTCGGCTTTTATTTTTGCAAGGGCCTGGTGAACGGTCAGGTTCTGGCGGAAGATTATCCGATGGGCTTTCTTCAGGATTTCCTGTGACGCTTCGGGCACCTTGTGCCGGCGCATCCCCTCGGTGTTCAATCCGTGGATCGTGGCCGGGTTGCCGTCCGCCATCATGTAGGGGGGGATATCCTGCGTCGCCTTGGAGCAGGCGCCGAAGAAGCACATGCGCCCGACGCGCACGAACTGGTGCACCCCGCCCATGCCGCCGATCACGGCGAAGTCCTCCACGATCACATGCCCGGCCAGGGTGCCGGCGTTGGAAATGATCACATTATTGCCGACGATGCACTGATGCGCCACGTGCGAATAGGCCATGATATGACAGCGCGCGCCGACGCGCGTGACGTCGCCCTCGTTCGTGCCGGAGTTGACCGTGACGTATTCGCGCAGGGTTGTGTTCTCGCCGATTTCGACAAAGGTCACCCCGCCTTTGTATTTCAGGTCCTGGGTCTGGGAGCCGATGCAGGCAAAGGGGAAAATCGCGCAATTGGGGCCGATGGTCGTCCAGCCGTCGAGATAAACATGGCCCATGATCCGGGCGCCTTTGCCGATTTTGACATGCGCGCCGACAATGGAATAGGGGCCGACCTGCACGTTTTCGTCAAGCTCGGCGCCGGCGGCAATTATGGCTGTGGGGTGAATATCGGTCATGAGAGCATTTTATCGTTGGTCAGCATGAAGAGCAATTCGGCCTCGGCCGCCAGCTGGCCGTCAACCATGACTTTGCCGCGGATTTTCAGGATCCGGGAACGGCGGGTGAGTATTTCCACCTCGATGCGCATCTGGTCGCCCGGGACAATCGCCTTGCGGAATTTGGCCCGGTCAATCGCCATGAAAAGCGGGATGTAACTGCGTTCGCCCGTCACCCGGCTGAGCAATATCCCGCCGGCCTGGGCCATGGCTTCCAGCTGGAGAACTCCCGGCATGATCGGCGCGTTCGGGAAATGGCCTTCAAAAAAAGGCTCGTTGATGGTTACATTTTTGACGGCGACGATCCGGGTTTTGTCGTCGCATTCAAGAACACGGTCAATCAGCAGCATCGGATAACGGTGCGGCAGAATACTCATCACTTCCTTTATCTCAATGGTCGGCATGGCATGTACTCCTGTTTTTCTCCGAAATTTTGTTCATCTCTCCGATTCCGGTAAAGTTGTTTTATACCATTATGTTTTAGCGGCGTAAATTAAAAAAATGATTTAATAATCTTTTCGTTTATTTATCGCGGGAAACTGATATAAATGCGGACGATCAGAGATGTGAAGCCGAGGGGTCTCAATTTGAAGGAAAAATACGCTCTATTATTAAACGGACTCGCGCATCGCCTGGCGTTGCTCTGGCTGATCGTGCGCGAATCGGTCAAGGCTTTTGTCCTGGACATCAATTTTGAGATTGCCGCGACCCTGACCTACTACGGGTTTCTTTCGCTCATGCCTTTCCTGCTGATGGTTTTCTTCCTACTGGGCCTGTTCATGCGGTCCTCGGAAGGCATCCTCGCGGCGGTAAGCGGGATGCTGAACTCGTTTTTTCCGGCCTTCACCGGCGGCATCCTGGACGAGTTGATCGGGCTGTCGCGCCAGAAGACCTGGGGGTTGATCGGTATTGTCCTCCTGCTCTGGTCGGTTGTGCCATTTGCCGGGACAATCCGCTTCGCCATGGCGCGCATTTTCAGGACGGAGCGCAAGTTTAATTTCATGGTCAGCAAGCTCTTCGACATGGCGGCGGTGGTCGCGCTGCTCTCGCTTTTTATCATGCTGGTGGCGGGCAAAATATTCTACGCGCTTGAGGCCGACACGGTCTCGGCGCGCATGGGGGCGGTGTTCCCCGTCTTTAATTTCATTGTCGCGCCAGTGCTGGTCGTGGCCGGCCTGGCGTTTTTTTACCTGGTGTTCTGTCCGGTCCGTCCTCGATTTTTTGAAATCATAAGCGGCGCGCTTACGGCCGCCGTCCTCCTGGCCGTCATCCGCCCGCTCTTCGGCCTTTTCCTGAAATTCAATCCCGGCTACGGGTACGCTTTCGGCTCGCTCAAGACCATATTTCTGATCCTGATCTGGATTTATTACACCTTTGTCATCATCCTGCTCGGCGCGGTGGTGATCGGCGTGATCCGCCGCCGCGAGGCGCTTCTCCTGAAGGGGCTTTTTCACGGGGCGCATACCGGCAAGAACATGCTGTCGCGCGTTTTATTGAACAAGCTCATCAAGGAATACCAGCCGGGCGAGAATGTTTTTGTCGAGAGCGAGCCGGGCGACGAGATGTATTTTGTATTTGACGGCCAGGTTGATTTGCTCAAGTCCGGCCGCCTGCTGAAACGGGTCGGTTCGGGGGAATATTTCGGCGAAATGTCCATGCTGATCAACACCCCGCGCACGGCCACGGCGACGGTGGTTGCCGACGACACCCAGTTGATCGCGGTCAAGGCCAACAACTTCGAGGCGATCATGAGGGAGAATCCGGACATTGTCCTGGCGCTCCTGAAGGAAATGGCCGAGCGCCTGAAATCCACCAATGTCGCCCTGACCGCCAGCGCCGCGCCCGCGGGCTGGAAAAAAGACTCATGATTTTTTTGATTTGTCCCGCGCATTTGTGTATAAGGAAAAAGGTGGATAGGTTGTAGGTGTTTAGCCTGTAGGTTTTTTTTAGAATCTGGATTGTTCTGAATTTGAAAATTACAAACCTGTCCGCAATGCTTCGTATAGCGCTGTAGGCGGGGCGACAATCTCCGCCTCATGCGGATCGGCCTGGGTTGAAAAACCTATCAGTCTTCAGCCTACAGCCTAAATAACCTGATATTATGGAGAGGTGGCAGCCTGTCCGGCGTAGCCTAAAGGGCGAAGACGGAAGTGGCTTGCCGCGATGACGACTCGTAACGAAGTGGAGAGGTGGCAGAGTGGACTATCGCGGCGGTCTTGAAATTCGCCCTTCATGTTTTTGTAAATTGTTAATATTCATGTTATTACATGATTGAAAATTACTTACAGAAAAATCAATTTATTCCATGAGTAACCATAGGTCACCTTAAACACGCCGCGCCGGTGACAAGTGGTGACAATTAATTATTACATGATGACTTCACTCTGCCGGCAATCATCCATGTCCAAATAAATATCCAGCGGATTGCTCAATGTGGCATCCTAGGGGTCAAAAACCGGCTATCTCGGCCGGGGCATGATAATACACGGCTGGGATGCGATAGGGGCTGAAACACCCGAGTACACGGCAGGCTGGACACAAGGATGGGCCTTCCTTCAACACATTGCGGACGGTCTTGGTCGCCGGGTAGGATTTGCCGTCCTTGCCCGTGCGGGTGGTTGAGGTGGTAACTGTTACCACCTGTTCTTTGCGGATTTCGCTGACATAAGGATGGGTTACCCCGCACATGTCCGCAATCGCCCGGTCACTCATCACGGCAAATTCCTTCAACGCGATTTCCACGCACCGGCGTTTGTCGGCATTGCTCCGGCGGTCAGTGGTTTAACAATTAACGCGCTGTAATGCCTCAATTTCGCGGCTGGTTGGGCTGCGGCGGGTCAAACGGCCTGTTTCTGCATAACCCTTCACTTATGCCTTGCCGATGGTGGCGGTCGTTGCGCCTCGGAATAGGCTATTGATCTTCTCAACTTGCTCCCTGGCATAATACCACGCCCAGCGTTCAACCAAAGCCGCGCCTTCCTCTGGCGTTGCCGTCCATACAACCGGCACGGAATAGCGGACCTCCCAGGCGGCGAGGCTTCCAAGGACGGCCGCCGGGGTGATCTTGCTTTGATAGTCCCCGCGTTTTACTCTTTCCCGCTGGCCGATGATGAGCAGGCGCTTGAAGTCAAACCCGCGTAGCCGGTGCAACTCGTTTTCAAATCTCTCGCGGTTCGATGATGCACAACAAGAAACAAGGTCATTGATGCTCTTACGTTCCACGGCGAAGGCGCCTTCAAATCCGCTGACGGAATAGTCGCCGCTGTATAGCCCGGCCCGGATAACTGGCAACCGCGTTATCGGCAATGGCATTTGTTCTCTGCTATCGATTATTAAGGTCGGCCTGCGCTCGGCCAGGTCGCCAAGATGACGGAGTGCGGGCAGGTTTGGAAGCGGGGCGTTCATATAAAATTACGGCGCCGGCGGGTGCTCGCCGGACGCTCATACTCGTCGGGTCGTGGAAGCGCAAGCACCTGCTCCCGGCGGAAGATCAAAACTGATTCCACTCACAATCATGTCGTCAAACTTTTGATTTATGATTTTCATTTGTTTTAATCTTTTTTGCAGTCGGGCATAATGTTTTTCCTGCTGCGTTTTCGCCGGACGAAATAAAATTATTAAAATCAACATTAGACAACGCCGAATAAATTTGGGTTGTTTTCCAAATTGGGCAGCGATTTTAATGATTTTATTCATTTCATTTAATTTGAATTTCATTATTGACTCCTTTTTCAACCTTCATTCCTATCGCGTTCGGTTTCTTGCTTATCGACCAGTTTTTGCAATTTGATGTTCATTTCCCGCCAGATTTCTTTCGATTCCGTGAGGACTCTTAATTGCCGGTCCTCTGCCGCAAGGCCGGGCCGCGCTCCGCCGACCAGTCCCCCGACTCGCATCATGCTGTCAACGTTTTCACCCTGCCCCTTGATCCTGGATAATCCTTTGCCGGAATTGGCATAGTCGGCATAAAGATTTTCGAGTTCGTCCTGATTCTTTAATTCCTTGAAATAATATTTTCGGCCAAGCTCCTGCGCCTTTTCGTTTTCCTTATCGGCTTTTTTCTTTGCTTCGGCGGCTAGGTTTTCCTTGCGTTTAATCTGGTCTGCATTTGGCTTAATATCAGCATCGCCGGTGAATAAGCCGGTGAAGCTCTTTTTCTTTTTCATATCCTGCACGCCAAGTGCGGTTTCGGGGCCAGCTTCACTAAAAGCAAAGTAATCTTGCAACCCTTTCTTAAATCCTTTTTGTTCTATTTCAACCGATAGTTCGCCCAGGGCCGCGCCAACTCTTTCAATAGCTCCAACAGCAGCCGCCGCCCATAATTGCACCGTGTTCCCGGCTCTTTCTAAGGTCGCCTGCGCCTTCGCCATTTCCTCAAAGCCTTTTGTGGCTTCCTTCGTCCGTTCGGCCAGCGGCCCCAAGCCTTCCTTGTCCAGCGCAATCAGCGTTTCAATAGTCTTGCGCCCGATCTTCCCGCCAAACAATTCATTGATTGCCGCGAACGCTTCTGCGCTTCCGCCGGCCTTGACGTAAGCCTGTGCAATCATTTCTAAGGCCTTATCTGTCCCGGCTCCTACAAAATCATCCGCGCTGATTTTCAAAGATTTAAGCGCGTCTTCGTGTTTCTTGGAAAGGTTGACAAGCTGACCCTGCGCGTCACGGACCTTCCCCAGCACCTTGCTCATGTCATCAAATTCAAGTCCATTTTCCGCGCCGATGGTTTTCAGGGCAACCAGTTGCCCCATTGTCATATTGGTCGCCTCGGCTATTTTGTCCATTTCGTGCGCGGTGTTCATTAGGGACTTACCGAAAGAAATAAGTGCCCCTACGGAGAACGCCCCGGCCAGCATCCCGCCGATGCCGGAAATGGACTTCTGGAAGCTGGACGTAAGCGACGTGACCTGCTTGGCCTCGGCCTTGTATTGCGTCGCGTCCAAATTCAGTAAAGCTTTAAGTTCTGCCAATGCGCTCATATTTTCACCTTTAATTTAATTTTGTGTTTTGCCGCCGCCGTTGACGGCCAGTGTTTAATTTTCGCTACGGTATTTTTTATATTGCCCCCTTTATGTCGTTTTGTTTTGTCGTGAAAATCTGCCGGCTGCGCGAACGTCGGCCGGCGCGACGTGAAACCAGCAATCGCGCTTTGCTGCCTGAAATACCGGTCGAGGCGATTAACGGGACCGGCAACGCCGTGAAAAGCTACAGCGCCCCTCTGCTGATTTTTACGCCCAGGTTGTATATTTCAATCCAAGTTCGCCGGCCCGGCGGATGGCAACGGAGAGCTTTGTTTGATAGAGGCTGGCAGCTCTTCGCGCCGCTAACAATAAGGGCTCAACCTTTATCGAGCCTTCGATAGCTTCCTCCAGCACGCGGCAGCGTTCGCCCAGGATCGGAAGAAGCTGGGCCCGCATTTCGGCTTGTGCCAGTTTGTAATCTTTTTCGGCTTGCGCGTGAGTTTTCTGGGCCTCGTCAACTTCTAACTTGCGGGCCGTGAGCTCTGCCATTGGCCGGCTGGCGGCGAGCGCGTCTTTACGCGCTTTCAGCATTTGCAACCGGCTCGCTGCCTTCGCGTGCTCGTTCAATCCCTTCGCTGATATGTCGTTTGCCGTCTCCAATTCCTGCAATGCCTGGGCGGCGGCGGCGATTGCTTCCGGCAGGGTTGATAGTTCCGCGTCAATTTGTTCAACCGTCATCATATTATTTTCGTTTTCCATGTGTTTTTCCTTTCTATTTCAGAATTGCTTTGCGGTGGGCCTGAGCGCGATCCAGAAGGCTCGAGGTTGCCAGCCGATATTCTTCATCCATCTTTTCAGCGGCAATATAGTCAAGGTCGCGTTTTATCGCGGCAATCAGATCGTTTGAATGCGTCTGATAATGGCCTCGACGTTCTGCCGCTTCTGCCTTTACTTTTTCCCCGGCGATCCGCGCGCTCTCGGCGGTTTTAGCATCACCATTTCGCCGCGCAAAAAAGAATGCGCTGGTATAGAGCGGGATTTTAGCCTGTAAATCCAGCACGTGTTCGCGGCAAATTTCTTCTTCTTCGAGCAGATATTTCAGGCTGTTTTCTTTTGTAATTTCTTCTGTCATTTTTGTTCCTTAGTGTTTCGTGCATTTTGGCAGCTCTCGCCGCCGGTGATTTTTGATTGTCTTTGTTTTCTTCGCCTCCTTTCGTTAGTAAATTGGGTTTTGGATCGGGATTTGTGCAACTCGTCGCCCAGGGATTTGGTTCTGGCGGATGGGTGGCCGCGTAGGTGGTTCGCCCTCAATAGGGATTAGGCATTGCCTACGCGGCGGCTCCGGGCGGCGGCGTGGTAGTGTTATGCCGGTTGTTGAAAGCCCGGACGTTGCCGCTGCAACCCAGCAACCGACAAGCGCGTCGGAAAAATCCCAGTGAGTTCCGGGCGCATGCACCCATTCCCAGCGGACGCCGCGCTCGGTTTCGTATTTGTTCACTAGTTTTTCAGCCGTGAGGTGTTCGGTAAGTGGGACGTGATAGCGGTCCGGGGCGGCGTGAAGTGTGAATCCGCCCGGGGCCCCCGGGACGGCCAGGAAAGCCCGTTGTGCTGTCTCGCGCCAGGCGTCTGCATTAAAAACAACATACGGGCCATTATCTGACTTTTGGACGTGGCAGCCTTCATACGGCCTGCTGATAAGTTGATCGCGTTTTATCCAGTATTTATGAGCGGCCCGGCCGGCGGACGGGATCACCCTGAACGGATAAGCGAACGTATTGCAAAACCGATGAACCACGTCGGCTTCATAGCCCAGGTCAATTAAAATCAAACTCGGGTGAATACGCTGCGCGCCTCGGATAAAATGCGTCCCGGCAATTTGATCGCATAGCGCCTTTAAGCCTCCGAAAATTGCGCGTTTGCGGTCCAGTTCCGGCGCGTTCTTCTGCCATAGGTCGCCCTCTTGCGGATGTTTGCCATAAAGCGGCGTGTGGCCGGTCATACTTTGATCGAAAGCAGCCAGGCAGTAGTGCAATCCGACCCGGTTAATGTCAACGCTCCCGACGAATACCGTGCTAAGCGGCGGCAATTGTAGGCGCGGCAGGATAACGGCATGGGAAAGAATCATCGGGATGGATAATTCATACTGATTTCCGACGGAAGAAAGGGGGGCATTCTGATACTCGGCGGCGAAGGTGGCATCACCATGGTCGATTTTTATGTTATAGGCTGTTTGCATTGCGCTTATTTCTCCCGGTCGGATGCGGTGTTCCCAGCCTGTCCGGCCTCCTTTGTCCATTGCTTCACGGTTCGTTTTATAAAATTCGTTTGCCTCTTTGCCTTTGTCTCCCTCGGCGTTGCCGTGCTGGCGTAATTCGGCGTATTGTTTCCACAAGGTTTGATCGGCTTCGGGCCAGTCGTAAACCATTTGCGTTTTCAGTCCCCGCCATTCGGGATGCAGTTTTGAATCAAGCAGGCGGTCCGCAAGGTCGCCTCGACAAATATCCTCGTCGGCGGTCGTCAATTCCGCTGACGTTCTGGCCCAGTTACTGATTGCGCTTGTCCCTGCTGCCATGTAAACGCTCTCCCTGGCAGTCCAGGACTCCCGGTCCTTCGGTTTTGGGGTATGCGCCACTAAGAGCAGGGCGCAGTTATTATCCCGGATAATCTGATTGACCGGCTGGATGAATGATAAAAAGCTGGCCGTGGAATTAATGTCTGTCTGGCCGGGCAAATAGGCTTGATAAGGGTCAATGATGATTAAATCTGGCCTGGTCTTTTTGGTCTGGTCTGCTAACCATGCCGAAAAACCGGCTCCGGCTAACCCATAAACATGATGAATATGGAGATTTGCTTGAACCAGTGCCGGGCAGGGTTTTCCCTTGGCGTGCTTGATTATGGAAAGAAAGTCGCGTTTTAAGGTTTCCTCGTCATTCTCGGCGCCGATGTATTCAATGCGATAAGCGCCATGAACCGGAATACAACCAAGAATTTTTATGCCAGCGGCAAGCGAAACGGCAATCTGGTTAGCCAGGACTGTTTTCCCCAGGCCCGTGCCCCCGGTAAATAAGCATCCGGCGCCCCGGCGAATCCATCCGTCACCAGCCAGGGAATAGTCCGGCGGAGTGGTATAATTTTGAAGATCATCTAAGCGCAGCGCCGGGAATAGGTCATGAATACCCGAGGATAGCTTATCGGTCGCCGACTGAAGGGCGTCCTGCATTTCCGCTATTACGACATCAATTTGCTGGTTTGGGTCGCTGGCATTGCGTAGAAAATTGTTTCCGCTGGCAATTGTGTTCTTTCTAACAATGGCCCCTTTGATTTGACCTGCATAATATTCCAGATAGGTGACCGGCATCTGGGCCGACAGAATCCGGTCCAGGACGTGCAACTCAATACCCGTCGCCTCGGCAATGGTAGTTGTGGCAATTGGCTTGTTTGTGCTGTGTTTCTGTAATATGGCCGCAAATATTTTACGGCGCTGGGGGTCGGGGAAATCATCTTGGATTAATCCCGTTTTTAAGCATTCCGGCATTGCCAAGTCCGGGTCATAAAGGATGGTCCCCAGAAAGTTGTCCGCTGCGTCCAGGTCTGGCCGGGCGGCAATCATGACGCGCCGCCGTTTCCGGTCCGATTCAGTGTTTTGACCGTATTCCTTTTGAGGAAAAGCTCGATATCCTCGGTTTTGAATAAAGTCGTTTTCCGTCCAACCTTGACGAACGGGATCAGCCGGCGGGCTTGCCAGGATGACATTAACCTTGCGGTTATCCCGTAGCGGCCGATAGCGTCAGTGCGGCGAATATAAAGCGGCTCCGCGTTCATGATTTTTCCTTTTTCATGTCGTTTCCCTTTCCTTAAACAAACAGTTCATAGGGCCCGATGCCTAACTGTGTTGCGATGATGTTTCGTTCTTTGTCTGTGATCCGCGCGCGGCCGGTGGCAATGCGAAAAACACGGGATTCGGTCATTTCAGGCAGTCCCGCCGCTTGCAACTTCATGGCAAAATCTAACCCGGTCATCCCCAGCTCCATTATTCGAATGCTCATTTTTGATCTCCTCATTTTCCCCTCCTATAGTATTTTTTTTTGACGCCAATTACCCTTCCACCTAATATCTAAAATTATCGGAAATTATGCCTCCTTCGTTTGTTAGTCGTTTAATAGTCGTAAGTTGCGCGAAGTGATTTTATCGATTCTGAAACAATGGACTGCGAGATTTTAAGCTTGCGTGCGATCTCAGTTTGCTTCTCGCCGTCTGCCAGCATGGCTATAATTGAGGGAAGCAAGGGGTGAATATCCTTGGACCTTTGCAGGACTTCGACTAGTTCGAGTTTTGGTTTTACGGCGGCGGCAGGCTCGCCTAGGTTATTATAAATAGTTTCCATCGTGTTGTCGGTAGCGGGAATATTCTCAAGAGTGGGTTCCTCTTTTTCCTTAAATCTTCTCTCGCCACGTTGAAAAGAATTTTCTGCCTCCTTCTTGGCCCTGGCTACGCCGTCTTCTATCACTTCAATTGATTTTTTGACGCCATGAAGGGTTTCGTGATTTAACTCGCAGTCAAATCCTTCTACTCCGGTCCAGCATGATCGTTGACAATATGCGCCATGCAGCCCTACACCCTTGCCGTGGATAATGCCGCCGCAATATTTGCAGGTTCGGAAATTTCTGAAGGTTGCGAGGGGCGCGTCCCTGCCGGTGATTTCTTTGGTCAAGGTCCGCCGGTCCTTTTCATCCAAGTTGGCCACGACAAACCGCGCATTCTCAATTGTTGGTTTCAATGCTTTCCTCAATAATATTTTTGTAGAGATACGGGCAAAAAAAATAGCCGCCGGATACACATCCTTGCCGGCGTTGGCAAATTTGTGTATCCGTGGTTATATATAAGCAAGGGGTGTTCCAGTGTCCCTTTATTGGTCAAAACTGGATGCAAAAGGACGGTATAAAGGCAAATAGAGGACACTCCGATTTCGGGTGTGTCTCAGTAGGCGTGACAAGATGGCGGAAATTGCAGGATTATGCCCGACGCGTCACAGTAGAGTGTCCCTGTAATGGCGAAAAAGCCTTATTATGGATAGGAAAAATCAAAAGATGGGACACATATCAGCCGTATGAATAGACGTTGTGTCTCACCCGCTGGGGGCTGATGGTTTACTTCGTTTAATTCTTGGCAGACAAGCGACGATCAACAACATCATCCGGAGACCATCCTCGCGTCCGGCTCCATAAACCATAGTGCATCTTTAACTCTAACATGGCGGCTTCAAATCCGTCATATCGAACATCCCGCGTTGATTTTCTTTCGGGCTTCAACACAAGTGATTCTTCCCTTTCGGGGTCCGCTAGTCGTTTTTTTACTTCAGTTTCACTAATATTTAGGATTGTTGCAATTGTTTCAAGCCGGACCATGTGTGATGCATAATGTTGTTTTTTCCATTCGGCCTCTACAGCGGCAATGGCCGCATTCGAATTCCGACGGCGTGATTCGGCAATCTTCGTGTGCCCAACTTTACCATTTTTATTTATACTCACGCGCCCATTGTCGTCCTCAACTCGGCGGTGTTTGCAAAGAATAGATATTGCGGCAAAAAATCTCACAATCGGCTTTTTGTCGTCGAGCGATTTTTCCCACTCGACTTCATCATCTCCGATTTCTTCTAATGGTTCCACGAAACCATCAAAACCATGTTTCCATTTTGCGAAAAGCCAGATTCGGTGCTGTGTATTTTTATCGGCGTTCATATACCATTTAATAAAAGCATCGCTAGTTGTCGTGTCTGTTTTTTTATCTTTTGGTTTCATGTTCATTTCCCTGTCGGATGCCCACGGGCGCCGGAATAAAGCCGGACGCCCGCAGGACTTCCCCGGCTAGCTAAGCCAGGGCGAATTAATTTCACGCAACTAATTTACGGAAGTCTGGCTGAAACTCCCAGGGAATCATTTGTTTTACCAGCCATTTTACCGCCTGTTGCCGCGTAACCGATTCGAATATATACCGACTGCGCCGGTGCGAACGCGGCAACCGATGAACCCAGTTATTATATTCCTGGAAGTTCGGCGCTTTGCGCCATTTGCCGGCCTTGTTTTTGTATTCAATAATATGCACCCGGATAAACAGTGCGCCTTTTTTATTCTGCATCATGTCATTGTCCGCGCCGGTTGTAAAATCTGCGCTGGTACATATATTTTCCATTTCGGACTGTTCTTTTTCTCTGATGTTGCTTATACTTTTTGCCATGGTGATCGGTCTCCTTCATTGGTTATTGGTTGCCTAGGGGCAGGCGGTCGTTAGTGCGGCCGCTTGTCCCGCTTCGTTTAATCCTGCGGTGTCTCTTTCCGGTCGCCTCCTTTCTCGTTTGGTATGGTTTCACTTGCGGGCCCCGGTGCATCAGCCGGCTTAACTGGCTTGATATTCCAATACTGTTCCGCCTGTTGAGGGGTGGCCAGGGCCCTGTAATGATCAAACAGCAACCCGGTCGTTGTGTGCCCCAGTTGTAGGGCAACCTTGTTTGCCGACTGGTATTTTTGCAGGGCCATTGTCGCATAAGTATGGCGCGCGGCGTTCGGCGGATAGTCTGAAAAACCCTTCTTGAATCCTGCCTTGCGCCGGACGCGGTCAAATTGATTGCGATTGTCGTGGCCCTCGGGTGCAACCAGGCCAGTTTCACGGCGGCAGATCATAAGCCATTCAATAAGGTTTGGCTCCATGTCAATGTTACGGGACCGGCGGCGCTTAGCTGTTTCCGCCCGGATGGTGATTAATCGGTTTTCAAAGTTTATATCTTCCCAGCGGAGCAATTGCAATTCGCTTGTTCGTAGTCCAGCGAAGAATGCGATTGCCAGCGGGGCCATCATTGCCGGGACTTCCTTTTGTGCCGTGGTCATCAGTTTTGCCACTTGGTCCGGATTTAGAATCTCCGGCAAGACGGTATCATGTAGAAGTTCTTTTCCGCGCCGGCTCGTTGATAGCGACGCAAAGGGGTTTAGCTTTGAATATTCCTTTTCAATCATCCAATTGAACAGGCCGGATATAACCACCTTAAAATGATGCTTGCTCACTTGCGAATATACATTGCCGTTTTCCTTTTTTAACCCTCGCAACCACTGGTCGGCGTCGGAGCGTGATATCGCGGTGACTGATTTTTTACCGAAAGTTTCTGCAAATCGACGTAGGCGGCTGCGTAAATCCCCGAGGCTTCGGGCGCGTAGTCCATCTTCCGTTGACTGGATAGTGTAGCGTTCAATTGCTTCGTTGACGGTCAAGCTGACGCCGGACGGCAGGATGTTGTGCTCCGTGAAGAAATTTGCGCTTTGGAGAAGTGACGCTTTGCCGTCCAGGACACGACGGGCTTCCAGAATATCAATTCTTTCGTCGTCGGTAAGGTTACGAAGCGAGATATTCCGGTTTTTTAATTCAACAGTGCGCTCGTCGCGTAGCCGGTCCGCCTCGTTGTCGGCATCTTCCCGGCGTTTGAACGTCTGCTGATATCTTTCGCCGTTTAACTTCTGGCAATTGATCTGGTAACTGGTGCTCTTGTTCGTTACGCCGTTTTTATCTTGCCATTGATACTTTCTTATTCTAATTTTTGGCCATGTCTTTTTGCTCACTATCTTGTCTCCGGATAAGTATGAACCTATCGTTTCTTATCTGCTCATATAGTATCACGGTGACAAGTCGGCGACAAGAGATATTTTCAATTATTTTTAGCTTGTCAAAACAAGCATAAAAGCATTGAAAACAAAGGATTTCGGAGAGGTGGCAGAGTGGACTATCGCGGCGGTCTTGAAAACCGCTGTGCCGCAAGGCACCGGGGGTTCGAATCCCTCCCTCTCCGCCATTTTTTTTGTCCCCGCCGAATTCCCAAATAATGATAATGCAAAAACCTGGGTTATCCTTGTGCGCAATCTCGCAGATCCTCAGCATTAGAGTTCGACAGGGCAGTAAATGACGAGACAAATTCTAGTCTTGACGCAATTTATAAGGCAAATCTCAAATCCGGCAAGATTGATGGATTCCCGCCTTCCAGCCTTCGTAGCCAAGGGCTTTACTACGGCGGAGTAGATCGCCGGTCCCGTAATATTGACATGGAGCCAAACATTATTGAATGGCTTATGATCTGCCGCCGTCAAGCCGGCTGGTTGCACCCGAGGGCCATGCCAATCGCAATCAATTTGACAGCGTGCGATCTAAAGCGGGATTCAAGAAGAATTTTTCAGACTATCTGCCGAACGCTGCGCGCCATACATGCGCGACAATGGCTCTGCAAAAATACCAGGCGGCAAACAAGGTTGCGTTGCAGTCTGGGAATGCAACAACCGGGTTGTTGTTTGATCATTACAGTGTGCTGACCACCCCGCTCCAGGCGGATCAATATTGGAATATGAAGCCAGCCATAAGTCGGGGAAAATAGTTCAGTTTAAGACGGCATAGGCGGCGAGAATGTTGACCTGCTGGCCATTTCGGAAATTATTTAAAAATGGGATTGCTTTATTAACATGATTTAGATAGCTTGTTTTTGTCAGAAATACTGATACGTTATTCTGACAATAAATTATGGGAAAGCATACACATTCTATTGATCGACAAGTGGTTAACCGGATGGTGGCCGACAAGACCGGATTGGTCTTCACTCCAGCCGACTTCCTGGACTTTGGTAGTCGTGATGCTGTGGATCAAGCTCTGTCCCGCAACTGCCGCCTGGGTGTCATCCGGAAGGTTGCGCGTGGTCTGTACGACGTGCCACGCAATGACTTGGTGCTGGGCGTTCTCTCTCCTCGGCCTGATGCCGTTGCCAGGGCACTCGCACAGCGCGATGCCGTGCGATTGCAGCCCTCCGGAGCTTTTGCTGCCAATCTCCTCGGCCTTTCCGATCAGGTACCTATGCGTATGGTCTTCCTCACGGATGGCCGTGCACGGCATATCCAGGTTGGCAAGAACCAGATCGTCTTCCGAAAAGTTGCGTCGCGCCAGATGGCGGCTGCCGGTCGGATCAGTGGAGATGTGATTCAGGCTCTTCGCTGGATCGGACGCAATCACATCGACAATGATATTATCGCACGATTACGGCGGCGCCTAAAACCCGGCCAAAAGATTCAACTGCTCAAGGATCTCCGCTTTGCCCCATCCTGGGTTGCCGGCATCATGAGTCGTGTTGCGCAAAAGGAGGGCGCTTGACGGATGGATGCGTTTCTTCAACTTCCCGACGAACAACGCCGTAATGCGTTTGCCGAGACCGAAACACGGCTCGGGCTGAACAGGACCAGTGTGGAGAAGGACCTGTGGATTTGCTGGACACTCCGCAAACTTTTCCAACTGCCGGACATTGGCGCTCGTCTATTTTTCAAGGGCGGTACATCCCTATCCAAAGCGTGGCGTATTATCAACCGCTTTTCCGAAGACATCGACATCGTCATTGATCGTGCTTACCTGGGATTCGGAGGAGACGCTTCGCCCGAACGGACCCACAGCAAGAAGCAACAACGTCAGCGCCTTGAGAATCTGCGGGCGGCTTGTCAGCAGGTTATTTGCGACCGTCTTCAGCTGGCATTTATTAGTCACATGGCTAAAACATTGCCGAAAGGCCATGCATGCAAACTGACCAACGATCCGGACGATCCGGATGGCCAAACACTCCTCCTGCATTATTCATCGGTCTTTTCACCGTCAGACTACGTGCGGCCGGTGGTTAAGATCGAGATGGGTGCCCGCTCGGATACTGAACCATTCGAGACGCCGGCAATCCGGCCGTATATAGCCGAGGCTTTACCTGAGATCCGAGGTCTGGACGCCTTCCCTGTCCGTGCCGTTGCGGCCCGTCGCACCTTCTGGGAGAAGGCCATGCTTTTGCACGAGGAGACCTTCCGTCCGGCCGTCAAGCCCCGTAAGGTTAGGCTATCTCGCCATTATTACGATCTCTGGTGCCTGATCACCAAGGGTATTGCGGACCAGGCCGTGGCCGATGACGGCCTGTTTGACCGTGTGCTTGCCCACCGCGTAGTTTTCTTTCGCTGGTCGTGGGTGGACTACTCCACGATGCGCCGCGGCTCCCTGCGCCTCGTCCCTCCTGAGGACCATTTGAAGGGCTGGGCTGCGGATTACAAAACGATGGGTACCGAAATGTTCTTTGGCGAGGTTCCGTCATTCGAGGAGATTCTCCGCGTCGTCGGTGAGTTTGAACGGCGGTTTAATGACACAACAGCGCGCGCGGTCAACTTGTCAGCGCCGGTCAAAAACGGACGATTTTCGCCGGTTTGAAAATGGATTAAAAACATGATTATGTTGCCGTCAAAGGCGATAGCATTTTCACAGGTAGGGAGAACCCTTGCTGCGAAGTAAGCACGAGCCGGGTGAGCCGCTCCAAATGGGCCTTGACGCTTTTGCCGCAATCCTTTGCTAGAACAATCCCTTCACCTTGCCGGTCTTGACGTCCACGTCAAGGTTGCGGAAGGCGGGACTGGAGGAAGTCCCGGGCATGAGCTTGATGTCGCCCGCGACCGGCACGACGAATCCCGCGCCCTTGTAGATCAGGATGTCCCGGATCGGCAAAGTCCAGCCGCGCGGCCGCCCCTTGATGTTCGGGTCGTGCGACAAGCTCAAATGGGTCTTGACCATGCACACTCCCATTTTCGCGATCTCCGGATCGGCTTCAAACGCCTTGGCCTTGGCCGTGGCGGTCTCGCTGAAAGTGACGCCGTCGGCGCCATAAACTTCCTTCGCGATCAGCTCGATCCTCTGGCGCAGGGGCATGGAAAGCTCGTAGAGGAATTTAAAATGGTTCTTTTCGTCGCAGGCGGAAATGACCGCCTCCGCCAGTTCCTTCGCCCCCTCGCCGCCCTTCAGCCAGTGCTCGGAAAGCGCGACCAGCGCGCCGTTCTGCTCGGCGATTTTTTTGATCAGCGCCACTTCGGCCTTCGTATCGGTGTAAAAGCTGTTGATGCAGACCACCGGCCGCACGCCGCTCTTCCGCACCGTCTCAATATGGGCGATGAGATTTTCGCAGCCCTTTTCAAGCAGTGGCAGGTTTTCCTTGCAGTAAGCCTCGTCCAGCGGGATGCCGGGCTTGACCGCCGGGCCGCCGCCGTGCATCTTGAGCGCGCGCACCGTCGCCACGATGACCACCGCGTTCGGTTTCAGGCCCGAGAAGCGGCATTTCAGGTTCCAGAATTTTTCAAAGCCGATATCGGCCGCGAACCCGCTCTCGGTCACGTGATATTCTCCCAGCCGGACGCCCAGCTCGTCGGCGATGATCGAGCTCTGGCCGATGGCGATGTTGGCAAACGGGCCGGCGTGGACAAAAACCGGCTGGCCTTCAATCGTCTGCAGCAGGTTGGGATTGATGGCGTCAACCATCCAGGCCGTCATCGCGCCGTCCACTTCAAGGTCATGGGTGGTGACCGCGTTGCCTTTTTTGTCATAGGCCACGACCATGCGCGCCATCCGCTCGCGCAGGTCCTTGAGGTCGCGCGCCACGGCGAGGATCGCCATTATCTCGCTGGAAACCGTGATCTGGAAACCGGATTCCATTTCAAACCCGTCCATTTTGCCGCCCTTGCCGATGGTGATGTTCCGCAGGGCCTGGGCGCAGAAATCGATCGCCCACTTGATTTCAACCCTTGCCGGGTCGATATCCAGGCGTTTCAGCCCGATCTTGGCGAGGCGCGCGTCGTCATAGTTGCGCTCGTGCTGCATGCGGGAGGTGAGCGCCACCATCGCCAGGTTGTGGGCGTTGGTGATGGAATCAATGTCACCGGTCAGGCGGATTGAAAGCGGGGCGAGCGGGATGCACTGGGCAAGGCCGCCGCCGGCGGCCGAGCCCTTGATGTTGAAGGTCGGGCCGCCGCTCGGCTGGCGGATCGCGCCGACAACGCTTTTTCCCAGCTTGGCGAGGCCCTCAATCAGGCCGATCGTGGTGGTGGTTTTTCCTTCGCCGAGCGGGGTGGGGGTGATCGCGGTGACGTCAATGTATTTTCCCTTCGGCGCGTGATGCAGCCGCGCCAGGGCGCGCAGTGCGTCAATCTTGCCGATCTGGCGTCCCATCGGGATCAACTCATCGTCCTTAAAACCCATTTCGGCGGCAAGCTGGGCAAAGGGTTTCATGTTTTCTTCGGCCGCCTCGGCTATCTGCCAGTCCTTCATCTTGACGGGATTCAATTTCATCTGGTTATTCCTTTTAAGTTAAACGGATTTCCCCCGGGTTATTGAGCGCTAATTTAGTTTTCCGCCCTTATAAGTCAATGCCAAAAGAATACTTTGCCACGCTACTTGCGCGGGTTGGTGAATAATCAAAAAAGCGGCTTGATCGTTGAGGGATTAATTATATATTTATTACTGAAAGGTCATCAATCCGGCGTAAGCAACCTGGCAACCTTGCGGAATAAATTATTCAGCAACATCATCAGGAGGAACTCCCATGTGTAACAATTCAATTCGCGGCAGTTGGATATTTGGTTTCGCGTGGACAATCGGCGTGTTTGCGATCCTGGCGGCGCGAATTTCGGCCGCGGAGATGACCGTGACCACCCTGGCCGGGCCGGAGGAAACTCCGGGCGCGTTTGACGGGCCGGGAATTATGGCGCGCTTCAATACGCCCTTCAGCATCGCGACCGACGCTGAAGGCAACTCCTATGTCGCCGACTCATATAACCATGTCATCCGCAAGATGACCCCCGACGGCGAAGTCACAACCCTGGCCGGGCTGGCCGGAGTTTACGGCTCGGCCGACGGGCGCGGCGGTTCGGCCCGTTTTTATCTGCCGATGGGCGTGGCGGTGGATAGCGCCGGCAATGTCTATGTGGCCGACATGGGCAACAGCACGATTCGCAAGATAACTCCCGATGGGCTCGTTGTCACCTGGGCCGGCGCGGCGCTCAGCGCCGGGAGCACGGACGGGATCGGATCCGCCGCCAGGTTTTACGGGCCGTACGGAGTCACGGTTGATGGAGGTGACAACCTTTACGTGGCCGATAGCTGGAACGGCACCATCCGCAAAATCACGCCGGAGGACACCGTCTCAACCCTGGCCGGAACGCCCGGTGGTTACGGCAGTGACGACGGCATCGGCCCGGCGGCAAAATTTAAATTCCCGGTGGATGTTTCCGTGGATAGCGCCGGCAACATCTATGTGGCCGACAGTTACAATCATAATATCCGCAAGGTGGCCCCGGACCGGGCCGTGACCACCATCGCCGGCACGGCCGGCAGCGGCGGTTACAGCAACGGTCCCGGCGCCCAGGCCAAGTTCCTTTCACCCACTGGCGTGCAGGCCGGCAATGACGGCGCGGTCTATGTGGCCGATAGCGGCAACCACGTCATTCGTTTAATTTCGTCCGGCGGCATGGTCTCCACCTTCGCGGGCACAACGAGCGGGGACGCCGATGGATCGCTGGCCACTGCCCAATTCAATTATCCCAATGATATTGCCGGGGATCTTTCCGGCAACCTTTACGTGCTCGATTCGGGCAATCACAAGGTTCGGCGTATAACGTCCGGCGGTGTTGTTGCTTCCCTCGCCGGCCAGGCGCTTCGCACCGGGACAAACGATGGTCCGGTTGCCTCGGCGCATTTTAACGATCCTTATGGAATTGCGGTGGATAATGCCGGGCGAGTCCATCTGGCAGATACTTTTAACTATACTCTTCGCGCCATTTCGCCGGACGGGGTTGTGACCACCCTGGCCGGATTGGCCGGCAGCTATGGCGATGTTGACGGCACCGGGACCGTCGCGCGTTTCAACGGGTCGGGCGGGATCGCCTTTGATCCGGCGGGCAATATGTATATTGCCGACACTTGGAATAATCACGTGCGCAAGATGACCGCTGGCCGGGTGGTCACCACCTATGCCGGAACCAATCCGCCCCCGGGCGGCGGGACTGAATTTTATTACCCCGCCGGGCTGGCGGTTGATAATGCCACAAACATTTACGTTGCCGACACTTTCCATCACAAAATACAAAAAGTTACGGCAAACATGGCCGTATCGGTCTTGGCAGGCAGTGGCGTGGTCGGCAGCCAGGACGGCACCGGCACGGTGGCGCAGTTCAATTATCCCACGGCCGTGGCGGTGGACAGCGCCGGCACGGTTTATGTCGCCGATACATATAACAGCACGATCCGCAAAATTACTCCGGCCGGCCTGGTCTCAACCCTGGCCGGCTCGGCGCTGAGCACCGGCAGCGTGGACGGGGTGGGGAGCGCGGCCCGATTTAATAATCCCAAGGGCATCGCGGTTGACAGCGCCTTCAATGTTTATCTGGCCGACACTGTCAATTGTACCGTCCGCATGATCACGCCGGACGGCACGGTTTCGACCATTGCCGGACTGGACGGATCGTCCGGTGTCTCCAACGGCGTCGGCGGCGCGGCCCGTTTCACGCGCCCGACCGGCATTGCCCTGGACGGTTCCGGCAACCTCTACGTGACGGATGTTTATTCCGTGAGAAAGCTTTATCCGGCACTGGTTGCCAGCGGAACAATTGACCAGGCCGTCGCGCGCGTGGACGATTTGCGCCAATTGGGCGCGTCCGGAAGCGGCGCTGCATACGAATGGCGCCAGGTCCGGAAATCATCCGCGAGCGAGGCGGTGTTGTCATCCACAAATACCGCCCAACCGACCTTTACGCCGGATGTCGCCGATTATTATCTCTTCCGTTTGCTGATATCATCCGGGTTGGCTAAATCCATTTCGTACGTGTCGCTGCTGGCCACGCCCTGGCCGACGCCATTGACCGGCGATATTGACGGCGACCGCCTCGCCGATCTGATCGAGGTCGTTGGCTCGAGTTGGTACGTCTGGTTTTCCAGCGCGCAATACCAGGTGCGCAGCGGGCCGTTCAACATGGGCCAGTCCGGTACGCCGGTCACCGGCGATATTGACGGCGACGGATTGGCCGACCTGATGGTTGTCGCCGGTTCGAAATGGTATGTCTGGTTTTCCACGGCAGGATACCAGGTGTGCAGCGGGCCATTTGACATGAATATATCCGGGACGCCCCTGACCGGCGATATTGACGGCGACCGGCTCGCGGACCTGATCACGGTCATCGGCTCGGACTGGTATGTCTGGTTCTCCACCGCTCAATACCAGGTGCGTTGCGGGCCTTATGACCTGGGAGTATCCGGCACGCCGCTGACCGGCGACATTGACGGCGACCGGCTCGCGGACCTGATCAGCGTGGTGGGTTCAAATTGGTATGTCTGGTTCTCCACGGCAGGATACCAGATTCGCAGCGGGCCGTTTGACCTGGGGCTGTCCGGTGCGCCGGTAACCGGCGACATTGACGGCGACCGGCTCGCGGACCTGATCAGTGTCGTGGGATGCAATTGGTACGTTTGGTTCTCCACCGCCCAATACCAAGTGCGCTGCGGGCCATATGCGCTGAGCGCGCCTTGATCTAAACCACCCGCATCCCGACGCGCGAAGCGCGACCGGGATGCGGGCAGGACTGAGATTAGAACATATACGACGTGTTGAAGAAGAGATAGAACTGGTTTTCCTTCGCGGTGGTGATCGCGCGCACGACTCTCTGCGTGTCCGGGTCAATCGTATAACCGAAATTGTCGCCCGAACCGAAGATGTAGTTGACGCCGACCGACATCATCACCTGTTCCAGTTCACGGCCGATGCTGAAAGTGACGCCGTATTCGTTGATCTGGGCGGGAAGGTTCTCTTTTTCCAGGTCAACATCAGGGGCGGCCGAGCGGCTCGTGAAAAATCCGGCCCGGATCGGGTAAGCCTTTGCGATATAATATTCGCCGCCGAGATTGACGTCCACGACCGCCTTGTTGACATACTCGGCTGTCACCGGATCGTCAGATTCGTTCATGTCGGTATGGCCGCTCAAGCGGTTGTACGAGTTGGCCAGGTGCCAGTTGACGTCAAGTCCGAAGCCGCAGACTTTTTCCTTTTCCCAACCGGCGCCCACCGTGAATTTCGCCGGAATGCGGTATTCGGCGTTCATGTTGTCGGCGTGGGCGATGTTATTTTCCATCGTGCCGTTATAATTATAGGACTCGTTGGCCTGGTATTCGCCGTTGCCCCAGATGCCGAACGAGGGGGACTGGAAGGCCGCGCCAAAGCGCCAGTTGTCGGTCGGGCGATATTGCACGCCGAGATTCCCGAGCATCCCGAAGGTCTTGTACTTCAGGTTTTGCGAGGCTGAATAGGAGTAAGCATCAAGATAGGTGCTCTGGAACTGGCTGACATTGCGATAGACGCCGTAGACGCCCAAGCCGACCGAGAATTCCTTTGAAAACGCATGGGCGGCCGACGGACCGACCCAGATCGTCTGGTCGTTCAAACTTGCGTTATAGAAATTTTTATCATGCGGGAAGGCGATGATTTCAGAAAGCGAATAATTGTTGGGCACAAAAGCCGCCAGGCCGATTGCCGTTTCAGGCGCGGCGAAAAAGACCATTCCCATCGCGGGCGGCAAGGTGACAAAGGACGAAGTCTCCAGGTCCTCGTCGGGATACAGGGCGCGCTCGGAACGGTATTTCTGCCAGCCGTAAAGACTGGCCGAAAGGGATATGGTCCTCTGCTTGGTATAGGCCAAGCCGGCGGGATTGTAATAGGATGCGTCCAACGCCGTGCCCAGGGCGCTTCCGGCGCCGCCCATGCCTGCCGCCCGGTCGCCGATCACATATTGCTGGTAGTTGGCTTCATTGGCCCTGACGGTTGCCGAAGAGAGCAGAAACGCCCCGGCAATGACCAAGGCGCCGACGATCCAGCCCGATTTCATGATTTTTATGTTCACTGCTTGTTCTCCTTCATTTTGTGCGGCATTCAGCCGCATTGGCGCACCCTGACTGTTTTACAGAATGTTTTGAAACTCTATTTTATTTTTTAATTTGGTCAAGTATTTAAATAAAATATAAATATGGTTGCCCGGGGTCGTTTTTTTGGTATTCATGGTGCTGTGTTTCGTTTTTAACAATCAAAAGGATCAATGAATTATGGCTTCAAAGAACGCTATCGCGCCGGCCAGGGTCGAAAATTACCCCGAGTGGTACCAGCAGGTCATCCGCGCCGCCGACCTGGCCGAACTCTCGCCCGTGCGCGGCTGCATGGTGATCAAGCCGTGGGGCTACAGTCTCTGGGAAAATATCCAGCGCGTCCTCGACGGCATGTTCAAGGCCACCGGCCACTCCAACGCCTATTTCCCGCTTTTCATCCCGCTCAGTTTCCTGCAGAAGGAAGCCGAGCATGTCGAGGGCTTCGCGAAGGAATGCGCCGTGGTCACCCATCATCGCCTTGAGAAAGGACCGGACGGCAAGCTTGTCCCGGCCTCGCCGCTCGAGGAGCCGCTCGTCGTGCGGCCGACTTCCGAGACGATTATCGGCGCGATGTTCGCCAAGTGGGTCCAGTCCTATCGCGACCTGCCGCTCCTGATCAACCAGTGGGCCAATATTGTCCGCTGGGAAATGCGCACCCGTCTTTTCCTGCGCACGACCGAGTTCCTCTGGCAGGAGGGCCACACCGCCCATGCGACCGAGGCCGAGGCAAGGGAGGAAACCGACCGGATGCTGAAAGTCTACGCGGAATTTGCCGAGAAATACATGGCGATGCCGGTGATCATGGGCGAAAAAACCGCCGGCGAGCGTTTCCCCGGCGCGGTTTCCACATACAGCATTGAGGCCATGATGCAGGACCGCAAGGCGCTCCAGTCCGGCACGTCGCATTTCCTCGGGCAGAATTTTTCCAGGGCTTCCGGGATCAAGTTCCTGGACCAGGGCGGCAATGAAGTCCACGCCTGGACAACTTCCTGGGGCGTTTCCACGCGTTTGATCGGCGGGCTGATCATGACCCATTCCGATGATGACGGGCTTGTCCTGCCGCCGCGCCTGGCCCCGCTGCAGGTGGTTATCCTGCCGATCATGCACAAGGAGGAAACGCGCGCCCAGGTCCTGGAATATTGCCGCCAGGTCGCCCGGGAATTGAAGGCGGTTTCATATGACGCCCGTCCGCTCGCGGTTGAGCTGGATGAAAGGGAGGGAAGGGGCGGGGAAAAGGTGTGGAATTGGATCAAGAAAGGAGTCCCGGTCAGGATTGAAATCGGGCCGCGCGACATGGCCGGCGACTCGGTCGCGCTCGCCCGGCGCGACAAGCCGCACAAGGAAATCAAGTTTATCAAGCGCGCCGAGTTGTGCGCGTCAATCGTCGGCATTCTCGATGACATCCAAAACAGCTTGTTTAACAAGGCGCGCGAATTGCGCGACGCCAATACGCGCAAAATCGATTCCCGCGACGAGTTTTATTCTTTCTTCACCCCGGCCAACAAGGATCAGCCGGAAATTCACGGCGGATTCGCCCTGGCCCATTGGAGCGGGGATGCCGACGTTGAGGAAATTCTCAAGAAGGACCTTTCCGTCACGATCCGCTGCATTCCGTTTGATGCCCCGATGGAGGAAGGTAAATGCGTGATCAGCGGCCGCCCCAGCAAACGCCGCGTGATTTTTGCAAAAGCATATTAGTGCCTTAACCATCGGGAACAACGAAGAAAAACAAAAAAACAATGCGTCACACCGCTCGCCAGGGCGAAGCGCTCCTGCGGAGCCTGGTGACGCACTACAACTGTAGCGCCGCACGGTGTGCGGCGAATTTGGGTTGCGGGTATAGCCCGCGTTAGGACATGAATCGCCGTGCGCTCCATAAGTTTCCCGAAATAATCGCCCATCGCGGCGCCTCGTCAACCGCGCCGGAAAACACCCTTGCGGCCTTCGACCTGGCCTGGCGCCAGGAGGCCGATGCGATTGAATGCGATATTCATTTAAGCCGGGATGGCCATTGCGTCGTCAGTCATGATGATTCCCTGGCCCGCACATCCGGTTCTGACTTGAAAATTTCGCAAAGCACCCTTGCCGACTTGAAAAAACTTGACGTCGGGCGCTGGAAAGGCGGTTCGTGGGCGGGTCAGGCCGTCCCGTCCCTTGAAGAAGTGCTTGCAAAAGTTCCCCCCGGCAAGCGGATCCTGATCGAGGTAAAAAGCGGACCAAAAACCGTGCCGGCGTTGAAAAACGACATGTCAAACAGTCATCTCGCCCTGCAGCAGGCGGCGGTCATTTCTTTTGACGCCGATGTCATTTCCGCCGTAAAGCTTGCAATGCCGCGGGTGGAGGCGTATTTGCTTTCATGCCTGGAAAGAGGTTCAACCGCGGGCAAGTGGACGCCGGGGAATGATGACCTTCTGGCCATGGCGCGCGCCTGCAACGCCGACGGGCTTGATCTCTCGGCCGGCGCCGGGGTGAATGAAGAACTGGCCGGCATGATGCGCGCCGCGGGGCTGAAAATTTTTGTCTGGACGGTTGACGCGCCGGAAGAAATGCGGCGATTCATTGACCTCGGGGTGGACGGCATTACGACCGATTGCCCGGATTTGGCTCGCCGGCAGATTTTAGATCGTGATCGCCCGGTCAAACGGAGAGATACGGTATAATGGCCGGAAGATTGATTTCCGGCTTCAAGTGATGATGATGGCCGTCAGGTTATCGGAGCCGAAATGCTGGTTAAGCGTTCCGGTTTCCTCGTCCACCAGCTTGCGCAGATAGATTTCCAGCTCCCGCTCGTATTCCGTTTCGCGTTCATAGTCCCGGAGCCAGAGGCGGGCCGAGGCGAAGCTCATCTCGCCCGAATCGGCTTCCTTGGCAGTCGGGAAACGGTCGGCCAGATCCGGCTCAAGCATGCGTTTTAAAACGATCGTAAGCTCGTCGTTTTTTAAAACATCAGGCGGGAGCCAGTCCTCAATCCGGGCGGCAAGGTTTGTCTTGAAATCAATCAGCTCTTCTTCATTGTAATCCATCATGGATGTGATCTGTTTGCCGACCAGCATTTCAAGCGCAACCAGGCCGGCGCTGAACAGGTCGGCCTGCAGGCATCCCGGTTCGCGCCGGTGGACCTCGGGCGCCATGAAGAGCGGGCTGCCCAGGAGGATGTTGACTTTCTCGCCGATCCTGACCGCCCGCCCGAAATCGACCAGCTTGACCCGGCCCTGGACGTCGATCATGATGTTGGTCGGCTTGATATCGCCGTGGATAAAGCCGTGATCATGCAGGACGGTCAATCCGCGCAGGATGTTGCGGATCAAATACAGGGCGAATCCGGGATGAAGGCTGACGCGGTTGTTCTCGATCCTGAATAAAACCTGCATGAAATGGTTCCATTCCTCGTCGGTGCTCCGGGAACGGGCGAGCTGGGTGTGCTTGCCGTCTATCAGGAACTGGATGTCAATGCCGTTGATGGCCTCCATGTGCACGTAGCCGACGCCGTTGCACTCCTCATAAAAATCGCAGGAAACAAGGTTAAGGTTGTTGACCGGCTGCAGGGTTGAAATCTGCTGGGCGATGCGGCCCATGTCGGTCCAATAGACCGGGGAGCTTGAATAGATGCCGGGATCAAAAAGCTTGATGGCGTGATGGGTCAGGCAGCCCCGCGCGCCCTGGCGCTCGGCCAGGAACACGACCCCCTGCCGGCCATGCCCCATCTCTTTTATGAAACGATAAGCCACCGGGTAGGGCAGCGACCGCTTGCGGATCAACTGGCGGTAATTGCCGATCAGTTCCTCAAATTCAGCATCGGTCGCGTTTTTACCCGCTTCCGCGCGGGGAAGGCCCGGCGCGGGCCGGGCGCTTGGCGGCCGTTCCAGCAATACCGTGCTCTCGAGATGAGTGTCCATAAGCTTCTTTTGACAAAATTTAAATTCGTGTTACATTAACACCATGCGCTGGATTATCAACAAAATTTTCGGCAATAAGCACGAGCGTGATTTAAAAAAGCTTTATCCGCTTGTCGAGCGGATAAACGCCATTGAGCGCGAATATCAACTGTTGTCCGATGACCAGTTGCGCGCCAAGACCGCCGAGTTCAAGGCGCGCCTTGCCGCGGGCGCTTCGCTTGACAGCATCATGTGCGAGGCGTTTGCCACCGTCAAGAACGCCTGCCGCCGCCTGGTCGGCACGAAGATCACCGTTTGCGAGCACGAGTTGACCTGGGACATGGTGCCTTTTGACGTCCAGCTTTTCGGCGGCATTGTTCTTTGCCAGAACAAGATAGCCGAAATGGCGACCGGCGAGGGAAAAACGCTCGTGGCCACCATGCCGCTTTACCTGAACGCGCTCTCGGGCAATAATGTCCACCTGGTCACGGTCAATGATTACCTGGCCAAGCGCGATTCGCAGTGGATGGGGACGGTCTACCAGTACCTGGGGCTGACCGTCGGCTGCATCCAGAACCAGATGAACAGCGAGGAACGGCGCAGTCAATATGCCTGCGACATAACCTACGGCACCAACAGCGAATTCGGCTTCGATTACCTCCGCGATAACGGCATGGCCTACAACTCCGCCGATATCGTGCAGCGCGGCCATTTTTTCGCGATCGTGGACGAAATCGACAGCATCCTCATTGACGAGGCGCGCACGCCCCTGATCATCTCCGGCCCCGCGCCGGTCTCCAGCCACCAGTATCATGAGCTTAACCCGCTCGTGGAGCGGCTCGTGCGCAAGCAGCGCGATCTCTGCAATGTCCTGATCCAGGAAGCTCGCGCGGCCCTTGATTCAAAACAAACCGAGAAGGCCCAGATGCGTCTTTACCAGGTCCGGCACGGCATGCCGAAGAACAAGCAACTGCAGCACATCCTGGAAGACGGCCAGGTGCGCAAGCTGCTCGAACAGATTGAAAGCGCTTTTTTAACGGACATGCGCAAGGAGCAGGCCCGCGCCCTGCGCGAGGATCTTTATTTCACCATTGACGAGCGCGGGCATGACGCCACCCTGACCGAAAAGGGCTGCGCCACCCTGAACCCCGCCGACCCGGACGCCTATCTCCTGCCGGACATCATCGCCCAGTTGAGCGAGATTGACGCGGATAAATCGCTCAACAGCCAGCAGGTGATGGAAAAACGCCAGAACGTCCAGAACGCGTTTGCCGTCAAGAGCGAGCGGATCCACAACGTTGACCAGCTGATCCGCGCCTATTGCCTCTACGAAAAGGACGTTGAATACGTGGTGCAGAATAACCAGGTATTGATCGTGGACGAGTTCACCGGCCGCATCCTGCCGGGGAGGCGCTGGAGCGACGGGCTCCACCAGGCGGTTGAGGCCAAGGAAGGCGTGGCCATTGAGCGCGAGACGCAGACCCTCGCCACGATCACCATCCAGAATTATTTCCGCATGTACAAAAAACTGGCCGGCATGACCGGAACGGCGGTGACCGAGGCCAATGAGTTCCGCGACATCTACCACCTGGACGTGACCGTCATCCCCACCAACCGGCCCGTGCGGCGGGTGGACGCGAACGACCTTGTCTACCGCACGCGCCGCGAGAAATTCAAGGCGATCATTGACGAGGTCGCCGACTGCCACCGGCTCGGCCAGCCGGTCCTGCTCGGAACCATATCGGTCGAGACTTCAGAGCTCTTGAGCCGCATGCTCAAGCACGAGGGGATCGTGCACAACGTCCTCAACGCCAAGAACCATGAGCGCGAGGCCGAAATCGTGACGCGCGCCGGCCAATCCGGGGGAGTGACCATCGCCACCAACATGGCCGGACGGGGCACGGACATCAAGCTCGGCGCGGGCGTTGTCTATCTGCCGAAGGACATCATTGAGTCCAAGGTCGCGCTCGAGAGCAAATACGAGGGCCAGAAACTCGTTGAGGTATTGCGTAAAAAGCCCTGCGGGCTGCACGTCATCGGTTCCGAGCGCCACGAGGCGCGGCGCATTGACCGCCAGCTGCGCGGGCGCTGCGCGCGCCAGGGCGACCCGGGATCGTCGCGGTTTTACGTTTCGCTGGAAGACGACCTGATGCGCCTTTTCGGCTCGGAGCGGATCGCCAACATCATGAGCCGGATGGGCATCGAGGAGGGGCAGCAGCTTGAGCATCCCTGGCTCAACCGTTCGATTGAAACCGCGCAGCGCCGGGTAGAGCAGCATAATTATTCCATCCGCCGCCGGACGCTCGAATATGACGACGTCATGAACAAGCAGCGCGAGATAATTTACGCCTTCCGCGGCGCGGTGGTGAAGGCCGAAAATGTCCGCGAGCACATCTTTGACATCGTGGCCGATGTTGTCGAGGTGCATGCCGACGAGGCGTTTGACGAATTTGAGGAGGACATGCTGAACGATTTCGTCAGCTGGGCCAACACCACCTTCCCGGTCGGCATCCGGAAAGAGGAGCTTAACCCGAAGAATATTTCCGCCCAAAAAGCTTTTGATTTGCTTTATGACCGGGTCAAGCGCGCTTATGACCTCAAGGTTGAAATCGAGGATCCGAAAAGCCTGCCGGAGCTGGAACGCTATATCGTCTTGCATTCAATCGACACCCATTGGCAGGATTACCTGCGCGCCATTGACGGTCTGCGCCAGTCGGTCGGCCTGCGCGCCTACGGCCAGCAGGATCCCCTCGTGGAATTCAAGCGGGAAGCGTTCAGCATGTTTTCAACCTTGATGGATGAAATCAAGAACGATGTCGTCATGCGCATGTTCCGCGCCACGACTTCCCTGCCGGCCTACCAGAAGTTGGTGGTCTCAATCCCGCACAAGCTTGTCCACCAGGAAGTTTCGGCGCTCGGCGACGGGGCCGCGGCGTTGAATTCTCTGACGGGGCGGGGCGGTTCGCAGCGCGAGCGCGCCGAAAGCGCGCCGGTGTCCGTGAAGCGCGAGGCCGCTAAGGTGGGCCGGAATGATCCCTGCCCGTGCGGCAGCGGAAAAAAATTCAAGAAGTGCTGCGGGGCGGCGTGAGGGCGTGAGGACGTATCGGCGTACCGGAGTATCGGCGTGTCGGCGTACCGGAGTATGGGGGTAGGCGTCAATGCTCCGTGACGTCCAAACGCCGATACGTTCAAAAATGACTATCAAATATAGAAATCTGGCGCTCTCGTCCCTGGCCGGAATCCTGCTTTTCTGCTCCTTCCCTCCGCTGGAATATTCGATTCTTGCATGGGTTGCCCTTGTCCCCGTCATTTGCCTGGGCTTTTCCGGCAGGCCCCGCGAGTCGTTTCTTCACGGGTTGCTGGCCGGCGTTGTCTTCTGGCTGGGAAGTATTTGCTGGCTCACCCGTGTTTCGTTCATCGGCTGGCTGTTTATCAGTCTTTATTGCGCCCTTTACGTCGCCTGTTTCGCGCTGGTTGTTTCCTGGTGGGTTGCCCGCCGACGTTTTCAATCGGCCGGCAAAAGCAGGGGGGCGTTCGCCGATCTGCCGGTGCTCTTCGGCGTGCCTGCCATCTGGGTCGGATTGGAATATGCCCGCTCGATTTTCCTCACCGGCTTTCCCTGGAACTTGCTCGGCGTCAGCCAGTATTCCTGTGTCAACTTGATTCAATGCGCCGACTTGGGCGGGGTTTATCTTGTTTCTTACCTGGTCGTCATGGGCAATACGGTCGTCGCGCTTGTGATAATGAATCGGCGCTCAGGGATGCTTAAACCGGCAACCGGGATTGCGTTGTTCCTCTTGTTGGTTTTCCTGGCCCTGGAATACGGCCGGTGGCAATTGGCCCGGCCGTCGGAAAAACTGGATATGATCCGGGTCGCGGCGGTGCAGCTCAATGTCCCGCAGCAGTTGAAATGGTCGGACGAATGGGCGGATGATATCTATCGCCGGTTGAAAACATCAACCGCGCAAGCCGCCCGGCTGGCGCCGCTGGATTTGATCGTCTGGCCGGAAACCGCCCTGCCTGATTTTGTGCGCTCCAGCGCGCCAATCCGCGATCTGGTCAATGAGAGCCGGCGCCATGGCATTCCGCTCCTGGTAGGATCAATGGATTCGGAAGAATTTCATAAAACGACAAATTATTTCAACAGCGCATTTCTGTTTCTGCCGGGACAGGAAACCCAGCAGGTTTATGCCAAGCGCCATCTGGTGCTTTTCGGGGAATATGTTCCCCTGGGAAATTATTTGCCTTTTTTGCGCACAATTACCGGGGTTGAGGAGGATTTTACGCCCGGAACGGAGAACGTGATCTTCAGGCTCAGCGATCGCGGGCAAAATTTTTCAGTCCTGATTTGTTTTGAGGACATTTTGCCATACCTGGCGCGGGAATGCGTCCGGGCCGGAGCGCGACTGCTGATCAACCAGACAAACGACGCCTGGTTTGACCCGTCCTGGGCTTCCCGGCAGCACATGTCCCACGCCGTTTTCCGTTGCGTTGAAAATCGTGTCGCCTGCCTGCGGGTCACCAATACCGGCTTGACCTGCCACATTGACCGCGCGGGCGTTGTCCGCGATAGCCTGCCGCCGGCGGGACGCTCCGGCACGATTCAGGGCGAGCCGCAGATTTTGCGGAGCGAGGTAAAATTTTCGCCGGAGCGCATGCGCCTTTCTTTCTACACGTTGCATGGCGACCTTTTTGCCATGGCTTGCGCCGCGTTTTCCATCCCGTTTTTATTCGGCCTTCTGCCGGGTTTGCGCCGGGGAGCGCCGGGGATTTCAACGGCAAAATAAACATCATGACAAAGAACGTCAACCGGGTCATTGTTCACTGGGCGGAGAAAGGCAGATGGCTGTGCCTTGAAAATCCGGTGGAAGTGTTTCAGGCCGCCGGTCCGCGGGAGGTCTTTCCCATCCTGGCCCGCATTGAGCGGGAGGTGGAAACGAAAAAAATGTATGCCGCGGGCTTTCTTGCCTATGAAGCCGGCGCGGCGTTTGATCCGGCATTTTCCTTCCGGCCATGCGGAGATTTTCCCTTGCTCTGGTTCGGGCTGTTCAAGAAGGCTGAACAGTTTGCGTTTCCGCCCGGCAAAAACACTTCATCCTGGTCGCCGGCCTGGCAAAGCTCGGTGACCGGGGCTGAGTATAAAAAGGCGATCAGGTCCATCAAGGCTTACATTGTCCGGGGGGCGACTTACCAGGTGAATTATTCCTACCGCCTGCGCGCTCCTTTCCCGGGCGAAGCCCTGCCTTATTTTCTCCAGGTTGCCGGGGCAAGCCATGTTCCTTACGCGGCCTTTGTCGAGACCGACCGTTACGCGATCAGTTCATTCTCGCCGGAATTATTTTTCAGCCTGGACGGCGAGGCCATCGAGTCCCGGCCGATGAAGGGCACCATGCCGAGGGGGTTGCGCAACGAGGACGACCTGGCAAACTCGCGCCGGTTGCATTCCTCCGGGAAAAATCGCGCCGAGAACATAATGATCGTGGACATGATGCGCAATGATTTCGGCCGCATTGCCGCGCCCGGCACGGTGAAGGTTTCCTCCCGTTATGACGTCGAAAAGTTCGACACCGTCTGGCAAATGACCTCGACCGTCCGGGCCAGGACCGCGGTCCCGCTCGCGGAAATATTCAGGGCCATTTTCCCGGCGGCCTCGATCACCGGCGCGCCGAAGGTGCGCACGACGCGGATTATTTCCGGGCTGGAGACCAGCCCGCGCCGGATTTACACCGGCAGCATCGGGTTCCTGGCCCCGGGCAGAAAAGCGCAGTTTAACGTGGCGATCCGGACAATTCTCGTTGACAAGGCGCGCCACGAGGCCGAATACGGGGTGGGGGGCGGGATCGTCTGGGATTCGGCGGAGAAAGCGGAACGCGAGGAATGCGAGCTGAAGGCGAAGGTTGTGAGCGCGCCGGCGTTTGATTTTGAATTGCTGGAAACTTTCGGCTGGACGCCGGGCTCGGATTATTTCCTGCTGGATTTGCATCTTGACCGGATGAAGGCCTCCGCCGCCTATTTTTCTTTCCCGTTCCGGGAGGCATTGTTGCGAAAAAAACTCTCGTCCCTGGCCGGCAAACTTCCGCCGCGGCCGCATCGGGTCAGACTGCGACTTGACCGGGCAGGGAAAATATTCTGCGAGGCGGCGCCTTATGATCCGGGGCGCGGCAATAAGGAACTCCTGGTTTACCCGGCCAAGCAACCGGTTGCATCCGGCGATGTTTTCTTATACCATAAGACCACGAACCGGTCGGTCTATGACCGGGCAAGGGCGGCGCGGAGCGGCTATGATGAGGTAATCCTCTGGAATGAGAAGGGGGAAGTGACGGAATTCTGCGCCGCCAATATCGTTGTTGAGCTGGATGGCGCGCTGCTGACGCCGCCGGTTGGCTGCGGTTTGCTGCCGGGCACTTTCCGCGCGTGGCTGCTTAAAAAGGGAAAAGTCCGGGAAGGGGTGCTCAAGCTGGACCAGCTGCGCCGGTGCCGACGGATATATTTATGCAACTCGGTCAGGAAAATGCGGGAAGTAAAGCTTGATTTGAATACGGGTTCTTCCTGACAGAGGTTGTTTTGGTCGACTTATAGTGCAATGTAATTATTGGCGCCCTTATGTGGCATGGTTGTCATTCCCGCGAAGGCGGGAATCCAGTAATGTATTGTTCTGGATTCCCATTTTCATGGGAATGACAGAATGGAGCGGATTCTTGATTAGATCTGTAATGATAAGCGCTAACCGGGAAAGACCTTAATTAAGAACGTTTATTTGCCATGCCGGTCAGAATACATCTGAAAATTTTCGGACGCGTGCAGGGGGTTTGCTTCCGGCATTACTGCCGGGAACACGCCGAGCGCTCCGGCGTGAAGGGGTTTGTCCGCAACAATGATGACGGCAGCGTGGAAGTTGTCGCCGAAGGAGAGAAACAGGTCGTCAACGACTTTATCGCCTGGTGCCGGCGCGGCCCGCCCCTGGCGGCGGTGCGGACCTGCGAGGAAAAAGACGAGCCGCCAACCGGCGAGTTTGATTCGTTTACGATTGGATATTAAATTATGAAAAAAGCAAAACTGTTCACGGATGAGTTTGAAAACCGGATCATTAACCTCCTCCAGTCGCAGAAGGACCGGCCGCTGAACGAACGGCAGATCGCGGAGCACTTGGCGGTGCGCGGCGGCGAACGCAAGCGCCTGGTCAAGCTGCTGAACGCCATGGTCGTGGGCGGCTTGATCGTCCGCGTTCATCAGAATCATTACGGCTGCGGCTCGCCCGCCGACCTGGTTACCGGCGAGATCGGGTTGCGCCGTTCCGGCGACGGGGTCATAGTGCCGAAAGACGGCGGCGAGGAGGTTTTTATATCGCGCGATGAGCTGGGCACGGCCTTGCCGCGCGACCTGGTTGTGGCGCGCCTGCTTAAGGACGCTTCCGGATGCAAGTGGGGCTTGCGCCGCGCCGGGAAGGTGATCCGCATCCTTGAGCGGTCGCGCGGCGCGATTGTGGGGACATTGCGGGCAACCGGCAAGTTCTTTTATGTTGTCCCGATTGACCCGGTTTATGCGAGGGATTTTTATGTCCCCGGTCCCGGGAGCGCGCGCGTCAACGACCGGGTCGTGGTTCAATTCACGGCCTGGGCCAACCGCCATGTCAATCCCGAGGCGGAAATCGTGGAAGTCATCGGGCCGGAGAACAATCCTTCCCACGATACCGCGGTCATTATCAGGCAATACGGCCTCCCGGACCGTTTCAAGCCCGAAATCCTGCGGGAGGCCGAGCGGAGCGTCGAATTGCTCGACCAGCCCGGCGAGCGGCGCGATTTCCGCGAAAAATATATTCTTACCATTGACCCGGCCACCGCGCGTGATTTTGACGACGCGGTTTCGCTGGAAAACGACCGGGACGGCAACCGGGTGTTGGGCGTGCATATCGCCGATGTTTCCCATTTTGTCCGGCCCAATACCGCCCTGGACCGGGAAGCGCAGACGCGGGGCAACAGCGTTTATTTTCCCGACCTGGTCCTGCCGATGCTCCCGGAGGCGATCTCCAACGGGCTTTGCAGTCTCCGGCCGGACGAGGATAAATTCACTTTTTCAGTAATGATGACTTTTGATGCCGGCGGCGCGCCGCTCAGGGCCGAATTTTGCCGGAGCGTGATCAGGTCAAAACTGCGGCTTACCTATGAACAGGCCCTGGACGTCCTCCAGAACCCGCACACGCCTTCGGCCAGCGTCGGTCGCGAGGCGCAGGACCTCCTCTTGCGGTGTCATGCCCTTGCCCGGCAATTGCGCCGGCGGCGTTTTGACCAGTGCGCGCTTAACCTGGACATGCCCGAATACGAAATTTTCATGGGCAAGAACGGGATGATTGAAGACATTCGCCAGACGGTCGGCGACATTTCCCACGAATTGATCGAGGAATGCATGATTGCCGCGAACGAGGCGGTTGACCGCGCATTGAGCGAGCGGGGTTTCGGCCTTGTCCACCGGGTGCACGAGCCGCCCGCGCCTCAAAAAATAGAGGCGCTTGCGGGCCAGCTCGCCGAACTCGGGTTTCAGCCCGGCGATCTTTCAAAAAGAAAAAACATGACGGCTTTTCTTGAGAAAATCATCGGCCACCCCCTGGAGTATGACGCCAAGCTGTCCGTCTTGAAGAGCATGAAACGCGCGCTTTATTCGCCGCAGCCGCTCGGGCATTATGGCCTGGCGAAAAAATACTACGCCCATTTCACTTCGCCGATCCGGCGCTATCCGGACCTGGTCGTGCATCGCATCCTGGCGGCAATGCTCGCGGCGCGCGCGAACCCGTACAAGAGCGGCGAATTGGCGGCGCTCAGTCTCAATTGCTCGCGGACCGAGCAGGTGGCTGACGCGGCCGAAACCTCCCTGATCGAGATAAAAAAATATCGCTTCCTTGAACAGCAGCTCGCTCGCCGCAAGCCGGAAACTTATGACGCGGTCGTGGTCTGCGTCAAGAATTTCGGCATGTTTGTGGAGATAACCTGCCTGCAGATCCAGGGCCTGGTGCATATTTCCACGATTTCGAAGGATTTCGTGCGGTTTGACGCCCAGCGCGAGGAACTGCATGCGCGCAAAAAGAAATACGGCGTCGGCAGCCGCGTGAAAGTAAAGACGGTCAGGATTGATTTTGACAAGCGCCAGGTTGATTTTGTCCTGGCGGAAGACGGACAGCGGAAGCATTGATTGATGATCGCTTCTAATATTCTTCGTAAAACAGGCTTGATTATTTTTTGATTTATTTTTAGACTGGAACATAAATTTCAAACAGGAGGCCGCCATGAAGGCAAAAGTTGATCCTGATCTGTGCACGGGCTGCGGGCTGTGCGTTGACACCTGTCCGGAAGTCTTCAAAATGGATGATTCGGTCGCCGGGGTAATAGTGGAAAAGGTGCCGGAAAAGTCATGGAATACCTGCCGGGAGGCGGCCGATAATTGCCCGGTGGAGGCGATTTCAATCGAGGAATAGGGTAAGCGTTGATTTTAGCTAGTGTAGTGTTTCACTCAGATATGTATTTAATAGCATGTCATGCTGAGCGTAGCGAAGCATCTCCATCATAACGAGATTCCTCGCCTCGGCTCGGAATGACAAACTCATGATTTTAAGGCGTTTTTCATTCTCATAAGTTCATTTAATTCAATTACATTACACGAGATATGCTTTGCGCTTAACGAAATGCGAGCTGCCAATTCATGCAATTAAACCTGAAAACCTTGATTGACCGGCTGAAAAGGGGCCGTGAGCCGAAGGATATTGTTGCCGTTGATTTCAGCCAGGCCGATCCAAAATGCTGCCGTCTTCAGCAGACCAACGAGGGAATCCAGCTTGTCGCGGCCGATGTTATCCCGCGCTCCCAAGTGGAGCCGTCCGCGGATCCGAATAGCGCGCCGGCACTCATCAGCCTGCCGAAGCATCTTTTGACCCGCCATGCGGTTCTTTGCCTTCCGGGCAAGAACGCCCTTATAAAATTGTTAAGCCTGCCGGGGCATCTTGATGCGGACTCGGAGGCGAAGATCAGGGAAGACATGGGGGTCGGCACGGGCGAATTCCGGATTGGCTATCAGGTGCTTGGGCACGGCCATGGACGCGTGGAAACAAAACTGGTTACGGTCGCCCTGCCGGATACGGAGCTTCAGCATTATATGAGTTTTTTTTCATCCGGTTGGCCGGTTCCGGTTTCGCTTGAACTTGCCGGCCTGGCGGCGGTTAACGCCTTCATAAACGGTTATCTGGAAAAATGTCCGGATGAATCCATCGGCGTTGTTCATTTTGAAGACAATGTCTCCTTTTTCGCGTTTCTGCACAAAAAAGAACTTGTCTTGATCCGCAAGTTTGACTTCGGGCACGACCATGTCCTGGCCGCGATCCAGAGCCGGCTGAATGTGAACCGCGAGACGGCGCTGAACGTGGCCTCCGACCAGTCTTTTGACATCACCCAGATGATCAAGGAAGTCTGCGATCCCTTCATCCGGCAAATTGTGATCTCGAAACATTTCGTTGAGCGGCGGGAAAACTGTCGCGTGACGCGGATTTTCATCCCGGGCACCGCGCCGGCCTCGCATCGCCTTGCCCAGGAGATTCGCGTTGCCTCCGAGGGAGAGGTCGAACAATGGGATCCATTGAAGGCGGTCGTCATTGCCCCGGACGCCGTTTCACCCAAATTATCCGGGCAATATTCCCTCCTGGCGGCATCAATCGGCGCCGGAATCGGTTTCTTCGGGACTACAGAATGAGGCACTGACGCGAAAATGATGAACCTGCATGTCAATTTGATACTTGATTCCGAACTGCGCAGCAGCAGCCGGATCAGTCATAAGTTTATCATCAAGGTGGCCGGCGCGGTGGCGGGCTTGCTGTTGTTGTTGCTGGTGGCGGTTGTCCTGGTCGGCGCGGGGGGGGCAAAAAGCTCGTTCCTTTACGCCGAGCAGGAAAAAAAACAATTGGATCCGGCATTTCGGCTGGTTACCGATCTTAAACAGGAGCTGGCCACCCTCCAGGATGTGACCAATGCGGTTGCTGTTTGGTCCTGCACCCGCCCGGATTGGCCGGTTATATTGCGGGGCATCCAGGCCGAAGTCCCGCCCAGGATTCAATTGACCCGATTGGCGATGAATGAAACCATTTCCATAATTGATGCCGTTCCCACGCGGGTCGTAACGCTGTATATCCAGGGCAAGGCGGCCGGCACTCGTTCGGAAACCGATGTGCAGGAATTCGAGAAAAGCCTGAAGTCGGAAGCGCCTTTTTTAGGGGTCATGGATACGGCCCAGGTAAAACAGTTTGTTGCGGTCAACAAGGTCGGCCAGGAGAATATGCGCGTTTTTGACATCGAGTGCCGTTTTAAAGCCAGCAAGCTTTTCGTGCCAAAACCCAGGCCAAAGGACGGGAAATAGGCCCAGAATGAATATCCATGATAAAAAAGTTCAGTATGTGATTATCGGGGCAATTGGCGGACTGTGCCTTCTGGTCCTGATTTTCTACGCTTTGATCTTGCCGGCCATCACGTCCTGGAAGGAAAACTCGGCCAAGGCAAGGGAAATACGGAAAAAAACCTCCGAGATGCGCGTCGTCGTCCAGTCAAGGCCGGGCATCCAGAGCCAGATTGACGCGGCCAGGTCGGCGCTCAGGCAAATGGACACATGTATTCCCTTGCCGGTTCTGGGTAATTATTTGCTCGGGATGGACGAATATATCCGGGCCTGCGCCGGCAACATGGATCTCAAGCTGACGACCATTGTAGACAATGATATCATTGATATTTCACCCGAAAACAGCCGGTTTAAAATTTATCGGGTCAACGTGCAGGCAAAAGCCGGCTTTAGCGATTATGTCAAACTCGCGGCGAATATCCAGGCCGGCAATCCGCTCTGTACCATTTCCGGCCTGAATATTGTCGCGCGCGAAGACAGCCCCACGATGCATGAGATAAACTTTCTTGTCGCATGGATTGTCTGGTCGGATCCGGCGAAACGCCCCGCTTTTTTAATAGAGGCTAACAAGTGATCGATTCACGCCATATCGCGGTTATTTTGAGCTTGATTGCCTTGTCGTGTGTCCTGGGCCGGGCGACCGGCGCGACAAACGATGCGACCAGGGCCACGCCGCCCATGGCGGATGGAAAGACCATTGCGCCTGCCGCTCCGCTCCCCGCCCCTGGCGAGGCAGCGCCGATTCAGCGCGTCGAGCGCGACCCATTCTGGCCGATCGGGTACGATGCGCCTTCAAGGCCCGGGTCATTTGCTCCGGCCGGGACGAACGGAGCGAGTTCAGCGGCGGAACATGTCGCAGGCTCCTCGGGGGTATCCGGCCTGTTGAAAATTGGCGGCGTAACGAAGAGAGGCGGCAAGTTTTATGCCATTATCAACGGCTTCACCTACCAGGCCGGCGAGATTGTCACCGTGCCATCCGGCGGCGAAGTCTATAAGTTTCTCATAGAGAAGATTGATTTTAAAAAATTACAAATTAAGCCGGTGAAATAGCGCAGGCAGGATTTTTCCCAATGGCCGGCTGGTCGGGTGCAAAAAACATATTTTATTTTTTTACTTGCAAAAAAAATAGAGCGCAGTTATTTTAACACTGTTGTGAAATATATGCTTTTCATGCGGCAATTTCTGGGCTTGGGAATTCTATCCATGGCGCTGGCGCTTATGCTTTCCGGCTGCGAGGGAGAGCGGGATGACACCACCGGCGTCGATGGCTATTTCAAGGCAAATCCTTATACCTCCGCCGAGCGCACCGATCCTCTGCCGACCACTATGGATGTTTCACCGATCTCGGCGAAAATAAGCATCATCGGGCAGGAAGTCGTCTTTACCGCCAGCGGCGGGACGGGAAGTTACCATTGGTCCCTTGCCAACGAGGATTACGGCTCGCTGAGTTCGCGCGGCGCGAATCAATGCATTTATACGTGCAAAATGGTCGGTAATAATGATGTGATTGTCACGGATGACGGCGGGCAGTACGCGTCCGCGCATATCTCCCCGGTCGCCGACACGATGTCGGTTACACCGGCCTCCGTCTCCCTCTCAGGCAGTTCGCGCTATGTGTCGTTCACGGTATCCGGCGGCACGCCGCCCTATTCCTGGACTTCGGGCAACGCAAGCCTCGGTACGGTTTCGTATTCCGCCTCAACGAGCTATACGGCCGGTTATACCGCCGCCGCCGGGGCCTATGGACAGAACAACATCACCGTGAGAGACGCGGAAGGACGGATCGCAACCGCTTCAGTAACCCAGTCCGAATAGCGTGTTTCATTATGAAAAAAATTTCTTTTTTCCTTACCGGCGGGGTTCTTTGCGGCTTGGTGACCGCGGTCTTGTTCCTGGCCTATGCCCAGGAAAATGTCATTCCGACCAATGGCGACCAGGAAGAAGAAACTGAAGCTGCCGGTCAGCCGGCGGTTTCATCAAACATGGCCGGCGCCCAGGCTGTTCAGTCGCCGTCAAATGGTAAAGCCGCGAACGGGAACGGGAAAGCGATAGAACTACAGGTGGGCGGAGAGCAGTCCACCAACGTCCTTGGCGGCGCGGTCCTCGAGGGCTCAAGCACCAATTTGATTTCGATCGCGCTGGACGGCGTGCCGGTGCAGGACGTGGTTAACATGTTTGCCCAG
>CAYYWX010000003.1:74133-111638 GCA_964475405.1 uncultured Verrucomicrobiota bacterium
GCCAATATCATCACGGCCGGGTCATTCACCAATTTATTCATCACCGCCAACCTGAAGAACGTGGACTGGAAATCGGCCCTGGGCCTGGCGCTCGGCTCCGTCAATATGTCCATGATTGAGGATCCCTCCGGTATATTGATGGTGGTCACCTCGGACATGTACAAGCAGAAAGTGGCTCAAATTGAGGAAACCAAGCCGCTTGTCACCAAGATGTTCACGCCCAAGTATCTCAAGGCGGTGGATCTGATCGAGCAAATCAAGCTCTTGAAGCTTCTTTCGCCGCGGGGCACCATTATCACCAGCCAGAGCAAGGAACAGGACAAAGTCAACCTTAAGTCCACCGGCAACGCGGCGGACGCCACTGCCGCCGGCACGCAAAACCCCAGCATTACCACCGCGATAATCGTCAGCGACATCAAGGAATACGTTGATAAGGTTGAGGCGCTGGTTGAGCGTCTCGACCAGCGCGAGCCGCAGGTCTTCATCGAGGCGCGCGTCATTGACGTCGGCATCACCTATAATCAAAAACTGGGCATTGACTGGGGAATGCTGGACAGTTTCGGGGTGGGCGCTTCCATCAAGGGCGCCCAGTGGAATTTTACCGAGGATCGCAGCCAGACCAAGAGCACCGACAACCGCGATTTCCAGTATGACCGGCGCAACAACCTGGACGGGCTCAATCAACGCTCAGATATCCATGGCCAGCAATACGAGGAAAGCACGACATCCTACGAGGAGTCGCCTCCCGGGTCCGGCAACTGGGTCGCAAGAACGATCATCACGCCCACAAGGACAATCGCCGACACGATCAACCGCGGGCGGGATATAACTTCGGATAACAAGGATAGTATCATTAACACCTTCACCGAAGGCAAGATGGGCACCATGCTTCTCAATGTTTCCGATGTCCAACTTTTCTTGAGCGCGCTCCAGAACACAGGCCACGCGGACGTCCTTTCGCACCCGGTGCTGATCGTCGGCAACCGGGTGGAGGCTAAAATCCATGTCGGCGAACAGACCTGGCGCATCAGCCTGAAACGCGATACCACCAACACCGGCGCCGCGCCCATGGACCGTTATTCGGAAGACGCCGCCCCGATGGACCTTGGCCTGAAACTCTGGGTCATCCCTGAAATTGATGTCGCCAATGACTCGGTGCGCATGACGATTGAGCCGGAAATGACCGTCTTTATCAGGAACATCACGACCGCCCAGGGTTCCGTTTACCCGGTGACCAGCACCCGCCGCCTTTCCACCCGCGTCAGTGTTCCCAGTTCGCATACCGTGGTCGTCGGCGGGCTGGTTGAAAATCGCAAAAGCAAGCAGGAGAAAAAGGTGCCGCTCCTGGGGGATATTCCCCTGCTCAGTTACCTTTTCACGCACACCACGGATGTGGATGAAAAGCACAACCTGCTCATCATGCTTTCCCCGACCATCCTTGACGAGCGCAAACCCGTTACCGGCATGGAGGCAATCGCGCAGTTGACGGTCAACAAGTTCGAGCAAACGCCCTTGGCCCCGGTTAAAAACGAACCCACCAACCAGGTCTTCTCCAGGTCGCTTTCATCTAACGACGTCTCGTCGGCGGAGAGTTCCGCCGGGGCGCGCCCGGCCGGCGATGCGCAAATGGCAGCTTCCAGTCCTTCGACCAACCAGGCGCCCACCGTCCCGAAGCCTGCCGGCGTCGCTCGTTAATATGAAACTTTTTCCAAGAGGCGCCTGGGGATACGCGATCCTGCTGATTATCCTTTTTTCCATCGCCGCCGTCGCCACCAAGCAGGTCATCGACCTGACAACCGAGAAGTTTATCCAGCCGGAACACGAGCAAGCCGTCCAGGGATTCAGCGCGGCCATCTGGCTTTTGACGATGGGGCTGATGTTCCTCTCCGGCGCCCTCGGTTTGCTGGCAATATCCACCTCGGTTGAGCGGGAAAGCCGCCATCGCATCGCCCGGATTGTCAACGCGATGGATTACCTCTCGGATGGTTTGCTGGCCTTGGATTATCAGGGCCTTATCCGGGGAGCCAATCCCGCGGTGCGCAAAATTGCGCCGGGACATTTGGGCGCGTTAAAAAAAGGCGCGATCGGCGATATTTTCCCCTCTTTGACCGATGATGACTTGAAGCGTCTCCTGAACAGGCATGCTCCCTGCGAAATTGAAGTTGAGTCATATAATCCGTCCGGATTGCGGATCATGCGTTTGCGTTCCCAGCCGGCCGAGGGAGTCCTGCTTGTGTTCGTCAGCGATATTACCGAGATGCACTCGGCCAATCTGCGCCGGCAGCAGATCGCCAAGCTGCAATTGCTGGGACGCGTGGCCGGGGGAGTGGCGCATGATTTTTCCAATATCCTGGGGGCGATTTCCGGGCACGCTTCGCTTATCCAGCGCCTGGGCGACGATAAACGCTCGCTTAATGATTCAATTGAAACCATCCAGAATGAAACCCAGCGCGGCGTGCGTCTTTCGCGCCAGCTTCTGGTTTTAAGCCGCTCGTCGGAATCCAACGGTCAATCCAGCTCCAATCTGGTTGAAAATATCCGCGAGGCGGAGGAATTGCTGAGGGTCGCCTTGTCGGCGGTCTGGCATATCGAGTCACGGATTGAGGGCGTGTTCCCGGTCGTGCCGCTTTCCCCGGTGCAGATGGTTCAAATCGTGCTCAATCTGGGGTTGTTGGCGGCGGATACTTTGAAGAGCCCCGGCAAGCTCCTGATCCAGGTAAATCGCGCCGACAGCCTGTCCGAGGACATGCGCCATTTCGCGGCGGTTATTACGATCAACGCGTCGGCTGTTTCGGAAAATGCAGGACAAACGACGCTTTCAAAGACCCAGTCCGCCGTGCTTGACACAACCGGCGTAATCCCGTCGGTCGTGCGCACCCTGATTGAAGAGGCCGGCGGGCGGCTTGATGAGCTTTATGCCAGCAGCATGAATTGCCTTTATCGAATTTGCCTGCCGCATGCCTCGAAAATCCGCAATACCCTTGCGACGCCCCTCAAATCGGTGATAAAAGGCCAGTTCCGCCTGAAGCAATGGAAAATCCTTCTGGCTTCATCCGATGACAAGTTCGCCTGGCTGAAAAAAACACTGGAAGATTTGGGCGCGGTTGTTGAAGTCAAGTCGTCCATTGACGCGGTCCTGGGCGTAATTGATTCCAGGCGCAAGCCTGACGTGATCATCGCGGACAAGCGCATTTTCGGCGAAAATGCGGAAAGCGTCCTGAAGGCCGTGCGGAAAATATCCCCGGATTCCGGCCTGGTGATCATGAGCGCCAGGCCGGAAACCGAGAGCCTGCGCAATGAGCGCGGGTTCATCTTCGTTGAATCCGACAGCGGCGAAGACCGGTGGCTGGATGCCGTTGTCCGGTCAAGGTCGGCGTAAGATCTTGTTTTTTTATCGTTGACAATATGCGCTTATGCGCATATTGTCAACTGCATGAATTACGAACAGGCAAAAGTCAGGGCGTCCATTTTGAAATCTCTCGCCCATCCGGTGCGGGTCTTGATCGTGGAAACGCTCGGCAAGGGCGACCAGTGCGTGTGCGAGCTGAACAAACTCGCCAAAATAGACCAATCCAACATCTCCCGGCACCTTTCTGTCCTGAGGCACGCCGGCATCGTGGCCGACCGGCGCGAGGGCATGAAGGTGTTTTATCACCTGCAGACCCCCTGCATCCTCAATGCCTTGAAATGCGCCGTTGAAGTCATGCGTTAGAAATCCGGGGTAACAAGCCGTGAACCGCTTGGCCGTAAACTTTGAACCAATGCGATATGAATAAAGATTGGAAAATATTCGGGTCGCTGGCGGGAATATTCCTGGCGGCCTATTTTTTGCCCTTGGGGGATCCGAGGGTTACCTCCGCGATTTATGAGGCTTTCCGGCTCCTGCAATGGTATGTCCGCGAGCATACCCTTGCCTGCGTGGTCCCGGCCATGTTTATAGCCGGGGCGATCGCGACCTTCTTGTCACAGGCTTCCGTCATGCGCTATCTTGGTCCCCGTTCAAATCGCGCGCTGGCCTATTCCGTGGCTTCCGTCTCCGGCTGTATCCTCGCGGTCTGTTCGTGCAGCGTGCTCCCGATGTTTGCCGGGATTTACACGATGGGTGCCGGGCTTGGCCCGGCGAGCGCGTTCCTTTATTCCGGCCCGGCGATCAATGTCATGGCAATCTTTCTTTCGGCGCGCGTGCTCGGGCTTGAAATCGGCCTGGCGCGGGCGTTTTTTTCAATCGGGTTCGCGTTTGTCATCGGGCTTATCATGGCGGCGATTTTCCGGCGCGCCGAGACAAAACGCGCCGAAATTGCCATGGCCATGCCGGAGGCGCCGAAGAGCGCAAGATCGCTATTGAAAACAACATTATTTTTTGCCGGCATGATCCTCTTCCTGGTCTTCAGCGACTGGTATAATACCAATGATGTTACCATCGCGATGAATGACGGCAGTGTCATCTCCGCCAATGTCCGTTACTCCACAAAGGATGCGCTGGACATCCAGGAATACGATCCGCAGGGGCACCTGAAACCCGATGTGCGTCGCCTCGGCAAGTCCGACATCAGGGAATTAAAGCCGGTGCCGGGCTTCACCATGACCGTCCACCGTTTCAAGTGGCATCTGGCCGGATTTATGGGCCTGGCGGTCCTGATCATGACCTGGAAGTGGTTTTCACGCGATGAAATCAAGGAATGGATGCAATCCACCTGGGGTTTTGCGAAAATGATCGTGCCGCTTCTTTTCGGCGGCGTGTTCATCACCGGGTTTATAAGCGCCTTGATTCCGGAAAAATATGTCGCCGGACTTGTCGGGGGCAACAGCGTTTCTTCCAATCTAATTGCGTCGGTCGTCGGGGCGATGTGGTATTTTGCCACCCTGACCGAAATACCGATCACCGAAACCCTGATGCGGCTTGGGATGGGGAAGGGGCCTGCCCTGGCCCTGCTCCTGGCCGGCCCGGCGCTGTCCGTCCCGAGCATGTTCGTGATTTACAAGATAATCGGATTCAGGAAAACCGCCGTGTTTGTCGGGTTGGTTGTCGTGATGTCAACCGTCACCGGACTGATTTTCGGCGCATGGGTGAAGTGAGTATAATAAAGGAATAAATGAAAAAAATACAAATACTTGGAACGGGTTGCCCGAAATGCCATGAATTGACCGCCAACGCGGAAACAGCCATCAAAGAGCTTGGGATTGAGGCGGTTGTGGAAAAGGTTGATAAAATTCAGGAGATTATGAAATTCGGCGTCATGATTACTCCCGCCCTCGTTGTGGATGGGCAGGTCAAATCCGCCGGCAAACTCCTAACCCCCGGGGCCATAAAGAAGTTATTGGCATGAGTCAAGGTCAAAAAAAACAGGAGAACGAAATGAACGAGAAAGATAAATGTATTTGCAACGCGGCGCCCAAGCTTATTTTTGCCTGTTCCGGCGCTGCGGATGTGGGCGGCTTGGCGGACCAAGCGGCCCGGAAACTTACCCGGGAAGGCAAGGGCAAGATGTATTGCCTGGCCGGAATCGGCGGACGCGTGGCCGGGATCTTGGCCACCACGGAGAGCGCGGCGAAAATTGTCGCGATTGACGGCTGTCCGGTCAATTGCGCGAAACTCACGCTGGAACAGGGCGGTTTCAGCCGTTTTGAACATCTCTGCCTCCAGGATATGGGATTCGAGAAAGGCAAGTCGCCGGTCACTCCGGAGAATGTTGAGAAGGCGGCGCAAAAGGTTGCTCTTCTGCTCGCCTGATTTGCCGGCGAAAAATAATTATACTATGAATGCAATAACCGGACCGATCGCAAAATGCGCCTGCCAGGTTGATGCTGGAAGCCCGATTTTCCCGCTGCTGGTGGTAGTCCTGTTTGTTTTCGGGTTTATCCTGGTCTCAAACTGGCTTGAAAAATCAAGCATGAAAGAAAAAATCAACATGAAATATATCAGGAATATTCTGATCGTGCTGGCGCTGGTTGTTGCCGTGGCGACGGTCGTCGTGATCAAGCAGCGCAGGCAGGCAATTGAAAGCACGCATGCCGCCGTCACGGTTCAGATCGCCTCTTTGACCGGAACGCCTGCACAGGTCCAATCTCTTCAACAATTAAAGGCTGATCCCGCCCGGACATTGCCGCGGCTGGTTGACCTCGGCGCCGATAAATGTGTTCCTTGCAAGATGATGGCGCCGATCCTGGCTGATTTCAAAAAAAACCATGCCGATAAATTCACCGTTCAATTTATAGATGTCTGGGAAAACCCGGACGAAGGGAAAAAATACAACATCAACATTATCCCAACCCAGATATTTTTCGCCCCGGACGGCAAGGAACTTTTCCGGCATGAAGGTTTTTTCGGGAAGGATGATATCCTGGCAACCTGGAAGAAGTTCGGTTTTGATTTTAATGGAAATTGATGAATGCGATGGAGCAGCTTTTTACATCATTAACTCGCGCCGTTGAGGGCTCTGCCGGCATTGCCATCGGCGCCGCTTTTGCCTGGGGCATTTTGAGCATCCTGCTCAGCCCGTGTCATCTGGCCAGTATCCCGCTCATTGTCGGATTCATAAACGATCAGGGCAGAATTTCCACCCTGCGCGCCTTTTCCATCTCGCTCCTCTTTGCGCTCGGCATCCTCCTGACGATTGCCGCCATCGGCATCCTGACCGCTTGCGCCGGGAGAATGCTGGGCGATGTCGGGCGTTGGGGTAATTATTTCGTGGCGGCGGTTTTCTTCGTCGTCGGGCTTCATCTCCTGGGCGTCATCCCGGTCACGTGGTCCGCGCCTTCAAATGTCGGGATGAAACGCCGCGGATTGCTGGCCGCCTTTATTCTCGGCCTGGTATTCGGGATTGCGCTCGGACCATGCACGTTCGCCTTCATGGCCCCCATGCTGGCGGTCGCGTTCAAGGCGGCGGCGACAAACTTTATTTACGGCGCATTGCTCCTGGCGGTCTACGGGGTTGGGCATTGCGCGGTCATTGTCATCGCCGGCACCTCAACCGAGCTGGTGGAAAATTATCTTAAATGGAACGAGAGATCAAACGGCGCCCTCATCCTGAAAAAAGTCTGCGGCGTGCTTGTCCTCCTGGGCGGCATTTGGCTCATTTATACCGCGCCTTGAAGAAATAACCCCCGGCCTGTTCTCCGCGGAAATCGCCATCAGGCAAGGTTGGCCGATTTTTACCCGCCAATGGAGTGTGTAACGCAGCCGTGTATTTATCAGTTGTCATGCTGAGCGTAGCGAAGCATCTCCATCATAACGAGATTCCTCGTGCCGACTTCCAGAGCCTGCCCGAGCTCGGCCAGGGAGTCGGGACTCGGAATGACAACCCCGGATTTTTTAAAGCGTTTTTCGATTTTATAAATTCATTTAATTCAGTTGCATGGCGCTGGATGCGAGTCGCTTCTGTTTTTGCCTTGAAATCGCGTTGTTTTATCGTCAGAATATTTCCCAATTAACATGAATTACCGATCCGCAATCGTGAAACTCTTTGTGTCATATCAGGCCGTCAGCCGCCGGCTTTCATTGGTTCTTCTGGCTTTTGTCATGGCCGGTCTTTTGTCCGGCTGCGCCACCAATCCGGTCAGCGGGCACAAGCAGTTTATTTTTTTGAGCGAATCGGGCGAGGTGCAGATTGACCGGGAAAATTCACCCCACCAGATATCGGCCGATTACGGCGCGGTGCAGGAAACGGAACTGAACCGTTACGTTTCCGCGGTCGGCAACCAGCTTACCGCGCTTTCGCACCGTCCCGACATGCCCTACAATTTCCGGGTCGTCAACGCGGTTTATATCAACGCCTACGCTTTCCCGGGCGGGACGATCGCCGTCAGCCGCGGCATGCTGGCCAACATGGACAGCGAGGCCGAGCTCGCCGCGGTATTGGGGCATGAAATAGGCCATGTCTGCTCGCGCCATGCCGCCCAGCAATATACCACCGGGGTTTTCGGATCGGTGCTCGTCACGGCCGCGGCCCTGATTATCCAGCAGAAAGACGAGGATTATGCCGCACTGACTGCCGGGCTCGGGATGGTGGCTTCCGGTGTCCTCCTGGCGCGCTACAGCCGGTCAAACGAGCGCGAGGCGGACGCCCTGGCCCTGGAATACATGACCAAGGGCGGGTATAATCCCGAGGGGTGCATCAAGCTCATGGATATGCTCCAGAAAACCTACAAGGAAAAGCCGAATGCGCTTGAGATGCTTTTTGCCACGCACCCCATGAGCGAAGAGCGTTATCAAACCGCCGTCAAGGCGGTGGCCGAAAAATACCAGGCCCAGAAAAGCTATCCCCTGAACAAGGAAAGATACCAGGAAAAGACGGCGCGTTTGCGGGCGATGAAGGGCGCGTTGGACAAGATGCAGGCCGGCGAAAAAGCGGCCACGGCCGGCAATTATGACGCCGCCATTTCGTCTTTCCAGTCGGCGCTGCAGGAAGCCCCGCAGGATTATGCCGGCCTGCTGATGCTGGCCAAGTGCCTGCTTGCGAAGAAAAATTACGCGGAAGCGGAGAAATACGCCCAGGAAGCCAGGAAAATTTATCCGCAGGAGCCGCAGGCCCTGCACGTCATGGGCATGGCCAAGATCGGCAACAAGCAATATTCGGCGGCCTACGCCGACTTCAGCGAGTACGAAAAAATCCTGCCGGGCAACCCGAATACCGTTTTTTACATGGGGTTTTCGCTTGAGGGCTCCGGTGACCGGAGCGGGGCCGCCCGGAATTACCAGGCCTATTTGCGGCAGGTGAGCTCGGGCGACAACGCCAAGCATGCCTATCGCCGGCTGGTGGAGTGGGGCTATATTCAACCGCAACAGAAAAAACAATGAAAGGTTATTGCCAAAAACCGACCCAATGATTATCCAGACGAGTAAATTACTGATTGCCGACCGGTGGACCGACTACGAGCTCCTGGACTGCGGCGACGGACAGAAACTGGAGCGGTGGGGCAAGTATATCTTCATTCGGCCCGACCCGCAAGTCATCTGGCCGAAGGCTTCGCCCGATTTGTGGAAAAATTATGACGCGATTTACCAGCGCAGTTCCGGCGGCGGGGGCGCCTGGGATTTCGTCCGCAAAATACCCGAGCATTGGACGATCAACTACGGCGCCCTGAAATTCAAGGTCCGCCCGACGGGTTTCAAGCACCTCGGGCTTTTTCCTGAACAACAGGCCAATTGGGACTGGATTATCGAGACGATCAAAGGCGCGCGCCGGCCGGTCTCGATTTTGAATCTTTTCGGTTACACCGGCGGCGCCACGATCGCCGCCGCGTCGGCTAACGCCTCGGTCTGCCATGTTGACGCCGCGCGCGGTATGGTTGACTGGTGCCGGGAAAACGCGGCCTTGTGCGGGCTGGATAAGGCCCCGATCAAGTATATTGTCGACGATTGCCTGGCTTTCATCCGGCGCGAAATCCGCCGGGGAAAATCTTATGACGTCATCATCATGGATCCGCCTTCCTTCGGCCGGGGGAAACGCGGCGAGGTCTGGAAGCTGGAGGATAATTTATGGGAGCTCCTCGACGAATGCCGGAAATTGATCGGGAAAAATCCGCTCTTCATGCTGGTGAACGCCTATACCGCCAACCTCTCGCCGCTCGTGCTGGCCAACATGGTCCGGAGCGTTTTGAAACAAAGCGGCGGTCGGATTGAAAGCGGCGAAATCGGCCTGCCGGTCAAGAGCGACGGCAAAATCCTGCCCTGTGGGATTTACTGCCGATGGCAGGCGTAAGAGAGAGGAATCCGGATTTTATCCTGAAATCTGGACAATTTTCCGCGAGACGGTAAAGAACAGGCGCACGGCAATCTTTTCCTGGCTTAAATCCAGGAGGCGCGCCAGCGCCCGGCGGTAAAGAGCCATCTGCGGCTTATAAATCCGGACAAGATTGTCAATCGCTTGCGGGTCGCTCGTCCGGTTGCTTTTATAGTCCGTTATCTCCGCTGAGTCGGGGGCGCCGTCGTCCTTGCGCTTAATGACCACCCGGTCAAAGATGCCCGAGATCCAGTTGTTGTCCAGGATGACGTCAAAGCTCTTTTCGCGCCATAATTCCGCATTACCCGCCGGCTTGGAAAGCGCGCTCCTGATCGTTTGATCGGCCATAACGGCTACGAATTGACTGCAGGCGTCGCGGCGGACAATGTCGGGGTAGGAATGTCTTGGCCGCCAGTCGTGGACAATTTTTTCCGCGTCAGAGTCATCGCTCCATTCAATCTCCCGGAACAACTCGTGAATTGCGCTCCCGAAATATTTTACTTCCGGACTTTCCGACTTGAAAAGCCAGGAGGCCTTCAGGGCAACCGTCTCCTCAAGCGACGGCTCAATCTTGTTCAAAGCTTCTCTCACGCCCTTACCCGGAATCGGCGGTTTGACAGGTTTCGCCGCCGGTTTAACGGCGGGTTTTACCGGTTTTTCTTTTTCAATCCAGGCACTGTCGCCGGCCGCGTAAAGCAGTTCAGCTTCCTTGCCGTCAATCGCGATGACCTGTTTTTTGGATTCATCGGCCGCCAATTGCTCCCGGAGGAGCGAAGCCATGTTGAAATAGTTTTTATCCTGTATCCTGGTGATCATGTAGAGCGCCTTTTTTGCGCGGGTCATGGCGACATACAAGACGCATAAATTGTCCATCGTTGCCAGGTTGTCGGTTTCTTCCAGGCTTTGCCTGAGGGTAGGGTCGCATTCGGCCGTTTTGCGGTCGGGGACTTCCAGCAGCCAGGAGGGAGCTTCCGACCCCTCGGAGCGTCCGGTCAGGAAATCAATCGCGCCGGCGCTGTTCATCTTTTTATTCTCGTTCAGGTCCGGCAGGACGACCATGTCAAACCCGAGTCCCTTTGATTGGTGGATGGTCATGACGTGGATGCAGCCCCGGGATTCGGAGGCCTCGCGCGTTCCGTAGGATTCAACGGTTTTGATGAACAGGGCGATATTGCGGTCAAAACGTCCGTCGAACTCTCCGGCGATCTCCAGGATTTGGGCCAGGCGCAGACGTCCGAACTCATCCAGAGTTCCGAGCCTTTCCGCCCATTCGCGCAGGACCGCCCGAAACCCCCGGGCTTCAATCGCGCCGAGGAGAACTAAGGGCAGAGATTCAACCGCGGTTTCGTTCCTGGCAAGCCATGTCCCGAGCGGGCTCATGACCAGGTGCTGCCGGGCGAAATTATCGGCCGGATGCCTGGCGTAACGCAGCAGATCGAGCAGGACGGCGATAAGCGGGTTGTCCAGGAGCGCGGTCTCGCCCTCATAGGAAATATTCAAGTCATGCCAGCCATGGTCCCGCGCGTATTGGCGCAAATAGTCGGCGATTACCTTGCCGGTTGCGTTCGTGCGCGCCAGCACGGCGGCGCTCAGTCCTTTTTCCGCCGGGTTGACCTGCTTCAAGAGCCGCGCCAGCAATTCCAGCTGATCCTCCGGTTCATGGCATTTGGCGTCCTCGGGCAGGACCGGCTGGAGCATGGCCGCGTAGCCGTTATGCGGCGTCTTTTCCCCGCATTCGTGCTCTTTCCAGGCAAAGTTCCATTTTTCGATCACCGGGCTGGATATCGCCGGCTCGGAATCGTTATCCTGATATTCGGGCAGGCTCGAAAACACGCGGTTGACCGTGTCAATGATCGGCTGGGCTGAACGCTGGGTCTTGTTCAACGATTCATTCACAATTCTATCGCCGTAGCGGTCCAGGACATGGTTGAACAGGTCCGGATTTCCACCGCGCCAGCGGTAAATGGTCTGCTTTACGTCGCCGACATAGAACAAGCTGCGGGTATCGCTGTCGTCCTGCAAAATTTCGTCCACCAGGTTTTCCAACGCCTGCCATTGCAGGTTGCTCGTGTCCTGGAATTCGTCCAGGAGCCAGTGGTCAATCTTCGCGTCAAGGCGGTAATCAATGAAGACCCGTCCCGCGCGCAACTCGCGCCGCCGGCTCAGGGTTGAGCCGCTGGTGAAAAACCCGCGCGGCGAAAGGAGCAATTGCGCGTCGGTGAAGGTCATGCGGCCGGTCTGGAGGAGCGCCTGCTCATACTCCTTTTCATACATCGCCATGACGCCCAATATCCCCCGCGTGCGCCGGCATAACCGGTTGAACTGGACGTGGAAAAGGTTGTGATACAAGTTCCCGAGCAATTTGCATACATTGTCCGGGATTAAATATTCTTTCCGGGCATACTGGATTTTTAACCCATTTTCGCCGGGCGCGGGAAGTTTGGCGACCAGTTGGCCTTGAACCGCGCCTTCCAGGAAAATCTCCGGCTCCCATTCCGCATTGTCGTCAAAATCCTTCAAGTGTCCGATCAGCTTCGCCATGCTTGCGCGCATTCTTTTGTCCCAGGCCTGGTTATTGAGTGCCAATTGCATGATCCGTTCGGCCTCCTGAGCATCCCGCGCCTTGGGCGGAGCCAGCCACCATGTTCCCTTGTTCCAGATAAGATCCGGATTTCCCCAGGCGTTCGCGTCCGGCAAACTGAGGAAGGCCGCGCGGTAATTATCCAGGAAACCGTTCAGGTTCCCGGCAAAGGTCTTCTTTTCCGTGCCGAGCGTGGCCTGCTTGAAAACTTCGAGAAAGACGCTTGCGCCGTTGCCGGTAAGATGCCTTGAATTGCAGACCGCGGCGATGATTGCCTCGCGGAACGATTCGGCGTCGGCGCTATCAGAGTCCATCAGGCTGAATTCCGTGTCGTTCAGGCCGAGTTCCAGCGGGAAGGCGCGGATGACGGCGGAGATGAAACTATCTATCGTGCCGATATTGACCCGGTGGAGGTTTTCAAGGAAACAGCGCAGGGCGGAAAGGAACTTTTTACTTGTGAGGTCCCCGGCTTCCATGTATTTGGCGGAGAGTTTTGCGGATTGGGGGCCTTGCGCCGCCCGGGTCAGGTTGCGCACGATGGAATCGAAAATTTCACCGGCGGCCTTGCGCGAAAACGTCAGGGCGCAAATCCGGTCCGGCGGGATGCCGCGCGCGAGCAAACCCATGTAACGGTGGGCAAGCCGGAACGTTTTACCGGACCCGGCCGAGGCAGAAATCGCCTTGTTTTGAATGTTGTTCATTGTTTTGAATAAGGCATTTGGAAACCGACCACTGATTGCACGGATAACACTGATAAAACAATCAATACCTGACTATATCCGTGCCATCAGTGCGATCCGTGGTATAAAACAGTTTATATCCGACTTTGTGTTCATTTGTGCATCTTTGTGGCAATAAATTCCTTGATTTTCTCCCCGTCAAAATAATCCCGCATGTCTTCCTCGAATAATGATTCAAAATCGTCATATTGCAAAGTCTCGGACGGCGGCCAGAAGACGCACTGCTTGATGCGCTCTATTATTCTTTCCGCGCTTTTGGCGGCCGAATCCGCAATATCGGCGTCAAATTTTTCCCAGGCAAAAATGCCGGAGTTGGAGACCGCTTTCGGCAGGTTAAAATAACAGAGTTCGACATCCTGGCATTCCTTTCCGAACGGGGCGTCGAGGAACATCTGCCGATATAAGGGAAGCTGGAGATCGTTCCAGCGCTCGTTGCCGGAGGTATGCACCCGGGCGTAGTCGGGTATATCCTTGCGCGATTTCCTTATATGGTGCCCGGCCGGATTTTCGGACGAATCGGAAGTCTTGTAATCGAGTATCCGCATCTTGTTTGCGCCCTTCTTCCGGTCAATTCGATCTATTTTGCCGATGACTTTCATGCCGTTAATCGTCATTTCGCATGAAAATTCCCGCTCGACGATTTCCCAGCCATCCGAGGCGGAATGCGCCTGGTGTTCGGCAAAAGCCTTGAGACGCTGCCTGGCGGTCGCGCGGGCGTAGAGGATCGGGAAGGAATCGTTGTTGCCGTATTTTATATTGAAATAATCGTCCAGCAGGCCGTCCAGGTGTTTCTGAATAAGGAGAGAGTCGGTGGAATTGTTTATCCTGGGATTGGCCGAAAATTTTTCAAGGATGGCGTGAATTGCCGTCCCGAAGTCAAGCGCGTCCAATTCCGTTTTCTCCTCAACGCGCTCCATTTTAAGGATATGCCGGAGGAAAAACCGGAAAGGGCAGGCAAGGTAATCGCGGAATTGCGTCGCGTGTATTTCCATGGGAAGAAAAAAGGGAAGAATTTTCGGGCCGACCGACAGTGGCGCGGTCGGGTCAAGCTTGAAAGTAACGGTAAATGGCGGACGTTGCGTTCTATCCTCGATTTCCCTGAAAATATGCTCTGCCCGTTTCGCCAATTCTTCATCTGGACACCGGAACAGCAGGCGCGATGGTTTTAACGGATCGCCTTCCGGGCTGGTTTTGCCGGTGATCAATACCACTCGGCCTTTTTTGGCGGACTGTGTGGAGGGCGAAACTCCGGGCGGCGCTGCGCGCATGGCGATGATCAGGGAAAGCAAGTACGCGTCGCGCGCGAAACGCGAGTCGTTATTGCGCAAGCCGAGCGTCTTTTTTAACGAATCCGGCAGAAAAATGTCGCTTTTTTGGCTGTCCGGCACCTGGCCCTCGTTGAAGCCGGTGATAATCATCAAGGGCGCGTCGTTCCAGGACAGTTCCAGCCATCCGTTCAGGTCAACCAGCGCGCCTTCCCGGTGGCGCGGTATGGCAATTTCGTCCAGCTGGCCGAGAACCAGGCGGTTGACCAGCCGGGCCGGAAAGTTCTTTATAAACGAATCGGCATAGGTCATGTCGTTCAGAATTCCGGAAATGCCGGATGCCGCGGCCTTGAAATCTTCATCGTCGTCACTCCCGCCGGTTATCGTCCTGATCGAAAATACCCGCTCCAAAAGGCCGCGAAGGACGGCGGGCGGGTAATCGCCGTTCCCGTCCGGCAAAATTTCACCCGTGAATTTGAACGCTATTTTTAAATTATGAAACTCGCCTTCACGGGTTTTTTTCAGGGCGGATTCAACGTCCGGAATGGTCTGCGGCAGGACTTTGTTCTGGAATTGGTCCAATTCGCACAGCAATTCGGATGTGTTTACATCTCGTGTTGCCTGGAGATATTTCAGGACATCCGCCTGGCGCAAAAACTCGGAGAAATTTTTATACGACGCGTTTTCCGCCAGCAGGCACCAGGCCTTGATCAAGTGGTATAAATGATGATCCTTGACCGGACAGTCGGCCGGGTCAAAGGCAATCAATCCGGCGGATTCCAGTTTGTTTTGCAGGAATGGAATCACGGTCCGGTCCGGAACGCCGATGCAAATGTCGTTAAAATGATATTCATGCCCGGAAATCAAGTCGGCGACGAATTGCGCCTGACCGGCGGGATCGGCTGCCACCAGGATGTTTTGTTCAGCCTCCGGGATATCGATCGGGCGGTTGAGCCATTTATCCGGAAGCGGGCGGCCCCAGTCGTCAAAATGGTCCCGCAATTTTTCCGGCGCCATGACAAGCACTTCGACATCCACCTTGCCGGACAATTTAGAGAGAGTTGCCAGGGCAAGGAGGGAAGGATCGGGGACGGAGGCCAGGATGATTTTATTGATCCCGTCTGGAATTTCGGGAGATTTGGCATTAGCCAGTTTCAGCGCGCAAGGATCGGCAAGGCCGGTTTTCTTCAAATTATCAAGATACAGGGCCTCGATTTTGCCCAGGTCGCGCCAGCGCTGGAGTTCAGGCAATTCGGCCCCGTGTTTTTCAAGGACGTCATGGATGGAGAGGCAGGCGTCGGAGAGTTCCTCGCGCAATTGCTGGATGATTTTTGACATGGCAAAGGCCCACTGGTGATTATTTTCCGGAATATCGCGGGGGAAGAGCGCCGGGCAATCGTCCTTGCGCACGCTGAGCAATGTCCTTATCCACACGCTCCGCAGGATGGTTTCCCCGGCGGCGGCACTCTCACGCGATTGAAGGAAGAACATTGGGGTGACAATGCGCAGGTCGAGGAGCGCCGCCTGGCGCTCGTGGCAAAGGATCATCATCTTCTCGCGTAACCTGCGTCCGGCTTCCTTTGTGGGCACGACGATCAACGTGCCGTCCATTCTTACCAAGGTGGAATTGATCTTGTTCAGGATGTGTTTGGCTGCCGATTCCGTTACCGGCTTATCCCATCCGAGAAAATGTATTTGTTTCGACATGATTCTGGAAAAACTCAAAAAGCAATACCCATGGGAGTCTACATCTGAAATACCTTATTCTGGAAGGCAATCCTGTCAAATATTTTGCTGAAATCAAGGCGATTATGGCCGTCCGGCAGGCTGTTTCCGCGGGATAAGTCGCAACTTGTCCCCCATAGCCCTGCAGTAAGGCACGGAGCCGAGTCACTTAAAAACTACACGGCGACGGGGGGATGAGTCGCAATGAAAGGCAAAGATAGGCAATGAAAGGCAAATAACCGCTTCCTTGCAACGAATGAGCCGCAATGATAGGGATGAAAGGAAAGATTCAGGGTGTTTTTGAGGGCGTTGAAAGGATGTAATAGACGCCTTTCCCTTCACCTTTCCTGACGACTAACCCCCTGTCCTCAAGGCCGACCAGAAGCCGTCCGGCCGTGGCGCGGGAAAAGTTGAACTCATCGGCCACCATCTGGCGCGTAACCTGTCCTTTGGCGGCGATCATGTCCAGTACCAGCTTTTCGCGGCCAGGCTCAATCTCTTCGGAACTTCCTCGTTTTTCAAACACGTATTTTGAGGCCTTACTGCCAAAAAATATTCCCAGCACCTGCAGGCAGACCGCGACCAGGTTGTTGGGGATGAGGTAATCGGCCCTGAAACTGTGTACGACGAACGTCATGAGGGAGAAGATAATCCAGAGATAGACGAAGATAGAGCCTTTCCGGGGCGGCTCGGGCGTCGCGAACCAGCGGCGGATTTCCTTGTCGGCAGCATAAGCGCCCAGAAGCGCAATGTAAATGGTCATGATGCCGTCCGGCAACGCCAGGGATCGCTTCAGGAAGAAATCGGCGACCATGAGTCCGAGGTAGCCGGCGGTGTAAATTGACAGCAGGGGGAACAGGACCGATACCTCGTTGAACGGCGGTCGTTTTTCCGGTTCCGGCATTGTTTCGTCCGTCGTTGATGTTTCGTAGTTCATGCCACACTTTCTATCATAAGTAAAAATTTACGACAACTGATCTGACGATTACCAGCTTTCGTCTGGCGATTATCTGACTATCTCCGTGGTCTGTATGCCTGTTGCGGATTCAAATCTGAAAAATTAGTTTTGGCAATCGGTGGATTCTGCCAAAACATCGATGGATTGTAGCCGCCGACGTGGTGATAGATTTGTGATGGGTTTCGCATGCGTCACTTAACGATTAACTTTTTTTGCTTAACGATTATTTAACGATTAGGCACGGTGTCCAGAACGTAGAAAACCGATCTCCCTCGCCCCATTTGTTTAACGAGATGCAGTTTCTGAAACAACTTGAAATCCCCAGCCACTTCGTCGGCCAGTTCCTTCTGTACGGAACTTACAAATACTCGCAATTTAATCATCCCGCCACCTCTGAGATATTGGCGTAATCAAGAGCACCTTCATAATCCGTTGCATAATGTAACAGCGGTTCGTCATATGGGCTGTTCAGAATGGGGTTGTCCGATTCCATTTGACAAGAATACATTTTACCGACTTTTTTGGCAATAATTCTAATGAAATTTCATTGATTTCAATGTCAAAAACCGCCCCAACTCATTCCGGCATGACCGTGAAAATGTATCCCTTCAAATACTCGGTTTCCGGGATGGAGGGGATGATGGGATGATCCGGCCCGGCGCCGAGGATCGCCTCGCGGCGCAGGACGACATGGGCGTCATGCGCCGCTTCCATGATGTATTCAAGAAACATGTTGCCCGAGACATGATGGGAACAGCAGAAGGTGGCAAGAACCCCGCCGGGAGAAAGTATCCGGAAGGCGCGCAGGTGGATTTCCTTGTATCCGCGCCGGGCTTCGGAAACCGCCTTGCGCGAACGGCTGAACGAGGGCGGATCAAGAATTACCATGTCAAATTTTTCCCTTTTTTCTTGGGAATCTCGCAGGTAGTCAAACATGTTTTCGTCCCGGCAAACGAGCTTGGCATCCACGCCGGCAAGCTTGGCAGCCTCCTTCGCGCCTTCAATGCTCTTGGCATTGCTGTCAACCGCCAAAACTTCCTTCGCCCCCGCCATCAGGGCGTGAATCCCGAAGCCGCCGAGATTGCAGAACCCGTCCAGGACGCGCATCCCGGGCGCGACAAACTTGGACGCAATTTCGTAATTTTCCTGCTGGTCAAGATAGAAGCCGGTTTTATGACTGTCAAAAAGATCGCAGATGAATTCGGCCTTGCCGATCGTTGTCCTGACCGTGGTGTCGGTCCCGCCGAATAATGCGCCCTTGATGGGCGGCAGATTTTCAAGATGCCGGGATGACCCCTCGTTGTTTTCCAGGATTGATTTTGGAGAAAGCATTTCGGCCAACAGTTTGACAAAGAGCGGCTTTAACAAGTCCATGGCGAGGGTGGTGGTCTGCAGGACAAGCGTGTCGCCATAACGGTCAACAATCAGTCCCGGCAAAAAATCGGCGTCGCTGTGAATCACCCGGCAAGCCTGCCGTCCGGGGCACCTCCTGGTCCGGTAGTCTATTGCCGCTTGAAGCCGCGCGCGCCAGAATGCCTCGTCAATTTCAACCGGCTTCCGGGACAGGGCCCGGAAGGCAATCGTCGCCTGGCTGTTGTAATGCCCGCGGGCAATGAATTTGCCCTTGAGATTATAAACATCAGCAATATTGCCGTCGGCGGCATTGTCACCGGTCGGCTCGCCCTCGGCAGGCGCGTTGCGGATTTCCTGGATTTCATTGCAATAGACCCAGAGGTGACCGCGGTCAACGCGGTGGGGCTGGCTGGAAAGAACAAGGCGGGGAATGGTTTTCATTATGAAAATTATTAAGGCTATTAGGCTGTAGGCTGAAGGCTGTTAGTCTTGCGCATTGACCGAATCAATGCGCTCAGAACCTTCTCGGTTTCCACTATTCTTGACTCACATTCGGCTACATCGGAGTTATTTGCATAACCCAAGCGCGTTGCTAAGTCAAATTGGTAATGCAGTTCCCTTATGGAGCCGAAGGCTATTTCAAGAAAACGAAGATATTCAGTTTGACTTTCTCTCGCGCATCCTTCAACAATATTTGATGGCACCGAAACCGCGGCCCTTCGCATCTGGGAAGTCAGGCCATAAATTTCATCCTTCGGAAAAGATCTGGTTGCCTGATATATCAAGACCGCCACTTTGTCCGCCAGTTCAAAAGCCCTGAGTTTTTTATGGTCGCGCATTGTGTTTCCCTTTCTTTTCTACTGTCTGTTTGCCTTAAATATCCGAGCAATAATTGATTTACCTAATAGTCTTCAGCCTTCAGTCTAACAGCCTTCGGTATTCTTCGGATGCCAAAAAAGATATTGAAATTTAAGATCGCATCGGGATACTTACATCCGTGAAGTTAATACCAGAAAGAATAAAAATATGCACCATGATTTAATAGTTCCGAAGGAAATTGATTCATTTGACGCAAAGAAACGCCTGGCTGTCCTGGCGGATATTTGCCGAACGATGGCGGCGAATGTGCCGAATGATTCAAACTTGGTAAACCACGCTCCAGGCGTGATAAACCACGCGAAACGCGTGGTAAATATGCACATCCATTCGTTTTATTCATTCAACAGCCTGGGATATTCTCCCGCCCATATCGCGTTGGCCTGCCGCCAGAACGGGCTTTACGCGGCGGCCCTGTGTGATTTTGACGTTCTGGACGGCCTGGAGGAATTCATCTCCGCGGGTGAAATGCTCGGCCTGCGCACGGCGGTTCACCTTGAGACCCGCGCTTTTTTGAGGGAATATTCCCAGGAGGACATCAATTCGCCGGGTGAGCCGGGGGTGACGTATATCATGGCCTCCGGGTTCGGATCATTGCCGGAGGAAGGTTCGCCGGAGTGGAAAACGCTTGAAAAATTTCGCCTGCAGGCCAACGAGCGGAACAAGGCGTTGGTCCATAGAATAAACCAGCGCCTGCCGGAAATCGCAATTAATTATGATTTTGATGTCATTCCGCATTCTCCCGGGAAATGCCCGACCGAGCGCCATATCATTCCGGCCTACCGGCGCCGGGCCGGGGAGGTTTTTGGAATGGAAGACGCCCTGCCCGCATTCTGGGCAAGGCTCATGCACAAGCCCGAGCAGGAAGTCGAGGCCCTCCTGGCCGATGAGCCGAAGATGGATGAAAAGGTGCGCTCCCTTCTGGCGAAGAGCGGCGGGATCGGTTATGTCCGACCGGATGAAAAGACCTTTCCGGCGGCCGACGATTTCATCGCCTGGGCCCTGCAATGCGGGGCGATTCCCATGGCGGCCTGGCTGGACGGCACCAGCAAAGGGGAAGGGGACATGTTGAAAATGCTGGAATGCCTCAAGGCCAAGGGCGCGGCCGCGCTCAATATCATCCCGGACAGGAATCATAACATCAAAAACGCCGATGAGCGCCGGATTAAGCTCGGGAAATTAAACGAAGTGATTATGGCCGTGCGCAAGCTTGCCTTCCCGGTCAATATCGGGACCGAGATGAACAAGGCCGGCCAGCCGTTCGCTGATGATCCGGGGAATGAAGAGCTCGCGCCTTACGCGCCGGACTTCCTGCGCGGGGCGAACATCATGGTTGGCCAGACGCTCCTGGCGCGCTACGCCGGTTTTTCGTATTGCGGAAAACCGGCGTTCGCCGAATTCGGTGAAAATATTTCAGCTAAAAACAGTTTCTTTGAATCGGTCGGCAAATTGGAGCCCTTGCGCCCGGATGCCGCCGCCCGATTGAAAGACATGGGAACTTCAAAAGCATTGCAGGTCATCCGCGATTCGGCCGCCAGGGGAAATTGGATTTTATAGTTTTCAGCGCACATCATAAATGGTGCCCGCCCGGATGTGTTCATAGGCGCCCATGTCCACTATGCCGTAACGGACGCGCTGGCGTCCATCCAAATCCCTGCTCGTGACGCTTCCATTTGTCATCCATAAAAAATTCATTCCGGCGTTGATGCACGGCGAACGCGCCGAGAGACGGTAGTTGGCGCTGTTTGTATTGACAAACATCGGCTCATTCGTGATATTCCCAGCCGCCCATCCGCCCTGGGCGGGGGTCGTGCAGGTATTGGTGATATATCCTCCGCCATAGCCGACCACTTGCCAATTGCCAAGGCTGTTGTAATACGAGATGCAATTTTTCATGGTGCCGCCGTTCACGGCATTGGCGCTGCGGTTGCTGACAATGGTGCAATTCTCAAGATCGCATACGAGCGCGGCGCTGCCATAACCGCTGGAGTCGGAATTGCCGGTCAACAGGCAGTTATACAAGGTTGAATTGTATGCGCCGCCGCCGCGCGCTCCGGCAATGGAGGAATTGCCGGAAACGATGCAGTTATACAACGTGCATGAGCCCACTCCGCCGCCGTAGCTGCCGCGCGTCGTATTGCCGGCCAGAATGCAGTTATACAGATTAGCCGATGATGCCCCGCCGCCTCCATTGCCCGCCGAGTTGTCGGTAAAAACACAGTTGGAATAGGTGCCATAACTCGCTCCGGCGCCATTCACAACCGCCGTGTTGCTGGCGAGGGTACAATTATACATTATGCTGCCTTCCGATCCCCCGCCGCTATAACCGGACGCGTTGCCAATCAATATACAATTGTACAATGTTCCATAATACGCCCCTCCACCGCCATAGGTTGCGCTTTCACCGCAGCACGAATTGCCGGAAATTATGCAGTTGGAAATTACGGGGGTTGTTATGCCCTGGCACATCACGCCGCCGCCACGCTTGTCGTAAGCTATCCAGTTGCCGGTCGTCAACGTCGCGCCGTTGGTCAGTGTGAACCCGATCAGGACGGAATTGGCGGCCATGTAAACGCAGCGCGCCGCCGCCGGTCCGTTTGTGGCAGGATCCCAGGCGCCCTTGATAATCGTGTTGGTCGGATTATTGTCCTTGCTCCTGACCGTGATCGCCTTGGTGATCGCAATCCGGTTGGTCAAGGAGTAGCCGGTCGGATAATTAGTGACCCCGCCGGTATTGTAGACGCCATTGCTGACCCAAACCGTGTCGCCGGGCGTTGAGGCGTTGATCGCGCCCTGGAGGTTGTTGGTGGCGTTCGCCCAGCCGTTTGTTCCGGGTCCGGTCCCGTTGGTCGCCACATACCAGTCGGCCGCCGCCGCCGGCTGGAGCAGTCCCGCCAGTAAAATCGCGCACATGCCCAACCAGACGCGGTTTGCCTCCGAATTTCTAATTTCCCATTTCATGATTCGTTCACACGTCCCTGTTCCACACCGCGGAAATTAATTCGCGCGCCGTTGCGGCGCGGATTTCGTCGCCGGGCGTCCAGGTCGCAGGCAAATGCGCCGGATTGCTCGCATGGTCGGCGCTGTCATCCGCAAAGCCATCGGCCTGGTACGTGAAGGGCGGAGCGAAAACCAGGGGCGCGATCGCTTTTCGCCTTCGGACGGCTTTCCTGGCCGCTTCGCGGATCAGCCGGCGGGCCTTGGCCGGCGCCTGGGAAATGGCGGCATAACGTGAAAGTCCCTTCTTCACTTCAGCCGTCACGATGTCCGGGATCAATTTTTTTGCCTCCGCGCAGGCGGCGGTATCGCCGCTCACCAGCAACATCGGCACCCCGAACGCTCCGGCCACGAAAGCAAAAATGCCTATCTCTCCGACCGCCCGGCTGTTCAAACGGATTTGGCGCGTATCGCAGCTCATGGTGTGGTAAAGGACTCCGCCGCGCGTGCCGGCCATGGCATGCGCGCCGACGAAAAGCATGCCGTCGAACGATTCATCCATCCCCGCCATGATCCGCGGCCGGTCGCGGCCATGCACCACGCTGACCCGCTTATCCAGCAGTTCAATGTCAATCGTACGGCCGCCGCCATGAGAGTCGTCCACCAGGACCTCCGTTGCTCCCGCGGCATAAGCCCCCTCCACGGCGGCATTCACCTCGCCCGTCAAAAGCCGTGAGTTCCTCAACCGGATGTTGGTGTTCCAGACGTTCTCGTTTTTGCGGTCATCAAATTCCAATACCCCGCTCACGCCCTCCAAATCGGTCATGATGTATATTTTCATCGGTTCCGCCAAAAGAGATTTTGATTCCCAGGTTTTTTCCCGCCAATGCAATGCAGATTTGCATCGTCATGAATATCATATCGGCTCCCCGATGCAATGCAAATATTCAAACGCTTGATAAACAAATATGGCGTCTGGCCGCAAAGGATTGCGGCAAAAGCGCATGTCTTGCAGGCGGTTTTTTAAAGAACACGATCCTATTGCATTTTATTTGACACGATCAACGTGCTTTTCAAAATTGGCGATGTTTTTCGCGATCATATCCGGATCGTCCTTAAGAAACATGCCGATGCAGACAACGTCGTTTTTGCGCATGGTTTTGCCGAGCAGTTTAAAGGCCGGAAGAACCGGCTTGTTACCCGCGGCAAAAACCTTGTAATGAACAACGGGGGTTTTTATCGTGGCGATGACCCTCAACATCTTTTTGCGGTCCTGTTCGAGCCATTTCTCGCCGACTGAAATGTGCCCGGCGCTCTTGGAGCGGTCGGTCGGATTGTAATAAGAACACATCTGGAAATCGACTTTCAGATTGTCGCGGATCCATTCATGGGCTTCGGGTTGATGTCCCGCGAAGCCGGCCGCCACGCCCGCGTTGCGCATGATGCCCAAGGCTTCATGGAAATTATCAAAGAGCCTGTTGGCATACCAGAAATCAACAATGCCGCCGTGGATGTAAGTCCCGGTGGCGCCGAACGCGATAGCGTCTTTCAGCAACTTCACCCACTGATTCTGATCTTTTGAATCTACGCTGATTTGCGCGAACCATTGCAGCTTTCCGCCTGCCTTCCGATAATCCCTTATTATGCCCATGACATGGTCGTCGGTGCGGGCAAAGAACGTGTTGATGCCGGACTGCTCGGCCAGGCGCAGCGTTTTCCTGATAATTTCGGGCGTGTAATATTCGGTCATTTCCCTGTCACGGCTGCCGTTTTGGTGGGAAAACCCGCTGAAAGGATTGCCGCCCATGCACAGCCCGGACACCATCGCCCTGCCTATCTTGACTTTACGCATTTTTTGATCGCTTTCAATATTTGTTAAACCCGCTTGCGACGCGCGGTCTCATTTTTCACGGTTTGCCGATGGACATGCTTCCAGCGGAGGTCTCCCTGCGGTTATTTTTCCTCAATGCAGTAAAGATTCTGTTGTCCGCGGAAATACATCCGCCGGCCGTCGAAAATGGGGGTGCTGGTCATGGTGCTGTCCTGATATTCCGGGCAATAAAAGTTCTTGTAGATGCCAAGCGTCCGCCCCTTGAGCGGTTTTTGGGCCTTGCCGTCCCAGGTAAAGTTGACTTGGTCGAGGTACTGAATCCGGTTGCGGGCCACCTCCTCGTATTTCCTGCCCGGCTTGATCACAAGTGTCACCCCGGTGGAGCCCATGAGGTAAATGTATTGCCCGGCCAGGGCCGGATTGGCCCCGAAATAGCCGTGCTGGGAAGTGCTGGTAAGCGCCGCGTGCAGGAGGTCCAGCGGCAGAGCCTTTTCGTAGACGCGTTCCATCGTGGCAACGTCAAAGACCGCCAGCACGCCCGAACAACTCACGACGTAGCCTAACCCCTCGTAAATCAGGGGAGAGACTTCCAGGTAATGGCCCTGATAGAAATTGGGGGAACCGACCATTGTTTGCAACGGCCAAGCCGCTCCTTTCAAGGGCTTGACCTCCGCCACTCCTCCGGCAACCGGCGCGACGCGCCAGGAACCCACCTGGTCGCCCTGATAGGCATAGAAGAGCAAATCCCCGTCCAAAACCGGCGTTGAATCGCCGCGGCCAAATTTGCCGGAGGTCTTTCCGTCCGCCACCCGGACCAGGAGCGCCGGTTCCGGACCGAGAATATATTCCTCCCCGCCGAAGACTCCGCCGCGGTTCAATGATCCGAACCAAAGATCGGAGCCTTTGCCGGCCCCGTTTCTGTCGTCAACACTCCATGCCACCCGTCCGGTTGCAACGTCCAAGGCCGTCAGGCGACCGTCGAATTTTATGAACTTGCCGCCCGCCATGACCGGCGAACAGAAATAACCGTGGTGCTGTTCGATGGTCTCTTCAAAATTAATCCAGAGGCGCTTGCCGTCCAGGTCATAAGAGGCGCTCACGCCCCTCGTCAACCAGACACAAACGCGCTTGCTGTCCGTCGTCGGGGTGGGGATGGTCCACCACTCCGGCTCGCCCTGCTGGGTGGACTTCTTGTATTTCCTGTCAACCTGGACCATGAGTTTGTCAATTTCGGTTTCCACGTCATTTTCTTCCATGACTGGTTGTCCGGAAGTTATTTTCCCGGCGATGAAATCGCGGTAATAGGCGTCGCGTTTGGCCGCCAGCTCATCCATCTTGGAAAACAAATCCGGGTTCGCCTTCCGCTCCTCCGCCGTCGCGGCGTCATACGGGCTGTTCGACCTGATCCAGAGTATTTTGCCGGTCTTCTTGTCCAGGCAGACCAGGTTATAGGGCCAGGCCATGGTGAAGATGCGGTCGCCGGCAATGACCGGCGTGTCCTCCGAAAGGCCGGGCATGACGGTTATCCAGGCAATGTTCTTCTCGTCGTAATCGCGCGGCTCCTCCGCCGGCCAGAACCGGCAGCGGACGTAACAACAGCTCGGGAAATCGGTGGCGGCGCTGACGCGCGGCAGAATTTTGAACAGAAACCGGTTCCAACCCGCCTGCAAATCAAGGGCAATTGCGGGACCGGACGCCATGTAATCATAATGGCTGGTGCCCTTATATTTGAAGACGCCGTTGAACCAGAACGCCAGGCCGGCGCCGTATTTTAAATGAAACCAAATTTTCACCGGTTTTTCAGTATAGAGGCAGGTTTGCACAAAGGCCGCCTGGCCGTTGGTCATTCCATCCAAGTTTTTCCATACATCCACGAACGAATCCTCCACGGCGATCTTGCGCCAAAGAGTTCCCGCGATCTTGTCACCCTCCTGCGCCGAGAGCGCTCCCTCGCCGGGGACAAGTTCCTCCGTGATTGCATTAGTCTTGCCCGCGCAGGAGATCGGCCCGGCCACCAGCCATTCGGTGAAGAATCCTCCGCCGGTTGATACGGCTTTATCGGATGATTGATTGGTTGGAATCGCGGAAGAACACTTCAGGGCGGCGGTCTGCTTGCAGGTCCGTTCCCAATGAACAGGGGGCGTTGCGCCCGGATATTTTCCGTTCCCGTCCCCGCGCCATCCGACCGGATGCTCCGGGGAGGGAGAAAAGTCAGGCGACCCCAGCGGCGCTTCTTTTGCCGCAATTGTGCGAACTCCGCCGATTAGAAAAACCACGGTCAGGAAGGTTACCTGAATTGTTTTAGTCATCTTGTTCCATATGATCTTCATCGTCAATCTAAATTAGCCTGTGATGAGAAATATAAAACCCGGAGAACATTAACGCCTTGATTATTCTGTCAAATACTAGCACAATTTGATCAATGGAGTCAAACTCGACGCAAAAAAAAGTTTTTTTGGAAAATTTTGAATTTGACCGTTCCTTGCCGTGTGTCGTGCGGGTGAATCCGCAGATTTCAACCGGTCTTCATTTCCATGATTTTATGGAACTGGTTTTCATTGAAAGCGGCCAGGGCATTCACTTCACCGAAACTGAATCCTATCCGATTACAGCCGGCGACGTGTTTGTGATCAGGGAACACGACGCGCACGGATATTCAAATGCCAGCAATCTCCGGCTGATCAATGTGTTGTTTTATCCCGACAAACTGGTCTTGCCGCTGGAAGAACTTGAAAAATTGCCAGGGTACCATGTCCTTTTTGAAACAAGACGCCGTCCTGGTAAATTTTACGGATTAAAAAGGCACCTGCGGCTTGACCTGAAACAATTAACTTACATTAAGGGACTGGTCACTTCCATGGAACATAATTTAATTGACAAGTCTCCGGGCTTTTCGTTTATGGCGAAAGGGCTCTTCATGCAAATTATCTGCAGTATTTCCCGCTATTATGATGACCGGCATATACTTACCCGGCATCCATTGGCGAGAATTTCCAAAGCCATAGCGTATCTTGAAACGAACCTGGCCAAACCGGTCCATATGGCAGACCTGGCGTCAACCACTCACATGTCCCTGATCAGTCTCCGCCGTGATTTCAAGGCGGCGACCGGGTTTGCGCCGATTGAATATCTTATCCGCCTGCGCATCATGCGCGGGGCGGAACTCCTGCGCCAGGGACAGCTGAATGTGACCGAAACGGCGTTTCAGACGGGATTCAACGACAGCAATTATTTTTCACGCCAATTTCGAAAGGTCATGGGGATGAGCCCCAAGACCTTTGTTTTCAACGACAATTGCGCCGACTGATGCCATTGTTGTTGCCGGCCAAATCAATGCAGTCTTGCAAATGATTTCCAACTCGAACGGGTTGATCACGACCCAGGAGGCCGCAAATCGGACTAAGCCGGAACGGATTCCATGATCTGAGTAATTTTTCCCATCTATTCAAGCGGTGCTATGCCTGTTCGCCAAAAGCATACCGCAGACGTGCCTGACGGATCCCATCAGGCGTAAGGGGCAAATATTGAACAATGGCCTTTTATGTCATCCGCAATTCAGCCACCGGCGGAAAGTGGCAATTCTAACCCGGATATTTTTGAAATGAATTTGGCTTGAGTTGACAACAAGCACTACGGAGTGTATCTTCATGCATGTTAAAGATATTCGCCGGGGCGGGTATGGATCAATTACTAACGGTGTTAAATGCTCAAACAGTATGTCATAAATAGCAAGTTGTCTCCGCGGGAACGCCCGTATTTTTGCTGGGATCGTTCCTGGTCGGTGGACGACATCAAGGCAAAGCTTGCGGAAAGCGCGCCGAAAGACTGGTCCATGCTGGCGGCCTGGATTATGCGCGAGGCGCGTTTCGAGGATGTCTGGGTATTTTTGCGGCCCGATGAAATCGCGGCCCGTTTTGGGGAACTGAAATCGTTTTTGGGCAGGAAACAGGAATTCTGGAAATATATTCTGGATGTCTGGCATGAACTGGGAAAAATCTAAAGCCATAACAGCCTTAAAACGCGATTTTTTAAAGAGGTTCGCCGAACGGAACCGCGACTTCTTCCTGACCGGCGGGTCGGCGCTTGGGATTTTTTATCTGGAGCACCGCCTGTCATACGACCTGGATTTCTTCACCCGCGCGCCAACGGTGGAATGGCACTTGCTGGAAAATATCGTCCGTGGCATTGCCGCGGATATCCAGGCAGAATGCCGCGCGCTGACAGCCTCGCCGGATTTTCATCGCTATCAGATTGTCCGTCCGCCGGAAACGGAAATTATTGACTTTGTGATTGAGAGGATTCCCCAAATTGACGAGAAGAAAAACGAGTTTGACGGCGTGCGGGTGGACACCATCCGTGAAATAATGGTTAACAAAATCTGCGCATTGATTCATCGCTGCGAGTTAAAAGACGTGCTTGACCTGTATTATCTGCAACGGCATGGTTATTTTGTGCGGGACTATTTAAAAGAAACCCAAAATAAGGAAGCAGGACTTGATCCGGCGATGATATCTTTCCTGCTCTCGCGATTAAAGATTGACATAGAGCCCGGATATCTGCTGGCGCCTTTTAACCTGGATGATTTTCGCCGTTTTGTGGATGAATTGCGCAAGGAAATGGCTCAGGTAAGTTTTCCTTAAAAAGTCATAAAGTCACAAGTCTGACCATGCAAATATTGACGAGGAAAATATGGATTTAAACCAGGCCACGCAAAAAGTTCAGGAAGCGATGCAGTCGGCCCAGACGCTCGCCGTCCGGCACGGTCACCAGGAACTTGACGAAGAGCATCTTTTGGCCGCGCTGCTCGAGCAACCGGACGGCCTTGCGCCGCGCCTGTTTGAGATCATGGGAGTCCCGGTCGCCGATCTGAAAGCGCGGGTGGAGCGGGAACTTGAAAAAAAACCGCATGTCAGCGGCGCTGCGGTGGAGGCCGGCAAAATTTACGTCACCCAGCGCCTGAATCGTCTTTTCGTCAAGGCCGCCGACGAGGCCAAGCGGATGAAGGACGAGTATCTTTCCATTGAGCACCTTTTGATGGCCTTTGCCGACGAGGGTCGCGCAAATCCGGCCGGCAAAATACTCTCCGAGTCCGGCGTTACCCACCAGAAACTGCTGGACGCCCTCTCGTCCGTCCGCGGCAACCAGCGCGTGACGAGCGCCAACCCGGAGGCCTCCTACGAGGCGCTCCAGAAATACGGGCTTGACCTGGTTGACATGGCCCGCAAGGGCAAGCTGGACCCGGTCATCGGAAGGGACCAGGAAATTCGGAGCGTCATCCGCATCCTTTCGCGCAAAACCAAGAATAATCCAGTCCTGATCGGCGAACCGGGCGTGGGCAAGACCGCGATCGTGGAGGGCCTGGCGCACCGCATCCTGCGCGGCGACGTCCCGGAAGGCCTGAAAGACCGCACGATCTTTGCCCTGGACATGACTTCCCTCCTGGCAGGGGCGAAATACCGCGGCGAGTTTGAGGAACGTCTGAAGGCCGTCCTGAACGAGATAAAATCCGCCGAGGGCAAAATAATCCTTTTCATCGACGAGCTGCACACGATCGTCGGCGCCGGGAAGACCGAGGGCTCTTCCGACGCTGGCAATATCCTGAAACCGATGCTGGCGCGCGGCGAGTTGCATTGCATCGGCGCCACGACCCTGGACGAGTATCGCGAGCACGTCGAGAAGGACGCCGCCCTCGAGCGCCGATTCCAGCCGATCGTGGTGGACGCGCCTTCGGTGGAGGACACCATCTCCATCCTGCGCGGGCTGAAGGAAAGGTTCGAGGTCCATCACGGGGTCCGGATCCAGGACGCGGCGATCGTGGCCGCGGCGGTCCTTTCCAACCGGTACATCAGCGACCGTTTTTTGCCGGACAAGGCGATTGACCTGGTGGACGAGGCCTGCGCCTCGATCCGCACCGAGATAGATTCCATGCCGGCCGAGCTTGACGAGATAACCCGGAAGCTGATGCGGCTCGAGATCGAGGAGACCGCCCTCAGGAAGGAAAAGGACGCCGCCAGCCAGGAACGCCTGGCCGCGCTCAGGAAAGACCTGGCGGAATTGAAATCCAAGTCGGGGGAAATGCGCGCCAAGTGGGAGGGCGAAAAGAAGGCGCTCGGGCGCAAACAGGTCCTGCGCGAGAAGATTGAAAAAGCGCGCCGCGAATGCGAGGAGGCCGAGCGCTCCTATAACCTTGAAAAAGTGGCCGAAATCAGGCACGGCGTCCTGCCCGCGCTGGAAAAGGAACTTTCCGCGGCCGATTCAATCGCCGGGGATGGAAAGCTGCTGCGGGAGGAGGTCACCGAGGAGGAGATTGCCGAGGTGGTTGCGCGCTGGACCAAGATCCCCCTGACCCGTTTGCTTGAAACCGAACGCGAAAAACTCCTGCGCCTGGACCAGGTCCTGCACGAGCGCGTCATCGGGCAGGACGAGGCCGTGCAGGCCGTCGCGGACGCCGTCCTGCGGGCGCGCTCCGGCATAAAAAACCCGGAACGGCCGATCGGCTCCTTTATTTTCCTGGGGCCGACCGGCGTGGGGAAGACCGAGCTGGCGAAAGCCCTTGCGGCCGCCTTGTTCGACACCGAGGAAAACATGGTGCGGATCGACATGAGCGAGTACATGGAAAAGCACGCCGTCTCCCGCATGGTCGGCTCTCCGCCGGGCTACATCGGATATGAGGAAGGCGGACAACTGACCGAGGCCGTCCGCAGAAAACCGTATTCGGTCATCCTCTTCGACGAAATAGAAAAGGCCCACCCGGACGTGTTCAATGTCCTCCTGCAGTTGATCGACGAGGGGCGTTTGACCGATTCGCACGGCAGAACGGTCAATTTCAAGAACACGGTCGTGATCATGACCAGCAACATCGGCTCGCCGCTCCTGCTGGAGGGCATTGACCGCGACGGGCATATTGACGACCGGGTCCGCGACCAGGTCATGCAGGCGCTGCGCGCGCATTTCCGGCCGGAATTTTTAAACCGGGTTGACGAAACGGTCCTTTTCAAGCCGCTGACCCGCGCTGAACTGGCGAAAATCGCCGATTTGCAATTGAATGATCTGGAACAGCGTCTCCGGGAAAGCAGGATAACGATCGCCGTATCCGATCAGGTCCGGGAATACATCGTGACCAACGGCTACGACCCGATTTACGGCGCGCGCCCGATGAAACGGCTCATCCAGCAGAAGATCGAGACCCCGATCGCGCGCGCGATCCTGGCCGGCGCCCGGCCGGAAGGCGCGACGCTCGATGTGGGGCTCGTTGACGGCGCCGTTGCCGTGACCGTCAAGTCCGCCGTCCAGGCGAAAGCCCAGCCAAAGTCAGCAAGGGGCAAGCAAAGTAAAATATAATGACATCACGCGAAATCGTCCGACGCTGCATTGAGTTCCGCGAGCCGCCGCGCATCGGCCTTCATTTTCTAACCGACCCGATCCAAGGCCGGACATGGGATGAGACCGATTTTGCCGCGGTTGCCTACGCGGAAGATCCACGCTTCATCCCGCAACCGGGGCAGACGGAATGGGTCACGGAGTGGGGCATAAAACGCCGCCGAATCACCACCAGCTTGGGAGAGGCCGTGGAGTTTCCGCTGGCGGAAGGCTGGCACATGCTCGATCGCCATCAATTCCCGGATTTTGCCGCTCCCTGGCGCTATGCGCATCTCAAGGCCGATGTCGCCCGCGCGCATGCCGCCGGCCTTTATGTTTATGGCCACATACCCAGCCTGATGCTCCTGCCGATTGATTTGCGGGGGATTGAAAACTGGTTTATGGACAATGCGCTTGAGCAGGAGAACCTTGCCCGTCTGCTGGACCGTATCGTTGAGTTCCGCGCGGTCATCATCGGGCATTACGCCGCCTCCGGGGTTGACGGCGTGATCACCTGGGATGACATGGGCACCAACGCCCAGCCGTTCGTCAGCCCGGCCGCACTCCGGCAACTATATTTTCCAAGGTATAAGGGGACGATTGACCTGCTCCATGAGCGGGGAATGCACTTCATTCATCATTGCTGCGGGCAGGTGCGCGAATACATGGACATGTTCATCGAAGCCGGATGCGATGTAATGCAACTTGATCAACCGGAACTCATGGGCATTGACTGGCTGGGAGAAAATTGCGCGGGACGCATCTGCTTCTGGAACTGCGTTGATATCCAGAAAACGATCGGAAGCGGGGATATGAACGCGATTGACGACGAGGCCCACCGCCAAGTCTGGCGACTGGGCAATTACGGCGGGGGATTCATGGTCAAGGCCTACCAGCAGCCGGAATCCATCGGCATGACGATTTTCCAGGCCCAACGGCAGCACGATGCCTTCAAGCGCCTTGCCAATTATCCGCTGGTCCCGTACAAGCCGGGCGCTGATGAAATGTGACTGCTCACATAGTTAAGGCTGTAGTTGTTTTCCGCCTTTGGCAGAATTCGCCGCACACCGTGCGGCGCTACAGTTGTAGTGCGTCACCAGGCTCCGCCGGAGCGCTTCGCCCAGGCGAGCGGCGTGACGCATTGTTTTCTTCGCTCCTCCCGATAATTAAGACATTATCTTCCTGAATTATTTGCGCTGCTTATCCGAAGCTGCTCTTCCTGAATAAGGCGTCTCCTGTTTGGCCACTGCGAGCTTTTTCGAGAATTCGCCCTTCTTAAACTCGGAGAGCCAATGCCGCAACATCAGCCAGCCGCCGAAGCGTATGATGGAATTGCGCCATCTGCGATACCATATGCGCCAGCCGAAAGTTATGTTGCCGAGCGAAAAGATCATGGCCGGGAAGGCGAGGATGTTCAGGCCGATCACGAAAAAGTACCTGAACCGGTAAAATCGTCCCATTATCTTGTGCAAAGCCACCTGCATATCCTCCGGGGAGAGCGGCGCGTCCGGCCAGAACAAAGGAAAGTTGCCGTCGTAGTATTCCCAGCCGACGCTTTCTTTCGGGAATATCCTGTTTTGGGCGGCGAGGCGCGCGGTCATTTCCGTCCCCGGCAGCGGAATGGGCAGCAGAAGCTGGATCGTATCAAGCCGGGCCTTGCTGATAAACGACCTGAAATGCCGGACGCGTTCCTTGAGCCCCATGTTCAAACGCGCGTTTGCCGGAAGCGGATATCCGAAAATGAACATGCCGTGGATAAGAAACCCGGCCTTGTGATAGAGCCGCACCATTTCCAGCATGCTTTCCGGCCGGATGTGCTTGCTCATGGCCGCCAGCTCTTCCGCTATCGGCGACTCAAAGCCGATGCAAATCTTGTTAATGCCCGCCGTGCGCATCGCCTTGAGCATTTCCGCGTCCTTTGCCCTGTCCAGCCGGATCTGGACCGTGATATCAAGGTTGATCCCGATCGCCTTTTGATAGTCGGCCAGCATGCCGGAAAGCCGCATTGTCTCTTCGCGCCGGTGGCCGAACAAATCATCCACGATGAAGAAATGCCGCGCATCGCGCGTTTCCACCACGTTGGCAATCTGTTCAACGACCCTCTCCACCGTCGCCGGTCGCGGCTTTCCCTTGACCGTGCAGAACTCGCACTTCATTTCGCATCCGCGGGCCCAGCCGACCGGATACAGGTCGATCTTGGCGTAGCGCACAAGGTCAAAATCGGGGAGGGGCAGCTTGTCAAAATCGGTGATGGGCGGGCGTTCCTTCGTTTGAACGAGCTCCCCGTCGCGCATGAAAGCCACCCCGTCAACCAGAGCGGGATCCTTGCCTTCCGTGATCGCGGAAAGCAGTTCGCGGATGGCTATTTCCCCCTCGCCGATGACGATGTAATCAACGCCGTTGTCGAGCGCCGCGCGGATATTCTCGCCGGCAAAATGCTGTCCGCCGGCGATGGTTGTGATGCCGATCTGCCGGTAAAAACGCGCCAGCTCATGCAGGCGCGGGATCGTGCTGCTCAGGCCGCCGTAAAGGCCGATAATGTCCGCGTGCCGGATGGTCTGGAGGGTGTTGTGGTCCGGCAGGCTTTCGTTGTCCCGCGGGCCGAACTTGCGGTAGTTATTCTCGTCGATTACCTCAACGTCCCAGCCATCCATCCGGCTGACGACCGTCGCCACGCAAACCGGGCCGAGGGCCGTTGTAGTGCGTGCTATCCGGGAATAGATATTGAAGGCCGGAAATGCCGGGATAACCATCCTGAAACGCATCCTGCTTTTTTTTGTATGCATAAAATAACCCTCTTCTTATTTCATAAATATTATTCGGAAAATAAGCCAGTTCAAGAAAAAAAAGTCGTCACGCCGTAATCGCTTTGGGTCGGAAAAGCGATGTTTCTATCTGAAAAAATCGCGGCTGGCTCTGCCGGTTTGCACTGGGGATCGGCCGGCATTGCCCGGCCGCCGTCGGCGCACGGTTGCGCCCTCGCGCCAGACGCCGTCAATGAGATGCACAATGCGCGTGCTTGGCAATCCGAACTCATTGCGGTGAATGGCATCCACGATCATGTCCACGGCCTGCGCGCCGACGAGGCAATTGCGCTCGTCAATGTGGGTCACGTTCCGTCCTGATGGCGGCCGGGAAAGGGACATACAGGCGACCTCGTCCGGCACGCGCCATCCGGCCGTTTTCAGGTCGTCAGGTAGCAGAAAATCGCTCGTGATAACGACGTCCGGCCGCAGGCGGCGCATCCAGGCGTCCAATTTTGCCAGCCTGGATTTAACGTCGCAGAACAATGGTGTCACGCAGACGAGCGGATGCATGGCGCGATAGGCGAAAAAAGCGGCAAGCATCGGGTTGTTGTCCTGCCCTTGGAGGCTGGCGATGGTTCTGACGTAACCGATGCGCCGATAACCGCGTTCCGCCAGGGTTGTCAGCGCCAGCCAGACATTGTGATAGTAATTGGAACCGGTTCGCCGCATGGTGGCGGGATTTTTCATGGTAAAGTCAATTGCGGCGCAGGCGAGCCGGCTGAAATTTAGTCCGGACAGGTTGACCCCCGCCGGCGTCGGCAGGACCAGTAATCCGTTGATGTCGCGCGTGAACAACAGTTGTTGCAGCCGTTCCAGGGACCCGTTCAGGTCGGCCAGCCGCACTGGCTCGATTTGATAACCAAGCGTCCGCGCCCTGTTTCTAATTCCGGTTACGTAGTCTATGTTCTGGTTAAAGTTCGCCCAGGCGGGGCGAACAGGCGGCCAGCAGTCCAGCATGGCGATTGTGGCCGGGCGGGGCATGCGCCGATATACCCTGACCTGCGCCGTAAAGGCCGACACGTAGGGGTTTGGATGGTAGTCCAATTTTCGGGCCAGGGCGCGAATGCGTTTGCGGACCGCAGGGGACACCCCGGAGACGCCCCGCAAGGCGCGCGAGACCGTGGCGGCATTCACTCCCGCGGCGCGGGCGATATCGCGTGTCGTTACCGGGCGTTCATATATGGCGGTCATGGTTTATCCATCAATACACAGAGTGAACAATATGACAGGTCCGGTAATAAAGTCAACGCAACAATATGCGTTAAATATGCCTTGTTCGCGCGCGGTTGAAAACATACTATTGGCGCAAATAGTTTGAGCAATGGCGCTGGCAGGTGAAAAATTAAAAAAAACAGCATATAACAAGGAGGTTGGGAAACAAAAGATACGGCTATGGGAAGCTTGATTGAATCGGAACATCCCCGTGCGGGATGGGACGAAAACGAACGAAGCAGACAATCATAACAGGAGGTGTAATATGTTAATCTGGAATTATAAAGTGGCGATAGTTGCATTGGCGTTGCTGACAATCGGCGTGATGGCCCGGGGTGTTGAACTGAACGCCGTTGTGAGCGAGCCGGGAAAAACCGAAAAGGCGGAGAAAAAGATGTTCCTCGTTAACATCAACAAAGGGGAACTTCCTAACGATAATAATGGAAAAGTTGCCTTAAGCCTTTCCGAGGAGAATGTCGCCCAGAAGGGGGACCTTTCCCTGAAGGTGGTCTGGACCGGGGGTGGCGCATTTGGAATGCTTAACCCCAAGAACAGCAACTGGGGCGATTTCAATTTCATCAAGTTTACCGTCTTTAATGCCGGCAAGGATATTGTCAGCCTCAGTTTCAGCGCGCGGGATGATAATCCGGTCAAGGGCTATGCCTCCCGGTTTGACACCACAGTGGCGCTGCCTCCGGGCAAGAGCACGCAGGAAATCGCGATCCAGGGTGTTTCAAATAATTCAGGTGGATCTTTCAACATAAAGAAAATCACCCACTGGTATATAGCCGGCCCGACGGCAGAGACGACGCTTTTTTTCAGCGACATGGTGCTGACCACGTCGGATAAGTGATTTAAGAAGGAGATAAAGATGCACGTGAAAAACTGGCGATTGATGACGATGATGGCCGCGGCTTTGTTGTTTTCCATGAGCCTGGCGCTTCAGGCGGAAGATAAGAAAGAAGAAAAGAAAATAACGAAGGAAGACCTGATTAACTTTACCAAGGGGGAATTGACCAGTCCCAAGATGATTGAGAAGGAGGATTTGAGCCTTTCGGCCCAATTCATGGCGGACGTGGAACTTTCCGCGGAACATGCCGAGAAGGACAAAAAGTGTCTCAAAATAACGCTGAGCAAGGGTGGGGCCGATAATGCGCCTTACGGCAAGGGCAAGTTTGGCGTGACAAGCCCGAAGCAACCGGACTGGAGCAAGTGGGAGATGATAAAGTTCAAGGCTTTTAACGCCTCGCCCGAGATCGTGTCGCTTGTCTTCATCATCCGCGACGCCGATCATCCCAGCACATATATGGATCGTGCTGAAACCACGGTTGTGCTGCCGCCCGGGGAGAGCAAGCAGGAAATATTCATCCAGGGAATCGCCAGCAACAATGGCAACGCCATGAACCTGAAGAAGGTGCTTGAGTGGTATTTTGCCACTACTTCCCTGCCGGAAAAGCCGATAATCCTTTATTTCAGCGACATGGAACTTGTCACGGGAGAGTGATTTGAAAATGAAAAACAATAATCTTTTTTCCAGCATAGCACTTCTGGTTCTTTCATGCGTTGCAACGGCGGTCTGCGGCGAAACCGGCAAGATGTATATCACGAATATCAATAAAGGCGAGATGTTCAATGACATTGCGGGGGCCACGCTCAGTTTGTCGGAAGAACACGTGGTCACGAAGGGAGACCTTTCCCTGAAGCTCCTATGGACAAAGGCGGGGTATGCCGGCGACTATACGCCGAAACGTTCCAACTGGAGCGGGAAGACGGAGGTCGCATTTAACGCCTTCAGCGCCGCGGACAAGGATCGCAAGATGACCTTTGTGATCAAGGATGATTTTGAAAACCGCGGGAGGCCGAACTGGGGCGTAATCTCATTTACGCTGAAACCTGGGATGAACAATATCAAGCTGAACATTGACGGCCTGATGTCCCAGGACGGGAAGCGGAAGCTTAATCTTTCCAAGGTTAGTCAATGGCATTTTTCCTACTGCATGTTTTCGGAAAAAGACTGGGAAGAGAAATGGGATGGAGAATTTATCGTATATATCAGCGACTTGGCGGCAAAATAAGAAAGCAGGAGATTTAACGTGCGTATAAATAATAAAATAAGAATTTCATGTTTTCTTTCCATCG
>CAYYWX010000003.1:111648-112012 GCA_964475405.1 uncultured Verrucomicrobiota bacterium
TTGTCCTGCGCGCTGAACGTATCGGCGGGGCTGAAGGATAATCCCCCGAAGGGGTTCCTGGAGGCGATTGAGAAACTCTCCCCAGAGGAAAAGAGCCAGATATACATCCTGGAGCGCATCGGAAAATTCATGATGCAGCTCCACAAGGATGAAGCTTCTCCCGTCATTTCCGAAAAGGACAAGGAGAAGGGGTACGTCCTCTTTTCAAGGAACTACAATGTTTCCGTCTATCCCAACAGCACGCCGCTCGCGGCGGAGATTGTCCCGGAAATAAAAATATCCGCCGCGCGCGGCGAATATGAACCGGCAACGGTCGCGGTCTATCCCCTCAAGGAATTGAACGGGGCGAACGTGACCGTGAGCG
>CAYYWX010000004.1:0-47438 GCA_964475405.1 uncultured Verrucomicrobiota bacterium
GGGCGCGGGCGCCGGCAGGACCTTGAGGCGTTCCTCGGCCTGCTTGGCCCAGGGATACTGCTTGTATTCCTTTACGAGCCGTTCATATTGCTCTCGCGCCATGTCGTAGTTCTTCTGCATTTCATAGATCCGCCCCTTGTGCCAGAGCGCCTCGGCCATGAACTCGGGATAGGCCTCGAACATGACGATGATCCTGCTGGCCCTGCTGTCCGCGGCGGTGTATTTTTCAAGCGCCTGGGCCTTCTTGCCCTCTTTCTCCAGCTTCTCGGCCTGGACCAGCTGGCAGCGGATCTCCCCAAGGGTCGCGCCGATGCGCGCCTCCGGGGCGCGCTCCTGGGACGCGACTTCCTTGTACATCCGCTCGGCGGCTTCATAATCACCCTTGCGCTCGCGGATCTGCGCGATTTTGACCTTGCCCTGCTTGCCCTTGGCATACCAGGGGAAATTCTTGAGGACCGTGGTGAACGCCTCCTCCGCCTCGGCGTCCTTCCCGTCGCGGAAGTTTATGTCGGCCAGGCCGTAGGTGGCCGGGGCGGACGCATTGGGATCAGAAGCGTATTCATTCAATACGCGCTGATAAATATCCGCGGCCTCCTTCAAGGACGAGGCCTCCTTGCAGGAGTCGGCGTAATCCAGGAGCATCTGGGCCGAAAGGCGCACGTTTGCGTCGGTGGTCAGGGCCCGCTTGAACGCGGCGAGCGCCTTTTCCTTCTCCGCGTTTTTCATCAGGTACATTCCCTCGCTGAATATCAACTGCGCCTGCAACTCCGAATTGGACTTATTCCGCTCAACGGCCTTTTCAAAATACTGCACGGCTTCCTCGGGCTTGATCATTTTGCAGCGCACGACGCTGTAAATGGCGTCGGCAATGCCGGGTATGGCGGAGAGCGCCTGTTCCGAGGCCGGGTATTGCTGCAGAAGCGTCTCGCAAACCGCCGCGCTTTCAAAGAGGGAGCGCCTGTAAACCGCGCGCTGTTCATCCGGAAGGATTGTCGGCTGCCCCATGCGCTGGGCTTTTTCGCTGTATGACTGGGCAATCAGGAAAAGTATTTCCGGCGCCCGCTCGTGGTTGGGCGCGAGCTCGAACGATTGCCAGAGGTAATTGATGGCCGAGTCATAATCGCTCAGCTTCTCCTTGCCGGCCCAGCCCAGGAAAAAGAAGGAATCCACGACCAGCGGGCTTTCGGGGAATTCCATCGTGACTCTTTCCAGCGCCGCGGACATGCGGGCGAAATCATTCTTCTCATAGTACATGATGCCCACGCGGAACATGGACTGCGCGGCGATTTCCAGCTTCGGGTAGTCGCGCGCGATCTGCTCCAGGACCGCGACCGCCTTGGGAAGCTGGCCGCTGTCGTTGTAGGCCAGGCTCATCTGATAAAGGGCAAACGGTTTCAGGCGGCTGTCCTTGAAACGTTTCTGGAAATCCTCGAATATCTTGATTGCTTCCTTCGGCTTTTTCAACTGGGTCAGGTAGACGCCTTTCTGGTAATAGGCGTCGTCCATGGTCTCAAAGGTATCGGTCCCCTTGGGGAACTGGTGCAGGAGCTCGTCAATGGTCCGGAGCGCGTCCTCATATTGGCCGGCGCCGGCAAGATTGATGGCCTTGAAATAAAGGAGGTTCGGCTGGTAATGGCCTTTTGGGAACCTATCCATGTATATTTCAATCGTCTCGTTAAGGTTTTCCGTCTGGCCGAGGTTGTATTCGCAGGCCGCCTTCATATAGAGGGCGTCTTCAACGCCCTTGCCATTGGGAAAGAAATCAACGCTTTCCGCGAAATACTGCAGGGCGGTCACGACGTTGTTCGTGGCAAAATAAAGCTGGCCGATCGAAAGGGCGGTGCGTTCGGCCGCCGGCGCGGCGTCGCCGGCCTTCTCCTTGAAAGCCTCGTAACCCTGCGCGGCCGCATCGGCGTTCTTCTGGGCAATGAAGCCGTTGATGATCAAAAAGGATGCCTGTTCAAACTGGGTTTTACCGATGAATTTCCATTTTGTCAGATGCCGGCAGATGACGATCGCCTCCTCGTAGCGTTTCATCCTGAAAAAGGCGTCGGCGATGCGGAAATAGGCGGTCACCATCAGGTCGGGTGATTCGCGAACGCTGGCCAACTGGCCCTGCACCCGGCCCAGTTCGATTTTAATCCCCTTGACCTCCCCGCCCTTGGCAGTTTCGGCCGCAAGCCTGGTCATGATCGCGTCCTGCCGGGCGGCAAGGTCCTTGATCACATCGTCTTTCGGGCGGACATTGCGGAAATACTGGATCGCATCGGAATACTGCCCGGCTTCAAACCATGTTTCCGCGAGCGAATAGTTGCTGTCATTGGCCAGCGCGAGATTGATGTCGCTTTTTGAAAGCTGGTCAAAAATCTTGCGGGCCTTGTCAAGATATGCCTGGGCCTCCGCTTTCTTGTCGCCCTTGATCCGTTCCAATCCCTGCTGGCTGTAAACGCTGGCGAGCAGGAATTGCGCGCTCACGGCGACGGGCGTATTGCCGTATTTCGCGAGCAGGCTGTCAAGGTCCTTCTGGGCGTCGTCAAGATTGCCGTCCAGGTAATGCGCGTAGGCCCGGCCGTAGAAGACATAAGGCACGTTGATGCTCTTCGGATAATTGCCGATAAAGGCGGTCTGCAGTTCAATGGCCTTGGCCAGGGATTTTTTCCGCTCTTTTTCCTGCTCCTTGCCGCCCTGCACGGCGCCGAGGCGCGCGTGGCATTCGGCCAGGAGAAAAGCCGACTGCTCCTGCATGTCCTTGTTCTGCTCCCGGACGCCGGACAATTCCTCCAGGAACGGAATGGCGCTGCCGTATTTCCCGCGCTGGTAATAACACCAGGCCAGGTCGAACTTGACGGAGCGGATATTCACGTAGGTCTGGTGGTTCTGGATAATTTTTTCAAAAATGCCGGTCGCCACGTCAAAGCGGCCCTTGTTCATCGCCTCCTCGCCGCGCATGGCCAGGTCGTCGGCCACCTCGGCGAACGCCGTCAAGCCCGCGAGCATCAAGAAAAGAAAAAAAGAAAAGAATTTTTTGCCGGAAAAACAGGCCATAACCATAACCGCTCCTCCTTCTTTGGCGCGAAATGAAGCAAAGAAAATTGCTAAAAAAATTATCTGGTTCATTATATACAACTATTAACCGCCCATGACGAGTTTTTTCTTAAAAAAAAATTGACAGACGGAAGCAATTGCTTTACTTTTCTTTCATGGGGCATTGGTTGATTCTTTTAAACCGGTCGCATCAATGGCTGACAAAAAAATGATTTATCACCGGGCAATCGCGCTGATCATTTCCATGGCGGCATTATGCTGGTATGCCGCCGTCCCGGCGGGCGGCGCCGACGACGTCATTATCACCAAGAACCAGACCTTCCGCGGCAAGGTCAAGTCGGCCGACATCAAAAACGTCACGATAGAAATTGCCGGCCAGGGCATCGTGGCGGTCCCCCGCTCGGCGATAGAAAAGCTGACCGTTGAGCCGCCGGCGGCGATTTTGCGCGGCATTGACGCCTATGAAAAAAACAATTACAAGGAAGCGCAACTGATCCTTTCCAAGGTGGCGAACCAATACCTCGGCCTGGATACCCCCTGGGCGGCGAAAGCCCTGGTATATTATGCGCGCGGCTGCCTGATGGCGGGCGACAACGCAAGCGCGGAAAAAGCTTTCAACGCCTTTCTCGCGGCCTATGAGGACGACCCGCTGACCGTTGACGCCCAGCTCGGGCTGGCCGAAACGCAACTGGCCAACAAAGACGTTGAGAAGGCGCTGCCCATATTCCAGGAACTGGCGGACGAATACGAAAAGCAGCTCCGCCCGCCCAGGGATCAGTTCCCCTACGCGGCCGAAACTTTCCTGGGCCTCGGCAAATGCTTTGAGTCCAAGAATGACCTGAACGGCGCGATCAACGCCTATTTGAAGGTCATCGCCCTCTACCCGGCCGACAACGCCCTGCCGGAAACGCTTTACCGGGCGGCGGCGATTTACCAGCGCCAGAACAAAGCGGAATACGCCAAGATGTTTTTGAACGACCTGATCACGCGATATCCGGCGTCCCCGTATGGCAGCAAGGCCGCGGATTTGAAAAAGAAACTTGAAAATTAATTATCACAAGAGCATATTAAAATAAAAGGCATTTTTTACCACGGATAAAATTGATATTGTTCAGACCGCCTGACTGTACGGCCGTCTTTCTGTTATCGGTGCCATCCGTGTGATCAGTGGTGAAACAATTACATTAAACACAGGAGAACAAATGAAACTAAACACAGCAAAATTACTCGCCGCCCTGGCGGCGGTCTTGATGATCTTCGGCAGCGAACCCTTCATGCCCTCCGGCCCGGGTTGCGGGAATGACCTGTTTGTCACGTCGGCTTTTGCCCAGGCGCCGGCCGTGACACCCGCGGCGCCGGCCGCTCCCGTCGCCAGCGGCGGCGAACCGCAGCAGGGACCGCCGGAAACCATGGGCGATTACTGGGGCATGATGGGTTTTACCAAATGGCCCCTCCTGGGATCGCTGATCTGGGTGACCTCGCTGGTTATTGAACTTATCATCCGCGGCCGCACAAAGGCGCTTTGTCCGCCGGACTCGGTCGCGCAGCTCTCCTCAACCATCGCCGTCAAGGATTACGTCAAGGCCTGGCAGTTTTGCATCGACAATCCCTCCGCCCTGACCCGCGCCATGGCGCCGGCCATTGAAAAAATCCCGCAGGGCATGGGGGCATCCGCGGACGCCGCGATGGATTACATGAATTTTCAAAACAACATCTTCAAGGTAAAGTGCTCCTACCTGAACCTGAACGCCACGGTCAACACGCTCCTCGGTCTCCTGGGTACGATCTCCGGAATGATCAGCGCGTTTAACAAGATGGCCTACAGCGGCGCGACCGGCGACCCCGCCAAGCTGGCCGGAAGTATCGGCGAGGCGCTCCTCTGTACCTGGACCGGACTGGGCATCGCCATCCTTTCGCTTTATCTCTTCTATGTCTTGACCAACCGCACCAAGGCCGCCATGACCGGCATGCAAAACATCATCACGCGCCTGCTTGAAGAAATTGATTTTGAATCGGTCACGCCCGACATGGAAATCGTGACGGGCGAGATGAAGGCCCGCGCCTTGGGCGGGAAAGGCGCCGCCGGCGCCGGTCCTTCGCCGGCCGCCAGGGCGGCTGCCCCGCACGCGCCGGCCGCAAAGGCGCCCGAGATGGCGCAGTGCCCGCATTGCCAGAAAGAAGTCCAGGTCGGCGTGGCCAAGTGCCCGAGCTGTAATTCAGAGCTTGAATGGGAATAAATACGCGGAAGTGATGTTATGGCAAGAGAAGCCAAAGAAACATTCATGGACAAGGAGGTTTTCGTCCCGATCAACCTCGGGCCCATGATTGACTGCGTCATGCTTCTGCTGATGTATTATATCAACTGCAGTTCGCTGGAGACAAACCGCGTCAGCAAGGACGTCGTCCTGCCTTTCGCCCAGCAGGGCCTCAAGGAGGAAAACACCACGGGCCGTTTCATCGTGAGCATCGAGTGGAACGAAAGCCTTTACGAGGCCACCTATGTCGCCAACGGCATCAAAATGACCGACCCGCGCGACATGACCGCCCTCATCGTGCAGAGCATGAAACTCCAGGGCAAGCCGCAGAATTTCAGGGTGATCATCCGGGCCGACAAAAGGTTGCCCTATGAGTTCAGCCAGCAGGCCATGGCGGCCGTGGCCGAGGCCGAGGTGGCCAATATCCTTTTCTCCACCACCGAAAATATAAATGAAAAATAAGGCGGGTTGTGGATTATTTTGAACGATTGTGACGGATTGGGCAGGAATGATTGGAAAGATGGTGAATTATGGCTAAAAAGCGCATTCATGACGAGGACATCGAGGAGCTTGAGATTCAGATGGGGCCGATGATCGACTGCATGATGCTCCTGCTCATGTATTTCATCATCGCCGGCCAGATCAAGACCAACGAAAAATACCTCGGCCTGCTCATCCCCGGCGGCGGCACTCCGACCGGCGACCAGCCGATCGAGCTTGTCCTGGCGATCAACGAGGCCGGGCAGGTGTTTTGCAACGAAACGCCCATAGATGCGCCGGCGGACCGCGACCTGCCGGCCGTGCGCGGAAAACTCAAGCAGGTCCTGGGCGTTTTCGGCGACAAGCAGCCGGTTATAATTCATCCTCAACCGAAAGTGCGGCAGCAGCGGATCGTGGACGTGCTTAACGCCTGCGCCGCGGCGGGCGTGAAGAACCTGTCTTTTAACGCGAATTAGCGGCATATCATATGGCATTCAATTATTCCAAAAAGCTTGACGAGCTGGAAGAGATGGCCGAGAGCAAGGCGGGCGGAAAATTCAACGCGGTCTGGACGCTTGTGTTGACCATCCTGCGCTCCCGTTATTTCCTTATTTCCCTCTGTTTTTACCTTGCGCTGCTCCTGATTCTCGGCGGCGTGGTCGTGTCCCATTACGTTGTCACGCGCGGCACGTTCGAGGAAGGCCGCGTGCTCGTCCTGCCTTTGGGACCGTCCGCCCCCCCGCCGGCCGGCCCGCGCGGGGAACCTTCCTCCGCCCAGGCGAGCAAACAGACCCGCCAAGTGTCGGCCTCGGTCCAGAACATGTCCCAGACTTCCGTAAAAAACACCGCCAAAAGGCTCACGATTGCCGCGCCGTCATCCTTTGTGCGCGTGGAAGCCCCGGTTGTCGCCCCCCAGGTCCAAATGTCGGAGATCAAGGTTGACACCCAGATGGCCAAGAATATCAGCGACGCCAACATCAAGCGCCTGCAGGGCGTGCGCGATTTCCAGAAGGGCTGGAACGTGAGCATGAGCGGCGCCGGCGGCAGCGGGCGCGGCGGCATGGGCGGCGGGAGCGGCAGCGGCGGCGGGGGCAGCGGCAGCGGCGGGGGCGGCAGCGGAGTCGGCGGGCGCGGCGGAACATATCACGGGGTGCGGGCGCAATTCACCATTTTCCAGGCCAAATACCAGGACGGCGACTGGTACTGCAACGGCGGGACCGGCACCAACAACTGGGACCAGAGCGCGCTCCGCAATCTCATGTTCCAGATCAGGCAGTGGTCCAAGGACCGGATTGACGCCAAGGTCGTGCCGGCCATCCTCGACGTCGGCACGGATGAGATCTTCACCCTCAAGCCGCCGTTCGTTTACCTGACCGGCCATAAGGACTTTAAATTCCTGGACCGGGAAGTGAAGAACCTGCGCGATTACATCACGCTCGGCGGATGCATCTGGGCCGACAGCGCCCTGGCCGGGCGGCGTTCGCGCTTTGACATCGCCTTCCGCCGCGAGATAAAGCGCGTCCTGCCCGACCGCGATTTTGAAATCATCAAGCCCGATCACGAGATGTTCAACACGTTTTTCGCGGAAATTGACCTTCCGACCGGCATGAATTTCTACCAGGAACCGGCGGAAATGATAAATTTCGGCGAGGAACTGGCGGTGCTTTACACCCTGAACGGCTACGGGCATTTCTGGGAATGCCGCCTGAACCGTGACGGCAAGATTGAATACAGCCTGGTGAACCTGGGTATGCCCGGCAAACCGCGCTGGGTGCATGTTTTCGGCCCGCATGTCTCCTACCCCGAATGCTCGATTATCTACCGTAACATAAACGACAAGACGGTCGTTGATAATTACAAGTTCGGGATCAACGCGGTCGTTCACCTGCTCACCCGTTACCAGAAGCATTTCCGTTTCCTGCCGAAGGAATTGCCGGTCGGCGAAGGATTGAGAAAACCGACCAAGAAGGAAGACGAACAGAATCTTGAGGAATCGCCCGAAAAGGCCAAGCCGAAAATCGCTCACAAGGAAATAGGCCTTTCTTCACCGGATGCCACCCCGAAACCGCCGGCGGCGAAAAAATAAGGACCATGACCAAAAAATTATACTTCACCCCGGCCGCGGCCGTTTTGTTGTCATTGTTCGTGGCGGGTATGCAAATTTCATCGCTTGCCCAGGTCAAGCCCGCGGCTAAGCCGCCGGAAGCCAAACCGGCTGAGTCAAAGCTGACCGTGCCGGCGGCGCCGGGGGACGAGCTGATATCCCCCAACATCAGCGGCGAGGAAACCGTCTCGCTCGGCAATTACTGGGACGGGGTGGACAGCGATGACAACCTGCACGTGTATGCTTCGTCAGGACTGGTGCTCAATGACATCGGGCAGATGGCTGACACGGCGATGCCTTCCTTCCCCAACTTTGTCGATATGAACGGCGACAGCCTGAAAGACCTCGTGGTCGCCGACACCCATGGCTTCGTCTGGATTTATCAGAACAGCGGCAAAAAAGGCAAACCGCAGTTCACCACCGGCAAATTCGTCCCGACCTTCATCGGCTGGGGTTCCAAAATTCACGTCTGCGACTGGGATGGCGACGGGCTGAATGACATCGTCGTCGGCACCTACTACGGCGACATTGTCGTCCTCAAGAACATCGGCACGAGGGTGGACTGGAAATTCACCCGCAAGATGGGCATTCCCCGCTACATTGACCCGCAATTCAACATTGACGACCCCCAGGAACGCGCGCCGCAGATCCTGATGGGGAAAAAGCCCATGATCCAGGGAAACTACCTGAGCCCCTGGGTGTGCGACTGGAACAAGGACAGCAAGCCCGACCTGCTCTTCGGCGAAGGCACTTATTCGGCCAACAGCGTGCGCATGATATTGAACATCGGCGCGCGCGCCAAGCCGGCCTTCGCCCGCGAAAAAGAATTTTACCTTAGCTACGGCGAAGGATTTGAGCAGCTGGTGCCCTGCGTGGTGGATTACAACGGCGACGGCCTGGACGACCTCATCGTCGGCACGCGCACCGGCCAGATCCGGCTCCATAAAGGCACCAAGAAAGCCATCGAGGGCAAGGACCTGGTCGCGGCGATGCACGGCAACCTGGCCCCTGCCGTCCTTGAATATGAAGGCAACCTTAAACTGAACGGCAAGGACATTTTCAGCCCGATGTCCACCCCTTACGCCTGCGACTGGAACGAAGACGGTCTCTTCGACCTGCTGCTTGGCTCCCAAAAGGGCCTGGTCATGATCGCCTTGAACACCGGCACAAAAACCGAGCCAAAGTTCGAGACCGTGGAGCCGATCAAGGGAACGGACGTGGAAAAAGACCTCCTTGCCCCGTCCCGCTGGTGGAACGGCATAGCCCGCGTGTGGAGAAGCAGCTATATCGGCGGCTTCTGCAACTCGGCCGTGCTGATGACTTGCGAAACAAACGTTGTGTTGAAACAGGGCGCCGCTCCGATCAAGCCGGTCAACGGCGATTATTTCATTTATTTCCGCTATGTCCATGATTACCCCGGCCGGGTTGCAACCGATTTCGGCGGCGGCTTGCGGGGCGCCGTTATAGGCGCAAGGACAATCTCCCTGAACCAGGGAATCGGCCCCATCCGCATCGGGAAAAAATACGAGTTCACGCTTTCAGCCCTGATTGTCGGCGGGCCGGTGGGATGGGTCCTATGGTCGGGCGAGCAAACTTCCCCGGCAACCGACCTCTCGCCGGGAACAACCGTCTACCGCTCGGTGCGCGACGTGATTTCGCCCTCATCCGTGTTTGTCAAGCACACCTTCAAGTTCAAGGCCCCGCAGACGGTCGCGACCAATCTCAATTACACCCTGGACTTCCAGATGCCGGAAGGCGACTGCAAGTTTCTCTTTGACAACCTCACTCTGAAGGAAGTGACGGATTAAAAGGCCGGAAGATAAAAAAAGTCTGAAGCCAGCAGCCAAAAAGAGCAGGAATAAAGAAACAGTCTGACCGCACGCTTTCACGCATGCCATCATTGGATTTGACATTCTGAATTCTGCCTGCCCGGACCGAAATGTCTCGCCGCGGCCGGGGACTGCTGACTCATGATTGCCGAATTCAAATGCCATGTCCAACCCTTTCGTTCATCTGCATGTCCACACGAGTTACAGCCTGCTTGACGGCGCCGCGCGGATTGACGCGCTGATCAAGACAGCCGGCGGCCTTGGCCAGCACGCCATGGCCATCACCGACCACGGCGTCATGTTCGGCGTCGTTGAATTTTACAAGGCCGCCGTCGCCGCCGGGATCAAGCCGATCATCGGCTGCGAGGTCTACGTCGCCGAGGCCAGCCGGCTTGACCGGGGCAAAACCGGCCCGGCCGACGCCGCGGCGGGCTACGCGAAGACGGGAACAAGGGCCGGATCGGGCTCCAACCACCTTGTTCTCCTGGCCGAGGACCAGGCCGGATACGCCAATCTCACCAAGCTTGTCACGGCGGCGCACCTTGAGGGATTTTATTACAAGCCGCGCATTGACCTTGAAATCCTCGCCCGGGATCACAAGGGACTGGTCGCGCTCTCCTCCTGCCTGAAGGGAAAGATTCCGGAACAACTGCTCGCGGGCAACGAAGCCGGGGCCCTGGACACGGCCGGCAAACTGGCCGATATCATGGGCAAGGACAATTTTTTCCTGGAGCTCCAGGACCATGGCCTGCCGGACCAGAAAAAAGTCAACGGCAGTTTGATCGAACTGGCGCGTAAAACAGGCTTGCCGCTGGTCGCCACGAATGACGTTCATTACCTAAAAAAGGAACACGCCGCCGCGCACGAGGTCCTGCTTTGCCTGCAGACCGGCACATTCCTGTCCGACCCCAAGCATATGCGTTACGGCTCCAGCGAGTTTTACCTGAAAAGCGCCCAGGAAATGGAAAAACTGTTCGGCGACCGGCCCTCCGCCCTGGCCAACACGCTTGAAATCGCCCACCGCTGCAATGTTGAATTCCGCTTCGGCGAACTGCATTTCCCGGCCTTTGCCGTCCCGCAAGGCATGAAGCAGGAAAAATTCCTGGCGACGCTTTGCCATGAAGGCATCCGCCGCCGCTACGGCATCGCCGACCCAGCCGCTCCGCGCGACGAGCGCGAGCGGGGCATCATGGAGCGGCTCAATTACGAAATAAGCGTCATCGAAAAGACCAACTTTGTCGGCTATTTCCTGGTCGTCTGGGATTTTGTCCGCTTCGCGCGCGAGCATAAAATCGCGGTCGGGCCCGGGCGCGGTTCCGGCGCCGGCAGCCTGGTTTCCTACGCGCTCGGCATAACCGGCGTTGACCCCTTGCGCTACAACCTTATTTTTGAACGGTTCCTGAACCCGAAACGAGTTTCGCCGCCTGACTTTGACATTGATTTCTGCCAGTTCCGCCGGCAGGAGGTCATTGACTACGTCCGGGACAAATACGGCCGCGACAACGTGGCGCAGATCATAACTTTCGGCTCGCTCGGCGCCAAGACCGTGATTCGCGACGTCGGCCGGGTCCTGCAGATCCCGCTCGCGGACTGCAACCGGCTGGCGAAGATGGTGCCGGAAGTCCTGGAAATGGACCTGGAAAAGGCGCAGGAACAGAACCCGGAATTCAAAAAGGCCTGCCATGACGAGCCCAATGCCCGGCAAATTATGCAGCATGCGCTCGTGCTTGAGGGCCTATTCCGCCACGCGGGCGTGCATGCCGCCGGGGTGGTAATCAGCGATCAGCCGCTGTCCAGCATGATTCCCCTTTCCCGGGACAAGGACGGCCAGATCATCACCCAGTTCAGCAAGGACCATGTTGAAGCCCTGGGCCTGCTCAAGGCCGATTTCCTCGGCCTGACAACGCTCAGCATCATCGAGGAAACGGTCAAATTGATTACCCAGACCAAAGGCGTCACGCTCGACATCGAAAACCTCCCGATGGATGACCCGGAAACCTACGCGCTCTGCCAGCGCGGCGACACAATCGGCGTCTTCCAGCTTGAAAGCCGGGGCATGCGCGACCTGGTGCGGAGAATCGGGCTGAACCGGATCGAGGACCTGATCGCCATGATCGCGCTCTACCGTCCCGGGCCGATGAACATGCTGGATAAATACGTGGAGTGCAAAACCGGCCGGACAAAAATCACCTACGACGACCCCCGCCTGGAGCCGATCCTGGCGGAAACTTACGGCATCCTGCTCTACCAGGAGCAAGTCCAGCAGGCCGCCCACGTCCTGGCCGGGTTCAGCCTGGGCGACGGCGACATCCTGCGGCGCGCGATGGGCAAGAAAAAGCCGGAAGAGATGGAAAGCCAGCGCCAGAAATTCATTGAAGGCTGCCACAAGACCAGCGCTCTGGCGGCCAAAAAAGCCGAGAAAATATTCGATAATATCGCCAAGTTCGCCGGCTACGGTTTCAACAAGTCGCACAGCACCGGCTATGCCGTCATCGCCTACCAGACCGCCTACCTCAAGGCGCATTATCCGGAAGAATTCATGGCGGCGCTGCTTTCGAGCGAAATCAGCGGCAACACCAAGAAACTGCCGCTCTTTATCGGGGAAGCCCGCGCGATGGGGCTGGAAATCCTGCCGCCGGACATAAACAAAAGTTCGGTCCGTTTCATGCCGCTCGAAAAGGCCATCCGCTTCGGCATGGCCGGCATAAAGAATATCGGCGAAGGGGCGGCCGAGGCGATCGTGCGCGAGCGCGAAAGCCGCGGGCCGTTCAAGAACCTGACCGATTTCTGCACGCGGATGGATTCAAAATTCATCAACCGCAAGACGCTTGAAACCCTGATCCGCTGCGGCGCCGGCGACGGCTTCGGCGGACACCGCGCCCGGTTGTTCGGCGCCGTTGACCAGATCCTGAACCGCTCCGCCGCCATCCAGCGCGACCGGCAATCCGGCCAGGGCAACCTGTTCGCCGCCCTGGACCAAGCGTCCGCCGCAAGTCCGAACGAAAACCTGCCCGACTGCGAGCCCTGGCACGAGAATATTCTCCTCGCGGCGGAGAAGGAATTGCTCGGCATTTACATGAGCGGCCATCCCCTCTCCCAGCACGCAAAGCTCCTCAAGCTCTATTGCCTTTCAACCGTGAGCGCCCTGGCGGAACTGGAGGACGGCGCGACCACGCGGATCGGCGGACTTCTTGAAAAAGTTGAAAAGAAAATATCAAAAGACAACAAGCCCTATGCCCTGCTCAGGATTGAGGACATTGACGGGACGCTGGACGCGATTGTTTTCAACCAGAATCTCCAGGAATACGAAAAGATCCTGGTGGAAGGCGCGGCCGTGCTGGCCTGCGGCCAGATTTCAAAAAGCGAGGAGGGCGTGAAAATGTATTTGCAGGAAATTTATCCCCTCGAGGACGCGCCGCGCCTCTTTACGGAACGCCTCAGCATCCATTTGCCGGCCAGCGCCGTCAATGACGGCCTGCTCCAGAAAATACGCGATCTGCTGAAAAAGCATCCGGGACCCACGCCGGTCTTCTTCTGCCTTCAATCCCAGCAAGGCGAAGAAATTTTTCTGAGCAGCGGGCACGATTTCAAGGTTACCCCCGCTGAAACGCTGGTAACCGACCTGGAACGGATCATCGGCGAGGAAAGCGTTTACGTGGCGGCCTTGACGAAACCCTGCCGCAAGGCCGACTCGGGCCGGAGATTCAACGGCTCGCGCCGCTGATCAGCTTTATTTTTTATATTGCCATATTATTGTCTTGATTTTTTCAGCCCGATCTTCTTTAATAATACAAAAAATAATGATTATTTTTTATGGAGGTCAAGAATGAAACGCATATCTAATTCTATCGCATTCGCAACGGCCATGATCATGCTTGCTTTCGCCGCCTCAAACCTTGGCGCGGCCGGGATTTCCGCCGCGCGCGGATCGGAAACCGTGTTAATCGTGCCGGCCAGGCCGGCCGTAATCCAGCTCGCGCTGGACCTTGCGAAGATGCGCGATATCACCATCGTCTCATTCCGGGGCGCGGCGAATTCAAGCGCGCCCCTGACTCATGTCTGGACGGACAACGGCTGGCAATATGTCAGTTTTGATGACTTTTGCGCGTTGCGGTTTGTCGGCAAGGCGCCCGGGACGGCGATCGTCATCGGCGACGACCAGACCGTGCCCAAGGCTCTCCTGCAGGGCATGGCCTGGCCCTCCAGGATTGAAAGGCTGCAAACCCTGAATGCCGCCGACCTGATCAACGCCCTGGATCCTTATTTCAAATTCAGCTCGCGCGAATGGAAACGCCTGGCCGATGCCCACGGCTTGAAACTGGAGGACGTGAACGCGTCGAAGCGGGATTTCAATCCATACAGCGTGCCGCGCTCAAAGCTGCCCCTGGCAACGCATGATTTCAAGCAGGAAAAGGACGACACGCCGCCGGCGGTCCTGATTGAAAAGAAAGATGCCCAACCGGCAAAGCCGGCCGAGAAAACCGCCGAAAAGCCGTGGATCAAGTGATTATCCCCGGACCTGGCCGGTGCCGGTGACGACATACTTATAGCTGGTCAGCTCCTCAAGCCCCATCGGTCCGCGGGCATGGAGCTTGTCGGTGCTGATGCCGATTTCCGCGCCCATCCCGAATTCGCCCCCGTCCGTGAAACGCGTGGAGGCGTTTTCATACACAACGGCCGAATCAACCTGTTGGGTAAAAATCTTGCAGGCTTTGCCCGATGCGGCGATGATCGCGTCGGAATGGTGCGAGGAGTAACGATTGATATGCTCCACCGCCGCCCGGACCGAGTTTACCACCTTGACCGCCAGGACCAGGTCCAGATACTCGGCATACCAGTCGTCCTCATTGGCGGGCTTGATCGCGCCGGCCAGGGCGCGGCTCTTGTCATCGCCGCGCAGTTCCACGCCCTTGGCGCCCAACTTTTCCGCCATGAGCGGAATGAAGGTTGACGCGATTTTTTCATGGACGAGCACCTTTTCAACCGCGTTGCACACTCCCGGACGCTGGCACTTGGCGTTTTCGATGATGTTCAAGGCCATGCCGGGATCGGCGCTTTCATCGACGTAAATATGGCAGACGCCCTTGTAATGCTTGATGACCGGCACCCTGGCGTTTTCCGCCACCGCCCGGATAAGCTCTTCGCCGCCGCGCGGCATGACAAGGTCAACGAGCCCCTCGAGCCCGACCAGCTCGCGCACGGCCTCGCGGTCCGTGGTCGTCACAAGCTGGATCGCGTCCGCGGGCAGGCCCTTCGCGAGCGCCCCCTCGTTCATCGCGTTTACAATGGCCTGATTGGACAATAGCGCTTCTTTTCCGCCGCGCAAGATGACCGCATTGCCGGCCTTGACGCACAGGCCGGCGGCATCGGCGGTCACATTCGGCCGCGACTCGTAAATGATCGCGATCACCCCGATCGGCACGCGGCGCTTGACGATTTCAAGGCCGTTCGGCCTCGTCCAGCGGCGGATGGTTTTCCCGACAACTTCCTTCAGGGCGGCAATTTCGCGCAGGCCGAGCGTCATGGCTGCGATGCGCGCCTCGGTCAGCTCAAGGCGGTCAAGCATCGCCGCCGACAATCCGGCCTGTCTGGCCGAGCGCAAATCGGCGGCATTGGCCTCCCTGATGGAATCTTTCCGCGATTCAATTGCTCCGACCATCGCCTCGAGAATCGCCTTTTTTTTAGACGCGCCGAGCAGCGCGAGCTTTCGCGAAGCCGCCACCGCATTCTTTCCGATTACGATCATTTCTTCGTGCAGGGTCATTGATTAACTCCCTATTCAGGCTAAAAAACATTGAACGTTGGAAGTTGAGTGTTGAACGTTTCCAATTATTCTTTTATATCCGAACCCATCAAAACCAGGTTGTCGCGGTGAATTAACGCGTCCGCCTTGCCGCCGCCCAGCCGGGCCTCAATCTCGTCCGTGCGGCAGCCTTTCACAAGCTGGATTTCGCGGCTTGAATAGGCCGTAAGGCCGCGCGCAACCAGCCGGCCGTCCGGCGACCTGACATCCACCATCGCGCCCGCGGCGAATTCACCCTCGATTTTTTTCACGCCGATCGGCAGGAGGCTTTTGCCCCCCTGCTCTATGGCGCGGCAGGCGCCGTCGTCAATCGTCAGGGCGCCCTTCGGCTTGTGAAAAAAGGCAATCCAGCTTTTCCGTCCGCCGATGTCGCCCAGGTTGCCGTTTTTGGCCGGGACAATAATCGTGCCGGCATCCTCGCCGGCCATCACGCGCTGGATTATCCCGGGCTCGCGGCCGTCGGCAATGACCACGAACGCCCCGGCCGTTTCCGCCACGAGCCGCGCCGATTCAAGCTTGCTCGCCATCCCGCCGGTTGACAGCTCCCCGCCCTTCCCTTCGGCATACGCGAGGACGTCCCCGGATATCTTGCGCAAGCAGCTTATGCGCTCCGAACGCCCGTCCGCAAGGGGCTTGTTCAGGCCGTTGGTCGTGCTGAGCATGATCAGTAAATCGGCCTTGATCAGGTGGACAACCAGCGACGCGAGCAGGTCGTTGTCGCCGAATTTTATCTCGTCAACGGCAACGACGTCATTCTCGTTGACCACCGGCAGGACGCCGGCGCGCAGCATGGTCAGGATCGTGTTTTTCGCGTTGAGATGGCGGACGCGGTGCTTGAGATCGTCATGCGTCAGCAGTACCTGGCCGATGATCTTTTTTTCGGCCGAAAAGAGCCGGTCGTATTGATTCATCAGGCGGCTTTGTCCCACCGCGGCCGCCATCTGGAGCTCGGGCAGGCTGTCCGGACGCCGGCGCATGCCGAGCAACTGCATGCCGGTGCCGATCGCGCCGGAAGTGACCAGGACAACTTCCCGCTTCTGCGCGCTTAGACCGGCGATTTCCCTGACCAATGACTTGACCCGTTGCGTTTCCGGCTTGCCGGAAGGCTGCACCAGGACCCGGCTGCCGATTTTCACGACAATGCGCCGGGCCTGGCCGACGGCCAGGCGGGCTTCCCCTTCCGATATCTCGCGCGTTTTCATGGCCGCACTTTAGCATGATCACCCGCCCCGTGTCGATAGCGATGATCGCACAAAATGGAAAGTCATCCCGACAACGCCGTAAATTCAGACGATCAGTCTTGTCTTTTCGTTTTATTGGCGTAATATGCTTTGACAATGACGTGAGGCCAGAGGCCAGAGGCCAGAGGCCAGAGGCCAGAGGCCAGAGGCCAGAGGCCAGAGGCCAGAGGTCAGAGGTCGGAGGTCAGAATAAAGGGTCAACCATGGACCTTGCGCCGTGAACCTGACGATTTGGGTTTGTATAAGCAATAACGAACAGGAAATAACAACATGAAAATTGTCATTTTGGCTGGCGGGCTGGGAACGAGGTTGGCGGAAGAGACGGAAATCAAGCCGAAACCGATGGTTGAAATCGGGGGACTGCCGATTTTATGGCACATCATGAAGATTTACGCGCGCTATAACTTCAATGAGTTTTTCATCGCGCTCGGCTATAAGGGCGACGCCATCAAGCATTTCTTCCTGGATTACTGCAACCTCGGCCCGAACATGACCGTTCACCTGGACCGCTGCCACATTGAACGGCACGCCCATAAAATGGAAAACTGGAAGGTGCACCTGATTGACACCGGGCCGGAAACGCTGACCGGCGGCAGGATAAAAAGACTGGAGCCCTGGCTGAAGGACGGGCCCTTCATGCTCACCTACGGCGACGGCCTCGGCAATGTCGACTTAAAAGCTTTGCACAAATTCCACCGCGCGCAGGGCAAGCTCGCCACGATCACCGCCGTCCGGCCGCCTTCCCGTTTCGGCGGCATTGTATTCAAAGGCAACCTCGTCTCGGAATTCAGCGAAAAACCGCAGGTCGGCGAGGGATGGATTAACGGCGGCTTCATGGTGTTTGAGCCGGCGATCTTCAAATATCTGAAAAATGACCGCAGCATCCTTGAAGTTGACGCTCTTGAAAAGCTCTCCGCCGCCCGGCAGCTGGCGGCCTTCAAGCACGACGGCTTCTGGCAATGCATGGACACCCTGCGCGACAAGCGTTTCCTGGAAAAAATGTGGAACGAAAAGAAAGCCCCCTGGAAAGTATGGTCCTGATGAATTTTTCCCCGGTGTTTAAAAACAAATCCGTCCTCGTAACCGGGCATACCGGATTCAAGGGTTCCTGGCTGGCGCTCTGGCTGGACGCGCTCGGGGCAAAGGTCTGCGGCTATTCCCTGCCCGCCCCGAAATCGCCCAATAATTTCCGGCTCTCAAAAGTCGCCGGCTGCCTGGAGCGGCATATCGAAGCCGACCTGCGCGATTACCGGCGGCTGGAAAAATGCCTGGACAACACGGCCCCGGATTTCATATTCCATCTCGCGGCGCAGTCCCTTGTGCGCGAAAGCTACCGCGCGCCGCTTGAAACTTTTGAAGTCAACATCGGCGGCACGGTCAACCTCCTGGAAGCGGTCCGCGAATCAAGACGCCCCTGCGTGGTCGTGGTCATCACCACCGACAAGTGCTACGAGAACACGCACAAGATCAGCGGCTACCGCGAAGGCGACCCGATGGGCGGGCACGATCCCTACAGCGCCAGCAAGGGCGCGGTTGAAATCGTCGCCGCTTCTTTCCGCCGTTCATTTTTCCCGCCGGGGAATCTTTCCGCGCACGGCGTCAGGCTGGCGACCGCCCGCTCGGGCAACGTCATCGGCGGCGGCGACTGGGCGTTGGACCGGATCATTCCCGACTGCATTTCGGCCCTGATCCGGCGCAAGCCGGTCAACGTCCGCAATCCGAAGGCCGTCCGGCCATGGCAGCATGTGCTTGAGCCCTTGAGCGGCTACCTCACCCTCGCCGCGCATTTGTCCGGGACGCGGGACGGGAAAGAATATTGCGAGGCCTGGAATTTCGGCCCCTCCGCCCAATCCATGCACCCGGTCAAGGATTTGGTCGAAGAAACAATCAAACAATGGGGCAAAGGGTCGTGGCGGGACGTATCCGACAAAAACGCCCCGCACGAGGCGGCCTACCTGACCTTATCCAGCGAAAAGGCGCGCCGGCGGCTGGGCTGGCGGAACGCCTGGAATTTCCGGCAGGCGGTTGAAAAAACAGTGTCATGGTACAAGGCCTGGCACGGCGGAAAAACCGACCTGCGGGAACTGGGCCTTGAACAAATCAATGAATATTGCCGGGACGCACGATGAAAACAAAAAAACATACCGCAACCGCGAACAAACTTGATGTCCTCCGGAAAAACGTCCTGGCCGGGGTTAAGCATTATTACAAGGCCAGGAAAGCCGCAGAGGCGGCCGTGGCAAACAGCGCGCCAAGGCCGGTTCATTATGCCGGACGGGTCTATGACGAGCGGGAAATGATGAACCTGGTTGACTCCAGCCTTGATTTTTTCCTCACGGCCGGGCGCTACGCGGACCAATTTGAATCGGAATTCGGGAAATACCTCGGGCTCAGGCACGCCTGCCTGGTCAACTCCGGCTCATCGGCCAACCTGCTGGCGCTGACGGCGCTGACTTCCCCGAAGCTGGGCAACCGCCGCCTGAAACCCGGCGACGAGGTCATCACGGTCGCCTGTGGCTTCCCGACAACCCTTGCGCCGATCATCCAGAACCGGCTTGTCCCGGTCTTCGTAGACGTCAATCCCGGCGATTATAACGCGATTCCCCGGCAGCTTGAAAAGGCGGTCGGGCCCAGGACCCGCGCGATCATGATGGCCCACACGCTCGGTGTCCCATTTCCGCTGGACACGGTCATGAAGCTTGTCAAAAAACACAACTTGTGGCTGGTGGAAGACAATTGCGACGCGCTCGGCTCGCGCTATCGCGGCAAATTGACCGGAACTTTCGGCCACGTGGCCACTTTTTCTTTTTATCCGGCGCATCACATCACGCTGGGCGAAGGAGGCTGCGTGGCGACCGACGACGAACAACTGGCCCAAATCACCTGCTCGCTGCGCGACTGGGGACGGGACTGTTACTGCCGGGGCGGACAGAACAACACCTGCGGGAAACGTTTTTCGCAGCAATTCGGCACCCTGCCCTTCGGCTACGACCACAAATACGTCTACAGCCACATCGGCTACAATCTCAAGGTAACCGACATGCAGGCGGCGATCGGCTGCGCCCAGCTGAAAAAACTGGAAAAATTCATCGCCCGGCGCAAGGCCAATTTCAAGCTCCTGCACCGTCTGCTTTCGCCCTTCAAAAACAGGCTCATTTTGCCGAGGGCAACGCCGCATTCCGACCCGTCCTGGTTCGCCTTTGTGATCAGCGTGCGGGCGGGACAGAATTTCAGCCGCAACGACCTGACCAAATACCTTGAAGCCAACCGGATTGAAACCCGCAATCTCTTTAGCGGCAATTTGCTCCGGCACCCGGCGTTTGAAAACATCAAACAGCGCACGGTGGGAACTTTGAAAAACACCGATTTTGTCATGAACAACACTTTCTTCATCGGCGTCTATCCCGGGCTCTCATCCGCTCAAATCCGTTATATCGCGGGCGTGTTTGAAAAGTTTATAAATGATAAATGCGCCATCTGATTCACCCTCTTTAAATGAACCGTCTGCCAAAAAGAGATATTGAACATATCCTTGTTCATGCCGGGAACACCTGGAAAGAACTGCGCAAGAGCAGGGTGTTCATCACCGGCGGGACGGGGTTTTTCGGCAAATGGCTCCTGGAAAGTTTCCTGGCGGCGAACGACAAATTCAAGCTCAAGGCTTCAATCACCGTCCTTTCCCGGAACCCGGCAAAATTCGAGCGCTCGGCGCCGCACCTTGCCGCCCACCCGGCCCTGCGGCTCATCAAGGGCGATGTGCGCGATTTTAAATTTCCAAAGGGCAAATTCACCCACCTCATCCACGGCGCTGTTGACGCCGACCTGAAACTCATTCAGGAAGAACCTTTGCTTGTTTTTGACACGATCATCCAAGGCACACGAAGGATCTTGGAATTTGGGAAAAAAAGCGGCGTCAGGCAAGTCCTCCTGATCAGTTCCGGCGCCATATACGGCCGCCAACCGCCGGATTTAAAACACATTCCGGAGGAATATAACGGCACCCCTGATTTTTCCGACCGCTACCTGGTTTACGGCACGGCCCTGCGGGCGGCCGAGGCGCTTGCCCTGGCTTATGGCGCGAAAACAAATCTTGAGCCGAAAATCGCACGATGTTTCAGCTTTGTCGGCCCGCACCTGCCATTGAACGCCCATTTCGCGATCGGCAACTTTATCGGCGACGCCCTGGCCGGCAGGCCGATCCGCATTGAAGGCGACGGGACACCGCTTCGCTCCTACCTCTACGCAGCCGACCTGGCAATCTGGCTGTGGACAATTCTCACACGGGGTAAAAGCATGCGGGCTTACAATGTCGGCTCGGAAAAAGCCGTTTCGCTGGCGCAAGCCGCGCAACTTGTCGCGCGGCTGGGCGGCCATGGATCAAAGGTGATGATTGCCCGCTCCCGCAAACTTTCCCCGGCCGGGCCGGCCGGCCGTTATGTGCCTTCTACCAATCGGGCGCGGACCGAACTGGGATTAAAAGAAACTGTTTGCCTTTCTGAAGCTATTCGACGTAGTATGAAGTTTTACATAAATACACGCACAATCATTCACGGCTCGAAATTGGAAATTTGAAATTATGGTAAATCGTGAAACGAGTTTATAAATTGATCGAATTTCTAATTTCCAGTTTCCAATTTTCAAGTTTTATTAACGCTTAAACATGCGCGTAGCGGATTACATTACCAACGCTCTCTACGAGGTCGGCGGTGAGGACGTCTTCATGATCACCGGCGGGATGATCATGCACCTGACCGATGCCGTGCGGCAGCACGGCCGCCAGCGCTATACCTGCTGTCATCACGAGCAGGCGGCGGTCATGGCGGCCGATGTCTACGGCCGCCTGACCGGGAAACTCGGCGTGGCCTATGTGACCGCCGGGCCCGGCGCGTTAAACACCCTGACCGGCGTGGTGGGCGCCTACGTTGACTCCGCCCCCTGCGTGATCGTCGCCGGCCAGTCAAAAGTCTCCCAGGCCGTCGTGACCGGCCCGCGCCAGTTCGCCCTGCAGGGTTTCAACACCCTTCCCATTTTCAGCCAGTGCACCAAGTACGCCGTAATGCTGACCGATTTATCGCGCGTCAGGTACGAAGTTGAGAAATGCATTTATCTCGCCAGGACCGGGCGGGTCGGCCCGGTCTGGATTGAGTGCCCGATAGATATCCAGGCCGCGCCGTTCGATCCCGAAAAGGCCGAGGGATTTACGCCTGATGATTTGACGACAAACGGCAAACAGGATGACGCCATCCGGCGCGCAGCGGAAGCAATCCGTAAAAGCCGGCGGACCTGCATCCTGGCCGGGGCGGGAATCAGGGCGGCAAACGCCGTGGACCTGCTTCAGCGATTCATTGAAAAAACCGGCATCCCCCTCATGGCTTCGCGGCTCGGGATGGATCTGGTGGACGACGCCCATCCGCTCTTCATCGGCCGCCCGGGAACTTACGGGGACCGCCCGGCAAATTTCGCCGCGCAAAACTGCGATTTGCTGCTCGTGCTCGGCTGCCGCCTCGGGATCGGACTGGTGGGCTACGATTTTGACGGATTCGCGCGCAATGCCGTGAAAATCATGGTTGATATTGACGAGCGTGAACTGTCCAAACCTTCCGTAAAACCGGATATTGCCATCCGGATGGATGCCGGAAAATTCATGTCAAAATGCCTGGACTTGCTGGAAAAATACCGCCTGGATAACCGGGATTGGACCGGGCAGATCAGGCATTGGCGCGAAAAGTATCCCGTTGACCTGCCTGAGTACGCAAGGCAGTCAAATGGCATTAATTCGTACCACTTCACCCGGCTGCTGTCGGAAAAAATGCCGGCCGACGCGGTAATCGTCGTGGATACCGGCTCCTGTTTCCACGTTCACGCCCAGGCCTTCAAGGTGAAATTCGGCCAGCGGCACGTCATCACCGGCGGCCTTTCCACGATGGGCTTCATGCCCGGGATCATCGGCGCGGCCGTTGCCCGGCCAGAACAGGATGTTTACTGCATCACCGGCGACGGCTCCCTGCAAATGAACATCCAGGAACTGGTCACGATCGCGCATAACCGCCTGCGCGCCAAGCTCATCGTCAACAACAACAACGGTTACCTCCTCATCCGCCTGACGCAACAGAATTTCCAGGAAGGCCGGTTCATCGGCATTGACAAGGAGACCGGGGTCGGGTTCCCGGATCTTGAAAAACTGGCCGGGGCCTACGGCATTCATTACATCCGGATCGCCACGCTCGCGGAATGCGACAGAAAATTAAACGAGCTTCTTGAATACCCGGGCGCGGTCATTTGCGACGTCCTGACTCCGCCCGACCAGCCGCTTATCCCGCGGGTCGCCTCAAAAAAGATGCCGGACGGACGCATGGTTTCCATGCCTTATGACGACATGTACCCATTTTTGCCTCGCAAGGAATATGAGGAAAATTGTATAAAAGAAAGAAGTCAGTAGTACCTGATACATGAGAAACCGCTATGAAAAACAAGAAAATCACCACGGATGGCACGGATGACACTGATACCATAAAACCGTTAGACGGTCGAACAGTCAATATCCGTGAAATCAGTGTAATCAGTGGTTGATTTTTGGGGTTGCGTGCATAGCCCGCATTAGTCGGGAATGACATTTGAATCATGAAAAAAGTAAAAGTAGCGATCCTCGGCAGCGGCAATATCGGCACCGACCTGCTGATTAAAATTTTGCGCTCGTCCCTGCTGGAATGCAGCCTGTTCATCGGCCGTAACCTCGGTTCCCCGGGCATGATGAAGGCCAACAGCCTCGGCGTGCGCATTTCCGACAAAAGCATCGAAGCCATCGTGCGCGAGCCGGATTGCGGCGAGCTGGTTTTCGACGCCACCTCGGCCCTGGACGCCGGACGGCACTGGTCGATTCTCAAAAAAATGGGGAAAACCGTGATTGATTTGACCCCGGCCAAGCTGGGAAAACTTTGCGTGCCGGCCGTCAACCTCAATGACTGCCTTGGCCAGCAAAACATCAACATGGTAACCTGCGGCGGGCAGGCCACGATTCCGGTCGCCAGCCAGATCGCCAAGATCCACGGGGACGTGGAATATATCGAGATCGTCTCCTCCATCGCCTCGCGCAGCGCCGGGCCGGCCACGCGGCTCAACATTGACGAATACGTGGAAACGACCGAGCGCGCGCTCGCCGCCTTCACCGGCTGCCGGAAAACAAAGGCCATCCTGGTCCTTAACCCGGCCGAACCCTGCATCGACATGCAGACTACCATTTTCGCCAAGATCAAGGATCCCGACATTCCCAAGCTGCGCGCGGCCGTGATGCAAATAACGGAAAGCGTCCGGCAATATGTGCCCGGTTACCGGCTTTTGCTGCCCCCCACCCGGGACAACGACCGCGTGGTCACGATGATCAAGGTGCAGGGGCTCGGCGACTACCTCCCGAAATTCGCCGGAAACCTCGATATCATCAATTGCGCGGCAATCGCCGCGGCCGAGGAATTCGCGAAAAAACAGCGCGGTTAATAATGCGCCCTGTGATTTTCAGCGGACGCCGTAGATGGTGCCAGCCCGGATATGTTCATAGGCGCCCATGTCCACGGTGCCATAGCGGATGCGCTGCCGGCCGTCCAAATCCCTACTTGTAACACTGCTATTCGCCATCCATGAAAGGTTCGTCCCGGCATTGATGCACGGCGAACGGGCCGCAAGGCGGTAGTTGCCGCTGTTCGTATCAACAAACATCGGATTGTCCGTGATATTCCCGGCGCCGGCCGCGTTGGACGCCGTGCAGCTATACACAAACGTGCATCCGCCGGCCCAATTTGACTTGGTGTTGCCTGCACTATTCAAATACACGACGCAATTAGACAGTGTGCCATTGTATACTCCGCCGCCGCCGCTGCCCGAATAGTTGCTGACCACTGTGCAGTTATACAGTTTGGCATCGCTTGCTCCGCCGCCGTATAAAGCCGAGTTGCCGGCCAGGATGCAGTTATATAGCGTCATGTTGGGAGGTCCATGTGCTCCACCGCCATATCCGGAAGAAGCATAATTGCCGGTCAGTTTGCAGTTATACAGGAAACTATAATACGTCCCTCCGGCGTTATTATCCGACCTGTTGCCGGTCAACGTGCAATTATACATGGTGGTTTGAGACCCCGCGCCGCCGGTGGTATTTGGCCCTATGACAGCGTTGCCGATCAATGTGCAGTTGGACAATATGCCGTACATTACACCACCGCCTTGAGCGTAAATGCCGATAGCCGTCGTGGCAAAGTTGCTTATCAAAGTGCAGTCATACAAGGTGCTATTCCATGTCCCGCCGCCCTGGTATGATGAATTATTGATCAGCGTGCAGTTGCGCAGAGTTCCAGCGTGCGCCCCACCGCCGCCCGATGTGTTGTATTCGCCAAACGCCGAATTGCCGATTATTATACAGTTGGATATTACCGGAGTGGCATCAGGACAACATACGCCGCCACCGCGCCTGTCGTAGGTCCCCGCCGTCCCGGTCGTCAATGTAGCGCCGTTGGTCAAGGTGAACCCGATCATCGTGGAACTGGCGACCATGTAAACGCAGCGAACCGCCGCCGGGCCGTTGGTTGTGCCGGGTGAATCCCATGCGCCCTTAATGATCGTATTTGTCGGATTATTGTCCTTGCTCCGGACCGTGATGGCCTTGGTGATCGCGATGCGGTTGGTCAGGACCGTGCCGGAAGGATAATTAGTGACACCGCCGGCGGCATACACGCCGTTGCTGACCCAGATCGTGTCGCCGGCAAGCACGGACGGGTTGGTTATAATGCCCTGAAGATTGTTGGTGGCATTCGCCCAGCTTGTTCCGCCGCCGGTCCCGTTGGTCGCCACATACCAGTCAGTTGCCGGCGCGACCCGGAGCAGGCTGATCAATAAAACCGCTGTCAGGAAAGTTTTTAACCACACGAGATTCTCCGTTTTTTAAATTTAATCACGGCCTATCAGTCTATCAACCAGAAACCATCATGCGAATGTTCCATTTCATCTTTCTTTTCCCCCGATGCAATAAAGATTCCGCGTGGTGCGCAGGTAGATCCGCTTGCCGTCAAACACCGGGCACGAGATTATGATCTCCTGCCGCCCTCCCTCAACCCGTTCGATCCTGTTCCGCGCCACGGGCTTGAACACCCGCCCGGGTTCGAGAACGAGCGTCTCGCCCTGATGACCGAAGAGATAGATGTATTTGCCGCCGAGCGTCGGGCTGGAGGAACTGCCCCCGCGGATCTCGTCGCCATAGGTGGTCGTGAGCGAGTCAAGGTCAAGCGCCTTGTCGTAGACCAGCTCCCCCTTGACAGCGTCCACAACCATCAGGACCGCGTCGTTGCTGATGAAGTAAACGAGCCCCTCGTGGAAGAGCGGGGACGCGCAGATGCTGCCCGAGTAATGCGTCGGGTGCCGGCTTATGTCCATCGTGACTTCCTTGGCCGATTCGACCTTCACCGCGTCACCCGTGGCCGCCCCCATCTTCAGGATGAAACACCCTCCGTTCCCTATTCCGTACACGGCGCTTCCGGAGGCCACGGGGGTTGGCACACGGGAAAAGGACAAGTTGTATTCCGCCTGACCTGGCAGGCCGGACATTGACAACACTTTGCCGTCTTTCACGCGCAGCAGGCGGGTATCCGGGGCCATGACAAGGTCTTCGTTCTCCACCCGCAGGGGACAAAACGAGGCGTGGGCGCCATTAATCTGCCGGTAACCGTGTTTCGGGGTTTCCCAGAGGAATTTGCCGTTTTGCGCGTCCAAGGCTACCGTCACGCCCGCGTAAACCAGGAGTTTTCCGCCAATGAGCAGGGGCGACCCGGTCAGGCCGTGCTCAGGCGGACTGTCCCGGCGTTCCAAAGCTATCCATTTCCGGTTGCCCTCAAGGTCGAAGCAGGCGACCAACGAATTGGCGAACTGCACATACACGTTGCGACCATCGCTCGCCGGCGTCATGGGCGCATAACCGCCCACGTCACAGTGGTAAGGCTTGTATTTCCTGGCATCGACCTTCTTCATCAGCTCTTGTATTTTCAACTCAAGACCCCACTTCTCCGATATTTTCTTGCTGTCAGGCGGCGTGTTGGAGGAGAACGAAGCATCTATCTCCTTGAGTTGGGCGGACAGGACCTCGATTTCCTTGAAGACCTCCGGTTGCGCCTTTTTCTCCTCCTCGGTCATGGAATCAAACCATGTGCCGGACCTGGCCCAGCGGATTTTCCCCGTATTTTTGTCCAGGCAGATGAGGTTGCATGTGTCCGCCGTGACAAAAATGTCGTCACCGACCACGATCGGGCTCCCCACCCCGCGCTGGGGCATGGGGGTTGTCCAGAGGATATTGCCGGTTTCAACATCGCAGCCCTCGTCGCCGAACAAGACCGGCGTGACATACCATGATCGTGTCCGGTTGTTCTGGGCGTCCACGCTATACCCCTTCCGGACAAGGAGGTTGTTCCAGCCGGCGTTGAGCTCGAGCGTCCGCGCGCCCAGATTGCCGGGTTGTGGCGGCTTTCCATTCAGCCAGATCTTGAATTCCCCGAGCCAGCTTTCGCTCAAACGCAGGTGCAACCTGACTGCGGCCGGCGAATAGAGCCGCGTGAAAGCGTAGGCCACGCGGGGCGGGGCGCCTGTTACGGCATCGGCCGTCCCGACCAGGCTTTTGAAATCAATCGTGGCCGTTTCCATTGCCGCCTTCTTCCAGACCAGGCCGCCGGCCTTGTCGTTCTCGTCCGGCGACAACTGCGCCTCGTCGGGCAGCAGGTCGCCGCCCTTGAAGCCTTCCGGCGTCTGGACCGGGCCCAGCACCAGCCACTCCCGCACAACGCCATCCGGGATTGGTTTGCCGGTCTCGCCATCCTTCGGCTTTTTTGCCTGGGAGCTCAGGTTCTTGACGGACTTGGCCGTCCTGCTCCAATTGAGCGGAGGATTAGCGGCCGGATATTTTCCGGCCCCATCCCCACGCCAGCCGATTGGCTGGCCGGCGGACGGACGGAAATCCGCAGAACCCAGCTGCGCTTCTTCTGCCGCAACACCGCGAAGACCACAGATTGAAAAAATTAGAAAAAACAGCGTCAGGACTGATGTAAAAGTTGCACAAGAAGTTTTTTTTATAATGCTCAATTTGATCTTCATTGCTCTCCTGTTTTTTTGTCCGCATTGTTTACGATTTGCGCGAGAAACCCGGATCAGTGGACGCCGTAGATGGTGCCCGCCAGGATGTGTTCATAGGCGCCCATGTCAACCGTGCCGTACCGGACGCGCTGACGTCCGTCCAAATCCACGCTGGTGGCGATTCTGTTCGTCATCCAGGAATAATTTGTCCCGAGCCCGGTCCCGTTGGTCGCGACATACCAATCAACGGCCTGCGTTGGCCGGCACAGGCCGGACATTAATAATGCCAAACCAACAAACAGGCTGAAGCGCCGAATTTTCAACGCTGAATTTTCGATTTCCAATTCCTTTCCTGCCTTCATGATTTGAAAGTCATCGTGCGTATATCCGCGTTTCACGCAATTGTCTTTCTTAGCCTATCCGGAAACCGAGTTTGGGCCATGGTTCAAACAGATTTCCGGATAGGAGCTTATCAGGGTTGCCCCGGTTCTCCGAGGCAGTAAAGGTTCACGTCGCCGCGGCGGTAGAGGCGCTTGCCCTCGAACACCGGGTTGCTGATCGTGCATTCATTGCGTTGCGGAGCGCCATACTGATACCAAAGTTGTTCGATCCTGTTCCGCGCCACCTGCTTGAAATCTCGTCCCGGCTCAATGACAACCGTCGAGCCCTGGTTGTCCCAGATGTAGATGTATTTACCGGCCAGGGTGGGACTTGCTCCGCATCCACCGCGCAGGGGGCCGGACAATATGCCGCCGTGCGCCATGACCGGGCTCAAGTCCAGCATCTTCTGGTAGACCACCTCGCCCTTGGCGGCGTCAATGACCGTGAGGACACCGTCAATGCTCAGCACATACGCCAACCCCTGGTGCAACAGCGGAGAGGCGCAAAGGTCGTAATTGAAGAAGGTCGGGAATTTTTTCGTGTCGAAAACGCAGGTCTTGACATCCGCCATCTTCAACGGCTCGGAAATCTTATCCAGCATGGTCTGGAAGGCAAACGCCATGTCACCCTTGTATTGCTGGCTGCAGAGGACGTTGTTGTCGAACACGGGCGAGGTCATATCGCTGACGTTCGGATAGGGCGGGCGCAATTCCTCGTTGAGGACCTTGCCGTCCTCGACCCTGGCGACGCTGCCGAAGGACAAGGCCACCAGCTTTTTCCCGCCTATCGTGAAAATCACCGGCGACGACGCCATGTTGTGGAGCCCGTTTTTGAACTGCGGCGTCCGCCAGAGCTCGGCGCCGGTCTTGCAGTCCAAGGCCGCGAGGCCGAAGTTCTGCGACGACGGGACGAGCAGCTTCCCGTCGGCAAGGCAGGGCGAAATGCAGTAGCCGTGCTCGATGTTCTTCACGTTGACAAAGGTCACCCACTTGCGCTCGCCCTGGAGATCGTAGCACGCCACCACGCCGGAGCCGAAGATGGCATACACCCGTTTCCCGTCGCTGACCGGCGTGGGCGCCGACTGTCCGGCCTCGCTCCCGCTCTGGCCGCCGTATTTCTTCGGGTCAACCTTTTTCATCAGCCCGTTGATCGTTCCGCCGAGCGACGCCTTGAGGCCTTTTGATTCGATCTTGAACTTGTCCGGGGCGGCGCAGTAATTCGTCAGCAGCTCCTGAAGCTTGGCCTGGTGCTGAGCGATCTCCTTGAAAACCTCGGGCTGGGAACTTTTCTCCTCGGCGGTCGCCGCGTCGGCATAGGTGCTTGACTTCGCCCAGAGAACCTTGCCGTCGGCCTTGTTAAAGCACACGAGGTCGCAGTTCTCGCTCTGCAGGAAGATCCTGTCGCCCACGACGATCGGCGACCCGACCCCGGGGCCGTTGTCGGGAAGCGGGGTCGTCCATAGGATTCCGCTGCTCTCGTAGTCGGCCGGATCAATCCCGAAAAAGGCGGTGTTCAGGTACCATTGCACCACGCCCCTGCTCCAGTTCGTCTCGGTTATCGGAGAAACCCGCAGGAGCAGACGGTTCCAGCCTTTTTCCATTTTAAGGACGGCGCGGTTGCCGTTGGCGCCGTAGGTGCCCACAAGTTTGCCGTTGAGCCAGAGGCGGGCGCCGCCGCTGAGCATAAAATCAAGAGCCATCTGCCTGCCGCCCGGTGAATAGATCGAGGCATAGGCGTAGGCGGCGACCGTCTTATGATCCTTGACGCCCTTGCCGTATATCTCCTGGAAATTCAGCCATGAGGTGTCGAGTGTCGTTTTTTTCCATTCCAGGTCCCCGACCTTGTCGCCTTCGCCGGGAAAATATCCCGCCTCGTCGCCGCTGAACTCGTCAGTGGCTTTCTTGCCTTCCGGAATCGGAACCGGGCCGAGAGTCAGCCATTCGCGGACCACTCCGTCCGGGATCGGTTTGCCCATTTCGCCTTCCTTCGGCTTTGCGGCCCGCGAGCGGAGCTCCTTCACGGCCCCCGACACGCGGCTCCATTTAAGCGGCGGCTTGGCGGCCGGGTATTTTCCCGAGCCGTCACCGCGCCAGCCCATTGGTCGTTCCGGTGTCGGTTGAAAGTCCGGAGAACCAAGCAAAACTTCTCCGGCCGCAACACAGGGAATGCCGCAGATTAAAAAAACCAGCGCCAGAACCGCTGCCGGGATCATTGTCACCGCTCCGTTCCAATTAATTTTCATACCGTCCCTTCCTTTATTTTTGAGTTAATATAAAATTGACTGACTTCACCATTTGCGGCGCATTTTTCAGCGGAAGCCGTAGATTGTGCCCGACCGGATGCTTTCATAGGCGCCCATGTCAACCGTGCCGTATCGAATGCGCTGCCGGCCGTCCAAATCACTGCTGCGCACGTCGGTGGTATTTGTCATCCAGCCGTAGATTGTCCCGACGTTGATGCACGGCGAACCGCCCGCGAGGCGGTAATTGCCCGCAATATGGTTGGTCCCGTAACCGGTGCCGGTGCTGACAAACGCCGGATTATTCGTGGTATTATTGGCCGCCCAGCCGGCAACGGCGGGTATTGTGCAGCTGTTTGTAAAGTAGACCGCTCCATACCAATTCGACGCCGTTCCCGCGGTTGAAAAATTATGATAGACGATACTGTTGAATACATTGCATTCTCTCACCCCGGTGCCGGCATTGCCAACCACCGTGCAGTTATACAGGGTAGCGGCCTGCGCTCCGCCGCCGGAATCTCCGGCGCGCGTGGAATTTCCGATCAACGTGCAGTTATACAGGTTGCCACCGCGTGTTCCGCCGCCAAAATATTGCACCGAATTGCTGATCAATACGCAATTATACATGGTGCCATAGTCCGCTCCCCCGCCATAATAATCCAACGCATGGCCATTGCTGATGTACGCACAATTATACATGGTGCCATTCACGGTTCCGCCGCTGGGGTTTCCGATCAGCGCGCAGTTATACATTGTGCAGGCGGACGCCGCCCGTCCGCCGGAATGGCCTGTCAGCGTGCAGTTTGACATGGTGCAGCTATTCGCTCCGCCGCCAATGTTACCGGCCAGCAGGCAGTTATACAAGATGCTTAAGTTCGCTCCGCCAGCGATGGGATATGTGTCGCCCCACGCCCTGTTGCCGATCAACTGACAATTATACAGTGTGCCCCCGCGCGCTCCCCCGCCACCGCGGTAGGCAAATAGTCCCCCTCCCGCCGAATTACCCGTTATGATACAGTTAGAGATGACCCTGTCGGTTGAGCTGCAAAATACGCCACCGCCGAACCTGTTATAATCGTCGTCTCCCGCCGATTCAGCGCTTGACAGCGTGGAGCCGTTGGTCAACGTGAACCCGATCAGCGTGGAACCGGAGGCCATGTAGACGCAACGGACCGCAGCCGGGCCGTTGGTTTTAACAGGATCCCAATTGCCCTTGATGATCGTGTTGGTCGGATCGTTGTCCTTGCTCCTGAGAGTGATGGCCTTGGTGATCGCGATGCGGTTGGTCAGGAACGTGCCGGCGGGATAATTCGTGACGCCGCCGGAGGCATACAGGCCGTTGCTGACCCAGATCGTGTCGCCGGCGAGCACCGACGAATTGAGAATCATGCCCTGCAGATTGTTACTGGCAACCGCCCAGCTTGTCCCAACGCCGGCGCCATTGGTCGCCACATACCACTCGGTTGCCGGCGCGGCCTGGAGCAGGCCGATCAACAATACCGCCATCGCATATGCTTTCGTAAACCCAACATCGTGTATTCTTATATGCATTTATTTTTCTCCACCGGCTTTGCGTGTCATAATTCCCGCTTATTCCTTGAATTCCAGGTATAAACAGGGGCGGGCAACGTTATTGGTGGACTCCTTCGGTACAAAAGACGAGCAATGCCCCAGCGGATGAGGATTGGTAAACGTGGACGCCGACATGTTGGCGCGGATTGAAAACTCCATCTTTGTTTTGCCTTTCGCAGCCTGCCGTTTCGCGTAATCGGAAATGTCACAGACTACCCATCCGGCATCGCCGCTATATATGCCGCTCTGGAACAGGAATTCCTCCACCGGCGGCTGCGACAGCCAAGTCATGGTTTTTTCGTCGATTTTGTATTTATCCGCGATGGAATAAATTTGAAAGGCGGTATGGAACGGCTTGCCCACCTGCAGCCGGTATAATCTCAATTCCGCCTTTTCAATTTTTTTCAGGTCATGCGCGGCGGCCGGCTCCGCCAAATTGAAGCTCAAATAACCCCTGCCCTCCCAGAAAGAATCGTCATAATGGTGGATGGTTAAGCCGTTATCCTTGGCCTTAAGAGTATCATTTCCCCCTCCGCCGCGCGGGCCGACGCTGCAGTCATTGTCAGGATAGACCTTGGCCGAGTTCTTGCCCTCGTTTAAATTTAACGGTTTCTTGTCGGCATTTTCCATGGCGCAGAAAGTACATATGGGCGCGTAAGGATCATGATACCCCTTGCCGGCATGCTTTTTGCATATCACGGTATAAGGCGGCTGGACCAGTTCGCCGGCCTTTTCAGATTTTCCCTGGAGACGGAAGTTGTCAAAAGACAGGCTGACGTCCTTCTCTTCCACGCATAGCGCGAGCGCCCTGACATCGCTCAAATCAATGACCCTTTCCTTGTCCACGGTGGGAATCTCATCCCTTAAATTCACAATCGCCGTGTTTTTCCCCGGCTTGAGCTTGACCAGCACCTCGCCCATCTGCCCGTGCTCCGGCTGGCCCTTGGTCACGACCGGGCTGATCAACTCGTTAAAACCGCACTTTGACGCCAGGGCGATGAAATCGATGATCCACAACTTAAGCTCCACCTCGCCCGGCTGGGGATTAAAATAATCAAACTGCAATTCGTCATATCCCAGCCAGATGTTTTCCGGCGCGGCCAGGTTGACCAGCCCGGCGGCCGGGCGCTTGTCCCCGTCAAAATATATGAAATCCGACCGCGGTATGGCGTAATAAACAAGCGAATACTTGTTGCCCGGGAACTTTACCTTCAGCCATCCTTTCTGGCCTTCGCCCAGTTTATCGGCGGAAAACTCCTTGACCGCGCCGCGCATGCTGTTTAATTCGTTCACTTGCGCCTCGGAATCGGCCTTGAACACCGTCCGGGTCCTGCCGTACGCGCAGGAACTTGCCAGGGCCAGCAGTAAAATAATTCTCAATATCATGGTCATGAATTACCTCCCGACGATTTTTCTACCAATTCTCCCGCATATTCCTCAATGCCTTTCAAGCCGGAAAAATTTCCTCCCAGGAACTTGATTCTCGTGTTTGACCATTCCGCCGGGCCGGCGTCCTTCTCCAATTCTTCCACTTTTGAAGACGAACGGACGCCGGATATGATCGCCCGGGAAACTTCGCGCCAGGAAAAATGCTCGTCGCACAGGATTAAATTATCGTCTTCCAGCTCATTCATGCCGAGCAGGACGAGAATATTCCGGCCGATGTCCCTGGCGCTCAGGGGATCCACGCCGGCTTTTACTTTTATAACCTCGTTTTTCGCGGCTTTCCGGGCCAGATCGTACCAGAGTGATTTTTCAACCGGCCGCCTCAGGCCGTAAATGTGGCCGCAGAGGCGCAAGCTCGTGGAGCCTTTCATCCCGAACTCGTTGCGGTAGGCGGCGACGTAATGTTCCACGCTCAGGTTATAGGCGGCATACCCGCCCCCGGGATAACAGGCGTGGGATTCATCCACCGGCCGATACTGCCGTTTGCCGCCATAGACCGCGCCGCTGCTTAAAAACAAAAACTTCTTTATCCCGGCCAGGCGCGAAAATTCCATCAACTTAAAGCTTCCATAGGTATTCACCTGAAACCACTTGGCCGGCTCCGCCAGTTCGTCCTTGTCATGATAGTAGCCGCAATGGACCACGGCTTCGCTTCCCTCCACTAGATTGCGCAGGGACTTGTCATCGCCAAAGTCGCCGTATACCAGCTCGACATTATCATGCTTCAATCCCGCCAGGTTGCTGTTGTTACGCGCCAACACCCGCAACTTATGCCCTGCCCGCAGCAGCTCCCCGGCAATATGAAGGCCGATAAATCCGGTGGCGCCGGTCAATCCGATTTTCATGATATTCTCCAACGCGGGCTGTGCCCGAATAGATCTGCGCGGCAATCCGTTGAAAACAGGACCAGACTCATTTCTCCCGGGCCTTGCTCTTCAACGCTTCCGGCGCTTCCTTGTTCATCAGTTTCAGGATAAAAACCGCGCACTGCGCCCGGAACTTGTCCTCGTCAAGCCAGGCCGGCTTGTTGTTCTCGTTGACCTTGATGCGGTCCGTCACGGACTTGAGCATCGCCGCCGCCTCGGCCGCCGCGGGCGAACCCGGGTTTTTCTTTATCAGGTTGGCCAGGGTCTGGCAGTAGTAAAAGTCCTCCGCGCCCGCCCGGCAGCGCAAGAGCGCCAAGGTCGGGATGGGGCCGTCCACGCCGTAGAAAATGACGGAGGGATCCGGCTCCCGGCCGTCAAGGTCAAAGAACTGGAACCCGTGCTGGATGTGCAGGATCCACTGGAAGCGCCCGCGAACCTCCTTGGAATACTCGCTCCATTGGTAGGCGCCGAATGAGTAGCGCGACTGGCCCTGGTTATAAATGTATATCTCCTTGCCGAGCTCCTTGGCCTTTTTCATGACCGACTCGTCGTGGATGTTGAGTCCCGAAGAGCGCAGCGCCTCAAATATCCACTGGTGATAGTTTTTAGGATCAGCGCCGTCCTTGTAGGTCACGCTGTACTGGCCGGTGGTCTTGAGCCAGGGCGCGGCCGCGGCGATCGCCTTCATCTGCTTCACCTCGTTCGCGGCGACTTCCTCGTTGCGGGTCTCGTCGCAGAGATTATAGGTAAAGGGAAGCCAGGCGGCCTCCTTGGCATGGGCCTGCACCTTGTCAAAAACGGCCTTGAGAAGTTCCGCGTAGCCGAGGCCCGTTTCTTTCTCCCACTTGCCGAAGAAACCATCGTCCTTGAGATAACTTATGTGCTGCACCTGAAGGCCGCTGTAACCGCATATTTCCCTTGAAAAACCGCTGCGCTTGAGCATCGCCATGTATTTGTCCATTGCGGTGAAGTCCAGGATCGGTTCCTTCTTGGCGTCCCAGCCGCTCAGGCCGATGTCCGGGCCGCCGGAGAGGGAATTCATCCCGTATTCAACCAGCATGCGGCCGATTTTTTCGTCCGGTATCGCGCCGAAGAAACCGAAGACATAGTCGCTGTTGTCAAGCTTGAAGGGCAACACGGTCAATTTCACGTTGAGAACCTCATTGAGTCCGGCGTCGGAAGTGAGCGTGATAGAGCCGGCGTATTCTCCGGGAGCGGCGTCATCCGGCACGCGCACCGTGACATAAAACTCGCGCGTCAGGTTCGCGGGCAAATCCACGGTCGTGAACGAACGCAACATCTGGGGAAGAATGCTGTATGAAATCCCGCTCCGGCGTATTCCAAGATGACGGACCACGCTGCTTTCGCATTTATCCGCTGAAATTACGCCGGCGCTTCCCTTGAAATCACCGACAACAACCTTCGCTTTTCCCATGTCCTTCAAGGGGCGGACGGCAAAACTCACCGGCTCGCTCCTGCCAAGCGCCGCATAGACGCTCTTCTCGCGCTTGATCTGCGCGGGGTCCGGAACGGTGGTCAAGCAGGTGTCCTTGGCATAGTCGGTCAGGAAGAATATATATCCCTTTGACTTCTCTTCGGCGGGGATCGCCTCAAGGGACCCGCCGGCGGGCGTGGCGATCTCAACGGCGTTATCGGCGAACTCTGTCCGCTGGGCTTCCACCACGCCCTTGACGAACTTCTCCCCCTCCGCTTTTATGCTGTTCGGATATATGATCACAGCCGCCACCTTGCTGGACCAGGGCTTGTCGGCAAAGAACTTCAGGTTCAACTGTCCGTCGGCGACCTCAACGTCAAATTCCTTCGGGGCGAATATATATTCCATGTAAAGTTTCCAGAAATCGTCGCCGGGCTTGGGCTCGGTGTTTTCAAAATGATGGTCCGGCTCCCAGGTGCCGCCGCGTTCGCCGCGATCCTCGGACCAGGCCACCTTGCCCTCGGCCTCAATATAGCGCTTGATGGGGTTCGCCGCCTCGCCTTCCCAGTAACCGCAGTCCTCATAGACAATGAACACGTGGTAGCTGCCGTTGGCCAGGTCCACGACAAATTCGCCGCCCTGGCTGTCGGTGGACAGCTCCACAAAGTCGCGGTAGAGCTTCGTGGGGAAGGTGTTGTCGCGCGCCCGGTTTTCCATTCTCAGCGCCGAACGAAGGCCGTAACCGGTTTCCTTGGTGTAAACGGTGTTCCAGGTGATAGGCTTGAAACCGGGCTGCAGGACCTGGCTCTCGTTGCCGAAATCAAAGGCAAAAATTCCGGCCGGGATATCGGACTTGATCAGGCGAATTTTGCCCATGTAAACAAACCCCTTCTCGGCCTTGCCGATGCCGAAATCCATCCGGATAATGCTGCCGGGATCAATGGGGGTTTTGAGGTCGTGGAAGCGGCTGCCGGCCTCGCCGCGATACATCCCGGTTGTTGACAGGGAAAAGGTGGATTTGCCGGGCGGGATGACAGTGCTGGCGTTGTAGCGATTCCAGTAGTCGCGCTTGGCGCCCCAAGCCGCGTCGCCCACGAGGATTTCAAGGTTGATCGCCGCGCCGGTGTCATTGAAAAAGTCCACCTCCAGCGCGTCATAGCCGGTCCATACCCTCGGCATCTTTGAAGAAGAAAGATAGGTGCCCGGCGCCAGCTTCAGCGATTTTTTCCCGGGCGTGGCATGCTCGCCGGAAAGCTCCGCCTTGCCGCTTGATATGTCAAAAAAGGCGACATCGGAATCCGTCTCGAAATCCTTGATCACCTTCTCGCCGCCCAAGGCCGCCCGGCCGTTGACAACCAGCAACACCGCGGCAAAGATCACAAACCTGCATTTCCAGCTTAACATATTATGCTCCTGTGATAATTATTTGCTTATCCTTTTAAACACTTCAAAACCAGTCCTGACCGCGTTGCGCGCACCGGAAAACTTTTTTTATGGCAGGGCGCAACAGGTTGTTGCGCCGTTCTTCTGTAACCACGGACGGACGAGCTGTCCGTCCCTGCCTTTTGTCCTCTCCATAGGCTGACTCGTGCTCCCGCCTTCGCGAAACCCATCGCTTCGGCGGGCGAAGGGCCTGCTCCGCCGTAGTAGTTTCGGCTACGAAGGCTGGAAAGGTCGTCGTAGCGAAGCTTACTTCGCAGAGTAGCATCCGCCCGTGGCAAAAAATCCCATACTTTAACTTAATCGCCCAACTGGATAATAAACTGGGCTATTTTTTGCCGGCAGCGATCAAGTTCCTCCGGCTTTTTCCAGAGGTCGGCCCGGTCGGCGGCGTCGTGGGTGTCGCTCGACACCTTGGCGGAAATCTCCGGCATCCACTCCTTGACGCTTTTCAGATATTCAACCGCTTTCCCGGCCGCTTCCTTGCTTTTCGCATTGCCGGCCTGTTCGGTTTTCTTTATCAGTTGCTCAAGGGAATAGACATACTTGTAGTCGTCAATTCCCTCGCGGGCGATTTCCCAGATCGGCCTCGGCTCCGGCGGATGCCGGCTGGTGTTGTCCCCGATCGGGGCATATGTGGTGTTATACATCCCGGGCCAGGTCTCGGCGCCGGATCCCGCGGCCGGGTTATATTCCCATTCCCAGCGTCCCTTGGCGCCCAGCCGCCAGGTGCAAAATCCCCAGCTGTAACGGAAATTGCCGGAGTTATAGATCCAGAAAATCTTGTTGTTTTTCCGGACAGCGTCAAGAATGGGCTGCGCACCGGCGGTGGCATGGAAGGAAGCGACGCTCAGCAGCGGGACGATCTCGGAGTAAGAGCCGCCGGAAAAAGTAACCACGGTCTTCACCTCCGGCAAATCCTTGTAGAGCTGCATCAGGTTCATGAGTTCAACCCCGTTCAGCCTCCAGGGATTCTCCCGCGTCTCACGGGGCTCGTCCGTGGTCCAAATCAACAACCCGATTTTCTCCTTTTCGCCCCACTTCCATATCTGGCTGACCGCGTCCTTGTAGGCGCTGTCATATTCCGGGTCCGGCCGGTCGGGACGGCCCTGGCTCGGACGGCTATAAGCCGGCATGAGGGTATGGGGACCCAGCATGTTGAGCTCCTTCAGCATTGCAACCTGTTTATTCAAAGTATCAAAGCTGGTTACCTCAGCCTTGGCGCCCTTTTTATTCCATGCCGCGCTCATGTCCCCGGCATTGATGCCGTGCTCTTTCTGGTCCAGAAGGCCTTCCTTCCCGCGCTCAAAAGTACCCCAGAGCCCGAAGCTGACATCCGTGTTCTCGGGCAATGAGAACGGATAGACCGTCACTTTCAGGCTGATTTCCGAGGCCGGGGCGTTGGCGCAGGCGAACTTTATCTTCCCGCTGTATTCCCCCGCGGGAATATCCTGCGGCGCCTTCAGTGTCAGCCAGTAACGCCAGCAGACCTCCTTGCGCATCAGGAGGTCCTTGTCCTTGCAGAGCACGGTCGGGTTGATGGTGAAGACCGGCGTCCGCCCCTCGATCAGGTAATTGACGACCCGGACATCGACGCAGTCGCTCTTGATCGTCCCGCCCTTGCCGACCAGGTCGCTCACGGTCACGTTCGCCCCGTTCAATTCCTTGAGGGGATAGACCGCGACCGTCGTCGGCTCATATTCGCCGCGCGCGGCGGAGATTTTTATCTCCTGGACAATCTCCTCCGCCAGCGGGGTGCTGTTGGGATAGACGGAAACATTGTAGTTCCTTGAAAAGAGAACATAACCCTTCTCCTTGTCCTTTTCGGAAATGACGGGAGAAGCTTCATCCTTGTGGAGTTGCATCATGAACTTGCCGATGCGTTCCAGGATGTATATCTGGCTCTTTTCCTCGGGGGAAAGTTTCTCAATCGCCTCCAGGAACCCCTTCGGGGGACTATCCTTCAGTCCCGCCGATGAATTCAGCGCGCAGGCCAAAACGAAGGCAAGGAAACATACGGTCCTTGCTTTATTAAAAAAAAGCAGGGCAAAACCAGGACGCCGGTTCAATTCTTTCATTGCTGTTATTCTCCCGTGACAAGTTCCATGTCGCTGAAATACAGGATTACAGGCTTTTCCGGCACGGAAGCAGCGGCAAAATACCACTCCAGGACCTTCTTCATGTTCATGGCTTCGCCGTTATTGCTGGCCAACCCCTGGATAAATATCTCCTGCTTGCTCTCCCCGGGAGGCAGCACAATTTCGGACTCGGCCCGGCCAGCATATGAACAAGGATGATCAACGTCACGGATGATGAACACCAGCGACACGATCTCGGGCGAGGCGTTAAAAGCCTTGAACTTGATCTTTTCCCACTTGCTCCAGTCCTTTTTTGTCGGGCTCGTCACGCCAACCTTGCATTTGCCGTAAGGCGCATTATCGGCGCCGCCCTTGCTCAAGGTTATCTTGAGGCATTTCTTGTCCTTCTCGGCATGTTCCGCGGAAAGTTCCACATCCGCCATGAATTGGGCCGAGAGGCTCAAGTCCTCCTTCTCGATCATCTTGGGACTGGTCAATTCGCCCTTGGTAAAGCTAATCAGGTCTTCCTTCGTTACTTTCTTTTCTTCCTTCTTATCTTCCGCCTGAACCGCCAGGCTCAGAGAAAACAACAAGGCCGCGGCCACCATCACCATCAAACGCCAATTTTTACGCATCTTTATCTCCCTTTTTGTTTCTGTATCACTTATCCGACGTGGTCAACATCATGTCGCTGAAATAAAGCGTTGTCGCCGTGGTCGGGCCGGCGATATACCAGTGGGTGATTTTCTTCAGGTTGAACGCCCCGCCGGAATTATTGGATACGCCCTGGATAGCTATTTCCTGGGTGCTCTTGCCCGGAGGCAGGGCCACGGTCGTGTCAAACCGGGTGGCATAGCCCTTGACCGGGCTGTCATCACGGGCGCTGAAGCTGAGACTGACAATGTCCTTGCCGGGATTAAAGACGGTAAACTTGATGAAACTAAAATCAGTCCAGTTGCTGTTCTTGGGGTTGAACATTCCGAACGAGCTTTCCCCGGTCCAGACCACCTTCAGGGAAAGGTCTCCCTTCTGGGCGACATTTTCCTCGGAAAGGCTTAACTTGACCGCTCCGCCGCAATCATTGGGCAGTTCCCCCTTGTTGATGTTAAGGAGAAACATCTTCTTCTCCGCCTTTTCCGTTTTCGCCGCCGTTTCCGGCGTCGCGGCAGCCGGCTCGGCGCTCCAGGCCATCCCGCCGCTGATTGTCAATAATGCCAAGGCAAATACCGCCATTCTATAATTAAAAAACAACATGTCATTCCTCCTTAATTGATGAGAATATTCATTTGCTTTATATCCCTCGCGGGATATTCCGATACAATGAAAAGACCCTGCCGAACAACGCATGTTTAGACCTTTTGACCGCACCTCCTTTGTTGTTTTAAATCCGCAATTCTTATTTTGGTGAAAATAAAGCTTCTGTCGCCATTGTCAAGCTTTATCCGGCTGTTTTGGCAAGGCCTTAGTCTTGTGGGCTGATTGTCATTCCCGACCTGATCCAGCCTTCGTAGCCAGAAGGCTTTACTTCGGCGGAGCAGGCTCGGGAATCTAGAAAAATCAATGCTGGATTCCCGCTTTCGCGGGAATGACAGCATTGAACCTCGCTACCCACCCACAAGACTGAGGAATTATATGTTTTAGCACTCAATGTGCGCCTGTTTCCCTGCCGCCTTTTTTTTATTTCTTGGCCCAGCCCTTCGGCAGCCACGGCTCCAGCGCCTTGATAAAATCCTCCACCATCGGCTCAATATCGTAGAGATCCGTGACGTGCGGATCAAGGAAGAGCGCCTGGCGCGCCGCTTCCCGGTCGCAGTTCATGGCGGCCCGGATGGTCAGGTCATGGATGGTCGTCCACTTCAGCACCTCGGCGTGCACGGCCGGCGGCAGGGTCACCGGCTTGGCCTTCACTTTCCGGCCGGAAACCGTGGCCATGATCTCCACGCAGGCGTTACGCGGCAGATTCTTCACATAATCACCCGTGTTCAGCAGGTTGATTGACCGCCGGTAGGGCTCGCCCGTGAAGACGGCCCACATCAGCTCGTGCGCGTGCTCCTCCGTCAGCAGGTGCAAATCCCCCACCGGTTCCGGCCCGTACGCCCATTCCTTGATGATGGCCGAACACTGCGTCCGGCCGAACGGCGGCCGGCCGGGGATGATGCGCTTCAGGTGCGCGGCCAGTCCCAATTGATCGGCCCGCCGGGGCGTGAAGAAAAAGCGGTAGAATTCCGCCAGGTGGTCGCCGCTGCACGACGGCCAGACTCCCAGCATCCTGTAGATGTCCCGGCTCACATTCACCGACTCGCTTGTCCCGAAAAGGCTGTCCGTGATCTCGGTCTTGGATTTCATGGACGCCTCCAAAATGTCGCCCGTGCGGTCGGCGCCATTCACGAGCAGGCGGGTCACGAACGACTGGTGGTTCACCCCCGCCAGGTCCAGGTCAATCCGCGATTTCTTCACCTTGAAAATATTGGCGAAGTAATTGAACAGCTCGTCGCCCGAATGGCAGAGCCCCCAGGCGGTAATGTCCGAGAAGCGGCCCATCATGCCGGTGATGCAGGACATCGGGTTCGTGAAATTCAGCATCACGGCCTTCGGGCAGAGTTTCTCCATGTCGCGGATGATTTCCAGGACAACCGGTATCTCGCGCAGGTTGCGCGCCAATGCCGCCGGCCCGAGCGTGTCGCCCACCCCGACCGGTATCCCGTACTTGGCGCAGACCTCGAAGGAGCGGAAATCGGACTCCTTGCCGCCGGTCGTGATGGAGAGGACCACGGCGTCCGCCCCTTTCAACGCCTCCTTCCGGTCAAGGGTCCGCGAGATTGTAATGCGTGTTTTCTGCTGGCGCGCGACCCGCTCCAGCAGGTCCGCGACGATGTTCATCGGGACCTCGTCAATGTCATGGACCACGAGGTGCGCGTCGTTGAATCCGCCGACCAGGATCATGTCCCGCACCACCCGGTGCACGAACAGGTACGAGGCGCCGATAAACACGATTTTCTTTTTTCCCACCGTTCCCTTGTTCCGCGTGTATTCCGCGACCGGTCCTTTCCATCCCGACGACTTGCCAACGATCTTGATCTTCCTCATTTCACAATCTCCTTTTTTATTTTTCAGCCAATATTGATAAAAACTTCACTCTTACTTTATCGTTTTGTTTATCATCCTATCATGCCATTCTTGTTTCCTCCATTTCAATTTTCAACGAAATCCATAGACGGTGCCGCCCCGGATGTTTTCATAGGCGCCCATGTCCACGGCGCCGTACCGGACGCGCGGCCAACCGTCCAAGTCTTTACTCGTAACGCTTCCGTCCGTCATCCAGGAAAGGTTCGTCCCGGCGTTGATGCAGGGCGAACGGGCCGCGAGGCGGTAGTTGCCGCCGACACTGTCAATAAAAATCGGATCGACGGCGATATTCCCGACTGCCCAGCCGTTGCTGGCGGGCGCCGTGCAGGTATTCGTAAAACTGACCGTTCCACTACAATTTGAGCCGCTGGTCTGGGCGGTATTTAAATATACGATGCAGTTATACAGTTTGCCGCCGCTTACGCCGCCGCCGGTGCCGGAGCTGCCGCCAACCCACCATGCCGAGTTGCTGGCCACGGTGCAATTATACAAGCTGCAACCGCTCGCGCCACCGCCTGAACCGGTGGTCGTGTTGTCGGCCAGGATGCAGTTATACATAGAGACGTTCAACGCGCCGCCGCCGCCGAGGATGCCCGCCGAGTTGCCGATCAGCTTGCAATTATACAGGCCGTAAGCAAGGGTGCCGTACGCTCCTCCGCCGCCGTAGGCCGTGGACGTGGCGTTACGGATCAACGTGCAGTTATACATGTTGCAGTTGTTCCCTCCGCCGCCGTAATCTCCCGACGAATTGCCGATCAGCGTGCAGTTAGACAGGGTGCTGGCGCTCGCTCCGCCGCCCCGGTAAGTGGCCGTGTTGCTGATCAACATGCAGTTATAAAGCGTGCCAGCGTTCACTCCGCCGCCGGCCGGGTACGATCCGGGACCGACAAAGTTGCCGATCAACGCGCAGTTATACAAGACGCTATTATATACTCCGCCGCCGTGGAGCGATGAATTGCTGATTATCGTGCAGTTGCGCAAAGTTCCATACCAAGCCCCTCCTCCGCCATAATAAGGATCATACTGGCCGTACGCCTTATTGCCGGCAATCACGCAGTTGGTCAGCACCGGGTTGGTGGTAGCGGGACAATACACGCCGCCGCCGCAACGGTCGGCGCTCCCGCTTGTCAATGTTGCCCCGTTGGTCAGGGTGAAACCGATCAGCACGGAGTTGCTGGCCATGTAAACGCATCGGACCGCCGCCGGGCCGTTTGTCGTGGCAGGATCCCACGCGCCCCTGATGACCGTATTGGCCGGATCGTTGTCCTTGCTCCTGACCGTGATTGATTTCCAGATCGCAAACCGGTTGGTCAGCAGGGCCCCGGCAGGATAATTCGTTACCCCGCCGGTCTCGTAAACGCCGTTGCTGACCCAGATCGTGTCGTTCGCCATGGAAACGTTAATCGCGCCCTGGAGGCTGTTGGTGGCGTCCGCCCAGCTTGTTCCCAAACCGGCCCCGTTGGTCGCCACATACCAGTCGGCCGCCGGCGCTGAGCGCAGAAATACGATCATCAGAAATATCGCCGCTAAAGTTCTCCCATGCTTGATATCAACAATTTTCATTTGTTCGATCTTTGCGGACTTGGACTATTAACTGCCGATAATTTAATTAGACCCGATCGCGCTTCGCGCATCGGGAGAACTTTTTTCCGCGTCCGACAGGTAGGGCGAACCCTCCGGGTAAGCCGCTCTTCCCCAGACGGCTCGGCAGGGACGCCTCGCCCTACCTTTTTGAAATTCCTATGCATCAAGGTAGGGCGGGACAGCCTTGTCCCGCCGCGCTTCTGCTGTTCGGACGTCCGGACTGGCAGTCCGGACCTACCCTTTGAAATTCCTATGTATAAATTTATTTCGTCAATTCTTTCTTGGCCGCGGCGACAATACCATCCAGGGTCCGTTCCAGGTCCGGCGCCATCGGTTCCGGATTATGATTTTTCAGAATATGCTCTTTTCGTTCACGACAACGTCCCGCCATGTCGGTCGCGCCATGGTCAAGCCAGTCCTGGTAGTAACGCCGATCCAGCAGGCGGGGAAACCAGAGCTCCCGGCGGAAATGGTCCGCGGTGTGTTCCTGGTCAATAAAAGAGCCGCTGGCGGCCGCGCCGGCAATCGCTCCGATGCCCAAGGTGGCATCACTGATTTCAAGGGACCGCATGACGCTTTCCACGTAGGCGATAACCTCGTCCTGCATCACCAGCATATCCAGCGAGGCGGCCTGGTCAACGCCGCATATCCCCATGTGCCCGAAAATATCCGCGCCCGCCGCCGCGCCGAGCATGAGGGTGATCCCCGATTCCAGCCCGGCCTGGGCGTCCGGGCGCTTGGCGTCGGTCAGGCCGACATTTACATAGACCGGCAGCCCGTATGACTTTCCCATCTGGGTCATGGCGACCCCGAAAATGGCCTGTTCCGGTCCGCCGAAAATCATCTGGGTGGTGGCCATGTCAAAGGCATGGCAAACACCCCCGTAACAAACCGGCATGCCGGGGCGGACAAGCTGGGTGATGCACACCCCGGCGAGGATTTCTGCGTTTTCCTGGGCCAGTGTCCCGGCGATTGTCGCCGGGGCCGACAAACCCATCTGGGCCATGGGGCCGATCGGGACCGGCAGGTTGAACCGCTCCGTTTCAAACAGCAGGTCAATCCCGTTGAAAGGAAAACGCAAGGGACTGATCGGCTCAAAAAAGGGATAACAAACGGGATGCTCGCTTGCGCCCTGCTCGCTTCCCCTGAGGGCCGTCATGATCTCCATGATAAACCTGGTTGAAGCCCGGTCATGAAACCAGAATGTTATCGGCTTCACGGTATGCTTGAGCAGGGTGGCCATGACCCGGACACAACCATATTCCACCGGGATTTCGTGCGGGTCGGCCATGGCCCCGACGATCGTCAAGCCCGGCAAGGCATCCCCCATCCGGGCGGCGGATACCACGTCATCCAATCGCGAAAATCGCCGCTGTTCCCCGATCTGGTCAAGCCAGGAAGCTTCGCCGCCGATGCTGTTGAAATTACGGTGTCCCTGGCCGAACATCGCCTTCCGCGACAGGTCGCGGCCATACAAGGTGAATTGTTTGCCCGCCTGCTCCAGGGCGCGCGCCACCAGCGCCGGCGGAATCTTTACGCGCTGGGCCTTGTGGTCCACGACCGCGCCCGCATCGGCAAAACGTCCCAGCATTTCCGGATGCGGCACTCCCACACCGATGCGTTCCAGGATTGTCAAGGACGCCTCGTGAACGCTCCGGATTTGATCTTTGGTCAATATGCCGCTGATCATTTTTTGCCTTCTTTCCTGAACTGCGGCAGATACGCCGCGTTGGCCGCCAGGAGATCGTCCGCCAACAAAGCCGCCGTTTCGGTTGAATTGACCGCCCCATCCAGGACGAGCGCCTGGATGAATTTCGAGCGGCTGCCCTCCAGCGCGGCCTCGACAATCGTCTCCTGCCACATCAAGCGCGTCGCCAGGGTCCCGGCGATGCCGGCCGGAAGCGGTTTTTGCAAAATGGCATGCAAGCCGGAGCCGTCGGCCTCGGCCGGCGATTCAATGACAACATCTTCCGGCAGATTGGGAACCTGTCCGCGGTTGGGCAAATTGACGGAATAGACCCGACCCGCCTCGTTCCTGATGCTGTTGATAATGTCGAACACCTGTTCATGCTCGCCCTGGATCAATTCAAAATAACTTTTTTCAAGCGGCTTGCGCGCACGGGCGTCAGCGCGCATCTCGTCATAGATCCGGTCGCCATGGGCGATGCAGCCTTCAAAACCAAACGCGTCCACGCCGAGCGTCTTGCCGTAATATTTACCATTTGGAAAAAACGAAGGGAAAAACTCGGTCACATGCCGGTCATTCGGCGCCGGGTAGGCGCCGAATATTTTCAACAGCCGCCAGCAAAACGGGTTCGGCGCGGAATCAACATCCGGGCGGGCGCTGCCGTCTTCGTCAAATTTTTGCCCGATGTCCTTGTTCCGCAAGCTGTTCTTTATTATCCGGCCGGCAATTTTCATCAAGTCCGGCATGGCATCGCGGCCGCCGATCCGGACCTCGGTAAACCAGGTGAGATGATTCACGCCGACGGCATTGTAGGCGAATTGTTTCGGATCGCATTTCAACTCCCCGGCCAATTCGCGCGCCGTGTTCATCACCCCATGGCATAACCCGACCATCCGCGCTCCGGTCGCTTTCCGCACCGCCCGGCAGACCGGACCCATCGGGTTGCCATAGTTAAAAAAAAGGGCGCGCGGCGCGAGGTCCAGCACGTCCTTTGCAATATCAACCATGGCGGGGATCATGCGCAATGATCTTGAAGCGCCGCCGGGCATGACCGAATCGCCCACGGGCTGGTAGACGCCGTATTTGCGCGGGATGAACACATCCTGTTCCCAGGCGCGGCGCCCCCCGACCCCGATCGTGCAGATCACGACCGTCGCGTCTTTTAAAACATCCCGCCGGTCGGTTGCCGCGTTTATTTTGACTTTTACCGTCCCCTTGCCCATGGCCATCATCTTAGCCGCCAGTTTATCGGCCGCCGCAAGGGCCCCGGGATCTATATCCACCAGGGCAAGTTCGCAGTCCATCTTGCGCCTGATCATATCCGCGACCATGCCGCGCGTGAACATGGCGCTGCCCGCCCCGATCAGGACTATCTTCTCGCGCATGACTTTTCCTCCAATTGATATTTTTTTATGCCTTCAATAACCGTTTATTCTGGATCAAGGGTTGGTTTGCCGCGAGCATTTCCCGGACCATTTTGCGGCAAGCGCCCATCGGCAGGCGGGAACAGAGCGGATCGGTCTGCACCAGGGCGACAAATTCGTCCAATGATCCCGCGAGGGCGATACCCATGATGCTTTCCTGCCGCCAAACCTGCGGCGTTGTTATTGCCTGCAGAATTTTCGGCATGGGCGAACAGAGCGGGTGAACGCCGGCCGCGTCAAAATGACAGCGGGTTTCCACGACGGCATCCGGGGGCAGCTCGGGTATCTGGCCGATGTTCCGATAAT
>CAYYWX010000004.1:47448-60339 GCA_964475405.1 uncultured Verrucomicrobiota bacterium
AAACCGGTCATGGCCGGCCAGGGCTTCAATCACGTTGATCACCGGGTCGTCGCCGTGACCCGCCGGGCCAAGCACGGATTCATCCCCTTTTTTAACGTAGCGGACAAATTTTTCCCGCATCTTTTTCCGCCCCTGCCGGCGTTCCGCGATCGTGGTCCGCTTGATGCCGAAGGGCAATTTTCCCTTGCTCCCCGCGATGAACCAGGGCCAGTTTTCCACCGCATGCCGGTCGCCGATCGCCGGCAGAAAACCGATTTCGCGCCAGACCGCGAAGTCCGCGCGGAACCCGGAGCGCTCGGCAAGCGGATCGTCAACCGCCACTTCCGCCGGAAGCTTATCGTCGCTCCGGTAATATCCCATGTCCTTCAGCTTCCGCAGCACATCCAGGCCGCCGGCCTGGAGGCTGGTGAACCAGGAACCGTGGTCAATCCCGGTGACGACAAAATCAAGGTTCGCCCCGGCTTCCGCCCCGGCGATTTTCGCCAGGGAACCGGCCGTGTTCTCCACGCCGGGACACATGCCGATCGAGCGGATGCCGAAATATTTTTGCGGCACGCGGGTCAACGGCGTGAGCGGGTTGGAGACGTTGACGAACCAGGCCCGCGGACAATGCCTGCTCATCAGCCGCGCGAAATCGCGGAAGACCGGCACGTTGCGCACCGCCCTCATCCAGCCGCCGGGGCCGACCGTGTCGCCCACCGTGTGCCGGATGCCGTATTTTTCCGGGATTTCAAGATCATGGCGCATGGCCTGCAGGCCGCCGGTGGAGATGGAGGCGATCACGAAATCAGCCCCGGCCAGGGCCGATTCCAGGCGGCTGGTCTTTTGAAGTTTTATGCGGTTGCCGCGGGTTTTATTGAAAAGGCAACCGGCGGAATACACCAGGTCTAGCGCCGCTAAATCCTTGTCAACGAGCGCCACCTCGAAGGATTTAATTTTTTCCGAGATGATAAACTGCCGCAAAAACCCGAACGCCCACAGATAACTGCCGCCGCCGATCATGACAATTTTCATGTCCCTCTCCCCGACCTTGTTAAAAATCACGACTCAATGACTATGCGCTTAATACCTTATTCCTTGAAGATTACGCAAGGAATTGGTATAGCATAAATGGTTGTTAAAATTGTATTTTTGGCGGAATTATATGAGACCCTCTTTGGAAAATATCCACAAGTTTCATCTTCAGCTGTCTCCCGCGCAGCCCATCCTCGGGTCATGCAACCTGCATCCGGCGCCGGGCAAGCCGTTTTGGGACATGCATTATGGCCTGGAATTCGGGCTGGCCTGTTCCGGGAAGGAGCGCCGCTTTTTTTTTGATAAGACGGAAAGGGTCGTCACGGCCGGCGACATCTGGTTTTGCGGGATGTGGGAGCCGCATGGCTCAAGGGTCATCAAGGCGCCCTGCGAGGTCATCGTATTGACCATCTGGCCGCCGCTCTTGACGCAGATGCATTTCCCCGAGGCGGGCGACTTTCATGCCCTGGCGCCATTTAACGCGCCGCCAGGACAAAGGCCGCGGACGCCTCAAAAAATGAGGGCGACCTTGATTGAATTCGGCCGGAGATTGAAGCGTGTTTTATCCGCGGGCGCACCGCATCAAACGCTCAAACTCAGGTTTATTTTTCAGGAAATGCTGCTTTGCATATTTGAATTCTGGCCGGAAGCGGCCGTTTCGGGACGCCAGGCGCCGGTCGCCGATTTTCCGCAAATCAACCGGGCGCTGCAGATGGTCTTTGACAGCCGCGATTTTGTTTCAACCTCCGACGCCGCGCGGGCCTGCGGGATGGAGCGGCACAAGTTCAGCGCCTTGTTCCAGGCGTGGATGAATATCAGCTTCGCCGATTTCTCCGCCCGCCACCGTCTCCACCAGGCCGCCATGCAATTACACAATACCAAGGAGTCGCTCAAGGCCATTACGCGGAACTGGGGGTTTGTTGACGCGAGCCATTTTCATCGCCTCTTCCTGAAACACTTCGGCATTTCTCCCGGCGAATACCGGCAGCGCATGTTCCCCCGGAGAAATGCGGATTAGAAAAAATCAGCGGAAACCATAAAGCGTGCCGGCCCGAATGTTTTCATAGACGCCCATGTCCACGGACCCGTAGCGCAGGCGCTGCCGGTTGTCCAAATCTTTGCTGCGCGTGTCCGCCGAATCCGTCATCCAGGAATAATTCGTCCCGGTATTGATACACGGCGAACGCGCCGCGAGACGGTAGTTGCCCGCGATATGGTTCGTGCCGTAATTACTCCCATTGCCGACAAAGACCGGATCATTCGTGATATTCCCGGCCGACCAGCCGGTGCCGAGCGTATTGGTGGGAATTGTGCAGCAATCTATAAAGTAACTGGCGGAATGATCATAATTCGCCCCGCCGCTGGTTGAAGTGTTGAAATATATTATGCTGTTATACTGGGCGCTTCCGTATGTGCCCCCGCCGCCAGTCCCGGCCTTATTGCCGATCACCGTGCTGTTATACAGGGCGCCGCTATAAAATCCTCCACCGATTGTGCCCGACGAGTTGCCGACTACCAAACAGTTATACATTTTGCCGCCCGAAGAACCTATAAACGCGCCGCCGCCGCAATCACTCGCCGAATTGCCGATCAACTTGCAGTTATACACCGTGGTGAATTCGGCCGCTCCGCCGCCATAAAGCGTTGCCGAGTTGCTGATAAACGTGCAGTTGTCCAATAAGACGTTGTTATACCCTCCGCCACCCCAACTACCCGCCGAATTGCCGGTCAATGTGCAGTTATACAAATTGCCTTCACTCGCTCCTCCGCCGTGGGTCCCTGCGCTGTTGCCGATCAGCAGGCAGTTATACATTGCGGTCAGCCACGAGGCGCCGCCCTCCTTGACCGATGTATTGCCGATCAGTTGACAGTTGCGCAACGTGCCGCAATACGTTCCGCCCCCGCCGAACCTGCTCGCTTCGCCATTCGCCGAATTGCCGGTTATTATGCAGTTGGATATCACTGGAGCCTGGCTGTAACCGTCGCAAAAAACACCGCCGCCGCCGCTGTCATACTGCGCCGTCGTCGCCAATGTGCCGCCGTTGGTTATCGTGAACCCGATCAATTTGGCGGCCACGGCCGCGATGTAAACGCAGCGGACCGCCGCCGGACCGTTCGGCCGGGCGCCCTTGATGATCGTGTTGGCCGGGTCGTTATTCTGGCTCCTGAGAGTGATCGCCTTGGTAATCGCGACCCGGTTGGTCAATATTTTTCCGGCGGGATAATTCGCAACGCCGCCGGAGTCATAAACGCCGTTGCTGACCCAGATCGTGTCGCCGGCCGTTGAGGCGGATATCGCCCCCTGGATGCTGTTGGTGGCGCTCGCCCATCCGTTGGTCCCCAACCCGGTCCCGTTGGTCGCCACGTACCAGTCAACCGCCGGCACTGGTTGGAACAAACCGATCAAAAAAAACACCGTCACACATATATTCAACCTCATGATCGCGCATATTTTCATTTGTGATTACCCTACACTTCTTGACTTCACGATTTCAAGCTTGAACCAGCGGATGACCGAGACGCAGTCCTCGTAGCACCAGAAGGCGACAAAAATTGTCCCGTCCGGGAGGCGGGTCATGGATGGCGCGCCGAAGCGCAGGACATTGAAATTGTGGACCATGTTCTCGGTGGCGGCCGTCAGCCCCTGCGCCTGCTGGCCCCAGAGCGGCAACTCCGTTTCATTTTTCCATTGGTCGCCCGCGAGGGAAGATATATTCGCCCAGAGCCCCGGCTTGTCCATCCTGCGGTAAACGCTCAGGATCCGGCCGTCTTCAAGGACAAGCGGCGTCAGGGTCTGGCCGTGCAGTCCCATGGACATTGGAGAGCTCCAGCTTTTCCCGCCATCCGCGCTCAAGGCGTACTGGTTGGGACGGTCTTTCCTGGCGACGTCGTCGTACGCCCAGGCAACCGCCAGGAGCCGGCTATCCGGCAGCTCGGCAATCTTTGATTCCCAGAAAAATACTTTTCCGGCAGTTTCCTTCATGACTTCCATGAAATCCGGCCATGTCCGGCCGTGATCGCGCGATACAAAGGCAACCATCTTGATTCCGTTCGGGCAGCAACCGTCCCAGCTGTGCCAGGTCTCCGTGGGCAGGATCCAGCGCCCGTCCCGGAGCGGGATAATGGGACAACAAAGCTCAAACGATGGCCCGACCAGCGGCGCCTCAAAAAGGACAGGCGCGCTCCAGGTCCGGCCGAAATCACTGGACCGGGAAAGCAATAACTCGGTCGGCACAAAGCCCATTGTCTCATGGCTCGCGAGTCCCTCATCCGGGTGACCGGAGCGATCATAACGCATAAGGAAGGCAACCACCTCGCCGTCCGGCATGGCCGTGACGCGCGCCGCGTCCGATGTCAGGCGGGGCGCCGTGCCGGGATAAATCGGCCCCTCCAAAGTCCAGGTCTCGCCGGCGTCGGTTGAGCGGCAGACATGGGCCCGGGTGTTGACCGCCTCAAAAGCCTCCCCGAGGACAACGCTGCAGAGCAGGTCGCCGTTTGCCATCAGCGCCACCGAGGGGAAATAGGCCTGAACGCTGCGGACATGCGGCTTCGGATTGCGGTAAATCAAACCTGTCTTGAGGCAATTTATCCTTGTCATGTTTTTTATTCTGCATTAATCCTGTCCTTCTACAATAAAAAAAACGGCCAACCCGGATTTCTCGCAGGAAAAATCCACCTGTGAGAAATCCGGGCTGGATTACAGAATCTCGCAAAGGGCGGAATTCCGGCGAAGCCCGGGTCGGCGGAGTCAGGAACCGCCGCGGCGCGCTCGGCCCTTCTTCGCTAAACAACTACACAGGGCAGGCGATCGCACCCTGCCAATTCCAACCCCATCATAACTGAGGGAATACTTTGGCGTCATGAATTTTCTTGCATTGGATTAAATGATCTGCTCAATTAATTGCAAATTATGACATGAAGGTATTTTCAATTGCGACTCGAACCGACACCATGAAAGCCGCCAAGACGCCAAAACATAACATTCCGCCGGCCAGGGCGCCGGCCATGGAAATGGACAGCATTCCGCAAAATACCCTGCTTTTTGAAATCGCCTGGGAAGTATGCCAGCAACTTGGGGGCATCTATACCGTCATCCGCTCGAAATTACCCAGCATGATTGAAAAGTGGGGAAATCGTTACTGCCTGATCGGCCCGTATAACCCGGTGACGGCGGCGGTCGAATTCGAGGCCGCCGAGCCGACCGGCCTGACAGCGCAGGCGCTGGCCGCCCTGAGAGGCATGGGATTTGACGTGCATTACGGCTACTGGCTGGTCTCGGGGCGCCCGCAGGTCATTCTTCTGAACACCCACAGCGCGATGCGCAACTTGAATGAAATCAAATATTATCTCTGGAAGGACCATCACATCGCCACCCCGCTTGACGATGACGAATTGAACAATGTGGTCGCGTTCGGTTTCCTGGTGCAGGAATTTTTCAAGGCCCTGGCAAAAGACCGGAAAGATCTGCCGCCGATTATCACCCATTTCCACGAGTGGATGGCCAGCGCCGCCATTCCCGAACTGCGCCGGGCCAATGTTCCGGTCGGCGTCGTCTTCACGACCCACGCCACCCTCCTCGGGCGCTATATCGCCATGACCGACCCCTGGTTTTACGATCACCTGCCCTTCGTGCAATGGGAAACCGATGCCCGGCGGTTCAACATTGAGCCGCGCGTCCGCCTGGAAAGGGCGGCGGCGCACGGCGCCCACGTTTTCACGACCGTCAGCGACGTCACCGCGCTCGAATGCAAGTACCTGATCCAGCGCGAGGTCGACCAGGTCCTGCCGAACGGCCTGAACGTTGAAAGGTTCACCGCGCGCCACGAGTCGGAAAACCTGCATATGGTCTACAAGGAAAAAATCAACCGCTTTGTCATCGGCCATTTTTTCCCGAGCTACAGCTTCAACCTCGACCGCACCATCTATCTCTTCACCTCCGGCCGTTACGAATACCGGAACAAGGGCTTTGACCTCACGCTCGAGGCGCTCGCCCGGCTCAATGCCCGGCTCAAACAAACCAAAAGCGACTTGACGGTTGTCATGTTCATCATCTCCCGCCGTCCGTTCCGCTCGATCATTGCGGAAGTGCTGAACAACAAGGCCATGACGGAAGAGCTTTATAACACCTGCATGATGATCAAGGACCAGATCGGCGCGCGGCTCTTCAAGTCCGCGTCAAGCGGCCAGCTGCCCGACTTTAACACCCTCGTCAGCGAATCATTCATCCTGCGCCTCAGGCGCATCATGCAGGCCTGGCGGACAAACCGCCTGCCGCTGATCGTGACGCACGACCTTTTTGACCAGGAACGGGACGAGGTTTTAAACCAGCTGCGCAAGTTCAACATGGTCAACCACGCGCATGACCCGGTAAAAATCATATACCATCCGGATTTTATCACCATGGCGGACCCGCTTTTCGGGATTGATTACGACCAGTTTGTCCGCGGCTGCCACATGGGACTGTTTCCCAGCTACTACGAGCCCTGGGGCTACACGCCGCTGGAATGCATCGCCCGGAATATCCCCGCGGTGGCCTCCGACCTTTCCGGCTTCGGCAGTTATATCCTGAAGCGCACGCCCGATTGCCAGGAAAACGGGTTGTACGTGGTTCAAAGGAAAAACACTTCTTATGACGCCTCGGCGGAAGAATTGACCAACTACCTGATGTCCTTCTGCAAGCTTGACACCCGCGAGCGCATCACCATGCGGTTTCACGCCCAGGAGCTGGCCGAGCACTTCGACTGGAAACAGCTGATCGTCTACTACAACCGGGCGCATGCCATGGCGATCAACAAGATGGGCAGATAGGCCGCGGGCCGCCGGCCGTTTTTTCAAAATTTCTTCACGTAGGCGTTCTGTTTCAGCCGCTCAATCCAGGCGTTGTAGAGCCGGCGCAGTTCCTTTTTGTAAAGCTCATTGCGGATGGATTCCTGCACCGTTTCAAACGGCACAACCGAGGCGTTCTTGCGGCCTTCAACCTTGAGGATATAAAGCTCGTCGCCGGCGGGCACCACCGCGCTGATTTCGCCGACCGACAGTTTTTTAACGGCCGCCGCCAGCTCGGCCCGGCGGCTGTCCGGGTCAATCCAGCCCCAGTAACCGCCGGTGGACGCCTTCTGGTCTTCCGAGGCCTGCTTCGCCAGCTCTTCGAACGACTCTCCGCTCAGCAGCCGCTTGCGGAGGTCCTCAGCCTGCTTAAGCTTCAGGGCCGCCACTTCCGGCGCGCCCGCGCGGTTAATCACGATCGCCCGCACTTCCAGCTGCGCCGGGACCTTGTACTTGTCGCCGGCCTTCTCGTAAGTTTCGCGGATCGCCTGCGGCGAGACCGCGACCTTGCTGTCCACTTCCCGCTCGCGCAGCAGGGCCACCACCAGCGAATTTTTATAATTAGCCCGCCATTCGTCAAAGGTCAACCCTTCCTGGTCGAGGACCTTGCGCAGCTCGGCGCGGTTGTTGTTGAACTTGTTGCGGACAATTTCGTCGATCCGGCTGTCAATCACGCTGTCCGGCAGGGTAAACTGTTTCTGGGTGGCGAAGTGGCTTAAGATCAGCTCGCGCTCGATCAGGGAGTTGAGGGTGTTGTCATAGGCGGCTTCCAGCTTGTCCGGCAGGGAATCGTCAAAATACGTCTCGCGCAACTGCTTTTCAACCGGCTCCATCGCCTTCATCACCTCGGAAACGGTTATGACCTTGTCGTTCACCAGGGCGGCATAACCGTCAACCGGAATCGGTTTTTCGGCCGCGACCAGCGGCAGGACCGGCAAAACGAGAATAATAAAATAACGGAATAAATTTTTCATGACTCCTGGTTGGCGCGCAAGATCGCTTGCCCTCTTATATATGGCAGATTGCCATGCCGGCCGCAAGCCAAAGGATAATTTTTTATTTACGCTTGACAGCCGCCGGCCGAAATAATAAATAGAGCGCATGAAATACGACAAGTCATTTGCCGCCCTGGCCGCCCGGATTTCGGCGGCTTTCCTGATGATCGTCGTCCTTTGCGGATGCGAAGTGGATTCCGCCGCGCAAAAGATCGAGATTCGCCCCGATTCCGCGACGCTGCGCTACGGCGAAAGCGTCACCCTGACCGCCTACAACGGCTACGAATACACCTGGTCGCTGCAAAACGACACATGGGGCAGGCTGAACACGCGCAGCGGCATGATGGTCACCTACACCAGCATTTCCGACCCGGCCACGCCCCAGGTCCAGATCATCACCGTCTCTTCCACTTTTTCCGACAATTCCGGTTCCGGCGGTTCAAATCCCGTCAGCCACACGGCCGAGGCCTACATAACGCACATTTCGGCAACGAGCGACTTGGCGGCGGTTTCATCATCGCCGTGACACCGGCGCAACATTCTTCATTAATCCCGGCGTTAACTGGATACCCGGCTTGAAAACTTCCCGTTTTTTCATCTCCACTTGCCCCGCCCTGATGGACTGGCTTCTTTTCCTGACCAATTTCGCGGTGTTGTACCGCGCCGGCGAGCAACGCCTCACACTGAACCAGTGCGCCTGGCTGGCGGGAATCTGGTCCATTTTTTACATGCTGACCAGCGTCGGGGCCGGCTTCCTTATTTCACGGCGCAACGCCCGCTTGATCCTGCTGATCAGCACGGTCTTCACCGTTTCGGCGGCCATCCTCTGCCTTGCGGCCCCCCAATTTGAACTGATGCTGGTCGGCATGGCCATGACCGGCGTGAGCACGGCGTTTTTTTTCAATTCATTCCAGGCCTTCATGCGGGGCGACTCGGCGCCGGGCGGGCTGATTAAAACCGTCGGCATCTATACCATCTCATGGAGCCTGGGATCGGGGTTCGGGTTTATATCTTCCGGTTTCCTTTACCGCTACGGCGTTTACGGACTTATAATTTTATCGCTGCTGATCGGGCTGGTCATCATGGTCGCCGTCATCCGGCACAAGAGCCGGCCCCTGGGGGAAATATCATCCGAAGAACACAGCGAAGAGGGGCCTTCCGGCGCGCGGCCGGTCAATGCGCGCTACGTGCTGGTGGGCTGGATAATAATATTCACCGCCTCGTTTGTTCAAAGGCCGGTCTTGAGTTTTTTCCCGTCCATGTGCGCGGCCGATGGCATCAATTCCTTCACGGCCAGCCTGCCCTTGTTTCTTATTTTCGCGGTGCAGGCGATCTTCGGCATGGCGATGATCAAGTGGCGCAACGCGCTTTACCGCCGCCTGCCATTCGTCATCATGCATTTCCTGGCGGCCGTTTTGTTTTTCACGGCCTGGCGATGGCCGGTCCTGGAAGTGTGTTTCCCGGTGTTCAGCATCCTCGGAATTTATTTCGGTTTCGCCTATTTTTGCAGCGTTTATTACAGCTCCAACTCCGGCAACCGCGTGCTCAACGTCGGGATCAACGAGTTCCTGGTCGGCACGGCCTGCCTGCTGGGCCTCTTCGGATGCGAGTGGTGGATGCGGCATACCGCCAGCGCGCCGAGCATGTACGCGGTCTGCGGCGGTGTGCTCGCCGCCTCCGCCGTCATCCAGTTCCTGCTCGCCGCGCCGCGCGCCAGAACACGGAATTGAGTCGCCGTGCGTTTGCGCCGGTTTTTTTTCTTGCGCTCGCCGGCAAAAAAGCTATCTTACATGAGTTCATGCCATTGGCGGCTCCCTGACCGCCGGTGGTGAATTTCAAAGGGGGAGTAGCGCAATTGGCTAGAGCATCGGCTTGTCACGCCGAAGGTTGCGGGTTCGAGCCCCGTCTCTCCCGCCACGCTTCGCCCTTCGGGCTACGCGTGGCACAGCCACGGCGGAGCCGAAAGAGCGAAGCGTGCCCTGCGTAGTTGACCGCAGGGCAACGAAGCACGGGCCATATATTTTATCTTCCGCCAAACGATTCCTCTGAAACTTCGCCCTTCGGAACCTTTCCCGCCCTTGCCACTCATCTCTCCAATGTCTTTTATCTTGAGTCAATTCGGGCCCGCAATCCTTTCAAAATGGGATTGTCAAGATGGGTTATGGTCTGGTAGTGTTGCCACTGTCTGGTTGTGATTTTAGCTATTTTGGCGAGTTCTTGGGGCTTCTCGCCACGGATAAATAAAACAGCCGGGGTGCAGGTTTTTGTATACTAAATCTATTTACCTAAATACCGATGACAAACGGATATTCAGAGAAAGGCAGCGTCGGGCTGGTTGAAACAAAATATCTGCGCCTGTCATTGCCGCCGGAAGGATTTAAACTTGAAAACGGCGGAGCGCTCCCCGAGTTGCAGGTGGCTTACGAAACTTACGGAAAATTGTCGCCGGCCGGCGACAACGCCGTTTACATCTGCCACGCCCTGACCGGCGACGCGCACGTCGCCGGCTACCACTCCGCCGAAGATCCCAAGCCGGGCTGGTGGGACGCGATGGTCGGCCCCGGCAAAGGCATCGACACCGGCCGTTTTTATGTTGTCTGCGCCAATATCCTCGGCGGCTGCATGGGCACCACCGGCCCTTCTTCCATTGATCCGCGCACCGGCAAGCCGTACGGCTCATCTTTCCCGTCAATCACCATCCTGGATATCGTGACCGTCCAGCAGCTGCTGCTGCGCCAACTGGGCATCAACCGCCTCGCGGCGGTTGTCGGCGGGTCGCTCGGCGGGATGCAGGTGCTTGAATGGAGCATCCGCTTTCCGCAGTTCGCGGATAAATGCGTCTGCATCGCCTCCGGCATGAGCCTTTCGACCCAGGCGCTCGCCTTCGATATCGTCGGAAGAAACGCGATCATCGCCGACCCGGCCTGGGCCGACGGCGATTACTACGCAAGCGAGCAGAAACCGGCGCAGGGCCTGGCCCAGGCGCGCATGATCGGCCATATCACCTATTTATCCTCCGAAAATATGAAGCGCAAGTTCGGCCGGGAAAAGAAAGAAATCCAGGAACCGCTCCCGCGCTTCGCCACGCCCTTCCAGGTGGAAAGCTACCTTGACCACCAGAGCACGAAATTCGTCAGCCGCTTTGACGCCAATTCCTACCTCCATATCACCGAGGCGATGGACGTGTTTGATCTTACCGAAAACACGGAAAATCCGGCGGACGCCTTCCGCCCGGTCGCCGCGAAGACCCGTTTCCTCGTGGTCGCCCTCAGCTCCGACTGGCTCTTTCCGCCGGAGCAGTCCCTGCAGTTGGCCCGCTCGCTGGTCCACGCGGGCAAACGGGTTTCCTACTGCCTCCTGCGCTCGCCCTACGGGCACGACGCCTTCCTGGTGGAAATTGATCACCTCGCCGAGGTAATCCGCTCTTTCCTCGAGTCGCCCGATTATCCGCTCGCGGAGGGAGCATCACCGAAATCCAACGATGTCCCTTTCCGCGTCCCGCATCAGAAAAACATCAGGACCTTGTCCGATTTCTCGCTCATTACCGAGCGGATCCCCTCCCGGGCGCGCGTGCTTGACCTCGGCTGCGGCGACGGGCGCCTGCTTTGCGAGTTGTTCGCCTGCAAAAACATCCTCGGCCTTGGCATGGATATTGACCTTGAAAACATCATCAACGTCATCCGCAAGGGGCTGGACGTGTTTCAATGCGACCTGGACGCGGGTCTGAGCTCAATCCCCAACGGGGCCTACGATTACGCCATCCTGAGCGAGACGCTCCAGGTCGTGCGCAAGCCGCGCGAACTGCTGAAGGAAATGCTGCGGGTGGCCCGCGCCGGCATCGTCAGTTTCCCGAATTTCGGCAACTGGCGCCACCGCCTGCGGCTGGGGTTGACCGGGAAAATGCCGGTTTCCGACTCGCTCCCCTTTGACTGGTACGACACGCCCAACATCCACCTCGCCACCCTGCGCGATTTCCGCGCGCTCTGCGCGCTGGACCACATCCGCATCACGGAGGAAATCCACCTGCCGCGCTGTTTCCCGGACAATATTTTCATAAATATCGGCTGGCGCAATCTCGGCGCCGACCGGGTCATGATCGGGATTGAACGGGAGAAATAAGGGAGAGAAAAAATGAACCTCAAGGAATGGATGGACCGCTCGTTGCCCGCGATCATTGACAACATCACCGCCGACATCAACTGCCCGGTCCTGATCAACACCGAAAAGGGGTTTAATCTCGCCAGCCAGAAAACGGTCCACGCGGTCGCCGATGATTTTCTCGGGATCCTTTTCCCGGGCTGCCACGGCTCCGGCCCGATGCCCGAGCGGCACCTGAATGATTTTTACGGCGTCCAGCTGCGCTCGGCGGCCGCGCGGCTGACCGAGCAGACCGAAAACGCCTTTCGCTACCAGTGCAGCGTCGACAAGTGCAAGGACTGCGCCGACTGCCGCGAACGCGCCGAAAAGGCGGTCATTTTCCTCGTCGAGCAACTGCCGGCGATCCGCGCCACCCTGCAGCGCGATATCCAGGCCGCCTATGACGGCGACCCGGCGGCGAAATCGCTGATGGAAATCGTCATGAGCTACCCCTGCCTGCAGGCGATCGCCATCCACCGCATCGCCCACCAGCTCTATCTCAGGGAAGTGCCGCTGATCCCGCGCGTCATGTCCGAGCTGGCGCATTCGCGCACCGGGATCGACATTCATCCCGGCGCGAAAATCGGGCCCGGATTCTTCATTGACCACGGCACGGGCGTGGTCATCGGCGAAACCTGCGTGATCGGCGAAAACGTGAAGCTTTACCAGGGCGTCACCCTCGGCGCGCTGAGCTTCCCGAAGGACGAGCACGGCAACCCGATCAAGGGCATAAAGCGCCACCCGGAAGTGAAGGACAACGTCACGATTTACGCCGGCGCGACGATCCTCGGCGGCGAGACGATCGTCGGCGAGGGCGCCGTGATCGGCGGCAACGTCTGGCTGACCCATTCCGTCCCGCCCGGGGCGACGGTCTACAACCGCCAGCCCAAGCCGGAAATTAAAATAAAGACGGAAGGCG
>CAYYWX010000004.1:60349-60623 GCA_964475405.1 uncultured Verrucomicrobiota bacterium
AATAATCAGGCGCCGCTGTCATTTCCCGCGACAGGCGCTCCACCTCCGCAGGCCGACCCGACAAGACCTGGCAACTTTTTTCTCCCTTTCCCGCCTTTCCCGCCAAACCATGACCAATATCAAATGTCAGTCTTGTCTTTTTGGCGCATATGGGTAATATTACTTGCATTGAACTGTTATTGGCCCGGATTTAACGGCATAATTCACGGGGACGAAGTCTGTTATAATATGGACAAACGCCCGTGAATTTATGATAATGAAACCATGAAAAAGA
>CAYYWX010000004.1:60633-109250 GCA_964475405.1 uncultured Verrucomicrobiota bacterium
GCAATCATGCCGTCAAGCACCAGTTGACCGCCGAACAGATTGCCGCCTACGCCGCCGCGGCGGATGCCGCCGGCGTCCCGATCGTGGAAGTCGGCCACGGAAACGGCCTGGGCGCCTCGTCGCTCCAGGTCGGCGTCAGCCTGGTCGCCGACAATCTGATGCTTAAAACCGCGCGCGAAAACTTAAAGCGCTCAAAACTCGGCATTTTTTTGATCCCCGGTTTCGCCACGATCAACAAGGACCTTAAGCCGGCGCTGGAGCTGGGCGCGGACGTTGTGCGCGTGGCCTGCCACTGCACCGAGGCGGACACCACCCAGCGGCACATCAGCTTCGCCCGCGAACAGGGCAAGGAAGTCTACGGCGTTTTAATGATGAGCCACATGGCTTCCAACGACACCCTGGTGGACGAATGCCGCAAGATGGAATCCTACGGCGCGGAAGGCGTCATCCTCATGGATTCGGCCGGCGCTTCCCTGCCCGCCGAGGTTGCCGAAAAAATCAGGACCCTGGTTGACAAGCTGGGCATCCCCGTCGGATTCCACGCGCACAACAACCTCGGCATGGCCGTCATCAACAGCATAACCGCCGCCCAGGCCGGCGCGACGATCCTCGACGGCACCGCGCGCGGATTCGGCGCCGGGGCCGGGAACACCCAGCTGGAAGTGCTCGTGGCGGTGCTTCAAAAAATGGGATACGACACCGGCATTGACCTCTATAAGATGCTCGATGCCGCCGACCTGGCTGAAAAATCGGTTTTACCCCTGATCCCCTCCATCAAGTCAACCAGCATTGTCAGCGGTCTGGCCGGGGTCTTTTCGGGCTTTGCCAGGCACGTGGAACGCGCCGCGGCCGAATATAAGGTTGACCCGCGCGATATCTTTTTTGAACTGGGCCGCCGCCGGGCCGTGGCCGGCCAGGAGGACATGATCATTGAAATAGCCGCCGGGCTGGCTAAACCACAAAAAGGAGCTTAAGATGAATTCAATCGTTCGCCAGGATTGCGAAAATGTGCTTGCCGGAAAAGCCGACCTGCTCAAGGCCCTGCGCAAGGAAACCCTGCTGGTCACGGGTGGGGCCGGGTTCTTCGGGACCTGGCTGGCCGAGACGGTTGCCTGCCTGAATGATGTCCATAAATTCGCCTGCCGGCTTATTGTAATGGCCCGCCGCCCGGATCTGCTTTACGAAAAGGCGCCGCACCTCGCCAAGCGGAAGGACATCACCCTCATCGCCCAGGACGTCCGCCGCCTGATCGAATTGCCGGCGGAAACATCATATGTTGTCCATGCCGCCGCCAGCCCCGATTCGCGCCTGCACGCCTCCGATCCCCTCCAGACCATAGACATCATCGCGAACGGCGCCAATTCAGTCTTCGCGGCCGCGACGCGCCTGCCGGCGCTGAAGAAAATCCTGCTGGTGAGTTCCGGCCTTGTTTACGGCGCCCAGCCGTGGGAACTGCCGGCTATTCCTGAAAGCTTCCTGGGCGCGGTTGACTGTTCCGCGGCGATCGCGGCCTACGTGGAGGCCAAGCGCATGGCGGAGACAATCGCCGCCGCCTACCGCAGCCAGCACCGCCTGCCGATCACGACCGTCCGGCCGTTCGCTTTCATCGGACCCTACCAGCTCATGACCCGCCCCTGGGCGATCAATAATTTCATCCGCGACGGTTTGCGCGGCGGCCCGATCCGCATCCTGGGCGACGGCATGTCGGTGCGCAGCTACATGTACCCGAGCGACATGGCATTCTGGCTTTTGCGCGTTTTGTCCGAGGGCACGCCCGGGCGCCATTATAACCTCGGCAGCCCCTCCGGGATCACCTTGCGGGAACTGGCGGAAAAAATCGCGGCCTGTTTCCCGAAGGCGGTTGCGATCGAGTGCCGCAACCTGACGGACGAAGTGGCGCGCCGTTCGCGCCTTGTTCCGGATGTGACCCTCGCCGGGGAAACCCTCGGCCTCGGCATCAGCGTGGACCTGGACACCGCCATCCGGCGGTCAATTCTCTGGAACCAAACCGCACCCATGCCGGCGCAAAATGAACTGGTTGACGACCGGGTCTGACCAGGAGAACAAAGACATGAAATTAATCAGCATTGTCACCCCGTGCTATAACGAGGAGCAAAACGTCCAGGAATTATACACCCGGGTCAAGGAAGTAATGTCCGGCATGCCGGAATACCGTTACGAGCATATCTTCATTGACAACGCCTCCACGGACCGGACCGTGGAAATACTGCGCTCCCTGGCGGCAACCGACAAAAACCTGAAAATTATCATCAACGCCCGCAACTTCGGCCACATCCGCTCGCCCTACCACGCGATGCTGCAAGCCCACGGCGACGCGATCATAGAAATCTTCGCCGATTTGCAGGATCCGCCCGAATTGATCAAGGATTTCATCAAGCAGTGGGAAAACGGCTACAAGATAGTGGCGGGCGTGAAAAAGGAAAGCCGGGAATCGTCCCTGTTTTACGCCTTGCGCCAGCTTTATTACAACACCCTCGCGCGCCTTTCCAACGTGGAACTGATCAGGCAGTTCAGCGGCTTCGGGCTTTATGACCGGCAGGTCATGGATATTCTCCGGGATTTCAAGGAACCCTATCCCTATTTTCGCGGGCTGATCGCCGAGATAGGCCTGTCGCACACCACGATTGAATATGTCCAGCCGGCGCGCCGCCGGGGAATAACCAAGAATAATTTTTACACGCTCCTGGATATCGCCCTGCTCGGCCTCACCAGCCACTCCAAGGTGCCGCTGCGCCTGGCGGTTATCCTGGGTTTTATCTCGGCCATTGGCAGCCTCGGGGTGGCCTTGTTTTACCTGGTTTACAAGCTCCTCTTCTGGAACAGCTTCACGGTCGGCCTCGCGCCGCTCGTGGTCGGCATTTTCTTCTTTTCCTCCGTCCAGCTTCTTTTCCTCGGCATCGTCGGCGAATACGTCGGTTCCATCCACACCTACGTCCAGAACCGCCCGCTGATCATCGAAAAAGAACGGATTAATTTCTAGCCCGCATTCGCGCCACGCAAAACAACCCTCTGATGAATTCCACCGAAATACCGCCCGCCCCGGCCACCAGCGGCAAAGCAATGGTTTTTTTCTGGCTGGCCGCCGCTTTCCTCACGATCTTCAGCTCAAAGCTCTGGCTCATTGACCTTTACGGGTCGTCCCTGCCCTGGTGGGACCAGTGGGCGGCGGAAGGCTGGGCGCTCTACATTCCCTTCTATGAAAAAACGCTCGCCCTGAAAGACCTGTTCAGCGCCCATTGCGAACACCGCATTTTCGTCAACCGCGTCCTCGGCCTCCTGGCGCTGGTGCTGAACGGACAATGGGACTCCAGGATCGGCATGGTCCTGAACGCCCTCGTCACCGCCGGCACCGGGATTGCCCTGAGTTACATGGGCTGGCTGCTGGTCGGCCGGAAAAACATCGCGGCAATCTGCCTTTTCAACACGATTATTTTTTCGCTCCCTTTTTCATGGGAGTGCTCGCTGCTCGGTTTCGTGGGCAATTACCTGCTGATCGCCTTCGCGCTGCTGGCAATCTGGTTCCTCCTCCGTTCTCCGCCCTTGCGTTTTGGCTGGTTCCTCGGGTTGTTCTTCGCGCTCATCAGCCTTGTCACGATGGGCTCCGGCTTTTTCGCCGCCCTGGCTGTCATCGGCGTGGTTGCGCTGCGCATCATTATCCGCCCCAAGGCGCCGGCGAGCCGAACCGGCATCTGGCTCAACTTGACGGCGCTGATTGTCCTGCTGGCCGTGGTCGCGGCGGGCTTTTTCCTGCGCGTGAGCGTGGCCGGGCACGAAATTTTCAAGCCTTCCAACGTGGTGGACCTGGTGATTTCCTTCTGCCATATCATGGCCTGGCCCAACGAGGGCTACGCCTGGACGGCCTTCATCATCTGGCTGCCGGTCATGGTTCTCCTTGCCCAGCATGTCTTCCGCCGGACCCTCGGGCAAAACAGCCATGAATTTATCCTGGGCTTCGCCCTCTGGATCGCGCTCCAGGACGCCGCCCTGGCGTTTACGCGCTACGGGATACTGGCTTCGCGCCATACAGTTTTCCTGTCGCTCTCCCTGCCGGTCAATTTCCTGGCGCTGCTCCTGCTGCTGCACGACCGCCTGCTGCCCTCCATTTTCAGGAAAACGCTGATCGTTGTCTTTCTCGTCTGGATGGGACTCGTCGGCCACAGTCTCTGGAAAATATCGGACAAGGACCACCTCGCCGCGGCCGGGGAAACCAAAGGCCACCTCGTCCAGAGCGAAAAAAACGTGCGCGCCTTTTTGCAGACCGACAACCCGGCCGCGCTGGAAAACAAGGCCCCTTATGACATCCCCTTCCCCGACCCCCAGGCGCTCGCGAAAGTCCTGCGCAATCCGCATATCCGCGCCATCATGCCTTCCTGCGTGGCCGACTCCGCCAGGAAAGGACCGTTGTCAATCCTTGTCTCCGCGCTGGTCCCGAAAGGCGACAAGCTGTTTTTCATCGGCATCGGCCTGCTGGTAATCTTGTCCATCATACGCCTTTACCAGTCGCTCGGGACCCTCGAAAAGAAAGTGGTGAGTTTGCGCTGGAGCGATTTCAAGCAATTACTCTCGGCGGCCGGCCTTGTCCTGGTCGCGGTGGGTTTAATTTATGCCACCAACGAGCTTTATGCGGTTTTATCGCCTTCCGGTTTGACGGTCACGTATTTCAAGGGGCGAAACTTTGAACAAAAGATATGCAGCCGGACCGAAAAATCGCTCTTCCGCAATTATGGCGAAAAACATCCCGCCTGGCGCGTCCCGAAAAATAATTTTTCGGCGCTGTGGCAGGGAATTTTGAGAGTGCCGGAATCGGGCGATTATTCTTTCTTCTGCCAGAACGACGACGGACTGCGACTGATCATTGACGGAAAAAAAATAGTTGACAATTGGCGCGACCAAGGCTGGTTTGCCAGCGCAACCGGGGTCAAGGTTCATCTTGAAGCCGGCGACCATGGCATAGCCGTGGAGCATTACAACGCCGAGGGCGAATCAGCCCTGCGCATCAAGTGGAGCGGCGGCCCCATCCAATCCGAAACGATCTTAGCCGCCCCGTACCTGCGCAAGCACAAATGATTTTTCTTGCCTCGGGCGATATAGAAAGTAAGGTTTTGTTGTGTAGCGCCGCACGGTGTGCGGCGAGTTTGAGTTGCGGCTAAATGCCGCCTTAAAAAATAACCATGGAAAAAAACAGATCCATTTCCGTCCTGGTCCCGGTCTACCGTTCCGAGAAAACCCTGCCGGCCCTGGTCAAAAGGCTGGCCAGCACGCTCTCCGCGGCGCAGGCCGATTACGAGGTGATCCTGGTCAACGACGGCAGCCCGGACCGGAGCTGGGAAATCATCTGCGACCTTGCGCAGGAATACCCCTTCATCCAGGGCATCAACCTGACGCGCAACTTCGGCCAGCATAACGCCCTGCTCTGCGGGATCCGCGCGGCGCGGAAGGACATCATCGTGACCCTGGACGCCGACCTCCAGAATCCGCCCGAGGAAATTCCGAAACTGGTTGAAAAACTCGACGAGGGTTATGACGTGGTTTACGGCGTGCCGCAAAAAAAACAGCACGGGCCGGCGCGCGCGCTTGCCTCCTGGCTGGTCAGAATCACGCTCAAAAGCGCCATGAAGGTGGAAAGCGCCTTCCAGGGCAGCTCCTTCCGCGCTTTCCGCGCCCAGTTGCGCGACGCTTTTGAGACTTTCAGCGGCCCCTCGGTCTCGCTCGACGTGCTTTTGACCTGGGGCTCGACGCGCCTGTGTTCGCTGCCGGTCAGGCACGAGACAAGGCCGGCGGGCGAGTCCAGCTATTCCATCACCAAGCTCTTCGCGCACTGCTTTGACGTCATGACCGGCTTTTCAACCATGCCCCTGCAGATCGCCAGCATGATCGGGTTCCTGTTCACCTTGTTCGGCCTCGGGGTCCTGGTTTACGTTGTCGGCCGGTACCTGGCCCTCGGTTACAGCGTCCCCGGCTTTCCTTTCCTGGCGTCAATCATCGCGATCTTCGCCGGCGCGCAATTGTTCGCCCTCGGGATCATCGGCGCCTATATCGCCAGGATTCATTTCCGCATCATGAACCGGCCGACATATGTTGTGCGGTCCACAACCGAAAAAAGCGGCACAAAGGCAGAAGGCACATAGCAAGAATGCAAAACTTGGAACCAGGAACATCCAAACACTTTGTGCCTGTTTCACTTTATGCGCTTTGAAATAAAACCAGAATGTTTCCCGCCGCCGGATGGCGGGCTGATTTTCAACCGGATCCCGTGGGACACGGAGCTGTTCGGATTCCCCTTCTACGAACTCAAGAGCGCCGAAATAAACACCGATGTCCTCGCGCAGCACCTGCCCGCCTGGCTGCGGGAAATCAGCGCGCGGGACAACAAGTGCCTGGTCGTGGCCAGTCTTCCCCCGGCCGACATCGCCCGCGCCAAAATAATCGCCCAAAACGGCTTTTACCCGGTTGAGACCCTGCTTGAAATCCACCTGCCCCTGGCCAGGTTCAAGCCGCTGATCGAAAAAAGATTCGATAACCTGCGCATGTTCCCGGCCGTGGCGGATGACCTGCCGGCGCTCCTGGAGATCGCCAAGTCTTCATTCGCGACCGACCGGCTGCACCTGGACACAAACCTGCCGCCGGAAAAGGCGGACTTGCGTTACGCGCGCTGGATCGAGGACGGCGTCAAATCGGGCGACCATGTTTTTGTCCTGAAGGACGGCGATTTGAACCGCGTGGCCGGCTTTGTCCTGGCGCGCGAGGTAAAGCCGGGCGTTTACGACATGAGCCTCGCGGCCCTGGACAAAAAATACCACAATACCGGCGCGGGCCTGGTGCTTTACCAGGCCATGCTGGTCGCGAGCAGGGAGCGCGGCTGCAGGCTGGCCGTGGCCTGGATTTCAATCAATAACCTGAACAGCCTCAAGGCGGCCGAGCGGCTCGGATTCACCGCGCGCCGGGCCATCGGCAAATTTCACCGGTTCCATGAAAATTAAATCGAAAATTCACTTCGCGATCCCGTTCAATCGGCCGTGCTTTGCCGGCAACGAGCAAAAGTATATTTCCGAGGCGATCGCCTCCGGCCAGATCTCGGGCGACGGCATATTCACCCGGAAATGCCATGCCTTCCTTGAGCGCAAGCTGGGCGTCAAGAAGGCGTTCCTGACCACTTCCTGCACCCACGCCCTGGAAATGGCCGCCCTGCTCCTGGAAATCAAGCCGGGCGACGAGGTCATTTTGCCGACCTTCACCTTTGTTTCAACCGCCAATGCCTTCGTCCTGCGCGGCGCCCGGCCGGTCTTCGCGGATATCCGCCCGGACACGCTGAACATCGACGAGCGCAAAATCGCGCCACTCATCACCCGGCGCACCAGGGCCATTTGCGTCGTCCATTACGCCGGGGTCGGCTGCGAAATGGATTCCATCCTGCGCACCGCGAAGCAGCACGGCCTGGCCGTGGTTGAGGACAACGCCCACGGACTTTTCGGGCTATACAGGAAAAAACCGCTCGGGACCTTCGGCTGCCTGGGGACGCAAAGTTTCCATGAAACAAAGAACATCACCTGCGGCGAGGGCGGGGCGCTCCTGGTTAACGATCCACGCTATATCGAGCGGGCGGAAATCATCCGCGAAAAGGGCACCAACCGCAGCCAGGTTTTCCGGGGCCTGGCCGACAAATACACCTGGACCGACATCGGTTCAAGCTATCTTCCTTCCGATATCCTCGCGGCCTTTCTCTGGGCGCAGCTGGAAGCCCAGGCGAAAATTCAAAAGGCGCGCAAAGGAATCTGGAGCCGTTATCAGGCCGGGCTCAAGGACTGGGCGGCGGAGGAAAACGTGCGACTGCCGACTGTCCCGCCGCATTGCACCCAGCCCTACCACATGTTTTACCTGATCATGCCCTCCCTGCAAGCCAGGCAGGCGTTGATCGAACGGCTGAAATCCAAATCCATCCTGGCCGTGTTCCATTACCTGCCATTGCACCTTTCGCCGATGGGCCGCAAGACCGGCGGACGGCAAGGCCCGTGCCCCGTGGCGGAACAAACCAGCGACCGGATCCTGCGCCTGCCGTTTTACAACATCCTCAGCCGCGCCGACCAGGACCTGGTCATTGAAACGATCACCGGGCATAAATGTTCATGCTGAATTCATGAACCCCATCCTTGCCAGAATCTTCCGCTGGAAAGCGTTAATCCTCCTGAACGCCGTATATGCCGCGGCCGGGCTTTTGTGGATCATCCTCATCCCCTACAACAACGCGCCGGATGAAAACACCCACTTTCATTACAGCGTTGAATTCATAATCCAGCACCACCGCCTGCCGGTCTGGGGCGTGGATGACCTGGAACGCTTCCGCCACGCGCTTTCAAGTTACAACCAGATGCCGGCCCTGAACTACGTCCTCTATGCCGCCGGCGCCGCGGCGGGCTACAAACTTTTCGGGCTGGAAATGTATCTCGGGGCAAGGCTCGTTTCGCTGGCCTGGGGGCTTATTTTCCTCAATTTCCTATTCCTGGCCGTCCGCGAGCTGTGCGGCAACGACAAAAACGCCCTGATTGCCGCCGTGGCCGTCGCCCTGATTCCGCAGGTTTTATTCTCTTTTTGTTACGTCAATGCCGACGCTCATTCCCTGGCGATCGCCGCCATCCTCGCTTTCGCCCTGGTGCGTTTTTTCCGGACACAGGCCGCGCTTGAAGCGGATTCCCGGACGCCTCAACAGCCCGTCCTTTGCGGTAGCCTTGCTACGGAGGGTAAAAGTGAGGCGGCTACAATTTCTGAATGTAGCCGCGGCACTCTGCTGCCGCGCGCCTTTGTAAATTTCTTTAACTTAAATATCATTTTCCTGGCCGCGGCCATAGGACTCCTGTTTTCCGCGAAATATAATTATTATATTTATTTCCCGTGCATCGCGCTGATAATCGTCCGGGCGGCGGTGCGGCGGACAATTTGCTGGAAAACGATCTGGCGCCTGGCGATCGCCTCCGCCCTGCTGAGCCTGCTCATTTCCGGCTATTGGTTTATCCGCAACGCGATTCTTTACGGCAACCCCCTGCCCCTGCTGATCAGCGAGGATTTTTTCAAAAGCATCGCCCTGGCGCGCGACGTCCAACCGGTCAACCGCGGGTTGAACCTGCCGGCCCTGGCCTGGATGTTCCAGAACGGGTTTATCGGGACAACCTTCGATTCATTTTTCGCGGTCTTCGGTTATTTGAACGTCGGGTTTCACCGTGAAATTTACATTATCCTGCAATTCATTGTCCCCCTGATCGCGTTCCTTTTCATCCTTGACCTGCTCTCGACCGGGGACCGTCCGGCGCGGCAGATGCTCGGCTGGCTGCTCCTGCTGATTTTCGCCGTGATGGGCATGCACGTCTGGGCCAGCCTGACCTACGATTACCAGCCGCAGGGGCGCTACGAGTTCACGATCCTCGTCCCGGTCGCGCTTTACGCCGGGTGGGCCATCACGCGCCTGGGTTCGCTCTGGAAGCACGCCGTCTTTTTCATGATCATGATGATCTGGCTTTTCGTCGGCGCCAACATCCTCCTGGCGCGCACCTATGCCGACCCGCTTAAATTCTCCGTCTCCTGGGCGGGAACCGACCGCCATTTCCGGCCCGCAAACAAGTCCCTGCGGGACGCGGAAAGGACCGAAAAGAACAACTACGTGACCGGCAAAATCAACCTGGCCGGCGGCCAGACGGCCGCGTTCCTGCGCGTGGGTTTTCCGGATGGTTTCCTGGCGCGCTATCGTGATTTTAAAATGGAGCTGGAAACGAACGAGGGGGTGATCACCAATGACTGGACCGCCATTCCGCCCGAGCAACTGGTGAACGTCACTTTCAACAGGCAGCTCAACGCCTTTGAAGCCAGCGATTATGATTCATCCTTTATCCTGCCGCTGCAAAATATTCCCGCGACCGTAAAGGGCGTTAAAATCGGGTGCCGGATTGAAAACCGCCGGCTGTATGACTTGGAATGAAAGATCGTATTCAATTCCCGTAGGTTATGCCCGCAACCCCAAAAAACAACCACTGATTACCCAGGCTCCGCCAGAGGCTTCGCCGAGGCGAGCACTGATTTCACGGACATTGACTGTCCGACCGTCTAACCGTCTAACGGTTTTATGGTATCAGTGTCATCCGTGCCATCCGTGGTAATTTTCCTGTTTTTTATCACGGCACTAAAAGTTTAAGGCACTATACTCTATCCGCTATCCTGATCCTCCTCCGGTCGGCATCCAGAAATTCAAAATAAATATGGATGGTGTCTTCCGGTAAAAGCCGGGAAGAATTTTCCGGCCATTCGATCGCCGTGATTCCATCCCCTTCCAAAAGCTCGGTCAAACCGAGCAATTCCGCCTCCAGCGCCGAATTAACGCGGTAAAGATCAATATGGTAGACCCGGAGGCGGCCTTTATATTCGTTGATTATCGCAAAAGTCGGACTGTTTACAATTCCCCCCACGCCCAACGCCGCGGCCAAGCCCTGCACGAAACAAGTCTTGCCGCTCCCCAGGTCGCCGTGCAGCGCCAGCACGGCCCCCGGCCGGAGCTCAATTGCCAGCCGGCGGGCTAACTCCTGCGTTTCTTGAGGCGATTTGGTGACTTCCACTCTCGCCGCTCCAGCTCTGTGCTTCCTGCTTTCTGCCATCTTCCTTCTCCACTTTCTTCCGGCGCCTGTCCGCCATAGTCAGCCTCTCGCCTCAGCCAAACGCGAGAGGCAAGACGACGGCGGATGCCTCTGTCACTTTGTGCCTCTGTGCCTTCTGCCTTTGTGCCTTCTTTAAATCACCGGAAATGCTCAAAGCCTTTTCCGTTCAATTTTACGACCCTGCCCCTGGAATCAACACCCTCTAAAATCCCCTTGCCGGAAGTTATCCAGCCTATTTGCGCGCAGGCAAGCCTGAAAGTTTTCCTCCAGGCCCCGCGAAATGACTCCACATTCTTCCCTGGCACCGTGAATAAAAGCTCATAATCCTCCCCGTCGTTGAGCGCATGTTTTATGGCTGTCCTGCCGGTTTTTTTTCCAGCGGCCCGGGCGGCGGCCGATACGGGGATTTTATCAAGCATCAGCCGGGCACCGGCATTGCTTGCCTTCAAGATATGCCCCAGATCGCGCAGCAGGCCATCGCTGATATCAATCATTGCCGTTGCCCATTTTCCCCGGGCCAGCCACCGGCCTTCGCGCAAACGGGGCTGGAACGCAAGATGCTTGCCGGCCAAACTGCCGCCGAGCGTTCCGGTGACAAATATCGCGTCCCCCAGACGCGCGCCCGACCTCAAAATCGCCTTGTCTTTTTGCACTCGGCCCACGGCAAACACGTGCAGTTGCAGATCGCGTCCGGCGGAAACATCCCCGCCGACAATTGCCGTGTTGAACCGCGCGGCCAGGGCGCCCATGCCGGCGTATATTTGCTCAATATGTTTCACAGGAGTTTTTGGTGGAGCGACCAGGTTCACGAGCGCCCACAACGGCTCGCCGCCCATAGCGGCAATGTCGCTCAGCACCCTGCCGATCGCCTTGTGGCCGACCGATTCCCGCCGGGCTTGCGGGGTAAAATGAACGCCGGCAACGCAAGAATCCGATTTCAGCAGATAATCAACCCCGGCCGTCTTGGCGCCCCTGACCACGGCGCAATCGTCCCCCGGGCCGACCACCACGTCGCCGCGCCCCGGCAGATGCCGGAAAATCCGCTCCAGCAATGCCAGCTCCCCGATTTGGGCAAGCGTTTTGTGTTTAATGATTTTCATAAATTTGCCACGCCGCCGTGACATAATATTAGAAGACTGATTACTAATAGACATATTCCAGCCCATAAAATAATTGCATGGTTTTTCACTTCGCGCCAACGATATATTGAGTAAAACAATACAGGAATAAACAAGATTCCTACCCACCGCCATCCTTCTTCCTTATTCATTACTACAGTCAAATTGATACTACTAATCACTATTAATAATATTCCTATGCCTCCTAAAACAATTGCTAATGCAATTAAAATTATAAGCATGCCCAAACCTGCAAAGGAAAATAATACCACGAGGACAAATTCTCAATTTTCAACAATTCAGATTCTCCCGCCCCATTTTCAAATCATGATTGCCAGCCGCCGGACCGAACATTCACGTTAGTATCATTATGTTCTTCCGTCCTTCTTCGCAAGATAAAACTTAGCTCATTTCCGGCTGACTGGCCGCGTTTCCCTGGCCGACCGTGGTGCGTTGAGAGTTGGGCGTTGAACGTTGCCACGTCGCCTCGCAGCGAGGCAAGTGGCCCCTTGGCGCAAAGCGCCGACGGGGGATGTTTCCGCTGGAGTTTCTCCCTTCTTCGCAAGTCAAAACTTACTAGTCAACGGTTAAGCTGTTTTCTCTGTCGGAGTTTGGGGCCGGAGTAGATTTCCATTTTGCTACGCAGGGTTTCGCTGGAGCTTCACCCTTCTTCGCAAGTCAAAACTTACGCGGACTCGCCTTGATACCTAGTCCGCATATCTCACAGGCGCAAACCGCCTGCGAGCTATGCGGGTTAATTGCCCCCTACTCCAGGCGGAATTAGGATGGACAAGGCGAAGGAGTTCATTATGCTCTTGGCAAATAGTTTCGATCCCGACTTAATCATGGAGGCCCTTATGAAATATATCCTGACATGGTGCGCGTTTCTTTCCCTGCTGGCCGGAACCTTGTGCGCGGCGGAGAAGGCCGACGCGCTGAAAATCGGCGTCATCACGGAATTAACCGGGGATATCCCGGCAGTGGGCGCCTCATGCCAGAACGCCGTCCTGTTGGCCGTGCAGGAAATCAACGATGCCGGCGGCCTGGACCTGCCCGGCGGCAAAAAGTTGATCGACCTGCATCTTGAGGACAGCGCCAACAAGGCCGACCAGGCCGCGCTGACCGCGCAAAAGCTGATCACGGAGGAAAACGTGCTCGCGATCATCGGCCCGAACGCCAGCCTCGGCGCGGTGCCGGCTTCCGCCATCGCGGAATCCAGCCGGACCGTGCTGATTACGCCCTGGTCAACCAATCCTAAAACCACCCTGGACGCCCGCTCCGGCAAGCCGAAGAAATACGTTTTCCGGGCTTGTTACACCGACCCCTTTGAGGGCCACGTCCTGGCCCAGTTTGTCCTGAACAATTTAAAATTCAAGCGGGTGGCCGCCTTGTATGACGTCGCCTCCGAGGCGCCCAAGAGCCAGACGGACCTTTTCCGCAAAAGTTTCACGGCAAAGGGCGGCGAGATGGTTGCGGTGGAAACCTACACGTCCGGGGACCGCGATTTTTCCGCGCAGCTCACCAAGATCAAGGAGGCCAATCCCGACATCGTTTTCCTGCCGGCTTATTATAACGACGTGCCCCTCGTCGTCCGCCAGGCCAAACGTCTCGGCATTACCGCGCCGTTCATCGGCAGCGACGCCTGGAGCAGTCCGGAACTGATCCCGCTCTCCGAGGGCGCGGTGGAAGGTTTTTATTTCGCCAACCACTACGCGGTTGATATCGCCACCCCGGCCGCCAAGCGGTTCATCTCCGCCTACCAGGCCAAATACAACAAGCTGCCGGACGACGTCGCGGCCTTGTCCTATGACGCGTGCGGCCTGCTGTTCCAGGCGATCAGGCAAGCCGGGGCGTTGAACCGGCAAGCCATCCGCGATTCCCTGGCAAAAATAGAGCGTTATGACGGGGTGACCGGCACGATGCGCTTCAAGGAAGGATCCGGCGACCCGGTCAAGAGCGCCGTCATTTTACAAATCAAGAACGGCAAATTTGTCTGGGTCACCAACGCCGAACCGTGACATATTTTCTCCAGCAATGTTTGAACGCCCTGCAATTGGGAAGCATCTACGCCCTCATCGCCCTGGGCTACACCATGGTCTATGGAATCCTTTCCATGATCAACTTCGCCCACGGCGACCTGTTCATGATCGGCGCGTTCATGGCTTTCGCGGCGGCGACCCTGCTGGGTTTGCCGTTTGTGCCGACATTGCTGTTAGCCATGCTGGCGGTGGCGCTCCTGGGCGTCTTGATCGAACGGCTCGCCTATAAACCCCTGCGCCAGGCCCCGAAGATGTCGGTGGTCATCACCGCGCTCGGGGTCGGCATCTTCCTGGAAAACCTGACCCTGGCGTTCAATCCCTACCCCCTGCACATGCCGCCCCTGGTCGCCCATCATGCCTGGACCATCGCCGGGGTGTCTTTTTCATCCATGCAAGTGCTGATAATTTTCTTATCCATGGCGCTCATGCTGGCGCTGGACTGGATGGTGCGCCGCACCAAGGTGGGCATGGCCATGCGGGCCATATCCTGGAATATCACCATCGTGCCGATGATGGGCGTACCGGTCAACCGGATCATCTCGCTGACATTCGCCATCGGGGCCGCCCTGGGCGCGGCGGCCGGCACCATGTATGCCATGGCCTATCCGGTCATTGATCCTTACATGGGAATCATGGTGGGCTGGAAGGCGTTTATTTCCGCGGTGGTGGGCGGGATCGGCAATATCCGCGGCGCGATGATCGGGGGATTCATCCTCGGCGCGGTTGAAATCGGGACCGTGGCCGTGCTCCCCTCGACCTACCGCGATTTTATCGTCTTTTCGTTATTGCTGGTTTTGCTGATTTTCCGGCCCTGGGGTATTTTAGGAACCCCCCGGATAGAAAAGGTATAAGTTCATTATCATGAAACATAAGATAATGATCCTCGGGTTAATACTCGCCGGCGGTGGCCTGGCCTGGGCCATCCCGCATTACGGCTGGCTGAATCCTTACCTCCAGCTGGTGCTGATGTATCTGGGAATCAATATCATCCTGGCCGCCAGCCTGAACCTCGTCAACGGATTCATGGGGGAATTCTCCGTCGGCCATGCCGGGTTCATGGCCGTGGGCGCTTACGCGGCCTCCTATCTGACCGTGTCGATATTTCCCGCGCATTGGCCGGCCGCCATGCTTTTCCCGGCGGCGCTGATCGCCGGCGGCCTGGCCGCCGCCTTGACCGCCCTGGTCGTCGCAATCCCGTCGTTCCGCGTCCGGGGCGATTATTTGGCAATCGTCACCCTGGCCTTTTGCATGATCGTCAAGTCGGTCCTTGAAAACATTGAAGGTGTGGGCGGCCCGCGCGGCTTCATGGGCATGGAACGCCTGACCACCCTGCCCTGGGTTTATGCCTGGGTGGTGCTCGCGCTCTGGATGTTGCGCAACCTGGTTTATTCAAAATACGGGCGGGGGATGACCGCCATCCGGGACGATGAAATCGCGGCGAATCTTTGCGGCATCAACACCCGGCGGGTCAAGATCGTGGCGTTCGTTGTCTCCGCGTTCTGGGCCGGGATCGCCGGCGGACTCTTTGCCCATCTCCTGCAATTCATCAACCCGCGCATGTTCGACCTGCTGAAATCCACGGAAATCCTGATCATGGTTTACCTGGGCGGCATGGCCTCGCTCGGGGGCTCAGTCCTGGGCGCGGCCATTTACACCATCCTGATGGAAGCGCTGCGCCCTTTCGGCGTCTGGCGAATGGTCCTGATGCCGCTCCTGCTGGTCCTGCTGATGATCTTCCGCCCGCGGGGCATCATGGGCCTACGGGAAGTCCGCTGGCTGATCCCCGGCCGGGACCGCTCCGCCGCCAAACCAACCCCGCCCGGAAAGGATTCATGATATGCCCCTGCTGAGCGTGACAGGCATGACGCGCTATTTCGGCGGACTGTGCGCCGTCTCGGATTTCAACCTCGCGGTCGAGCCCGGAGAGTTGATCGGGATTATCGGTCCAAACGGCGCGGGTAAAACAACCGTCTTCAATCTCCTGACCGGCGTTTATCCGGTCTCAGCCGGCAACATCGAATTCAACGGCCGTGACCTTTCCGGCTTGCCGCCGCACCGGATCACCTCGCTCGGGATCGCGCGCACTTTTCAAAATATCCGGCTGTTCAAGAGCCTCTCGGTGCTGGACAACATCCGCGCCGCCCATTACGCCCGCCTGCGTTATAATCCGCTCACCGCCTCCCTGCATTTCGGCCGGAGCTTCCGGGGTGAACACGAGATCCTCAGGGAATCGGTTGAATTGCTGGAGCGCTTCGGCCTGCGGCAATCCGCCGGGGAACCGGCGGAATCCCTGCCTTACGGACTCCAGCGCAAGCTGGAAATCGCCCGGGCGCTGGCCACCAGGCCGCGGTTGTTGTTGCTCGATGAGCCGGCGGCGGGAATGAATCCGAATGAAATTACCGGCTTGATGGAGTTTATCCGTCAAATCCGCCGTGATTTTGACCTCACCATCCTTTTGATCGAGCACCAGATGATGCTGGTCATGAACATCTGCGAACGCCTGAAAGTGCTGGATTTCGGCGTGACCATCGCCGAGGGTCCGCCGAAAACCATGCGGAACCATCCGGCCGTCCTGGAAGCTTACCTGGGGGACAGCAATGGATAATAAACCTGGCGAAATCCTGCTCGAAATCCGCGACCTTGCCGTCGCCTATGGCGGCATCCAGGCGGTGAAAGGCATTTCGTTTGATATCCGCCCGGGCGAGATTGTCACCTTGATTGGCGCCAACGGCGCCGGCAAGTCCTCGACCCTGCGCGCCATTTCCGGCATAACGCCCTTTCACGGCACGATCCGGTTTGAGGACCGGGACTTGCACGGCGTCGCCCCGGATCAAATCGTGGCGCGGGGCATCGCCCAGGTGCCGGAAGGCCGCGGGATTTTCGGCAATCTCACCGTGCAGGAAAATCTTACCCTGGCCACCTGGCCCCGCAAGGATCTCAAGGCGGTTTCCGCTGATTTTGAAAGGGTATTCACGCTGTTCCCGCGCCTGCGCGAGCGCCGGGATCAATCGGCCGGCACCCTCTCCGGGGGCGAACAGCAGATGCTGGCGGTGAGCCGGGCGCTGATGAGCGGATGCCGGATGATGCTCCTGGATGAACCCTCGATGGGCCTGGCGCCCATGCTGGTGCGGGATATATTCCGGGTAATCGCCGACTTGAACAAGGCCGGCGTAACCATTCTGCTGGTGGAACAGAACGCGCGCATGGCCCTGCGCCTGGCGCATCGCGCCTGTGTGCTGGAAACCGGCCGGATCGTCCTGACCGGAACCGGCGCGGAATTACTTGATCACCCAGGAGTCCAGGCCGCCTACCTTGGCGGATAGATTGCTGACTTTATTTACGATTGCCAGCCGCACGGGAGAGGTCTTAATCCACTGCAAAAACTCCACTCCGCCGGGGCGCGCGCGGCGCCCGGCGGGTGGAGTTTCACGCTTTGCGTGAGAAATTGCGGGCTAGAAATAACTTCTTACACCGAACTTCAGACCAACATCGTAACTCTTGGCGTTGTCGTTGCTGATATAGGCGTCCTCACTGGCAAGGTCGTAATATAATTCAGTATAAATCGCCACGGCTTCCGAGAGGAAAAATTTTGTGCCGCCGGTGAACTCAACGTTGATGAAGTTCTTGACGTAAAAATCGCCGAAGAAATACTGCAGCTTCAGGCCGACATAAGGCATCGCGAAACTGTCCAGGTCAAGGTTGAATTCGCTGAAACCTCCGACGCCATACCCGAATTCCGAGCCGTTATAACCCCAGGTGACCAGGCCGCCGGCCTCGATGTTATCCACCACGAAATAGCCCAGACCGGTGTCCAGCAGGAAGTCGAGCTTGCCGTTCGGATTGTCAAAATCAATGTTTCCGCCCAGCCGCAGTTCCAGCGTATCCTCAACAATCGGCGTCGCCAGCGCGCCGGTGGCGATGAAAAGTCCCAATATTAACGGAATAATTTTCTTCATTTTAATTCACTCCTAAAAAATATTTTATCTGACAATTTTTTAAACCGACCTGCCTTGCGCCGCAATAATACCGGTTTCACCTCCTGTTCGTTCTTGATTTTAACACACCGCCTCCCTGATTGGTTGGGTTGCGTTTGATGCAAGACTTTATTGGCTTTTTCCCGGCAAAGTCAAGGAAATATAAAGAAACAATAAATTGACTTCGTTTTGGCGGGTTGGTAGATTTTTCGGCCATAACGCGGACAGAGCGCGGCCGGTCGGACACATAACCAATAATAAGGAGTTTAAAGCCAAATGGTTTGTTTATCTTCAAGCGGCGTTTCCCGGACACATCTTTTCTTGGGCAGCATGGTTTTGGCGGGTTTCATCGTCCTCGGCGCGGTCAGGGCAAACGGCGCCGAGCCGGCGGGCGATTGGCCCCGGTGGCGCGGGTCGGACGGCGATAATATTTCCAAGGAGACCGGCTGGCTTACAACGTGGCCGGAAACAGGCCCGAAGGTCCTATGGAAGGCCGAAGTCGGCGCCGGGCACTCGGCGGCCTCAATTTCAGGGGGACGCCTCTACACCATGGGCAACATCGCGGAGAAGGACGCCGAGGGCAACCCGAAAAAGGATGCCGACGGCAAACGGATCTACATGGACACGGTCTGGTGCCTTGACGCGAACAGCGGACAGGTTGTCTGGAAACATGCATATCCCTGCCAGCCCAGCGGCTCCTACGCCGGACCTTTTTCCACCCCCACGGTGGACGGCAAATTCGTTTACACCCTGAGCAAGGAACTCAATTTATTCTGCCTGGATGCCCTTTCCGGCAAGGTCATCTGGAGCAAAAACCTGAAAGATGATTTCGGCGCCAAAAAGCCTTACTACGGCTACGCCTGCTCGCCGCTGGTCACCGGCGAAACGGTCATTTTTGAGACCGGCGCCCCGGACGCCGCGCTAATTGCCCTGAACAAGTCCACGGGCGAGCTGGCTTGGAAATTCGGCAAGTCTGCCGCGGCGGGAGGATACTGTTCTCCGACAACCTACAAGGCGGGCGAAAAGACATGCATCGCGATGAATTTACTGGACTCGGCCGTCGGCCTTGACGCGGTCACCGGCGCCAAAATCTGGGAATTCGCCTCCGGCGGCACGGCGACACCGGTCATTTCCGGGGACAAGGCGTTCCTCGGCAACAGCGGCCTGGTCAAACTCTCCGGCCCCAAGCCCGAGCTTATCTGGCCCAACACGAACATGGTGATCTACTGGTGCACGCCGGTCCTTTACAAGGATCACCTCTACGGCTTCCACGGCGCGGATGAGAAGGGAAAAATCTCCGATAACTCCAAGCTCTACCGCCTGCGCTGCCTTGACTTCAACACCGGCACAGTGAAGTGGGAAAAGGAAGGCTTCGGACGGGGCACCGTGATGGCCGCCGGCGACAAACTGCTCATCCTCAGCGAGGACGGCCAACTGGTCGTCGCCGAGGCCAACGCGGAAGCCTACAAGGAATGCGCCCGCGCCAAGGTGCTTGAAAAAGACTGCTGGAACTACCCGGTCCTCCTGGCCGGAAAGATCTATTGCCGCAACTCAAAAGGCACCCTCATCTGCCTGGATGTGACGGGAAAGTGATGGAAACAGCATCCGGGAGGATGCTCAGGTTGTTAGACTGTAGACTGTTAGGTAAATCCATTTTTCAGGTCAATTTGTAGAACCGTATTTTCCGGTTTTTCTACCTTCAGACTTCCTGATCCGGACAGAGAAGGAGAACGTCTCTGATGCCTTCCAATGTGCCAAGAAACTCTCCGGGCAAGTTGCGTATAACATCTTTCATATCATAGCATACGTCATATTTGACAAAATCTTTCCTGGCACTATTTGGAGAGTTACCCTTCAAATCCAGGACTGAAGGCACCCGGGGTTTCCGGAAAATGACTTGGCACTTTTATATGGAGGGCGGGCGGCCTCGACCGCCGAGATTGCGGCGACGGAGCCCGTCGCCCTCCATGGATTCGAAGAAAAGGTGCCATATTATTTTCCACCCGGATCAGGATATCTGACCTTCAGCCTACAGCCTTCAGTCTAAACACCTTTAGTCTCGGAATCACTCATTCCGCAAGGCGGCCAGCAGGTCGCCGCGCGTGGCAAGCACTGTGGCCAACAGCGTCCAGGCCGTGCCGCTGGCAACCAGCCCGGCCAATACAACCGCCAGCGAGGCAAAAGGCACATCCGCGCCGGGGCCCGCCAGGGCGGGCAGCACCGCGACCAACGCCGCGACCATCCCGCAAGCCAGTCCCGCCGCCAGCAGCAGCCAATGCTCGGAAAGGAGCGACCAGCGCAGCATCCAGCGGCTGAACCCGACCGCCCTCAGCAGCGCCAGCTCGCCGCGGCGTTCAAGGATGTTCCGCATCACGACGATACCCATCCCGACGCTGCCGAGGATCAAGCCCAGGCCGCCGAGCACGAGGAAGATGGAAAGATACGTATTCTCGACGGCGTTGAATTCCGCCAGGCGCTGCGCGGCGCGCACGAGGTCAAGGCCGACGTCCTGCATCGCGATTGAAAGCGTTTTCATGACATGGAAAACCTTATCCGCCGGCGCGTCAACAAGCAAAATGGTCGCGCCGCTAATGGAAGGGAATTTTTCCGTGAACGCCGCCTCGGAGATGATGATATTTCCCTGGAAAATGGAGCCGGCCAGGCCGCCCACGAGCTTCACCTTGAAATTTTTACCGCTTTCGTCAACGTAAGCGATCGTGTCGCCGACCGATTTGCCGAGGTTCCATGCAATAACGTCCTGGTCCGCGACCCCCGGGATGGCATCATCGCCTGCTTTGCCGTTGAGGGCCGGCCACGGCTTTTCGCGGTCCACACCGTCGGCCGTCTTGACAAACGCGAAGCGCCCGGCAAATTCCCCGGGCCTGACACTGATGATCCGCGGTTGCCGCACGCGGTTCAGGTTCAGGCAGCTGGCGTCGTCGCCCTCACGGACGCGCAGGTGCACGAACTTGAGGCCGGCAAATTCAGCGTTGTCCAGGCCGAAGACCCGCCGCCCCTTCTCAGTGTTCAGGTCATACAGGACCGGGATGGCCGTTTCGCCGAAAAGCGCGAAACCGCCCGTGCCGGATTTTCTGCTGTCAATGTCCTTGAGCGGGTCATGACGGTTGGCGGCCACGGCCACAACGAGGAAGATTCCGCAGGAGAGCATCCCGATCGTCGCCAGGCTGCGCCCGCGCCGCCGCGCGCAGTTGCGCAACCCGATCGCGGTCGTGCTGATTTTTTCCGCGCCCCGGCCCCGGGCAAGTTTGAGCAGGATAACATTGCAGAGCGCCAACCCGCCCACGAGCATCAAGCCGCCGGCCGCAAAAAACGCTCCGGCCGCGTCCTTCCCTCTCCCGGGGCTGACAAAACTGAAAATCACCAGGACCGCCGCGCCGCAGGCAACGGCCACGAGGAGGCTGAGCCAGAACTTTCCCTTGCGAAGATGGCCGCTATCCTCACTGCCAAGGCCCCGCAACTCGCTCACGGTTTTACCGGTCTGCTTGCGGGCCGCAAGCCATATGGCAACGAACGCCACCGCCATGCCGGCCAGGGCGCCCATCAGCAGCGTCAAAGGTTCAAGGTGGAAACGCAATTCGGAAGTCCCGACCGCGCCGCGCCAGAGGCTGCCCAGGGCATGGATCACAACCTGGTTGTAAAATATCCCGCATATGCTCCCGATTACGCCGCCGGTTATCGCGAGGACCGCCCCCTCCGCGAGGAAAAGCCGCACGATGCGGGCGGGAGTGAATCCCAGCGCGAGGAGTATGCCGGTCTCGCCGGCGCGATGTTCAACCCCGAAGACGAAGAGCAGGTTGGTCAGGAGCAGCGCCGCCACGACGATAAAGAAGCTCAGGCCGATAAAGAGCTGGCCGAAATCAACCGTCCCCGCGCCGGCTTGGTCGCCTTCCTGCCGGACGGGATTGAATGCCAGGCCGAGCGCGGCAGGATCCAGCATGGAGGTGATTTTGGACGATATTATTTCGCGCTCCCTGGCGCCGCCGGTAAATCTTACCGCGGTCAGGGAGCCGAAGCGGTTCTGCCACATAAGCCGGGCAGTGTCCAGGCCGATGAACGCCTTGGGCGTGCCGCGATATTCTTTCCAATAGTCTTCATCGTTTTTCCGGATTTTATTAACATCCATGGGAATGCCCGGGTTCCAGTCGCGGCAGTTGTTGATATTCGCCAGGCCCGGGAAGGCCGGCATCAGGTCCCGGTCGGCGGCCGGCCCCGCGAGCGGCGTCACCGACCTGACGCGGAAGTTCGATGTTTTCTCCTCCATTTTCCGCATCGGCCCCAGGACATAATACTTCAAGCCGATCGAATCGCCCTTCCCGACGCCCAAGTCGGCGGCAAGCCAGTCGTTGATAATGATCTCATCGGAGGCCATGTCCGCGGGAACGAGCGGAGCGCCCGGGGATGACACAAAGGAATAGGGCGTTGACTTTTCACCGGCCGTGATCTGGTTAATAAAATAGGTCAGGATTCCTTTAGCGCCGTATCCGGCCTTGAGGGCGGCATCCGCGACGACCGGGTCCAGGAAAATCCGGCTGGACCTGAGCTCAAGGGCGTCCGGTCCCGGCAGCGCGCGCAATTCCAGTCCGGAATCGGCCATGTCCCATTCTTTTCTCAGGACGCCGTTGACCTTTTCGGCGGTCAGGCCGGCGCCGGGTTTCCCGGCGAGGAGCATGACGTTCGCCTGGCCGGCAAGGTCCAGTTGCTGCGCGAGCCAGGGAAGCGACAGGAAGACGCTAAGCGGGGCGACCTGGTTGGCCCTGAGGCTGAAGCGGCCGAATTGTTCGTCCAATGCAATGGCTTTCACTTTCAGGCGCAGGGCGACGGAAGTATCGGAGTCCAGGGAAAGCGGCGCGTCGCGCGGGAGAAGGTTGACCTTCCCGACGCGCAGCAGGAATTCGTCGCCTTCCTTCAATCCGAGCCGGGAAGCCAGGGCGCGGTTGACGACCGCCTCGTCGGGGGCGATCTTGAAAAAAGGCCCGGCGCCCGGGCCCATCGCCCAGAAACGCTCGTCAACGCCGATGACCTGGATGCGGTTGGCCCGCGCGCTCCCGCCGCCGCCGATCGCCACGCCGCTCATTTGCATGAGGGGCGCGGTCCGGGTATCCAGGGCGGCGGCAATTTTGTCGGCCAGTTGCGGACGGAAAAAGCGGTCGCCGGAAGAGATGGCGAATTCAGTCTGACCCAGACGGGAAACGACAATCTGCTTGAGGCTGTAGCGGACGGAATCGCCCACCACCAGCGCCCCGACGAGGATCGCGGTGCTGACAACCACCCCGAGAAAGATGCCGAGGTGCGTCCGGCGGTAAAAAAACAGACTGCGAATAATTAATTTGAACGATGTCACCGGTTTTTCCTTGAATTAGACAACCATTCGGCAACTGACCACTGATTACGCGGATAACACTGATATTGACTATCCGCCAGCTTGTCCTGCGTAGGTTTGGCAAAGAAGTATCTGATCGCCTGACATTCTTACGTTATCTGTGCCATCCGTGCTATCCGTGGTATATTTTTTTTTAAATTTCTATTCATCAAATCATTCGCCCCGCCCGCCTGCCCTTGGCGAAGAAGGGTCTTACTGTCCAACGGTTATACTGTTCAACTGTTTTACGGCCTGCCCTGCGTAGCCTTTGGCGAAGAAGGGGCCAACCGTCCGTCGGAAAGGTTAAACACGCGCCCCATGCGGCCGGCCAGCTTCATTGAATGGGTGACGACGATCAGCGTGACCTTGTTTTCCTTGTTCAGTTCCACGAGCAATTGGATCAATTTTTCCGTCGCGACCGCGTCAAGCGAGCCGGTCGGCTCGTCCGCCAGCAAAAGCCGCGGCTGGTTGATCAGCGCCCGGACCACGGCCGCGCGCTGGCACTCGCCGCCCGACAACTGGCCGGGCCGGTAATGCTTGCGCGCGCCCAGCCCCACCCTATCCAGGAGAAGATTTGCCCGCCGGGCGGCCTCGTCCGAGCTTGCGCGCGTCGCGCCGGGCAGGGTCGGGATCAGGACGTTTTCCATGACCGTGCATTGCGGCAGCAGGAAGTGGAGCTGGAAAACAAATCCGACCTCCCTGTTCCGCAGCGCGGCCAGGTCGTTATCGGAGAGGGTTGACAAATCCCGCGCGTCCAGAGTGACCTTGCCCGTGCTGGGCCGGTCCAACGCCCCGATAATGTTCAGGAGCGTGCTCTTGCCCGACCCGGAGGGGCCGACGATCGCGAGCGATTCGCCCTCCATGACATTGAGCGAAATATCCTTTAAAATCGGCGCGGACTCCACGCCGTCGGGCGACTCGTATTTTTTCCCGACATGTTCAAGCTCAAGCAATATTTTTTGATCAGCCATTTTTATTCTCCATCAAGTCGGCCGAAATACGCCGGCATATCACCCAAATCGTTTTTTATAAGGAAAAAATAACAATTCTCCCGGGTTTGGTAAAGTTCAATAAACACTCCGGAAGAATTGACCTCAGTCTCCTGAACGTCACGGGTGAGCGGACGGATCGTCCGCCGCGGGCGGGTGATAGCTGGACCCGTTGGTTGGCATCCGCTTATTCTTTTCCCAGTGATTGGTTGACCCTGTTGAACGGCCAGTAGATACGCGTTACTCTGCCCACGATGTTCTTTCGTGGAAGTGGCCCCCAGTAACGACTATCAAGACTGTTACGCGTATTGTCGCCTAGGATAAAGTATTGGCCCTTCTCCAAGACGACTTCGTCGGTTGGCTTCTTCATTAATCCACTGTTAGCCAGTTGAAATCCAGCAAAGGGAGTCTGGGCCGAAGCAATTTTCTGGAAGATTGTTGGATTGGATATGACTTGATCATTCACAATCAAGTTGGGGGGATCAATACGAACTTTGTCGCCGGGTATCCCGGCGACACGCTTGACGTAGTACCTGCCGGCTGGTAGTGATGCGATTCCCTTGGTCTTAAACACCACAATATCTCCACGCTCCGGGTCCCCAATCCTGAATGAAATCTTTTCCACCAGCAGATGATCACCCGGAATTATTGTCGGCGACATTGCGCCAGTCGGCACCTTATACGGGCGCACAACAGTCTGGAACGCATATTGCCACGCCAAACTCAAACCGAAATTGACCATGATTATACCGACCCATCCCAGAAAGCGGATGCGAGGAACAGGTCGGTAGGACTGTTTCAACATGATAAACCAGAGGAGAAGCGCAATGATGCAAAATGTAATGCCAATCACGTAGGCCACGATGCCCGGAATTGCCATGATCACGAGCGAAAGGTGCCCGCATACGACAATGCTGAAGTACCACTTAAACCCAGCGGCGCGAGCGCCCGAAAGAAAATGCGCGGAACCATTGAGTAAGAAACCCAACAAAACCCCAACCCATTTGTGATATGTGGGCCTATCATTCATTTTTCTAAAGCCAACGCCCGAATCAGCCTGAGCACGCCCTGGCGGGTGATAGGCTGAATTTGATGGTTAGCGTTTTGCTATTGGGTGGTCCTGGTAATAAACTTCCCTTTGTTCATGGACTTTAAATTTACTTTTTGACAAGTCAAAAGAAAATCTGCCCTCTGGCATAAATTTGTCTTTATACATAACTGTCCCTTCCTTGATGCTCGCTACGGGTTTATCAAGATGATACAACGTCACGTCCTCTGAAAGCGTCATACCTTCTGTTAAGGCATGGTATAAAATGGTACAGCAAATAAATCCAAGTACGAATCCGAGAAAGAGTGTAAAAATGGGGAAAATATATTTTTTCACGCGATATACCTCGTCTTTATTGAACATATTTCATTCGCTAACATAGTATATTCGTTTACAGCGTCAGACCTTGACTTAGGACTTAATATTATTCCCCGGCATTGCCGATAACGCGCCGATGTATTGCCGATAGATTGCCGTTAATTCGTGAGCCAACTTATTGCCCAAATCACTTTCCATAACGGGAGAATAGCGACTTATCCGGGATTGGTAAAGTTCAGAGCCAGTCAAACATCCAATAATAACCGAATTTCTTTCAGCAAAGTCGGCAGATGATCTTCAACGGCCTTCCAGACAATCATCGCGTCAACAATGTCATACCCGTGGATTAAAATATTCCTGAATCCGATGATCCGGTCATGCCCAGACACCTTTGCCAGAAATTCACCGTCAATTCTCTTAATCCTGTTCAAAGCTTCGCCGATAATCTCAAAGTTTCTCTCGACGGCTCGTTGCATGATCGGGCTGTCCTGGTATGCCTTGAAATCCGCGCCATGAGTAAAACGCTGGATTTCCTCTCCTGCCTGGATTATATCGATCAGGTTTTTCCGTATCTTAACGTTCATAAATGACGGTCCTCGTTTGCTCAACTGATTCCCGGAAAACCGGATTTTTGAACGGCTTATCCACGACAAGGTCCACTTCCCGCTCAAAGATTGATTCGAGACGTTCTTTTAATTCAAAGTATTTATCAAAAAGGTCAATGCTTTCATCGGCGTCAAAGACCACCAGGACATCTACATCGCTGTCCGGCCCGAAACTCCGCGTCAAGACAGAACCAAAAAGCCCCAGACGTTTTACCGGCAACAGCCGGCAAACCCTCTCTACTTCCGGTTTTATTTTCAGCATGTCAATCATGGTTATTTGCTCATATTAAATTATTTAGAGCGATATCACATTGCCCTGCTTTAGGCAAATACAATTTATTTAAAATAAGATTCGAGCGTGCCGTCTCGATAAATAACATTCACCTGTCACAAGATCAATTCGCCGTTAAATTCCACGCTTATTCCGCATCGGCCAGTCTCTTCCCTGCCCTTGCAGGCGGGCGCCTTTCCGACATTTTCCCCGGCATTGCCGATAATTCGTGAGCCAACTTATCGCCCGAATCACTTTCCATAACGGGAGAATAGCGATTTATCCGGGATCGGTAAAGTTCAATAAAATGCCGGGAAAATTTAATTATGACGGTGGCCCGGCAGCATTTTCCCCGGGCAAATTCACCGCGCCCGATCGGTGACGTCCGTAATGAATTCCGGCATTCCGAACATGCCGAGGCGCTTGACGGACTTGCCCGTGAAATCAATTTTTTTCAAATCGATTTTACGGAGGTTCTGGTTGTTGTAGGTTTTGAAATAGAGCACGCGGTTCGTGAGATCACGGAAGCTGGCCCACTGGGTCGTTTCCTTGGCAACCGTCTTCTTGTCCGGCGAAGTATCCGTCACCAGTCCGGAGGGGATATCAAAGGTGTTCAGGATATGCTGGGCCAGGTTAAGAGTCCGTTCCGCATCCGGTTGGCGGTCGGCAAACCGGGTAAGAACGCCGAGACGGACGAAACGGCTCGGGGGCGTTATATCGCCGGGAAGACCGAGCAGGCCCGCCCCGTGGCCGGTGACCGGGAAAGCAATCCCGGCCAACTCGCCCGGCGCCGGATTTTCGGGCGACAGGCCCGCATACTGGCGCAAGTTTGTCATCTGCCAGGGAAACCGCGGGGCGTTGGTCATGAAGCCGAGAGGATTGTCGTAGATGCGGCACTGGCCGTCTTCATATTCAATCACGATGCAACCGCCCTTGGCGTCGTAAACGATGACGTGCACGGTCGGGCACATCTTACTCTGGGGATCGGTGTATTTGAACACCTTTAGTTTCTGGATCTCCCGCCGCACGTCCTCCACGCCGGAGAAGTTGCCCAGAATCCAGTCCGAGAGCATCAACTGGGCAAGTGCGTTTTTGTCTTCACCGGGCGCGACCTCCTGCCATTTCATGTCCGTTTCAAACCAAAGCAATCCGACCGCAAGCCCCTCCTCGTTCATGCCGTCGGAAAGACCGTAATCCATCCCAAACGCCGCCATGCCGGCATAACCATAACGCGTTTTCCAGGCCACGCCTTGCTTTCCGCCGGGAGCGGGACTGGAAAAGTCCTTGTTCCGCGGGACCACGGCAATATCGTATTTCAGGTCATAGGCGAACTCCATCGAGCGCGCGACAATGAGCGTGCCGTCGCCAGCCTTGAGTTCGAAGACCGTGCAGGAGCGGCACGGCAAAAGGGACGACAGGAACGCGCAAAACAAGGCAACGAGCATTAATTCCGTTCTTCGCATGATATATTCCTTTCTTGTGGCGGATATTGGACAGTTACATCATCCCGGCACGGCCTTAAGTTTCAATCCAACTGAATTGAAGACCTTTAGCACGGTAGCAAGCCCGGGATTTCCATCTTTTGACAAGGCCTTATACAGGCTCTCCCTCCCCAATCCTGTCCGTTTTGCAATTTTCGTCATGCCCTGGGCGCGGGCGATGTCACCGAGCGCAGCGGCGATCAGCGCGGGATCGCCATCTTCGAGCGCACAGGCCAGATACGCCGCCATATCTTCTTTTGTTTTCAGATGCTCCGCGGCATCCCATAATGTTGTTTTCGTTTTCATGACGTAATCACCGTATCATATGGGATACACCATGTAAAGCCCCAAAAAGCATTTTATATTTAGGCGGGGAAATCCGTTGATAAAGACGAAGCCTGCCAAGAACGTGCTGACTGACAGCATAGCGATTCGGATTGCAGAAGTTCTATTCATCTTTCGACAGTCTCAAAGTCCAGCCTCACAGTGCGGAATAGAGCAACGCTAGTGTGCAGGTGGTTGTCCTGCATCCTCGGCTGAGTTCATTTTGCAAAGAAGCCATTCTGTTACTCGGACTCGCTTATTCATCAGAATCAATCCAATAACAAGCAGAACGAGTGCGTAAAGCACATCTACCAGGCTCAACCCAACCCTGAAATATCGATCATACGAAGAAGGCTCAATGAAGTAGAGCGTGTGCAGGATTCGGAAGACTTCGCGCACTACCCACAGCATAGGCCCTACGATCATCCAAACGCTCACGCCGACTACCCCTGTCGAAACAAATTGTTTCTGAGTCATTATCATCTCCTGAGACAAAAAATATAGAAAACGCGGCAATCGCAAATCATTTTTTCTTTTTCCCGAACGCGTAGACGCGGCCGTCCTCGTCGCCGATCACCACCATGCCGTCGGCGACCGCCGGCGAGCCGGTAACGGGTTTGCCGATTTCATATGACCAGACCAGGGCGCCGTCGGAAAGTTTGACGATATAAATCCGCCCGTCGGAAGATCCGAAGACCACCTTGTCCGCACAAATCACCGGCGAACTGTCAACATCGCCGCGGGTCTGGAAGGACCACAGCTTCGCGCCGTCCTTGCGGTTGACGCAATACAGGTTACCGTCGCGCGAGCCGACGACCACCCGGTCATCGTTAACCGCCGGCGATGAAAAGAAAGGCGCGGCGTTTGATCCGCCCCCGTATTCCCAGGTAATATTCCCGGCCTTCAGGTCCGCGCAGATCAGCCGGTTGCCGTAATGGCTGAGGAAGGCCTGGTCATCCACAAGGGCGGCGGAACCGGCAATGTAGGACCCGACGCCGATGCTCGTAATTTCATTGCCGTCGGCGGTTGAGACGAGGTGCAACTGGGCGTCGCAACCGCCAAAGACCACCTTCCCGTCGGCAACGGCCGGGGCGCCGTTGATGTAATTGCCGGTCCGGTAGATCCAGACCTCTTCTCCCGACTCGGAGTCCACGCAGTGCATTGAATTATCGTAACTGCCGACAAGAATCAATTTCGGGTCATAGTCGCCGGCCGCCGCCCAGTTCGCCGAGCCGATAATTTTGCCCTGCGTTTCGTATTTCCAGTTCAGGATGCCGGTGCGAATATCAACCGAATAAAAAATCCCTTCCAGCGATCCGAAATAGACGCTTTCCTCCACGATAAGCGGCGGGGCCTCAACCGTGTCGCGCGTGTCAAATTCCCAGGCCTTCGCGCCGTTTTCAAGGCACAGGGAGTAAACCTTGCCGTCTCCGGACCCGATGAATACCCGGCCGCGCGTCATGACCGGCGATGACTTTATATATCCGCCGGTCTTGAACGACCAGAGCAGGCCGATATCGTCCGGCAGATTACCCTTCGCAATGCCGGTGAGCCTGGCATCACCGCGAAAGACCGGCCAGTTGAATTGGGGCGCCACCGGCTTTTGAATGACGGGCTTTGACACCTGGGGAGGCCGGGATTCATGGTGAGGGCGATAAGAACGCAAAATCCGCATGGCGGCAAACGTCAGGACCAAGGCCAGGACCAATACAAACGTTCCTTTGCGCTTCATTTTTCATCCTCCTTCCAAAGGCAGCGTAGGATTGTCGCCTTATATATTCCAACTTCTCCGCAAAAGCGGGTCATGCCCAGGATCACGATCTGAACGACAGGGCGCCGGTCGGGCACTTGTCAACGCACTCTTTCGCCGTCTTTTCAAGGGCCTCCGCGAAGGACTTGTTGAATGGAACGCCGATCCGCACGTTAAATCCGCGCCCGACAAACGCGAGCCCCAGCCGTTCGCCGGCCCTTTCGGTGATGCGCACGCAATTCCCGCATTTAACGCACTTGCCGGTCTCAAAGATGACGGATGGATGCTCGCGGATCTGTTCAAACTTTTTCCGGTCGCCGGCCCCGTAGCGCCGTTGTTCGGCGCCATACGCCTGGGAATATTCCCTCAGCCGGCACGCCTCGGGCTTGCGGCAGTCGCAATGCAGGCAACGGGCGGATTCGCGCTCCGCCTCCGGTTTTGAAAAACCTTCCTTATTCCCGCCCCCCGGCGCCACACGCGGCACATCCCGGGCTTCCTTCATAAATTCCGCCAGCTCTCCGGCCAGCAGCCGCCCGATCTGGGAATTAAACCGCTTGTGGGAAACGTCCGCCGGATGGCCCGCCAGGAATTGATCAACCGCGGCTGAAATAAGTTTCCCGGCCTCCACCGCCCTGACCGCCATACGGCCGGGCTGGACCGCCGCGCCCCCGGCGAAAATCCCCTTCTTGTCCGTCTCAAAGGTATGCATGTTGACCTTGATCCCCTTGTCGGTCGCCGCCAGGCCGAGGGCGGCGACAGCGGCCAACTCTATCTTGCCGGGGGCGAGGACAACCGCGTCAAATTCCTCCCGCAGTTTATCCAGTTGAATATCCCGCCCGAGACGGACATTAAGCCGGATATCGGCGCCCAGGCGGCGGATGACGTCAATTTCCTTTTCAAGCACATCGCGCGGCAACGCTTCTTCCGTAACGCCGTAGCGCAGCATGCCGCCGGCCTTTTCGTGATCGTCAATAATCCGGCAGGCGTGTCCTTCCTGGAGCAGGTAATAAGCGCAGGCCAGGCCGCAAGGCCCGGCGCCGACAATGGCAACTTTTTTCCCGGTGGCCGGCCGGCGGCCGGGCAGATAGGGATTTGCCGAGGCAAGGTCAACATCGGCCACGTAACGTTTCAGGAGGCAAATCGCGAGGGGGCTATCCTGTCCAGCCCGGCGGCAGACTTTTTCGCACGGCGCGGGGCAGATGCGCCCGAGGACCGCCGGCAACGCGATGTCTTTCTTGACCGTCGCGACGGCTTCCTTGTATTCCCCCGCCAGAATCTGCCTGATCATCAGGGGGATATTCATATGGGCCGGGCAACCCCGTTGGCAGGGCCCCTCGCAGTCGCCGATATGCTCGCTGAGCAGCAGTTCCAAGGCCGTCCTGCGGGCGGAGTGCACCTCGGCGCTGTCGGTCTCAATATCCATCCCGTCAACCGCCGGAACGGAACAGGAAGGCAGGAGCTTGCCGGTTTTCCTGTCCTTCACGAGGCAGATCATGCAAGAGGTGAAGGGCGGATAGCCTTCAAGGAAACACATGGTCGGGATGGCGACGCCCGCTTTCCGGCAGGCATCAAGGATATAGTCCCCCTCCGGGACGCTCACGACTTTATTGTTGATTGTCAGGTTCGGCATCGGTTATTGCGCTCCCTGCCCTGCGGCAGATAATGGTCTGTCGCCAAGATAACTTTCTGAACGGCGGCGGGGCCCGCCGCCCTCCATAAAATACAAGTGTTTCCCGCGGACTGCGATATCGGCGTTCATTTTCCCGACAATGGCCCGTCGCCCTCCAGAAAACACAAACGTTTCCCGTTTGGAGGGCGGACGGCCACGACCGCCGCATGTTTATCTCAGCGCCATTCGGGTCACACGTTTATCCTGCAAGAATGTTCATAAGATGCAAGCCATAAAAAGTGTATTCCGTGTCGGGCAGCGGGTCGAAAACAGACCCCATGAACCCTCCCCCGGGATGTTTCTGCAGCCCCAGCACGAATTCGAGCGCGTTCTTTTTTTCTATTTCCCGGGAACGGTCCATGAGCATGAGCGCCAGACAGGAAGTGTAAGTGGAAAGCAAATCGGAAACGGGGATGTTCGGCGCGGCGCAATATCCGCCGTCTTCGTTCACGAGCGACCGGTAGAATTTGCAGACGGCGTCCCTGTCCAGCCTGTCCAGCTCGTCCAGGTAGAACAGGATCGCCACCGCGGCCGAGGTCTGGTTCGCCATCCCGGCCTTTGAACCGACGAGCGACGAAAAGCCGCCGTCGGAAGTCCCGTGTTTCATGACAAAGGCCGTCATCCTTTCCTTTTCTGACCTTTCAAATTTATGGCCGATCTCGCGCAGGATCAGCACCGCCATGAGCGTATGGTAGATTGAAGGCTTTTCATCCTTGAGCCGGCGGAAACCGCCGCCTGATTCCAGCGGCAGGACTTTCTGCTTTGTCTCGGCAAACAACTTACGATTGCCGGCCTTGAGCATGTTCAGGGAGGCGACCTGGGAATAAACGTGGGGCAGGTCGGAGAACTCAAACTTGCCCAGGAATTCCGCGGTCTTTTTCGCGGCAGGATGTTTTATGCCAAGCTTGCGCTCGCCCAGGAGCCCGAAATAGGTGTAATAGACGTCCTCCGAGTTGTTCCGGCCGTAAAACCCGCCGTTCGCGCTTTGGGTTTTTTTCAAAAACGCCCGGTGCGCGTCGGCGTAAAATCCCCGGCAAGCGGGGCATTTCAAGCGCAGCGTGAACAGCTCGTAAATATTCCTCATCCCAACGCCCGGTCCTTGATCATTTTCAGGATGGTCCGCAGATTTTCCGCCTTGAGATTCAGCACTTCCTTTTCGGCCTCATCGGAAAATTTTTTCATGACCCGCGCGGCGGCCTCAATCGCCCCGGCCTTCAGGTAAAACTCGTATATTTCCCGCGCCTCGGAGGCGTTCCGCGCCCTTTGCGACATGAGCCGCAGGAGGCGGGCCTTGTCTTTCCGCCCCAGTTTTTCAAGCGCGAGCGCGAAAAAGATGGTCGGGTGCCCCTGACTGATATCGGATGACGACTTGAAGCGGCCGTCTTTCCCCAGGACCATGTCGTCAATATCGTCCTTTATCTGGAACGCGACGCCGAACTTCATGGAATATCTCGCCAGCGTGCCGACCTCTTTCGGGGACGCGCCGGCCAGGACGGCCCCGGTCAGCACCGCGGCCTTATAGGCCTCGGCCGTCTTTTTTTCGTAGCTGACGATCACGTCCTGCGCCGTGATTTTCTTGTTCCCGTTAAAATACCACAACAACTCGTCGCCCTGCGCCTCGGCCATTTTCTTGTGGACGCGGGCGATGATCTGCATGACCTGGAAATTACCGGTCGCGACCAGGAAATTATACCCGAGGGCGATGATGTAATCGCCGATATTGATGGCGATGCCCTCGTCGTAGCGCTTGTGCAGGGTCGGCCGGCCGTCGCGCAAAGAGGAGCCGTCCTCCAGGTCGTCATGCACGAGCGAGGCCTTGTGGAAAAGCTCGATCGCCAGCGCGCAGCGGTAAACATGGTCGGGAATATCCGCGTCTCCGGCAAGGGCCGAATAAACCGACACTGTCAGGAACGGCCTGAGGCGCTTGCCGCCGGCGAGGATATATTTTTTGGCGATCGCCCCGGTGGAGCACTCCGGCTCCGGGTATCTTTCCATGGCTTTGAGGAAGATGGAGCGGGCCAGGTTGTCGACGATCTTCCGGCGGGAAATGGAGGCGCTTTGGCCGGAATGCATTTCCAGGTATTCAAGGACCTCGCGCGCGTCAACCTTCGTGTCCCGGCAGCCGTCAAAAAGCAAGGGCACGGAGACGGACGGCAGCCCGGACTCCTGGACGCGCTGGAAGGCCTTTTCCATGGATGTCAGGCACGAGACCCCGAGGACCCCGCCGATGCCTTTTTCAAGGAGCAGCCTGACCACGACCGGCGTGCCCTCCGCGACCAGCACCGCGTAGCCGAGCTTCTCCGCCCGGCCGATAAAAAGATCAAGGAGACAGCGCCCGCAGCGGCGGCACCGTAGCTGGACCGGGCCCTTCTCGCCCCGGCAGTGTTTTGAATCGCTCAGGCAGCGCGGGAGCAGAAGAAGCCTCTTGGCGAACGGCACGGCCGCGAAGCGCTTCTCAGAATAGGCGTTGCTGACCTGGACCATCGCGTAGCCGAGGTATTCCCGGCCCAGGCCGCAAGCCTTGAGCGCCCTGGCCGCGACAAAGCGCAGCCTGTCCTTGCTGGCGACTTCCTCCCGCCCGAGCCGGTCCGATATTTTCCGGCAATACTCCCGGATCTTTTTGCGAACGGCCGGGGCCCGGGGCACTTTTTTTTGCGAAGCCGGGAAATCAACCTGGTGTTTTTCTTTCAAGGCATCACGTCCATTTTTTATTTGTTGATTATGCTAAAAAAATCTGTTTCCGGCAACCATACAAGATCATCGTCCCGCCGGTCAGAATCGCCGCAAAGATTTGCGGCTAAAAAATTAACGTTGAGTCGTGATCTTAATTTCGGGCGCAGCTTTGAGCAAAGCCCGATGGAATCGTGTGACGAATTCGGTTTCCGACGGAGCCGGATTCGAAAAAGCAAGGCAAGCTTGGGACGAATGCTGGTGCGCCGCGCGCAGCGCCATACTTGTGTATGCGCAAGCGCGGGAAACCAACAGGCGGCCGAAGATCGCCGCAACCTTTTTCGAACCGAATTCGGCACACTATGGAGCACTGACAACATGTTATGACTCTTTACATTTCGCCATCCAGAGACAAAGCGCCCATAAAGGAAAGGCCCGGGCATAGACCTTCTCATAATACCAAAGCTGCGCGAAATAAAGCCCAATCGGCGCGGCCCGCCAGGAGCCGTCCGGATCCCGGTTATCCAGCAGGTAAGCCACTCCCCGCCTGATTCTTTCATCCGCCGGATCCGCCCCGGCCTCCAGCAGGCCGATCAGCGCGAAGGCCGTCTCTTCCGGCGATGATTTCACGCCTTTCGCCGGCCCCCAGCCGCCGTCCGGATTTTGATTGTCCAGCATCCAGGCCACTCCGCCTGCGAGTGCTTTCCCGGCGTTTTCCGCGTCCTTCACCAGCGCAAGCATCCTGAGCACCTGCGAGGTGGCCTGGGTGTAATTCTGCTTGTCCTTTTCAAGCTCGTTCCCGAACCAAAGCGACGGCCAGGAACCGTTCTTTAATTGATTTCCGACCAGGAAATCAACTCCTTTTTTTATCATTTCCGATTTTTCCGGCACGCCCGACCTGAGCAGGCCCATGAGAACATGGGCCGTTATGTCCGCGGATGAGCGGTCAAAGGGCAACTCGCCCCACCCTTTGCAAAAGGTCGGCCAGCCCCCGTCATTGTTTTGAATCTTCGCGCACCAACTGATCGCCCCTTTCACCTGCTCCCCGTCGCGGGGAACCTTGAACATATTGAGCATGACGAGCGCCGCCCCGGTGTCATCGCCGTCGGGCACGCCCCCGGGCAGATCGGTCCAGGCAAAGCCGCCGGGCGGAGACTCGGCGTAGATGCATGTTCCCCTTTGCCGGCGCATGTACCAGGAACGGGTAATTTCAAACTTTTGACCCGTGATGTCAATCCCGCAGGCGTTCAGCGCCTGGAGGGCGATCGCAGTGTTCCAGACCGAAAGATTTTCCTCTATCGGCCAGGAGCCGTCCGCTCTCTGGCTTTTTACCAGGAATTCAACGGCCTTTTTCAAAACAACGCTTTCGCTTTTCCCGAGCGCGGCAAGCGAGGCGGCCACGAAGCCCGTCAGGGGCGCGGCCTCAAGGTAACCGCCCGATTCCGGCTGCAGGTTTTCCAGGATCATCATGGCCTTGGACTCCGCCCTGGCCCGCAGGAAACTCCGCAAGCCGGACTGCGGGTTGAGCTTCTGGCCGAGCATCCCGACCGCGCACAGGGCCGGCAGGCCGTAGGACACCACCGGCAGCCCGAGCGCCCGCAGAAATTTTCTCGGAAATAGAACGGCCTCGTAGGGAAGGACCGGCACTTCGCTCCATGATATCAATCCCGCCAGGGCCGCGACCGTCTTGATCGGCACGGAAAAAGTCCTGTCCGCGCCGTAATAATCCATGATGCCCCGGAAGCCGCCAAACCGGCTGATGAATTCCTCGCCCAGCATGATCGGCCTGGAATGGCTTTCGCGGTTGATGAAGGACAAAGCCGAGACCGAAAGGATGGTGGCCGGATAATTTGACGGGGAGCGGTCGGTATCCCCCCAGCCGCCGTCTTCATTCTGGTTCGCGCAAAGCCATTCCAGCCCACGCTTGATTTTCTCCCGGTATCCGTCCGGGTCAACGGAAGAGAGGGCGATCAGGGCGACCGAGGTGGAAACGGCCGAGGCCGACAGCAAGCCCGGCCAGTAGCCCTCCGCGTTCCTGTCACGCAGGAGGTTATCCCCGGCCCTGGCGGCGGCCTCGCGGACATTCTGGAAAAAAACGTTATCCATGGCCGGAATTCCTTGCCAGCTTGCGGATCTTTTGGCGGGTGGTCAGGATCCCCATCCGGCCGGTGACCTGCGTCATTAAGCGCTTGCCGAAACCGACCCCGCCGGTCTTTTGATTCGCCGCGAAAAGTTTCGGCACCCATTTGAAATTCATCTCGTAGGCCCGGGCAAACAGTTTCCAGTGGTAAGGCTTCATGTCGTCCACATAAAACGACTTGTCATTTTCAGTGATGCCCACGTAAAAGACGGGGAAAGCCGCGGCGCGCATCGTCCCGATATCATCCAGGAACTTTCCGGTTATTTCGATATCCTCCCGGGTCTCGCCCGGGGCGCCGAAGAGGATGCTCAGGAAAGGGAAAAATCCGGCCTGGTTGAGTTTCTCCACGGTCTGCCGGATGAGGTCCGGCCAATCCTTGATCGCAAACGGCCGCGCCTTGGCCGGGGCGATTTTTTCCAGCAATTCCGCCGAGGCGGTTTCAACGCCCACGTTCACCCAGAGCCAGTCGTTGGTTTTGCGCAGGGCCATGGCCTGATGGATATCTTTCAGGCCGTCCGCGCCGGCCAGGCAGACCGAGGCGGCATTGACGTGGTCCGGCTGGACCAGCCGGAGGCCCGGCAGGCCGGCGATTGATTCATAAAGGGCCAGGACTTTTTTCTCGTCAATATTGATGCCGCTTGAGCCGTAGCGCAGGAAATCCTCCGAGAGGGTGGCGATATTTGGCATGCCATGTTTAAGGTTGGTCCGTATTTCGGAAAGGATCATCTCGCGGGGGATATGCAGCATGGGCTTGTCGCGCATGGTGCAGAACCCGCATCCCCTCCCGCACCAGCGCCCGATCTCGACGATGCCCATCGAAGACGGACCGAGGATTTCCTTGATATCGGAAATTTTCGGGTCCTGGCACTCGATGATTTGCGGGAGCGATTTCCCGGCAATAATATCCCTGAAGGCCCCGGGGACGGTCTTGTCGCCATAGCCGATAAAGACATGGTCCATGCCCAGCTTTGAAATCATCCCGGGGTTCCTGAGGAATTGCCACATCCCCGCCCCGCCGCAGCAGATTTTCAGCGCGGGATTTTTTTTCTTTAATCCGTTCGCTTCTGCGACCGCCTTTTCAAAAAAGATTTTATTATAGGGGCTGCCGCCCATGATGCCCGTCATGGTGGTGGAACTCATCCCCTCCCCGAGCGGATCGCCGGACGATATGGCGATGATCTTGCATCCTTCGTCACCCCCAAAAAAACGCGAAAGCTCGCCGGGCGCGGCAAAGGCGATCTCCGGCCGGTCAAACCCGTTTGCGACGAGCGCGGCTTCCAGCTTGCGAAGACCGTAGGGCGGGTTGCGGACCTGGCCGTCCGCGGAGCGCGGCGCTTTCGGCGACATCAAGGCGCGATAGGCCGGTTCGGGGACAAAGCTGGTTCCGACCGAACCGAGCATGCCCTCAAGGAGGACGTCGTAATTGGCGACAAGCGTCCTGTCCGCGGTAAGAATTATCCTGGCCATAAGTTATTCCGGTTTACGAAAACTGCTCAGGTATCATATCCGAATACATTTTACCACGGATATCACGGATTACACTGATGCTGACCGTCCGACCGTATGACCGTCCTTCTGTTATCCGTGCCATCCGTGCAATCAGTGGTAAACACTGCGCTTTTTCTTCAATTCCTTGATGATGTCCTCGCGTGACATTTTTTTGTATTTCGGCCTGGGCACATTCGCCCCCGCGACCCAGTCTTCCGGGCACTTCGGAAAAACAATGGCCCCTTTGGGACAAACCCGGGCGCAGGCCGGGCAATTATCCTTGCAATTGTAGGGGTTCTTGACTTCCACTTTCCCCTTGTTTTTGGCGTAAACGCCGAACAGGCAGAAATCCACGCACTGCCCGCAGGCGATGCAAAGGTCCCGGTCGATCACCGGGAACCATTCGGACTTTGCCACGCCCTTCAGCGGCAGCAGCTTGCCGATTTCCTTCATGACCTTTTCGGCGGATGAATCGCGGATATTCACGGCGACAAGCTTGTTTTTATCCAGCACGCCGTCAAAGAGCCATCTCTGGGCCCGCTTATGGCAGCCGACCACGATCAGCCGGTCAACGGATTTCGCCAGGCCGGCCAGGACCGGGAGCCCGGCGTCCTTGGAACACAGGCCGGGATGGATGATCGAAAATTTAACGTCGTAACCCGCCAGTTTTTTCTGAATGTCCAGGATCTCCTTCTGGTCGACGATGTTCCTGTCGGAGCAGAGGCATAAAATTATTCCGGTGCTTTTCATGTCAAATCCTTCCTATGGCGGGTTGTGCCCGCAATTTACGTTCGCCGCACACTGTGCGGCGCTACAGTTGTAATGCGTCACGGCGTGACGCATTCTTTTATTGTTTTTCTTCGCCCGATAAGAATTTCACTTCTCCCCAATACAATACAGGAACCTCTGGGCCCGCAAGTAAATGCGGCGGCCGTCAAAGAACGGGCTGCCCATTGTCCCTTCCTGCAAATTATTCCTATAACCCCAGGTGATCAACTGGACTATCTTGTTCCGGCTGACTTCCTTGTACTCGCGCCCCGGCTCGATGACGAGGATGGTCCCGGTGTTGCCGGGGATGAAGATCTTCCCGCCGGCGAACGCCGGCGAGGCGTTCAGCCCGTCACCGTAAGGACGCGAGCCGGCCCGGTTGATGTCAAGGTCAAGGAACTTCTTGTAGACCAGCTCGCACTTGTCCAGGTCATAAACCAACAACACCCCGGCCATGGTCAGGACGTAGGCCAGCCCGTCGTGGACCAGGGGCGAGGACTGGATTGTCGGCAACTGTCCCAAGCCAACTTTCACTTTTCCGATTAAAGTTTCCCAGGTTTTGGTATCCAGTGTAATTTTATCCGCGGGATCCACCACCGGCCCGGTCCCACCCCAGTCTTTCTGGAGAAGTTCTGCCAGGGGAAAATCAGGCTGATGGATGGAAAGCGCGGAGGGACTTGCCATGTTGGTCGGCATGTCGTACCAGGCAACCGGACGCCAGTTGTTCCCGGCGTAAGGTCTCGGTATGGCCAGACATATCCGCCCGTTCCCGACGGCCGGGCTGCCCCAAAGCTCACCAATCGCGTTCTTCGCGACAAGGGCGCCGTCCTTCGCGCGGAAAAGCCAGCCGGAACAGCTCACGATGAGCTGTTCGCCGCCGTGGCTGGTGACGACCGGCGAGCCGTAGCGCAGGATGCCAGTCTCGTTGGTTGTCCAGCTGACCCGGCCTGTCTTGCGGTCGTAGGCTTTGTAATCGCCCAGGAACACAACCACGTTGTCGCCGGCGATGGCGGGGCTGGTATGGTACCCGTGGTGCTGGTGAAACGCGTGGTCATAGGCAATCCATTTGCGGTTGCCGTCCAAGTCCCAGCAGGCGACAACGCCCATCGCGTTCACCGCGTAAACGCGTTCGCCGTCGCTCGCCGGGGTCGCGGCGGCATAGCCGTAATTGGCCGCCTCGGTCGCCGCGAACTTCTTGTTGTCCACCTTGCGCAGGAGCGTGTCCATCTGGGAATCTATCTTCGCCTTTTCGGCCCCAAGGCTTTGGACCGTGGCCGGCGAAGAGGCGGCCGTCTTGGCCGCGTTCACGGCCTGCGTCGCTGGAACGGCCGGCAAAGGCTCCAGGGCCGGGATCCGGGCGAGAAGCTTGTCGCGCTCGGCGGCGAGGGCGTCCAACTCCTTGAACGTATCCGGATCCTTCGCGCGGTCATCGACCGTGACCGCGTCGTAAGGGCTCGCGGTCCTCACCCACAGGATCTTGCCCGTGTCCTTGTCAACGCAAACCAGGTCATAATTGCAGACAGTGGTAAAGACGCGGTTGCCGACGACGATCGGGGAAGACGGGGCGTCCGCGGGCATTTCCGCCTGCCACAGGATGTTTTCGGTCCTGCCGACCGGGTTCCGGCTCCATTTCAAGGGCGGCCTGGCTTCCGGGAATCTTCCCGTGCCGTCCCCGCGCCAGCCGACCGGTGAAATCTCGCCGGCGCCGGCATTGAACGCCATGATCGTTGCAAAACAAAAGAAAAAGGCCGACAGGATTTTGAGACAGTAATTCATAATGGTTTTTATTGGGATGTTAAAAAATCTTATTTCTTGGGTTCATAAATGACCAGCACCGCGGGGCGCGACTTGACATCCTTCGCCAGGTGCGTCATGCCGGGATGCCAGTAGAAACCGCCGTCGCCGTGCCAGAAGAACCCATGGTTGACATGAGCGCCATCGGTCAGGAACTTGACCGCTTCCGTGAAATCCCACGCGTTCACATTGCCGGCGGCCGGCCCGTAGGCGATGAAAACCGGCAAAAAGTCCGGATCGTCGCCGTAATAAGTGCCGCCGACGCCCTTCCAGAATTTATCCTTGGCATACTGGTAGGCGTTGACCTCGCCATCGTCCCATTCGCGATTGCAGGGCTCCGCGACCCACATGTTCGGCTTCTTGACCGCGCCGGCATATTCGTTCGTGGCCAGCTCCGCGGCCGTGATCGAATTGCCCGCGGTCAGGATGAGCCCGGAGGCCAGGATGGTTGAGCCGGCGGGGATGCTCGTGAAATCCACCTGCATCAGGCGGCTGCGGTGGCGCATGAAAAGCTCGGTCGCTTCCCGCGCCCCGCTCCTGGCCGCGCGGCCCTCCAGGTTGCCGTCGGGGCCGTGGCTGTTGACATAAGCCTCTTTCCATCCCTTGTATTCCTTGTCCGGCGCGCCCGGGTCATAGCCCTTCTCGCCGTCGCGGAAAACCGCCAGGACGGCCTTCGGGTGGGTCTTCTTCAGCTCCTCGTACCGGGCGCGAAATTCGGACTCCACCTGGTCCACAGTCCTGCATTTCTGCTGCACCCACTGCCCCTTCAATTTCCGGCCAAGATCCGACACGTCGGATACGACCAGGTTCGTGCCCAGCACGTTGAATTGCGGCTTGCCGCCCATGTAGTCGCCGCCGGGCGCCGGGGCCTCCGCGGCAGCGAGGCGGACGGAGTCCACCAGCAATGACTCGCCTTCGTGCGGGTTGTACATGAAAATTTCAAACGTGACCGGCTTTTCCGGGGGGGCGTCAAAAAACCGCCGCTGGTTCGCGCTGAACATGCCGGTCGCGATCGTGTTCCGGCCCTGCTTGAGGAAGGCGGTCTTGTCAAAGCTGGCGCCCTCCCAACGGAAACGGATGCCCGCGAGGCATGCGCGCGGCGCGGTGATGTCAACCTTGACCGACCGGTAAGGCGCCCAGGCCAGGTCGTTCGTGCCGACCGTCGCGCCCGCGGCCGGCCATGACCCGCCGTGGAACGTGATCTTCAAGGCCTGTTTCCCGCTCACGGCGCCGCCGGAAGCGAGCTCAAAGGTCGGCGCGGGTTCCGCCTTTCTGGCCGCCGGTTTCGGCGGGACCGGCTTGCCGGCCTTTGCCGCGGCGGCGGAGGCCGCCTGCCACTGGTTGGACAGCACCGCGTTCATGTCAACGCTTGCCCAGGCTACAAGGTCGGACGCGTTTTCAAAATCAAACAGAATTTTCTCGTCGGATTTCGCGGCGGCCGGCTCCTCGGCCAGCGCCCCGGGCGTTAATCCCATGACAAGCGCCGCCAGGCCGAAACAGATTGCCATCTTTTTCATGATATTTCCTCCGGTTTATTTCGCGGATTTCCTGCCGATAAAAATTAAAACCGACGCCGGACGCGCAAAAAATAAATTATACACGGCCGCGGCCGTTTTGCACGGCAAAATTCCCGTTACTATTTTGAACTGAACGGTTTCCCCGGCTCGCCGATGCAATACAAGTACCTCTGCGCCCGGTAAAAGATCTGGTTCCCTTCAAAGAACGGGCTGCTTATCGTTCCGTCCAGTATATTTTTCGCGTAATAGTTGCTGAAGCGCTGGTCAATCGTGTTGCGGCTTACCACCTTGAATTCGCGCCCCGGCTCTATGACGATCGTCGTGCCGAAGTTGCCGGTGATGAATATTTTGCCGCCGGCAAAGGCGGGCGAGGCGCAGATGCCGCACCCGTAAGGCCGGTCGGTGCGCTTCGGCTCCTCGCCGAAATCAAGCGCCTGGCGGTAGGCGGGCTTCTCCGCGACGACGTCGTAGACAAACAGGACCGGGTTAGCCCCGATGATATAAAGCAACCCGTCGTGGTAGATCATGGAAGAAGTCATGAAACCGGACCCTTCCGTGAGCAGGTTCCTTCCCTTGAGCACCGGGGTGAACGGCGCGTCGGCCTTCCGGGGAAGCTGATAGTAGTGGAGCGAATATTGTTTGAGCGCGCTCACGCAGAAAACGTATCCGCCGCCGACCACGGGGGTTGCCACCGCCCGGATAGGATTGTTGGGTATGGCCGAGGCGGGAATTTCCGCGAACGGCTGCTTGTCGCCGAAACGGATCAGGCGGAGGCTGGCGTCAACCAGGACGTTTTCGCCGCCGATCACCGTGCCGACAATCGAGCTGTGCCAGGCGGGGAGTCCCTGGAGCTCGGTCCGCCAGGCTTCCTTGCCGGTCGCCTTCTCCAGCGCCAGGTACTGCTGGCCGAGGCAGATAATCACGACCTTGTCCATCACGAGTGGCGAGAAATAATGCCCGTGTTCCTGCGGCGTGAGGCGGTCAAAGCGGATCCATTTGCGGTTGCCGTCCAGGTCAAAACAAGCGGTCACCCCCAGGGAATTCCAGGCATAGACAAGCTTGCCGTCGGAGGCGGGCGTGCCGGCCATGTACCCGCCTTCTTTCACCCCGGTATTGGTGTATTTTACCTTGTCGGTCCCGGCGAGCAGATACATCATCGCCGTATCGTTCTTGGCGATTTCCTCGCCCAGCCTGGCAATTTCGTTGGAAACCGCGGCGGAGGCCGCCGGGATCTTCGCGAGCAGCTCGTCGCGCTTTTGCGCCATCGGATCCAGCTTGTCAAAGACTTCCTTGTTTGCCTCCCGCTCCTCCTTTGTCGCGGCGTCATAAGTGCTCACCGGCCGCGCCCAGAGGATTTTTCCCGTGCGTTTATCCACGCAGATCAATTCAAAGTTGTTGCCGGTGGTGAACAGCTTTTCGCCGACAACGATGACGGAACTGGGGGATTCAAGCGGCATGCGGGTCTGCCAGACAATATTGGTCCCCTTGCCGTCCTTGAAGCTCCAGGTCAGGGGCGGGGTGGCTTCCGGGAATTTTCCAGTTCCGTCCCCGCGCCAGCCGACCGGTTGCATCTCACCCGCCTCAAGCCGGAAACCCAGCGCCGCGGCCAGGCAGGCAAACATGATCAATGTTGTTTTTCTGCAATTACCCATGGAATAGTTTTCCTTTCAAGCCGGACAGGCGGGTTATTTTGTTTTCCTCTTCTGTCTTCGCTGCCTTAAAACCTTCAGGATGACGTCATAAGTTTTTCGCGCGTCGAGGAGCATGGCGTCGCCGTCGCCGAACTTGCATTTTGTCATCGCCCCCGCTTTCTCAAGGAACGGCCGGAAGATCTCGTAGGAATATTTCTCGCCATTCCAGTCATGGAGGTGGTAGTCCTTCAGCAAACGCTTTCCTTTGTTTATCATCAGGCATTTGCAGGGCTTTTTAAAACACGGGTCCGGGCGCCTGAGCAGTTCCTCGGCCGAATGCACCAGGGTCAGGCAGTTCAAATCCAGCCCGATAATCAGGATTTTTCCCTTCTTTTTGACAATCTTGTAAACCGGGGATTTCCTGTCCACGGGTGTCCTGGAATGAAAGTGGTCCCGGGTGACGGCCACGGCATCTTTGCCGATTGCCACGCACGAATGGGTCGGATGAAAAGACCGGATCCCTTCCGGGCGCTTCAGGGCGGTCTCGGAAAGCGAGCCCGTCCAGCAGCCCGTCCTTTCAATGTCAAAAGCGGGCGGATTTTCGGGACTGTTGTGCCGCGCGCCGGTAAAGGCCGGGAACACGACCGTGCCGGCTTTCCCGGCCGCCTTGGCCAGGGCGTCTATGATGGCGTCGGCCCCGCCCTCCACGTATCCGCAGCTTCTTATGGCCGAATGCACGATGAGGGCGTCCCCGGCCTTCAGCCCGGCTTCTGAGAGTTGTTTTGCCAGCGAATCCCTGTCCCAATATTTTCTCCCGCCCGAGAGCACCCGCGCGAGGAGTCTTGACGCGGCGGCGTGAACCCGGTCGAAGCCGCCCTTCTTGTACAGGGAAAAGGTGTATTCATAACCCCCGCGGCTTATTTCGCGGTCGGGCACGAGGTAGGAGTCGGTGGTGTCGGAAAGCGAGACGACGTCAAAGGCGCCCCGGCCGTAAAATTCCTTTCTCAATCTTTCCGTCATTTCATAAAAGACCTCATCCATCAGGAACAGGTAATTGAACCGGCCGTTGAAAGAAACCGCCCTCAGGTTGTAAGGCAGGGCCTTTTTGCAGTAAGTTTTCAGGTCGCCTTTTCCCAGTACATAGACAAGCCACACCAGGGCGTCAATGAACCAGCGGTGCTCGTCCTTTTCACGGGCCTGCTTGACCGGCAATTTTCCCAGCCGGCCGGAGGGAAGATCCTGTTTCAACTCGAACATTTCCGCCACGAGCGATTTCGCGGGCCGGGATAATTCCTCCCTGGCCGGCAGATAAACCCGGTCGGCAAAAAAATCCACGGATTTCAAATCCTCCGGGGGCGATGCCGTCTTCATTTCCTTCAGGATACATTTTGCCACGCCCTCCCCGACCCTTTCGCATTCCTTGTGGTTGTAGCCGTTGTAATAGGGCTTGATGTCGCCGTTCGGGCCGTTGAGATAAAGGAAAGTCCCGCCAAGTTCCTTTTCAAGCTTTCGCAGGAGATACCCGGGGTATTCGGCGGAGAACACCGGCCCGTTCCGGAAGGCCAGCTGGTCGACATGCGCCGCGAATCTTGCCATCCCCCCCGCTACGCGGCCGTTGTTATCCGTAAAAACGATCAGGGTCGCCTCGCCGTCAACGGGGCCGTCCAGGCGCGCGCTTTCCGGGATGCTGACCGGCGTTTTAAAGCCGAAGGCCTTTAACTCGTTTTCAACATAACCCTTGACATATATTTCGTCATTTTCATACCGGCAATTATCGTTGCTGATCACCGAGAAGGTGCCCATGGGGGTATTGGAATACCACCGGCGGTTGCGGGTGAATTCCCGCCCCACGTTCGTCCTTACCTGCGATATTTTCGCGCTCCGGCAGGAGGAATAAGCTTCCGCCACGGCCTCCGCAATGGCCCGGACCATCTTGTCAACGTCGACATAATTATTGTGCGGGCAGCTATGATTATGCGTGTGGCAGATTACGATATGGCCCAGGGGAAGGCCGTATTTCCCCGAAAGCGCGGCCCTGGTTTTGGCGATCAATTCCGCCGGGGCGCTGATCGTGTCCAGCGAAATAATTATCCCAGTTATTTCCCGGTCGGCCATGACAAGGACCCGGGCGAACAAGTCGTCATGCACCGTGTAGTCCCTGTACTGGAAGGAACCGCTGATCGCCCTCTTCGCAAACCCCGCCCTCATGCCAACCTCCTGTTTTTAAGTTCTACCCTTCTTCGCCCTGTAGTTTTATGCCATAAGCAGACTTGTCCGCCAGTGGAGGATCCGCCTATGGCGGAAAGCGAAGCGCATACTACAGGGCTACGCAGGGTTTCGCAAAGCCTCACTTTTCTTCAACGCAGTGCAGATTAGCGTCCGCCCGGTAATACATCCTCCGGCCCTCGAAGACCGGGCAGGACATCGTGATCTCCTGGCGCTCGCGCCAGTGACCGGGGAACGCAATATATTCAACGCGGTTCTTCGCGACCTGCCTGTAAGTCCGGCCCGGCTCAATGACAAGGCAGGCGCCCTGGTCGCCGAAAATGTAGATGAATTTTCCGGCGAGCGTAGGGCTGGACGAGGCGCCGCCCCGGCCGGAATCGAAGTTGTGGTGTATGTACAAGTCCAGGTCAAGCGCCTTCTGGTAAAGCACATCCCCTTTTTCAAAGTCCACGACCGTCAGGACCCCGTCCTGGTCCACGCAGTACATCAGGCCTTCGTGGAACAGCGGCGAGGCGTTGTAGCAGGTCTGGTAGTACTTGGCCGGGAACTTGGCGGTGTTGAAGGGAACCTGCTTGACAATCTCCGGCTGCAATTTGTCGCCGACCGGCTCCGGCAGCTTGATGGCCATGACGCCGCCATCCTTGGACGCGATCTTATAGATCAGTCCACGGTCAACAACCGGGCTCGCGATCCGGCTGCCGGAATATTTCCAGAAGTCCGCGAAAATCATCTTGCCGTCGCTCACCCGCGCGAAATCGCCGTTCAGGAAGAAAGCCACCTTGACACTGCCGGCCGGCAGGACGCAACCGGTCCCGAAAAACTGGCAATAGGTCCGGTTGCCGTCCTTGAGCAAAAACCTCGGCCGCCCCCAGGCCACCGCGCCGGTCTTCGCGTCCAGCGCGCGCAGGTCGCCGAAGTAGACCAGCAATTTGCCGTCCGCCAAAAGCGGCGAAGAACTGTAACCGTGTTCAACATCCGGGTGGCTTTCCAGGCTGATCCATTTGCGGTTGCCGTCCAGATCGTAGCATACAACCAGGCCGGAACCGAAAGCCGCATACACGCGCCGGCCGTCGCTGACCGGGGACGGGGCGCTGTAGCCGGCCTCGCCGCACCGGACCAGTTTATATTTCTCATTATCCACCCTGGCAATGTCCTTATAAATTTGAGCCTCTATTTTAGCGCGCTCTTCCAATGTCTTTGGCAGTTGATCCGTCAACCAGGCATCATCGAGCTCTTTGATCTTCGCGGCCAGCGGCTCCAGCGCCTTGAACAGGTCGGGGTTGGCCTTCTTCTCCTCTTCCGTCGCCGCGTCAAAATAGGTGCTGGAGCGAACCCAGAGGATCTTGCCGGACGCCTTCTCCAGGCAGCACAGGCGGCCGCCCTCGGCGCTGGCAAATATTTTGTCCCCGACAATCAGCGGGGAGCCGTAGCCCGGGGCCGGCAGGCCGGCGGTCCAGGCGATATTTTTGCTCTCGTACTCCCCGGGCAGGGCGCCGAAGATCACCGGCCGCACGTAGCCCGTGGCGGACACCTTGATCACCAGCCGGTTCCAGCCTTTTACCGGGCTGAGCCGCAGGCGCGCAGCCTGGTTGGCGCCGGGGTTGGAGGTGTAGAGCGCTTTGCCGTTGAACCAGAAGCGGGACGCTCCCCCATGCATGTAGTTCAGGACGAGCGGCTGGCCGTCGGGGGAATACAAGTTGGCGCAGGCATAGGCGACGACCGGGTTTGTTTTCCCGGCAATGTCAAACAAGGTCGCGAAATCAAGGCAGGATGTTTCCAGTGAAATTTTTTTCCAGGCATTTTCCCCGGCCTTTTCGTTCTTTTCATTTTCGGCGGGATTGAGATCGCCTTCCGCGCCGATGAATTCATTCGTGAAATGCCTTCCTTCCGGCATCGGCAGCGGGCCCAGCACCAGCCATTCGCGGATGACGCCGTCGGGGATCGGCTTGCCGGTCTCGCCCTCCTTGGGCCTGGCGGCCTGGGAACGCAGTTCGGTCACCGATTTTGCCGCGCGGGCCCAATGAACGGGCGGCTCGGCCGCCGGGTATTTTCCGGACCCGTCCCCGCGCCAGCCGACCGGCCGCTCCGGGGAGGGATAATACGCCGGCGAACCCAAGGGCGCCTTGTCGTCGCCATTGTCCTTTGAAATACCCGGCACGGCAAGAAGCGCCGGCACGAGAGAGGCGGTCAAAAATATTGCCATTCTTGAACGAGCATCCATTTTATATCTCCTGCTTTATTTCTCTTCAATGCAGTAAAGGCTCCCAACGGTCCGGAAGTAAAGGCGTTTGCCCTCGAAGACCGGGCAACTTTCGCACACGTCCGGATACAACGATCCGCTTTCAATCCGGTTGCGCGCCACCTGGCGGAATTCACGGCCCGGCTCGATCACGACGCAGGCCCCTTTATTTCCGAAGAAGTAAATGTACTTCCCGGCCAGGGCGGGACTTGAGCCGGCGCCGCCCCTGTCGGAACAGGCGGGCGCCTGGTAGTAATGTCCCATTTGCAGGTCAAGGTCCAGCATTTTCTGGTAAACGATCTCCTGTTTCTGGGCATCCACGACGCTGAGCACGCCGTCTTCATTCAGGCAGTAAACCAGGCCCTCGTGGTAAAGGGGCGAGGTGGAATACCATCCTTCATACCAGCGCGGGAAACGGTTGCCGTCAATCATGACAGCTTTCATCAACTCGGGCGTGAACGGCTCGGCGGGCGAAGCCGGAAGGCGGATCGTCTCGAGCGCGCCCTTCCCGGGCCCCGCGGTC
>CAYYWX010000005.1:0-65855 GCA_964475405.1 uncultured Verrucomicrobiota bacterium
TCGTAGCCAGTAGGCTTTACTACGGCGGAGTAGGCCAGGGACGCCTCGCCCTACCATTTTTAAAATTCCTATTCATTAATATTGATAACCGGAAGCTTCAGTTGTGATGTTCTTGCATTATTGTGTTTATTTTGAATTTACTTCTTATTAGTTCGATCTTCCACCACCCACGGCAAGCCGTGGATTTTTAACTTTTCCATGAACGGATCGGGATCGAACTCTTCCACGTTGAAAACTCCCCCGCCCTTCCAGGTTTTTTCCAGGACCAGCATCGCGCCGATCATGGCCGGCACGCCGGTCGTGTATGACACGGCTTGGGCCTTGACCTCGCGATAGCAGGCGGCGTGGTCGCAGATGTTATAAATGTAAATTTTCCGCCGCTTGCCGTCCTTGACGCCTTCAATCATGCAGCCGATATTGGTCTTGCCCTTGTAGTTCTTGCCGAGCGACGAGGGCTCCGGCAGGATGGTTTTCAAGAATTTGAGCGGAACTATTTTACGGCCTTCAAAGACGACCGGGTCAATGCGGGTCATGCCGACATTCTGCAGGACCTGCAAATGGACCAGATACTGCCGGCCGAAAGTCATCCAGAAACGGATCCGTTTCAGTCCGCGGATGTTTTTGACGAGCGACTCCAGTTCCTCGTGGTAAAGCAGATACATCTCGCGTTCGCCGATGCCCGGGAAATCGAAGGGCTTGTGCACGGAAAGCGGGTCGGTTGTCAGCCATTTCCCCTTTTCCCAGTATTTCCCGAGCTGGGTTATTTCACGGATATTGATTTCCGGGTTGAAGTTCGTGGCAAACGGGTGGCCGTGATCGCCCCCGTTGCAGTCCAGGATGTCAACCGAATGAATCAGGTCAAAATAATGCTTCTGGGCATAAGCGCAAAAGATGTTGCTCACCCCCGGGTCAAACCCGCAGCCGAGCAGGGCCAGAATGCCTTTCCGGCGGTATTTTGACTTGAAGGCCCATTGGCGCTTGTAGCTGAACCGGGCCTCCTCGGGCGGCTCGTAATTCGCGGTATCCAGGTAGTGAACGCCGGTTTGCAGGCAGGCCGCCATGATGGATAGGTCCTGGTAAGGCAGGGCCGTGTTGATGACGATGTCCGGCTTGAATTTGCGGATCAGCCGGACAACTTCCGGGGGCTTGTCGGCGTCAACCTGCGCGATGCCGATTGGCCGGCGCAGTTGTTTCCTGATCCGCGCGCATTTCTCCATGGTCCGGCTTGCGAGGCAAATGTCCGTGAATACCCCGGGGACCTGCGCGCATTTATGCGCGACCACGCCGCCTACCCCGCCGGCGCCGATTATCAAGACCCTTCCCATTTCGGTCTCCCCCAATGCGGACTATGCCCGCAACCCAAGTTCGCCGCACACCGTGCGGCGCTACAGTTGTTGTTCATCACGCTTCTCCGCCTCGTCGTCCCGGCCGGCTGACAAATGCACTTTTGCGGAGAATTTGAAACATATCAAACGACAATACTTCTTACCCCGCCCGACCGCGGCGGTTGGGCGGCATGGACCGCAGTGCGAATTTCGCTTCCGCCAGCGGCGGATTTTAAAAAGCAAGGCAATCCGCCGTATCGGCGGACAAGGCTTAGGCCGGATGCGGGTGCGCCGCGCGAAGCATTAGACTCGATTCTATGCGAGCGCGGGAAACCCACAGGCGGCCTAAGATCGCCGCCGTCTTTTTAAAACGAAATTCGCACTGCTATTTATCACGCCCTTCCACCTTAAGCGGATACAGGCGCATCATTCCACAACAACAGTCACCTTGCCATATTGAAGCGAACCATTCACATTCAGGACGCCATCCATGGCATCCACCGCGAACCAGAAATCATAGGTGCCGCGCGGAAGCGTAAAATCGCTCAAGACCGCGGTGGCAGGCAGGTTGAACAGCGCCCCCTGATAGGCCGGCCGGCATTCGCCAAGATTACCGCTGAAATTTATCCATTGCCGGGAACCGTCCATGTAATACCATTGGCCGGAATGATCATAAGCAACGACCCACCAATCACGGTAAGAACCCGTGTAACCGCCCGGGTCCATTTCCACGGTGACGGTGACAGGATCGGGATACGCAACCGCGATTTCGTTCGTCGCGCCGTTAACCTTGATCGTCGGGACGGCCGCGACTACCGGGGTTGACGATTGGTAAGCTATTGCCGAATCAATCAAAAATTGGGCAAAGACCGGGCCGACGGTCTGGTCGGCCAGCGCGTTCGGGTGCGAATCGGAACCGCCGTGGGACGATTCGTAATTATAATTCAGGAAATTATCGCTCCCGGCCAGGTAGCCGAACAGGTCAAAGCAGACCGTATTCGCGTGCCCGGCAAGGTATTCGGCGCTCTTAAGCCAGTCGGCAAATGCCCGGGCGTAATAACCTTCCGTGGCGTTGGTGTCAAGGCGATGCAGGGGCGGCGGCGACATGACGACAAAAAGCCTGTCGGGCCGGGAATCGAAAAAATCGCGCATGGCCAAATAATAACTCTTGTAGGTGTCCAAAGTGCCCGCATCGTAAACATGGCTGGCGGGATAACAGGACTTGAAGGCGATGACCTGGTGATTCGCCAGGATCAGGTCGCGGCAGGCGACATGGCTCGCGTCCGACGAAGTCCAAAGATAATAAAGCCCGTCGGGATTGGTGTTGTCCTCGGGAACTTCATAATTGGTCCCGGTTTCCTCGCCGGCGGGATTGCGCAGGCCGTCGGAATTATAGCCATGGTCCCAGAAGGCGAACTGCGTCCCGTTCGCCGAATTATACCCGTTGACCGCGCCGTGCATATCGCCTTCAACCACCAGGCCGTTGCCGACCGAGTGATGCAGAAAAAAAAGATTGCTGAAATCCTGGGCGGCGCATGAGCTAAAAACCGCAAAAAACGACATGACAACCGCAAAGAATATGCCACGGTTTTTCAGTCCTGTCATTCCCGTGAAACCGGGAATCCATCCGGCAATCCCGCGGTGCCGGCTAGCGAATTTTTTCAGCTCTGTCATTCCCGTGGAAACGGGAATCCATCCGGCAATTTCCCAGACACTGGATTCCCGCTCAAGGCGGGAATGACAATCCGTTGGAGTCTTCATTGTTTTCATATTTGTTTCCTTTTTCATGTTGTTAAAAATCGATCATGGCCTTGACCACGCCGTCGGAATAGCCGGCGACCAGGTCAAAGGCTTTCTTTGTCTCCGGAAAACCAAAGCGATGGGTGATCATAAAGTCGGCCTTCAATATTCCCTTCGCCATGAGGGCGAGCGTCGGGTGAAGGCACTCGCACTGCCGCCTGATGTTCTGGATGCAAATTTCCTTGCGGCGCGCCTTGTCAATGACGAATGAAATCCGCTCCATTTCGGGAATGCCGACCAGCACCAGTTTGCCGCCGGGCTTCAATAAGTCAAGGGCCTGGTCGATGGCCGACTGCTCCCCGCAGCATTCAAAGACCGTGTCAAGCAGGCCGGGCTTTTGGCCCGTGATTTTCTCAACTATGTTTTCGTTTTCAGGATTTCCGCCGAAATCCGCGCCGTGCGCCAGTGCAACCTTTAACCGGTCATTGATGATGTCGGTTACAAAAATTTTCGCCGCGCCCATGAGCCGCGCGCAAACCATGACGCTCAAGCCGATCGGGCCGCAGCCGAGAATGGCGATCTCCGTCCCCTTGAGCGGCATGGCTTTCCGGCAGGAATATAACCCGATTGAGAGCGGCTCGGAAAGCGCCGCCTGTCCGGCGCTCATGCCCTTCCCAACCGGAAAACAGCATTCCTGCGGCATGACGAGATACTCCGCGAGGCACCCCTCGGCCTGTCCCGGACAACCCAAAAAGCGCAATTTGCGGCAGGTATGCGGACGCCCCGCCAGGCACTGGTCGCATTGCCGGCATGACATGGCCGGCTCTATGGCGACCAGGTCGCCCGGCGCGACGCGCTTGACGGCAGAGCCGACCTTTTCAACCACTCCCGCGCCTTCATGCCCGACGATGAAAGGATACTGGACGACCTGCGAGCCGATTTTACCCATCTTATAATAATGGATATCGGAGCCGCACACGCCCACGGCCGACATTTTCAGCAGGACATCGCCGGGCGATTTTATATCCGGCTTGGGGATATCGCGCAATTCCATCTGCTTTATGCCGGTCAATACAAATGCCTTCATAGCCATCCACGATACAATGCGAAATTTTCTGATTTTCTCACTCGCTCGCAGAGTCGCTAGAGTTCACAGAGGATGTAAAAAAGATTCTTTTACTTTCTTCTCCCTGTGATCTCTGTGTGCTCTGTGAGAAACTTATTTTTGAAATCAAAATTTCAGCCCTGCCTGCGCCAGACGTGACTGCAATTCTCCCAGAACGCGGTCATCGTCCTTTGTCCCCGCCGACTCAAACGTGGCCGAAAAACGCAGAAAGGAAGAAACATCGTCCCACGGCACGGTGGAGACCAGGTGGTTCCTTATCAAATGATCCGCGGCCGCTTCCGCGGAGTTAAAGTCAACCGTCCCGGCGCCCTTGGGCGCGGGCACATAAAGGTAAAACGTCCCGCCCGGCATTTTGGCGTCAAAGCCGGCCGAACGCAGGCATTTGACCATCTTCTTCAAACGCCGCGCGTAATGCCGGGTGATTTTCGCGGAGAGCGCCTGGTCGGCAATGCCGGCGCAGGCCGCGATCTGGATCGCCTTGAACTGGCCGGAGTCAATATTGTCCTTCACTTCGGCGTAGGCCTTGACGACTTGCGCCGACCCGGCCACAAACCCGAGCCGCCAGCCGGTCATGTTGTAGCTCTTGCTCATGGAATGAAGCTCAATCGCGACCTCCTTCCCGCCCGGACGGCTGAGGATGGAGAGCGGTTTTTGCTTATAAACAAGCGTGGCATAGGCCGCGTCCTGGACAATAAGGATATTGTTTTCCCGCGCGAACGCGATCAACGCGTCAAAAAATTCGGGGGTGGCCGCGGCGCCGGTCGGATTATTCGGATAATTGACGTAAAACAGCTTCGCGCGCCTGGCGGCATCCGGGTCTATTTGTTTAAGGTCCGGGAAGAAATTATTTTCACGGCGCAAAGGGACCTTGACCACCTGCCCGCCGAGGTAACGGGCGTGGGTCGCCATGACCGGGTAGCCGGGGACGGTGGCCAGGACCACGTCGCCCGGGTTGACAAAGCACAGGGGCAGCATGGCCAGGGCCGGCTTTGACCCGATGCTGTGGTTGATTTCCGTATCGGGATTGAGATCGGAAACGCCGAAAAAGTCCTGCATGTACTTGGCGGCGGCAACCTTGAATTCGCGGATGCCGTTGTCGGAATAACCGCGATTGGCGGGATCGTCAATCGCCTTTTTCATCGCGCGCCTTATCGGGCCGGGCGCGATCTGGTCCGGTTCCCCCACCCCGAAATCCAGCAATTCAACGCCGGGATGGGCCTGGCGGGCGGCCGCCTTGGCGCGCTTGATTTTTTCAAACTTGTATATCTGGTCGCCGAGCCCGAAGGTGGCGCCGCCGATTCTTTCCGCGAAATTACGTTGAATATCCATTGCTAAAATCCTTTCTAGTCCGGATTTCTTACCAAAGGATTGCAATAAATGCAAGGAAACAGAATTTAAGCGGGAATCCTGGTCTGTGACTGGGCAGGCTTATGGTTCTTGCCTTACTTACAATGCTTACCTTCTCGTCTCGACGAATTCCTCTACGTTTTTGGACTATGGCAACACATGAGTATATCGGCAAACTTTGCAGGCTGCATTACTCCCAATCGGATTTATATCATAGTCTTCAGCTGCCTGAGCAACAGACTGGACCTTGCCTGTGGAATTAGGACATAACGGATAATACCTCAAATAATACGGCGTTTCCTTTACTAACTCACGAAAGGCTTCTTCGTTACTACTCCAGCTCCAGCCGTTAGTCTTATTATTCTCTAACATGTATTGATACTTAGCTGACTCAATCATGCGAAGGTGTTTGATACAAGTGTTCGCCTTGCTCACCACTCGGAGGTGAAAAAAAGCAAATCCGACGAAGACGATTATGCAAATAAGGATAAGGCCTGATAAAAAACGGAAAACGAGACGTTTCCGGCTATTTGATTCTTTGATCATTTTCTGACTTTATTCGCAGAAGGCAGACTCGCGCTTTTGTTTAAATCCTACTTGACTCCAATATTTTTCGCCTACTGATTCTTTGATTTTTTTTTATCTTGAAGCATTTCAAGCAATTTAACTGCTGAATATTGTTTATTATTGTAAGTAATATTATTTTCCTTAATGAATGATATGGGCCACTCATCAACTTGTATTATGTCTATTTCTGAAGTCATAGTATTTTCCGGGTATGAGATTACCGTCACCTTGGCATTATTTATATTTATTACGATAGCATGTGGATTATGATCAATTATTGAATATTGTTTGCTTTGAACAATTGTTATTTTTAGAATTTGGTTATCACGCCCCCGAACTGTTTCGACTAGCGTCATGTCATTTGAATCCTTGACAGATATGCTGTATGAATGTTTTTGATATGATGATGAATCGGCATATAACAGGCCGGAAGTTAAGATGCAAAGAATGATACATCCGAACTGGACAACACGTCTCGATATACAGCGCCACTCGTTCTTCATACAAGAATCCACCCACATGTCATGCCTCCTTTTGACCAAAGTGCGATCGCATACAGACTTAGTACCTGTCCGTCCGCACGTTCGGCCCTTTGGTCATTTCCTTTTATTTATTATCATTATATTTTATATTCTTCGCCCTTATTCGCAAGTCAAGATTTAAAGCAGGTTCTAATTGACAGCCATGACCAAAAAGATATCCTGAATTTCATGCAAGGCAGGCACAGTAATTAGACTGGCTCCGAGGAAGTTAGAATGAAAAACGAACAACAACTTAATCCACGCAAATTCATGGAAATGGCCATCGAGGTCATGCGACAGTCTGTTCCCGAGCCGCGAAAGGATGGCAAGGCGAGCCCGAAGGTGGGTGCGGTTCTGGTTGCCATCTCATACTCTCGATGTCCTGAACACGGACGAAAGGAAGGGTTGGGAGTTTCTTGCTTCGAAGACAGTCTTTACGAGAGCGGAATACGAAGAACATATTGGGGTCGATAAACGCAAGGCACAGCGCCACTTGAAGCGGTTTGTCGAACTAAGTTTAGTGCGGCCTGTGGGTGCTGGTCGGACCGCCAAGTATGAGGTCGTTCGTTCATAATGTGGTCATGGCCTTGTTTGTGCTGTTGCGACCAAGCATTTGCTGGAGCGGAAGACATGGGGTCGCGACATTTTTTGTGCCGGAGTGTCGCGATTACTGGGTCGGATTAGTCTTAGAATGCGAATCGCGACATTTTTCGCGACAAAGTGTCGCGATTACACTGGTTTCCTTGTCACGAAATCGAGACATGAATCAGTCCGTGATGTTCGGATACGGTTGTTCCAACGGATCAAACAGGGATATCCGGACAGGAATCCGGACATTGTGTCCGGATAGAGGCGACGCCAACTAAACATGAAAACCATCAAAGATCTTCCGGAGCACAGTCGCACTCGCGAAAAACTGCGGGACCATGGCGCTTCCGCCCTGACCGACGAGGAGCTTATCGCCGCTATTTATGAAAAAAGCAAAAAATATCCCGGTTGTCCTGACAATCGCCGGATCGGATAGCGGCGGCGGGGCCGGCATCCAGGCGGATTTGCGCGCATTTGCCGCATTCAACGTTACCGGCACATCGGCCATAACCTGCCTCACCGCCCAGAATCCGCGCGAGGTCAGGAAAATCCAGGCGGTTGGCCCGGAAATGGTTGTCGCGCAGATCAGGACCATATGCGATTACTTCCCGGTGGCCGCCGTCAAAACCGGCATGCTCTTCAATGAAGCGATCGTCCGGGCGGTAGCCGCCGAGATTAAACGTAAAAAAATACCGGTGGTCGTTGTTGACCCGGTTTGCCGCGCCACTTCCGGCCGGCGGCTCCTGACCGAAGGAGCATTCCGGGCGCTCTGCTCAAAACTCCTGCCCCTGGCAACGGTCATCACCCCGAACGTGCCCGAGGCGGAAATGATTTTAAAGCGCCGGATCAGGAACCATGCCGATCAACGCGCCGCGGCGCTTAAGCTGGGCGAAAAATTCCATACCGCCTGCGTCGTCAAGGGCGGCCACCTCGCCGGGAAAGAGACGGTTGATGTTCTCTGCCATGACAACCGGCTTTCCGAATATACGTCCGGACGGGTCAATATAAAAAGCCATCATGGGACCGGTTGCGTCTTTTCCGCGGCGCTTGCCGCCGCCCTGGCAAACGGCCGGAGCCTGGAAGAGGCCGTGCCGCTGGCCAAGGATTTTGTTTATCGGATTCTGAAGAACCAAACAACGCCATAATAATAAATCTTCACCTATCAACCAGATCAACCAGAACCAGGTTGACACTGGATTCCCGCCTCCGCGGGAATGACAGCATCAAAAGCACCCACGGGGAAAAATGGACAAATCAACGGTCATAATAAAATGGCAGGCGCACCGCGGAGGCGGCGGGATCGAAATGCCGGACAACACCATCCTCGCCCTTAAATACGGCTGGGAACTGGGCGGGATTCCGGAAGTGGATATCAGGCAGACAAAGGACGGACAAATCATCTGCTTTCACGATGACACGCCCGCACGAACGACCAACGCCCCGCCTGAATACGCGAACGCCGATATCGGCGACATAGAGTGGAAAAACCTGAAGAACCTCGATGCCGGGGCCAGGTTCAACACGAAATACGCCGGTGAAAGAATCCCAATGTTTGAGGAGGTCCTGAAAATCCTCAAGGCCGATCCGCGAAAGATGATCTATGCGGACTTGAAATTCTCGGCAAATCGCCCGCAGAAGCTTGTCCCCTCCGGCCCAAAACACAACCCCCTTGCGCCGGTTTTTGAGCTTATCGGCAAGCATGGACTCGCCGGGCAAATAATCATCGCCTCCCCCGACATAAAGGAATGCCGGAATTTTAAACAATCCGTCGCTGGAATCAAAACGATGATATGGATCGGCGGGAACGCGGATGCGATTAAAAGCCGTTTCCAATCGTTATTTGATGAAAATTTCGCCGGGCTGGACATCGTCCAGCTTCATCTGAACGATGGCGATGAAAAAATCCGGGCGACATGGCGCTACCAGTTGGAAAGGGATTATCTTGTTTTTGCGCTCAATGCCGCGCGAAAGAAAAGCGTCGCCCTTGAAGTTTTTCCGTGGCAGTTCTCGGAGGCGGACATCGGAAAACTCCTGGACGTTGGGTTAACCAGATACGCAACGGACGAACCGGCTCGTTTCGTCCGCAGCGTCAACGTCTGGAAGAATTGAGGCCAGGATCGAATGATGCCAAGCCCGTTTTCAAATCCCTGACGGCGGCGGAGGCCCGCCGCCCTCCAAAAACACAAGCGTTTCCCTTCTGGAAGGCGGGCGGCCTGTCCTGAGCTTTGTCGAAGGGCCACGACCGCCGCAAGCTTATCTTAGCGCCATTGAGGCCAGGACCGAATCTCCGCCTATAAACGCTTGCTTTGGGCTGCCTATCGGGTATTATCAAAAAGTTTTTATATTTACCTGGATGAATCTATGCGCGAAAAAATTTCAGCTTGTCTGACGGTCGGGAACGAGGAAGCCAATATCAGGCGCTGCCTGAACAGCCTGAAATGGGCCGACGAAATCGTCGTCGTGGACAGTTTCAGCAAGGACAAGACCTTCGAAATCTGCAAGGAATACACCGATCGCGTCTATCAGCACGAATGGCTCGGCTACGTCGGCCAGAAGGAACTGATCAAGAACATGGCCAGCCATCCCTGGATCCTTTTCATTGACGCCGACGAGGAGGTTTCCGACGAATTGCGGGAACAGATTTTGAAGGAATTTGAAAGCGGCAAAAACCAGAAATACGTCGGCTATGAATTCCCGCGGAAGGTTTTTTTCCTCGGCAGCTGGGTCACGCACGGCGAATGGTGGCCGGACATCAAGATGCGGCTTTTCCGGAAGGAAAAAGGCATCTGCACCGGCACGGAGCCGCATGACCACGTCATCGTCACCGGGCCGGTCAAGCGCCTCAGCGGGTGCCTGCACCACTACACCTATGACGACATCTCCGACCAGATCCTCACCCTGAACCGCTTCTCGACGATCGCCGCCTCCAGCCTGCGGAGCGAAGGCCGGCGCTTTTCCGTCATTGACCTCATGTTTCGTCCCTTCTTCCGGTTTATCAAGGGGTACTTTTTCAAGCGCGGATTCCTGGACGGTTACCGCGGCCTCATCATCGCGCTCCTGAGTTCCATCGGCGTTTTTTATAAATACGCAAAATTGTGGGAGTTGACGTTGCAGAAGGAACAAAGGACCAGTCCAGGGAAGGCAGAAGCCGGAAGCAAGAAGCCGGAATAAAATAATTCCGCATTTTCCATTTCCTTCCTGAATAATCACCCATGGAAAAACGCAATTTAATCCGCTCGGCCGGCACGGTCGGTTTTTTCATTCTCATCAGCCGCGTCCTGGGCATGGCCAGGGAAATGGCGATGGCCGCCTTTTTCGGCAGCAGCATGATCATGGACGCTTTCGTCTGGGCTTTCAGGATTCCCAATACTTTCCGCAGCCTTTTCGGCGAGGGGGCGCTCACCTCGGCTTTTGTGCCGGTTTTTACGGAGGAACTGGCCAGGCAGGAGCGGCAGAAAGTCTGGGACTTTGCCAACAAGATGCTGTCCTTCCTGGGCGTCATCCTGGCGGCAATCGTTTTCGCGGGCATAATAATCCTCTCGCTCCTCAGGAACTATTGGCCGGCCTCGGAGCGCGTGCTCATGATCCTGGAACTGAGCCGGATCATGCTGCCCTATATGTTTTTCATCTGCCTGGCCGCCCTCTTTGCGGCGATCCTGAATTCGCTCCATCGTTTTTTCATGCCGGCTGCAACCTACGCCGTCTTGAACATCGTCATGCTGGCGGCCCTTTGCGGCTGCCTCTTTCTCGACGCGCAGGGCAACGCGCGCATCCTGCTGGTCTCGTGGAGCGTCATCGTCGCCGGGGTCATTCAGTGGTCAATGCAGCTCCCCCTGCTCTGGCGCTGCGGATTCCGCCCCAAATTCACCATCGACTGGCGCGATGAACGGGTGCGCCGCGTCTGGCGCCTGATGGGCGCGGCGGCCATCGGCCTGGGCGCCACGCAAATCAACGTTCTGCTGGACACGCTGCTTGCAACCATCATCGGGCCGGGCCGGGCTTCTTATCTTTATTACGCCGACCGCCTTATCTATTTCCCGCTCGGTTTCCTGGGCACGGCCCTCGGCACGGTGCTCCTGCCGGCCTTCTCAAGCCACGTCACCCAGTCCCGTCCGGATCTTTTGCGGCAGACATTCAACCATTCTTTCCGGCAGTTGACATTCCTGGCCCTGCCGGCGGCCCTTGGCATGCTGGTGCTTGCCAAGCCGATTATCCAGGTGATTTATGAGCGGGGAAAATTCACGCCCTTCAGCACCGAGATGACCGCCCTGGCCCTGGCCATCTACGCGCCCGGCCTGCTGGTCTTCAGCCTCTTGAAAGTGCTGATCCCGATGTTTTACGCCCACCAGGACATCAGGACGCCGATGATGATCGGGATCGTCTGCACAGCTTGCGGGATAGTCCTCAAGCTGATCTTCATGTGGCCGTTGCAACACGCCGGCATCGCCCTGGCGACCGTGATCGTTTCCTGCGCCCAGGCCTTGACGCTGGCGGTCATCATCCACCGGCGTTACGGTTCGCCGGGCTGGGGCAACATATTCCGGTCGGTATTTAAAATGATCGTGGCCGCATCGGCAATGGGCGCCACGGCGTATTTCGGCGAGAGTTATTGCCTGGCATTCCTGGATCGTTTTCATCTCGCCTTGCAAATAACCAGGTTAATCGCGCTTTCGTCCGCCATCGGCCTGGCGATCCTGGTGTATACCGTCATGGCGGCGATTTTGCGCTGCGAAGAGCTCAATGAGCTCTGGAGCGCGGTGCGGCGCAAACCCGCCGGGCAATAAGGAAGCTCGCGGGATTGCGGCGTTACTCCTCCGCCGCGTTGAAAGTTGGACGTTGAATGTTCAACGTTTTAAGTTTCTTATGCTTTTTAATAGTCCGCCAAAGGCGGCAACTGTTTCGGACGCCTCAACTGAGTGAGGCGGCTACATTTCTCTTTTCCACCTGTAGCCGCGGCACTCTGCTGCCGCGTTGTTTTGACATTTTTATACGTAAATCCAAATGCAACTCTCATCCATCCTGAAGGCAAAACTGCGCGCGCTGCCGGACAAGCCCGGTTGTTATCTGATGCGCGATTCATCCGGCCGGATCATCTACGTCGGCAAGGCCGCCTCGCTCCGCAAAAGGGTCCAGTCATATTTCCGGGCGGCCGCGTTGCGGAGCGCGCCGCCCAAGACCCGCAGCCTCGTCCACAGCGTGGCCGACCTTGACGTCGTCACCGCGCGCAACGAGGCCGACGCCATCCTGACCGAAAACAAGCTGATCAAGGATTACCAGCCGCGCTTCAATATCCTCCTGCGGGACGACAAGCGCTTCCCGATGCTGAAAATCGACCTGAACCAGAAATGGCCGCGTTTCAGCCTGTGCCGCATCAAGCGCGAAGATTCCTCATACTATTTCGGTCCGTACCTCTCCTCCGGCGCGGCGGGCGCCGCGCTTGAATACGTCGAGACAAAATTCGGCCTGCGCAAGTGCGCCGTGCCCGACCCGGACGAGGCCAGCCACCGCCACTGCATCAACGATATCATCCGGTATTGCTCCGCGCCGTGCATCGGCAAAATATCCGCCGCCCAATACCGGGAAAGAATTGACGAAGCCATCGCCTTCCTGCGCGGCGAGCGTCCGGAGCTGCTCGATGAATTGAAGAATTCAATGGACCAGGCCGCGGCCGAACTCAACTTTGAAAAAGCTTCCGTAATCCGCGACGCGCTCCAGCTGCTTTTCTCCGCCACCAGGCAACGGGCGCATATCGCCCGGACAAGGGGTGTTTCAGCCGACATGGCGCGCTCCGGCCTGGTTGACCTTCAAAAAACGATCGGCCTGGCGCGGCGGCCGCAATTGATCCACGCGGTTGACATTTCCAATATTTCCGGCAAACACGCGGTCGGCAGCATGGTCGCCGCGGTGGACGGCGTATGCCGCCCCGCGCTCTACCGCCGGTTCAGGATCACCACCGCGGAAAAATCAGATGATGTCGGCATGATGACCGAAGTCATCACCCGCCATTTCAGGCGGCTGCAGAAGGAAAGAGGAAAGATGCCGGACCTGTTGCTGGTTGACGGCGGAGTCACCCAATTGCGCGCGGCCCGCAAGGCGCTGCATAAACTCGGGATCAACGGCGTTGACGTGGCCGGGCTGGCCAAGAAGCAGGAGCGGATATTTTTGGCTGACAGCGCCGCCGGGCAGCCGGTTGTTTTGCCGCCGGATTCGTCCGCCCTGCAACTCCTGCAGCGCGTGCGGGACGAGGCGCACCGCTTTGCCATCGCCTATCACCGCCGATTGCGCTCCAGGATTATCCGCGAGTCGGCCCTGGACGACATAAGCGGCCTGGGGGAATCGCGCAAGCAGAAATTGCTGAGGGCTTTCGGATCGTTGCTGGCCATCACCCGCGCACCGGAAAATGAAATCGCGAAATTGCCCGGCATCGGCCCCGTCCTGGCGCGCAAAATAAAGTCGTTTCTTGACCAGGGGCAACATTCAGCCTGAAGCCTGTTATCGGGAACAGCGAAGAAAAACAAGAAAGCGATGCGTCACGCTGTGACGCACTACAATTGTAGCGCCGCACGGTGTGCGGCGAACTTAGGAAATATCCGCCACGAAGGCGGTGGTGTCCTTCCGCACGCTCTTCTTCGAGGCATCCCAGTCGCTCGGGCGCGTGGCGGAAACCTTGCGCGGGCGGACGGGGCATTTTTTGCATCCGAAGCCCTTGACCTTCCCGTAAAAGTACGGCTCCAGGGCACGGCGAAAATCCTTCATCTTGAATACCATGACGTTTGCCTCGCCGATTTTCCCCTCGCGGATCATCTTGCGGCTCCGCATCCATTCGTAAAATCTTCCTTTGTCAGTGATTGGGCATCCCCCATCCCGCCAGCCCCAGGTCCGGCATTTTACCATTTGCCCGGATGGCACTTTGACGGGATATTCCTCCGTCCGCTCGCCGAGGCAGGGCACATGGTTGGTCATTTCCACCACATGATGAAAAGTATTTGCCCCGGGACAATCAATCAGAATGACCTTGCCGCCGGCTTGTTCCAGGAGATGCAGCGGCGAACCTTCCCCCATCGTGACCAGCTTGTGATGGTTCCGGACATATTCCGAGGCATCCCGTCCCCAAGCGGCAAACGGGTGCGAGGGATCCAGCGAACGCAGGACATTTTTCATTTTCCAGAACGTGTCCGGGACCACGCCGTTCTTGGTGGGGGTTTTCTTCGGATCATAGTAGCCCGGCTCGCCGGGCTCAACGATGCCGTAATGGTTGAAAGACGGCATCATGACGACGCCTTGCGGAGTCACCAGTTCCATCAAGGCCTTGCAGACGGTTTCCGGGCCGTTCGCCACATGGCCCAGGCTGGTAAAGGAACAATGGACCATGACCTTGTCGTTTTTCACGACGCCCAGGCGCCGCAACCCTTTCCGGATGTCGTCCTTGCCAAGGGTTTTCCGGTAGGTGATGGAAACATAACCGTATTTGGCCAGCAGGTCCAGGTACTTGAACCAGTATGAAAATTCCTTGTCGGTCAGGCGCTCTCCGCCTTCCAGTTGATAAAGTTTCAAGGCTTCATAAAAAGTCCGCTTGCCGTCCAGCCAGTTGAAAACCTGCAGCGTGCCGGCGGCGTGAGCAATCCGGCTTTCATACGGCACGCGCGCCAGGGAGAATGGAAACCCCATACCCAGGCGGCGGATAATCATGTTTTGCGCCAGGCGATCCCGGCGGCTCAACACCGGCTCGGGAATATCATCCTTCGCGCAGGCCTTGAGACGCTTGTTTTCGCGCTTGCCCAATTCCGTGATTTCCCTGTCCAGCGCGGCCAGGTCGCCCTCGCGGGTATATCGCCGGAAGGACGCCAATCGGCCCCTTTGCCATTTGAGGTTGAAATCAAACTGGTCCAGCGCTGTCTTGAAAGGAAGATTTCCGGCGCGCAGTTCCGCGATCAGCCGGTTTGACTCATTTAATATTTCGCATTGCCCGGCGCGCGCCGCGTTCTGTTCCAGATCCAGGATCGTTCTGCGGTCGGCGCCGGCCAGGGTCGCGACGTAGGAACCGACCGCCAGGATCATCTTGCGGGCCAGGTTCCAGTCTATCATCCGGTCCATGCTGTCATGGGAGTTGTGATGATATTTCCCGGGCGGAATCCATGGCCATTGGCTCGGGATGCCGACGGTGGTATCGGATATGAAAGTATCGTCGCTCAGGTTGCCGTTTTCCACGCATTTCGGATAATCGCTCAAATAATAATCGCTGATTTCCTTGAACAGGTAATCGCCAAAGAACGGCATGCTGGCCGGACTCATGCGCAGCCGGACCGATTGGCCGACTTTCCGGCAGTCGTGGCAGATGCTGTCCATGTTTATCCCGAAGAGGATATTCCGCCGGTTTTCCGGTGAATTAAAATAATGCGAAAACCCGTACAGTTCCTGGGAAATTACAACGCGAACTCCCAGGCACAGCGGCGGTATTTTTTTCTGGCGAACCAGGGAAGAAAGTATCCGCCCGATTTCCAGCAGGGCCGCCACCCCGGCGGCGTCGTCCGGCATGAAAGGCTCATAGGCGTGCGCGTAGAGCAGGATTTCCGCCGCCTCCGTCCCGGGAATAACGCCCGTGACCGAATAGATGGAGCCGTCATAAGTCCGGCTTTTCACCGTGGCGCGCACGCGGACCGGTCCTTCCCGGAGGAGTTCCTCCAGGAACGCGCCCCTGCGGGGCGTGATTGAAAAGCACACGAGCGGACGGTCTTCGCGGGTATGGTACCAGCCCGGGAAGCCCCAACCGTTGATCCAATACGAATTATCCGGGACTTCCAGGGGACCCGCCGAATAACAGGAAATGATCCCCAGGCCGTTTTTCGCCGCCACTTCCCGGATGATTTTTCCCGGATACATCCAACGGACCAGGACCATTTTGCCGGAAATGTCCTTCACTTTCTGCATTTGCTCCATGGTGATCACTTCCGCCCGGACGCCGCCGGGCGGAGTCGCGGCGCAGCGATTGGCGACGCAGAGCGCGTCGTCGCGCAAGGAAGCCAGCAATGATTCCGGGATATTAGGACTGATGATTTCAAGGCGCGCGTCATCAACATCCCAGGCCTGGGGAATGGTGCGGTCCATGAATGTTGATTTTCCGTCGGCGGGAACGGGAATCTGTCTTGTCCCGGAAAATCCGTGTTCCTTCATCTGCCGCAGGCAATAAGCGGCCGATTTTTTGAAGTCCCGGTAACAAAAACTCCTTTCCAATACGTTGATGCGGGTGCTCATGGATTTCAGGTTTTCCATGTTGATTTCCCGCTCAATGACCGCGCCTATTCGCTTGTACATGCCGTCTCCTTGAATCAGCAGCATCCCGCAGGATGTCCAGGTTGTTAGACTGCCCGCCTGCAATTGCGGGCCAGTGACTATTTCCAATGCGGTTTTCTTACCAAAGGATGACAATTAATGCAAGGAAACAGAATTTGAGCGTGAACCCCGGGCTTTGGCTGGCAGACTTATGGTTCTTGCCTTACAATGCTCTACCTTCTCGTCGCTCCCGGGTTACATTCCTTAAGATTCCGCTTCCGGAATTCAATTTCAGAGTGTCACCCGGTTTTATCCGTCTTTTGGTGTCAACTTGTGGTTGGTAGCGCAGGATATTTCAGTCGACAGTCGGCTCCCATAATACGTGATCTTCCGATCAGGGAGTAGCCGCGAGAACATTTCGCGACAAACATCCCGCCGCGTAAACGGGCACGTAGTTCCGTGTGTTTTTCCGGGCAATGTTGCGCGCACTCAGCACGTATGAGCGTGCCGGATGATATTTATGTTCGAAAACGCCAAGACTCTTCGACTGCGTTACGCGACCTGACTTCACTTCCAGCGGCACTACCCCGCCTGCGCTTTCAATCACAAACTCGACCTCCGAAGATTTCCCCTGCCACGCGTAGAGCGAAACGATTCCTGACGCCAGCAATTCTTGCGCGACGAAATTCTCCGCCACATACCCCTGGTAAGTGCCGAACCCGTATTCAAGAATCGTTGCCGGCAAAATGCCGCTTATCGCGCCCAGCAGCCCGGTATCGAATAAATATAGTTTGAAACGATTCTCCGCCCGGCGACTGGAGAGCGGCGTGCCGATTGAATTTACGATAGAAACGCGAACGACAAGTTTGGCGTTCTCAAGCCAATCCAAAGGACCGGCTATGCGCTCGTATCCGCGAACACCTGGCAGCGAACCACGGAACTTGAATTTCGGCGCGGAACCGTCCTGGGCCAAAGCCAACTGCTCCGGAACATTCCTCCACAATCGCTCAATATGCAGGGCGCTTGCTTTGCCGCTGTGCTTTGCTATATCGGCGACATATGTCTCCATGAGATCTCGTTGAGTCTTCCGGGCCGCCTGCATGGCCTCGTATAAGTTGTCCTGCCGCGCCGCGTAGGCGTTCACCACTTCCGGCAAACCGCCTACCACAAGATAATGTTTCCACATTTGCCACAACTGGTCATGAGCGGTTTCCGGCAGCGGCTCTGAAAGATCGGTTGCGGCAAGCAGTTCCGCCAGTCGGGAACTGCCGGTGCCTGCCAGGAATTCCTCAAAAGTCAGGGGCATCAAATCGAGGAATGTTACCTTCCCCACGGGGAAGGATTCGCTGCCAAGACACACGCCTAAAAGCGAACCGGCCGCGCACAAGGCAAGCTCCGGCATTTCCTCCGCAAAGTACTTGAGGCTTGTCAACGCCCTCGGACAACGCTGAATTTCGTCGAGGATAATCAGGTCGCTTCCCTTGTCAATGGAGCAGTCCCGGTGGAATTTCAGTTCCGTCAAAATCCGTTCCGGACGCAGGTTCTTCTCAAAAACTTTAACCAGCCGCTCATCTTCCTCGAAATTAAAATAGTGGTAACGCGGAAACGCCGTTTCGCCGAATATTTTGAGAATGTAGGTTTTGCCTACCTGACGTGCCCCGCGAAGAACGAGCGGCTTGCGCGGTTTCAGGTCTTTCCACCTCATCAACTCCAGTGTCAGGGTTCGATTCATGCCGTAAATATATCAAGTCCGGTACTTTCAGCAAGCACTTTATGCCAATCATAGGTACTTTTAGCAGGCACCCCCCCCACATTCCTCTGATAATCCAATGAATTCTGGTCTTCACTTTTTCACTAACCCGCATATCTCACACTCCGGGCGTGAGAAATGCGGGCTAATAGCCAACGCCTGTTCAATTAATCGGCGTAATTTACGATCACCTGTTCTGACGTATGGCAACCATCCTGTCACCGGCTATAATCAGGAACCTGCTGATTCACGCCGGATGCCAAAAATCTGACATTTTTCATTATTTTGTTTGCCCAAACAATCCGATTTATATAATTTACACCAAACATCCGATATATTTGTGCAATCATGAAAATGACTATTACAGAAAAAATACTGGCGCGGGCCTCCGGCAAGCCGGAGGTCAAGCCGGGCGACAACGTCTGGGTAAAGGCCGACATCCTCCTGACGCATGATATCTGCGGGCCGGGGACAATCGGCATCTTCCAGCGCGAATTCGGGCGCGCGGCCAAGGTTTGGGACCGCGAAAAAGTGGTCATCCTGCCCGACCATTACATATTCACGAAGGACGAGAAATCGCGCCGCAACATTGACAGCCTGCGCCAATTTGCCGGGGAACAGGACCTGCCCTATTATTACGATGTCGGCACCGCGAATTATCGCGGGGTATGCCATGTCGCCCTGCCCGAGGCGGGGCACGTGCGGCCGGGCGAGGTGATTTTCGGCACGGATTCGCACACCTGCACCCATGGGGCCCTGGGCGCATTCGCGACGGGCGTCGGCAACACGGACGCGGCCTTCGTGATGGGCACCGGCAAGCTGCTGGTCAAGGTCCCGGCGACGATCCATTTTGTCCTGAACGGACGCAAGCCGGACTACATCATGGGCAAGGACATCATCCTGCGCATTATCGGCGACCTGGGAGTCGAGGGCGCGACCTACTGCGCCATGGAATTCGGCGGCGAAGGGATGCGGGATCTCTCCGTTGAAGACCGGATGACAATCTGCAACATGGCGATTGAAGCCGGGGCCAAGAACGGGATCATCGAGCCGGACGACGCGACGATCAAGTACGTGCAGTCCCGGACTTCAAAGCCCTTTGAAATCGCGCGCAGCGACGAGGGCGCGGCGTATGCAAGCGAGAAATCGTATGATCTTTCGGAGCTTGAGCCCTGCGTGGCCATGCCCAGTTCGCCGGACAAGTATGCGCCCGCGGCCAAAATGAAGGACCAGAAAATTGACCGGGTTTATATCGGGTCATGCACCGGCGGGAAAATCAGCGACTTCCTGGCGGCGGCCGTGATCCTGCACGGCAAGCACGTCTGCGTTGACACGTTCCTTGTCCCGGCCACGAGCGAAGTGGCCGGAAAAATCAGGACGGAAAAAGTCCACGGCCAGACGCTGGAAACGATCTTCAAGAATGCCGGCTGCCTGGAGATCGCCCCGCCTTCCTGCGCGGCCTGCCTGGGAGGACCGGATGACACGTTCGGGCGGACGCACGGGCGGGAAGTCGTGATCAGCACGACCAACCGTAATTTCATCGGCCGGATGGGATCGAAGGAGGCGCCGATTTTCCTGGCCTCACCGCTGACGGCGGCGGCCTCGGCGGTTATGGGACGGATCACGGATCCTAGAGAAATATTGTAAATGAATTGGAAACGCTCAACATTCAACGTCCAACGTTCAACAACGGAAGAGGGAAACGGCGCATGGGAGAAACGGCGTAACGGGGATCAGCACCAAGAAGCCAAATGCGGAAACGTTCAACATCGGAAAAGGGAGTGAACAAGAAGAATTCTGAGGGAAAACAGGAAACGTTGAACAACGGAAAATTGCGTGAGTCAGAAGAAATTTGATTTGGAAGAAAGATTGCTTGATTATGCCGCTGATATTATCCGGATGGTCGAGCGGCTTCCGCACACGCGGACTGGCAATCATATTGCGACCCAGATACTGCGCGCGGGGACTTCGCCATTGCCGAATCACGGCGAGGCGCAGGCGGCTGAATCAAAGAATGATTTTGTCCATAAAATGAGCATTTGTCTTAAAGAATTGCGCGAGACGAGGCGATGGCTAAGATTGATTTTGCGGGTTTATGCAAATAAACTATCTCCGGAAGCCGGGCCGCTTTTGGAAGAAACTGAAGAACTGATTATGATTTTTTCGGCAAGTATTAAAACCGCCCGGCAAAAAGTTGTTGGACGTTGAAAGTTGGATGTTGTCCGCCTTGGCGGAGCCGCCTCCGGGCGGAAAAGTTTCTTATGAAAAATAAAAATATAAATATACTGTCAGGCAGGGTATATGTCGTCGGCGACAATATCGACACCGACCAGATCATCCCGGCCAAGCACCTGAACCTTGTGCCGACCATACCCGCGGAATACCGCAAACTGGGATACTACGCGCTGAGCGGATTGCCGGCCGACTACCCGCCCTTCGTGCGCCCGGGCAAGGAATGCTCCGAGTACGCGATCATCATCGCCGGGCGGAATTTCGGCTGCGGCTCTTCGCGCGAACACGCCCCGGTGGCCCTTGGGGCGGCGGGCGTGATCGCGGTCGTGGCGCAATCGTTCGCGCGCATTTTTTTCCGGAATTCGATCGCGACCGGGGAACTGTTCCCCTGCGAGTCCGAGGAATGCCTGACGGGCGTTTTCAAGACCGGCGACGAAGTCCGCATAATCCTGGACCGCGAGCAGGTTATCCATGAAAAGACCGGCAAAACATTTGCCTTGAAATCGCTCGGCAGCGTCCTGCCGGTGGTTCAGGCCGGCGGCCTGTTCGAATACGCCCGCAAGACCGGCATGGTCCCGGGGCGCGACTAGCATGGCGTGGAGAGGATAGGACCTGACACATGAGAAACCGTTAAGAAAAACAAGAAAATTACCACGGATTACACGGATAGCACTGATATGGAATGTTCTTCCGCCTGAAAACGGACCCGCCAAGGCGGGAACAAGGTCATTCTTGCTTCATATATCCGTGAAATCAGTGTAATCCGTGGTCGCTTTTTTGGGTTGTGGGCATAGCCCGCATTGGTTATAATAAAAGACTTTATAGTGACGGGACCGGGCCATATGCTTCATAGGATGCCTGATTCGATGCGCCAAAGGCTATCCGCTACCCGCTGTATTTTATGAAAATAATCGCATTTGCCAATCAAAAGGGAGGAGTGGGAAAGACCACCACCGCCGTCAACCTCGCGGCGTGCCTCGCGGAACAGAACGTCAAAATCCTCCTGATTGACTTTGACCCGCAATCAAACGCGACCAGCGCCGTGGGAATCGGAAGGCAGGAAGGACACAGCTCCTACCCCGCCCTGCTCGGCGACGGCAAACTCAAGGACGAGATCCGCAACACCGCCATCAAGAACCTTGACCTGATCCCATCCGAACTTGACCTGGCCGGGGCAGAGGTGGATATCGCCCGGTCGGAAAATTATTTGCACTGCTTCAAAAACGTGCTCGCCGAGCTCCTGGCAACAACCGGATATGATTATATTTTCATTGACTGCCCGCCCTCGCTCGGGATCCTGACCTGCAACGCCCTCATGGCCGCCGAGGGCGTGGTCATCCCGGTCCAGTGCGAATACCTGGCGCTGGAAGGATTGAGCATGATCACGGACCTGATCCGGAAATTATCCGCCGGCGGCAACTCGACCCTCAAGCTTGAGGGCATCGTGATGACCATGTTTGACGGGCGCACCAACCTCTCCGCGGAAGTGATCGAGGAAGTGAAGAAACATTTCAGCGAGCTGGTCTATGAGACATCCATCCCGAGAAGCGTGCGGCTCAGCGAAGCGCCCAGTTACGGCCAGCCGATAATCGTCTATGACAACCATTCCACCGGCGCAGCGGCCTACCGCGCGCTGGCCCTCGAATTCCTCAAGCGCCATCCGCCGGCGGCATCGGCATCGCAATCAGCCTGAGACGGAATTTTCTTCCGTGGCGCGTTTAAGACGTTTCAACCTGGCGGAAAGCGCGATCTTTTTTATGGCCGAGACGCGGTCCACGAAAAGAATCCCGTCCAGGTGGTCAATCTCGTGCTGGATGACCCGCGCCATCAGGCCGCGCGCCCTAGCCAGGCGCTGCTTGCCGTGCAGGTCCAGGAAGGAAACCGAAACCTCACAGGCGCGGTGCACCGGGACAAATATTTCGGGAATGCTCAGGCAGCCTTCCTTCTCGCTTTGCGCCCCCTGGCGCTCCTCTAAAACCGGGTTGAGCATCACGAGCGGCTCGTTTATTTCCGGGTTGAGGCGTTTGCCGTCGGGTTTATCCAGGTCGTATTGGGGCGGGACATACATGACAAAAACGCGGATCGTTTTGCCGACCTGCTGGGCGGCCAGCCCCACCCCGTTCTTCTGCAGCATGAGTTCAATCATGCCCTCGGCCAGCTTCCTGACAGCGCCGTCAACGTTCTTCACCGGCTCGGCCTTAACCCGCAAAACCGGACTGCCGTATGTGTGGATTTTCATCATTTGTAACTTCCATTATTCCCGGGTTTTTTGCGCCGCGCAAGCGCGACCCCGCCCGGACTTCCAAGATAGAATAGCACGCGGACGAATCCGATCAACTTCAAATAGTTTGCATCAATTCTTGCAATTACCCCCGTGTTTAATATAAAAATAGCCCATGCAAAAAGCGCTTATAATCATCCCGACCTATAACGAGATGGAAAACGCGCGCGCCATCGCCGCCGCCACGCTCAAGGTTTGCCCGGAGGCGAACATCCTCTTCGTAGACGACAATTCGCCGGACGGAACGGGCAAAATTGTCGACGAGATGGAGCGCGCCGACAACAGGATCCATACCCTGCATCACGACGGCAAGCTCGGACTGGGCCGGGCCTACATCGCCGGATTCAAATGGGCGCTCGCGCGCGATTACACCCATATTTTTGAAATGGACGCCGATTTCTCCCACAATCCTTCTGAAATCCCGAATTTTCTTTCGGCCGCCGGCAAGGCCGACCTCGTGCTCGGCTCGCGCTACTTGCACGGCATCCGGATCATCAACTGGCCGCTGAGCCGCCTGATCCTCAGCCAGGGCGCCAGCACCTATGTCCGCGCGGTGACCGGCATGCCTTTCAGCGACCCGACCGGCGGCTATAAATGTTTCCGACGCGAGGTGCTGGAGGCGATCGACCTTGATTGCGTCAAATCCAACGGTTATTCGTTCCAGATCGAAATGACCTACATGGCCTGGAAGCTCGGGTTCCGCATTGTTGAATTGCCGATTATTTTTGAGGACCGCCATTCCGGCCATTCCAAGATGAATTCCAACATTATCCGCGAAGCGCTCTGGATGGTGATGCGCCTGCGCCTGCGTCCGGTGCCGGAACGCAAGTCTTCAACCCGGGCTCCGGCAAGCGGAGCCCCTACGTAAGAAACAAAACCATGAGCTTGCGAGATGTATTTACCGAGCTCCGGCCGAGGCAATGGACGAAAAACCTTGTCGTCCTGGCGGCGTTTGTTTTCGCGCTCGGCGACAAGCAGCAGCACCTTTCCTTCTCGGTCGCAAGCACGGCCGTGCTTGCCATGATTCTTTTTGCCGTCGTTTCAAGCGGGGTCTACATCTGGAACGACATATCCGACCTCGCGTTTGACCGGGCGCATCCGGTCAAATGCCGCCGGCCGGTTGCGGCGGGAAATATCCCGATTCCGTCCGCGTGGCTCATGGCTCTCGCCTGCCTGGGAGCCGGATTGCTCGGGGCATGGCTCCTGGCGCCGCGTTTCGGGATGGTTGTCACGCTCTACGTCCTGCTCCAGGCGGCTTACACGCTTTATTTGAAGCATCTCCCGCTCGTTGACGTTTTCATAATCGCGATCGGGTTTGTCTTGCGGGCCGTGGCCGGGGCGGTGGTAATCAACGTCATCATTTCGCCCTGGCTCCTGATCTGCACATTCCTCATGGCATTGTTTCTCGCGCTCTGCAAGCGGCGGCATGAAAAACGCGCGATGACAAGGCGGCATGGGGAAGCATCCCGGCCGAGTTTAAGCTCCACCGACGAACGCCTCATTGACCAGCTGATCGCGATCACGGCCGGGGCGGTCATCATCGCCTATGCCGTTTACACCCAATGGCCGGAAACGGTGGCAAAATTTAAAACTTCCCACCTGAGCCTGACAATCCCGTTTGTGGTCTTCGGCATCTTCCGTTATCTTTACCTGGTCTATAACCAGGAAAAAGGCGATCAGCCCGAGTCGATCCTGCTCACCGACCTGCCGCTCCTGGCCGCGATCGTGCTTTTCGGCCTGAGCGTCATCGCGCTCGTGGTGATATAATTCCGGATCTGCCGCGGCGGGACCTTGAAATGGCGCTTAAAAGCGGTTGAAAAGGCGAACTCGTTCTGGTACCCGCATTTTTCCGCCACGGCCCGCACCTTGAAAATTCCCTGGCTTAAAAGATTGTGGGCGTATTGCATCTTGAGTTCCGTCAAATGTTTCATGGCGGCATGGCCGTATTGGCGCCGGCACAAACGGTTTAAATGTCCCCCGGAATAGCCGGCCAGTTTTGCCAGCTCGCGCAATGTCCATTTCCGCGCCGGCTGGTCTGCGACCCGGCGCCAGACCTCATAGAGGACTTTTTCATAGGACCGCGGCAAGTAACCGGAAATCGTCAAAAAGATCCGCTGGAGCTGCACGGCCAGGTAGCTTTCCTTGGCCTGCCGGGCCTGGAACGCCATGATTTGCCGCCGTTCATCTTCATCCATGAGATCAAGCGCCTCCTGCTCAAGATTCCGGAGGTCGAAGGCGGGAAGGACCGTCAAGCCTTTCAAATGCTTGAACCATTCCGGATGTGCCGCCAAGTTGAGGTGCATCCAGACAATGCGCCATGGTTTGCCGCCGATCAACTCATACCGGTACCGGCTGCCGGCCGGGGCAACGAGCAGATCGGACGGCTTCAGCCGGTATTCCCGGTGCGCAGTCAGGAGCCGCCCCTGCCCGGAGAGCGTTCCCAGAATCAGGCAGAAGCCCGAATCAAGCCTTGAAACCAGGTATTTTCCCTTCAGTTCGCTCACGCCGGCGATAAAGACCCCGGCCTGGCGGAGCGGGCCGTTTTCCAGGAGGGGCAAATAACGCTCGCGGCACCGCCGGCCGATGACGCACGTTTCACGAATGTTTTTGTTCATTTCAAATATTCTGTTTTTAGGTTAACATGCGAGAATAAGCGCTAGAATTTGTATTAAATAACACGCAATATGACCCCAAGTAAATATTAAATTCAACAATCGGAGAGAAAACGGGTATGATCCGAAAGACAAATGCCGATGATGCAGGCAACGCGCGCTTGAGTAAATGCGAGGTAAAAAATCACCGCGGCGTCCCCGCGATATTCATCAACGGCCGCCCGGTCCCGGGAATGACTTTCCTGGTGCGGGAGTATTTTGACCTGGCCTACATCCGGCAGTACGTCAAGACCGGCCATAAAATATGCATTTTTGAAATAAAGGAGCAGCATCATCTCCCGAGGGAAATGCATTATAAATGGATTGACGACCAGCTCCGGCGGCTCGTCGCCCTCTCGCCCGACCTCTACATCATCCTGGGAGTTTATATTTCCATGGGAAAGGCCTGGGCGGCGAGAAACCCCGGCGAACTGTGCCGCTACGAAAACGGTTCCGTGAACAAATACACGGATGATGTGCTCGCGGATTTTCCGGCCTACCACATGGAGGGCGCGCGCCAGGGATATTTTTCATTCGCCTCAAAGGTGTTTGAAAAGGACTCCTGCGCCCTGATGAAGGATTATATCGGCTTTATCAAGACAAGGGATTACGCCGGCAGGATCATCGGCTATTTTCCGGAGGCGGGCTCCACGCACGAATGGAACATGTATTCTTCCCAGCCTTACGGCTCCGTGCCCGATTTTTCAGCCCCGATGACAAACGCCTTCCGGGAATTTTTACGGCGCCGGTACAAAAACGTCAAAAACCTTCAAAAAGCGTGGGGCGACCGGCGGGTCAATTTTGATTCCGCGCAAGTGCCCGGGGAAAAAGCCCGGGAAAAAACGGACAACGGCTGCTTCCGGGATCCTTCCAGGGACCGCCGGGTCATGGATTATTACGAGTGCGTCAGCAAGGAGATGACCGACCGCAAGGAGGCCCTGGCAAAAACCGTGAAGGCGGAGACGAACTGGAAATCAATCGTCGGCTTTTATCACGGCACGACCCAGGACGGCTCGCCGGGCGGCTACGGCTGGAACCAGTTTATCAGGAGCCCTTACATTGACTTCGGCGCCAGCCCGCCGGCCTACGAACAGCGCGCGCCCGGCAATCATTCGCCCCTGCACAACGTCATCGACACCTATCACCTTCACGGGAAAATATTTTTCAGCGAGGACGATTTGCGGCCGATGTACCCGGTAAAAGACAAGCGGGCTAACCCGAGCGTCAGGCATTACGGCGGCCTGGTGAAGGACCTGGACGAATCGCTCAACGGTTTCAAGAAGGAAATCATGCAGAACATCGTCAACGGCGTTTACGGCTGGTGGTATGATTTCCATTACAAGTGGTACGACCGGCCGCAATACTTCAGGCTGTTCGGGAAGCTCAACGGGATTTACGGCCTGAGCTTCAGGCATGACCGGAGGAAGAATTCCGACATTGCCATCATATTTGACGAGGAAAGCCACCGGTACTTCGGCCCGAACAACCGGGTCAACCGCAACCTTTATCACCGCGAGATGATCCAGGAGATGGGCCGCCTGGGAACTACCGCCGACCTGCTCATGCACGACGACCTGGACAATCCCGCCCTGCCGGAATACAAGCTCTATATTTTCCTGAATTGTTTCCGGCTGACGTCCAGCCAGGTCAAAATGATCGACAGGATTAAAAAGAACGGACACACCTTGCTTTTCTTCTACGGACAGGGTTATATTAACGACGAGGCGAAAAAGTCCATTTCCGTGGATAACATGAAAAGGCTGATCGGGATGAATTTCAAGGAAGTACCCCGGGATATCGTGGCCTACGCGACCATGGGCGATTCCGGCCACCCCCTCGCAAAACTGCTGCCGAACGGGTTTTCATTCGGGCAGCATTTCCGCAACCAGGACAACGAGGGGTTCCCGCCGGGCATCGCGATCTCGCCCCTTTTCACGATTGACGACAAGGATGCCGACGTGCTCGGCTACTATTGTTACGAACACGACGTGCATCCGGCGATCGGCCTGAAAAAGTTCGCCAACTGGAACTCGCTTTATGTCGGCACGATAGAAATCCCGGCGATGTTTTTGCGCGCCGCGGCAAAACTTGCGGGCTGCCATCTCTATCTTGACACCGACGACGTGGTCTATGCCGGCAAACATTTCCTGGCGATTTACGCGACCGAAGGCGACGGCCCGCGCACGATATCCCTGCCCCGCGTCACGGAAGTGCGGGATTTGTTCAAAAACAAGCTGATCTCCCGTGGAACAAGGAAATTTACGGTAAACTTGAAGCAGCATGAAACGGTCGCGTATTTTCTGGGGAAACTGTGATGAACTTCATTCGGCAACTACCACTGATTACACGGATGATACTGATGTCAAATCAAACTGTCCACCGTCTGACAGTCCAACAGCCTGCCCTGCGTAGCCTTGGCAAAGAAGGGTCTGACTGTATCCGTGCCATCAGTGCTATCAGTGGTATATCTTTAAATTCCTAAACATTAAACCAGCAACAAAATGAGAGGTAAAAAATGAGATTCAGACTGACGTTCACCTGGTGCGCGGCCGTGTTATTGGCCGGATCAATCGCGGCAAATTGCGGCGAACTGATCGTCAACGGCGGATTTGAAAACCCGAAAACCGGCGACATGCTGGGACAGATGAGCGCGGAAACCGCCAAGATGTATGACGGCACGGCTGACTCGCCGTTTGAAGGCTGGGTCTTCGGCAAGGGGTGGGATAACGGCGATTACTCCGTCCGGGCCTCGGAAGACGCGCACTCCGGCAAGCAGTCCTGCCAGATCACCTGCGCCCGGAAAGGGCGCGGCGGCATCGGTTCTTCGCCGATCAAGGTCAAGGCCGGCACGATCATCAAGGTCTCGTTCTGGTTGAAAGCCAAGGAAGCCGCCGGCGGTAAAATTTTCCTGAACATGGAAGGGACCCCCGGCGACGGCTGGACCTCCCTGCCGCTTCCGACCGGCACGTATGACTGGAAACAATTCTCCAAGCGCGCCGTGGTTTCGGGCAGCAAAAAAAAGGGCGGCGAGCAGACCGTGATCGTCTTTCTCTACACGACCTGCGAAGGCTCGATCCTGGTTGATGATTTCTCGGTTGAAACCGTGGATGTGAATGCCATGGCCGAGTCGCCCGACGAGGCCATCCTGACGGCCAGGGAGCCGAAGCCGGTCGCCGAGCCCCCTGACTCCGCCGGTTACCGCCTGAACGTGGTCAGCCCGCTCGAAAAGGTTTTCCGCGATGACGACTACGCCGCCGCGCCCGTTACCCGCGCCGAACTCGCGGCCGCGCGGAATGAATATGAAACCATCCAGATCGCAGTTGAGGCGCCCTGGCGGCCGGTGACGATCAAGGAAGTGAAAATATCCGACTTGAAAGGCGCGAACGCCGTTATCCCGGCCGGCGCCATGAAATGGGAGCGCGTGGAATACGTGGAAACCACCGCCACCCCGCCCTATTTCGCCGAGCACGGCCAGGGCTGGTATCCGGACCCGCTCATGCCGGCCGGGGAATTCACCGTCGCGAAAAACTCGCGGACGCCCGTTTGGATCACGATCAAGACGCCGCGCGACTGCCCCGCCGGCGTATATAACGGCACGGTCACGATCGTCCCGGACAAACTCAAGGCAATTACCATCCCCGTGACGCTGGAAGTCTGGGATTTCGCCCTGGCGGACGAAACCCATATCCGCACCCTGACCTGGTTGAGCGATGGCGGCCTGTCGGTATGGTACAAGACCAATGCCCTTCGCAATTACGAGGATATTTTACTGGAGCACCGCCTGGGACCCGGGGGAGCGGTAGTCGAAAATATCCCGAAAAACAAGCAGGGAAATTACGACTTCAGCAAACTGGATGCCAGGCTGGGATATCTGATCGGCAAGGGCATGAGCGCGTTTTTCATGGGCACGGCGCCCAACCTGGCGCGCGGCGGCAAGAAAGAATACACGCCTGAATTTGTCAAGGATTTCACGGAAAAGGTCAAGGCCTGCGCCGACCATTTGCGCGAAAAAGGATGGATGGACAAGGCCTATGTCTATGTCTACGACGAGGCGCCAAAAAGCGCCTGGCCGGAGGTGAAGAAAATCGACAAGGCCATCAAGGAGGCGGCGCCCGGAGTAAGGATCCTGCAATGCCTGAACGAACCGGAGGGCGTAAAGGAGCTGACCGGCTTCGCCGACGTTTTTGACATTTATTTCGCCCAGTACCACAAGTCCGGCGTGGCGGAATCGCAAAAAAAAGGCGCCGAGGTCTGGCTGGGGGTGTGTTGCTATCCGTCCGACCATCCGAACCTTTTTATTGATTACCCGTTGCTTGACGCGCGGGTCATGCCCTGGATCTGCTGGAAGTACAAAGTCAACGGACTTGAATACTGGTCCACCACCCACTGGGGTACCGGCAACAACCGCAAGGGAGACCGCTGGCCGAAGGTTCCCTGGGTCGCCAATGCTTTCGGAAATTACAACGGCGACGGATACCTGCTCTATCCCGGGCCGGATGGCGTCCCCTATTCCTCCCTGCGCCTGGAAGCGTTGCGCGACGGGTTCGAGGATTATGAGTACCTCTGGACCCTCAACTCGCTGCTCAAGCAGGCGACCGATGCCAAGCAGGGCGGATCTGCCGTGGAAACAGCGGGCAAGTTGCTGACCCTGGACGGGATGGTCAAGGAATCCGGAAGTTACGAAACGGATTACGCGAAGTATCCCGACTATCGCCGCCAGATCGCCAAAAGCATCGTTGAACTCAACGCCTTGCTCAAGAAAAACAAATAATAATGGAGTCCTGACATGAAATTGATTAAATTTTTCGCAATATGCGCCGTCAGCCAGCTTGTCGGCATCCTGCCCCTGCCCGCCGATGGGGCCGATTCGTCAACCGACAATCTCGTCAAAAACCCGTCCTTTGAGGAACGGAGCGGCCCGGAAAAGGAAGGCGAACAGTGGGGCGCGACGTTTTGGGACGGCGTCAGCCGCAGCCCCTTCGCCGGCTGGGGATACAGCGGTTTCTGGCAGGGCGGCGATTATGACATCAAACTGGGCAAGGGCCACACGGGAAAATTATGCGTCCGGCTTGTCTGCCGTGTCAAGGGCCGCAGCGGCATCGGCAGCGACACGATGCGTGTTCTGCCCGGCACAAAACTGCGGTTCAAGGGATATTTCAAGGCGGTCGGCGCCAAGGGCGGGGTAAGTTTCGTGAATTTTGAGGGCGATCCCGGCGACGGCTGGGAGCACTTCAATTTGCCGGAAAAGACCGACTACGACTGGACCGAGGTCACCTATACGGTCACCGTGCCGGAAAAAACAAAGGTTACGAAACCCGACGGCATGGTGGATATTTGCATTTTCATTTACATGCAGACCTTCGGGGAATTATGGATTGACGACATCACCCTTACCCCGGTTGGCAAGGACGGCATATGATTGATTTTGCCGGTTAACCGGCGAACCGGCATGGAAAATTCCGCGATGATCAAACGCAAGAAAAACGCCTCAATCGTCCTGAAGCTTGCCGTCAGTTTGTCCGCATTGTTTTCCCTTCTCCTGAATATTCCGGCCGGCGCGGAAGAATTCAAGACCGTGCTTTCGTTCCAGGAAGGGATCAATGGGTACCAGGGTGGCAGCAATGAAGTCAGCGGCGACAAGCTGCTGTTGGCCGCAGACGTAAAGCACGAGATTGACGCGAAGGAAGAAGCTGAAATAAAGGCCGGAAAACGCAGCCGGGAAGAGCTCCTTGCGCGATACGGCAACTACCGGCACATGTTCTACTGGGCCGACCTGGACAAATGGAGCCGGGGCAAGGATATCAAGGTCACCTCCGCCAAAGTCAGCGTGTATTATTGCGACGAGTGGTGGTCATATTGCAAGTATACCCTGGCCCTGCACGCTTCCCTTGACGGCGGGAAAGACAATATTGAAAAAGCACCGGCCGGAGAAACTTTTATTTTTGGCGACCGATGCGCGGAAAACATCAGGACCCCTATCGGCAGCTGGATTGAATTCAATCTCCGGCCAGAGGTGATCCAGAAATGGATTAATGATCCCGGAAGCAACAGGGGAATGGTGCTAATCAATACCAGGAAAGAGGACATAGGAGGCAAAAGCGAAGGGACGTATGTGGTTTTTTACGGGAACCGCTATGGGAATGAACAATTGCGGCCAAAGCTTGAAATTACCTACACCTTTACGGGCAACGTCGCACCGTTTGCGCCTGTCCTGTCGGAACCATACGACGGCTATCAAGTCGGCGACAAGCTCCTCGCGCGCTGGCTGCGGCAGCCGGTCCCCGACCTCAATAACGACCCGGTCACTTATGAGATCAGGGTTGGACAGGACGAAGCTGGAACCATCAACTGGAAGGAAATAGCAAAAGGAGTCCCGGCGACCAACAATGGTTTTATGGTCACCACGGCCGATCTCAAAAAAGGCAAGGGCTGTAAAATCGGCCTGCGCGCCTCCGACAACCGGGGCGGGGCGAGCGAATGGGTTGACTCGCGGGGAACCTTTGAAATCGTCGGCGGAAACATCTCGTTCAACGTGGGCGCGGCCAGTCCGATTGAAAAAATCCGGCGGGAACGGGACAAGATGCCGGACATATATCCAACCGACACGGTTTCCGTCTCGCTTGCAAGGGGGGAGATGGAAGGATTCCAGCTTGTCTTGATGAACGTTATGAATCACTGCAAGGGCGTGTCCGTTTCCATCGGGGACTTAAAGGACTCCAAGGGGAACACGCTGCCTTCAACGTCAATCACCTGGAACCCGGTGGGCTATGTGAAGACCACCGTCCCGAAATACCCGGTGACATATACGGGCTGGTGGGCGGATCCGCTATTGCCGGCCAGGCCGTTTGACCTGGAGCCCGGCAAGGTCCAGCCAGTCTGGGTCACGGTAAAGTGCCCCCGTGATCTCCCCGCCGGGCAATATGCCGGGAAAGTGACGATCAGCGCCGCCGGCGGTGAGTCGCGTTTGGTAACCCTGGCGGTGAACGTCCGGGACTTCACCCTGCCCGTCAAGGGAACTCTCAAGACAATGAGCCTGGATGCCGGCGGATCAGTGCCTGAATATTACGGGTTGAAAGCCGGCCCGGAAAAGGAAAAAATATTGATGGCCGTCTATGACAAGTTGTGCGAAAGCCGGCTTGGTCCCGGCTTCGCGCTTTGCGGCGCCGGTTGGTCCGCCCCCTCCTACCCGGTCAAATTCGCGGACGGCAAATATGACTTCAGCGAGGCTGACCGCCTGGGCGAGTACCTCATATCGCGCGGGATGAATGCATTTGCTATCGCCAAATTCCCGAAGCTGGGTTCATGGGGATTCCCGGATAAATACTCCGAGGAATGGAAGAAAAACTGGTCTTCACTTGTCCGGGCCTATGCCGATCACCTGCGCCAAAAAGGCTGGCTTGACATGGCTTATGCCTACAACATCGACGAGGCGCCACCCGGCATGTGGGAAGCCTGCAAGCGAAATTACCTGCTGTCAAAATCCGCGGCAAAAGACCTGCGCGTCATGCAATGCCTGAATGATCCCAAGGGCGTCATGGCCATGGCCGGCTATGCCGACACGTGGGATGTCGGCATCAGCCAGTACTACGACTCCAAGGTGTCGGAACGGCAGAAGGCCAGGGACGATATCAGCCGGTATCTTGATTCCAAGGCGTCGGAACCGCAGGCGGCCGGCGACGGAATCAGTGAATATTTCGATTCCAAGGTGCCGGAAGAGCGCCGGACCGGCAACGACGAGGTCTGGTGGAACGTGTGCTGCTGGCCGGCAAGCCATCCGAATCTTTTCCTGGATTATCCGGCGATTGACGCCCGGATCATGGGCTGGCTCTCCTACAAGATGAACATATCCGGCTTTGAATACTGGTCGGCGACCAGTTTCGGCAAAAACAAGCTGCCGGTTGACGAGGTTGAAGAACAGGATTGGAAGGCCAATACTTTCGGCCAATACAACGGCGACGGCCAGTTGCTCTACCCGGGCCCGGACCAGACCGTCCTGAGCTCGATCAGGATGGAGGCCCTGCGCGACGGGTTTGAGGATCACGAATACCTGATCATCCTCAGGGACCTGGTCAAAAAGGCGAAGGAGAAGGGATTGAAACCCGAGGCGATCGCCGGGGCGGAGAAACTGACCGTGGTCCCGGATGAAGTATGCCAGGCGAACGCCCAGCAGAAGCAATTTAAATATGCGAACAATCCGCAAGTCATCTTAAATGCGCGTGAAAAAATAGCGGAAGCAATCGTGGCCGTTGATAAATTGCTGAAATGAAAATATGCTTAACCATGGTTTTGCTGGCCGGCTTTATCCCGGCCGCGCCGGCGGTTGACTGGTACGTGGCGACCAACGGGACCGGCCTGGGGACAAATGGATGGGCGGATGCGACCAACAGTCTCCAGGGCGCGATAAACATGGCATCCACATCCACCTATGACGTGGTGTGGGTCAGCAACGGCGTATATAATTCGGGCGGGGTTACAAATTATCCCGCCGGATCCATTCTGACCAGCCGGATTGTGATCGCCAAGTCAATCACGGTCAGGAGCCGGGATAACAATCCGACAAATACAGTCATCAATGGCAACTGGGATCCGAACACAAACGGGCCGGCGGCAGTCCGCTGCGTTTACATGGCCAGCAATTCGGTGCTGATCGGGTTCACCTTGACCAACGGCGCCACCATGACAAGCGGGACCGCCGACCGATGCGGCGCCGGCGTATATTGTCCCGGCACCAGGTCGCCCGTGATATCCAACTGCATAATAACCGGCAACTCGGCTTACGGCGCAAACATGGAACAATATGGCGGCGGCGGAGCGTGGTATGGCACTTTGTATAACTGCTCGTTGATCGGCAACCGGGCTAACAGCCCGATCGTTTATGCGATCGGCGGCGGAGCGAACTACAGCGTTTTGTCCAACTGCACTTTGATCGGCAACTATGCCGCAAGGAATGGCGGCGGAGTGGCGAATAGCATTCTCTATGACTGCACGCTGATCAGCAACTCGTGCGCCGCCTACGGCTCGGGAGCGATGCAATCCACCCTGCAATATTGCACACTGACCGGGAATTCGGGAGGGAGCGAGGGCGGCGGCGGCGTGTACGGTTGCAGCTTGGTGTCCAATTGCAAGCTGATTAACAATCGCGCAGGCGCCAGCGGCGGAGCGGGCAACAGCACTCTCTACAACTGCCTTTTGGCGGGCAATTCGGCATCGGCATGGAACGTCGTCGGCGGAGCCCAAGGAAGCACGCTGTACAACTGCACCGTGACCAGCAACAGGACGGATAACACTGGCCCCGGAGGAGTGTCCGGATGCATCCTCTCCAACTGCATTGTATATCTTAATTCATCAGGAAGCGGCGTCCTCTCGAATTGGAGTTCAGGCACCTTTGCGTATAGTTGCACACTGCCCGCCCCGGATGCCGGAGTTGGAAACATAACCAACGATCCGATGTTTGTTAACAAGAACATCAGCGACTACCGTCTCTCGGCGCGTTCGCCGTGCATCAACGCCGGGACGAACGGCATTTGGACAACGACTTACCCTCTCGATTTGGAAGGCCGGCAGCGCGTCCGGTACGGGACCGTTGACATGGGCGCATATGAAAATATCCGGAGCGGCTCCATCTACGGCTTCCGCTGAAAACTACTGAAAATTTCCTAGAATGAAACCGGTCGTAATCACACGTTTAAAAACTTGCGCAACCATGCTTTTGCTGATCGGCCTGCTCCGGACAACCCGGGCGGTTGACTGGTACGTGGCGACCAACGGGACCGGCCCGGGGACGAATGGATGGGCGGATGCCACCAACAGCCTCCAGGGCGCGATCAACATTTCCGCGGTGAACGACACGGTCTGGGTCAGCAACGGCGTGTATGACACCGGCGGCGTCACGAATTATCCCGCCGCCACGACCCTCACCAATCGGGTTGCGATCTGGAAATCCATTACGGTTCGGAGCAAGGACAACGATCCGGCCAATACGATCATCAAGGGCGCCTGGGACTCTCCCGCAACAACCAACGGTCCGGCCGCCGTGCGCTGCGTGTTTATGGCCAGCAATTCCATGCTAATCGGGTTTACCCTTACCAACGGCGCCACGTTATTTTCGAGCAGCGTTACTACCAATAAATGCGGCGGCGGGGTATATTGCCCGAAAATCACCACCACGGTGATATCCAACTGCATATTAGTCGGCAACTCGGCAGGCAGTTCCGGCGGGGGATCTTATTATGGCGCCTTGCGCAACTGCGCCTTGATCGGCAACTCGGCGTATTCCGCCGGCGGAGGAGCGTACTATGGCACTCTGTATAACTGCACCCTGGCAAGCAACAGGACTTATGATGCCGCCAGTGGCGTTGGCGGCGCAGCGTGCGGAGGAGCGAGTGATCTGTTCATGTATAACTGCGTGTTGTCCGGCAACTCATCAACCTATGGCGGAGGAACATACTTCGGCTTCCTGTATAACTGCCTGCTGACCGGCAATCGGGCGAACGGCCAGGGCGGCGGCGCGTTCGGCGGCACCCTGTATAACTGCACAATAAGCGACAATGCGGCGACGGGCGGCTCTGAAGGCGGAGGAGTGTTCGGCGCCAATCTGAGAAACTCAATAATATATTACAACACAGGTCCGGGCCCGAATTGGTTTTGGTCATCATGCACCTTTATAAATTCCTGCACAACGCCCTCCACCAACGGGTGGCCGGTCGGAAATATCACCAACGTTCCAGTGTTTGTTGCCAGGGGCAGCGGCAACTACCGCCTCGCGCCAACTTCGCCGTGCATAAACGGCGGGATATTCTATGACTGGATGACAAATTCCGCTGATGTGCGCAGTAGAGACCTGGACGGACTGCCGCGTATCAAGTACGGGGCCGTTGACATGGGCGCATATGAAAGCATCAGGAGCGGCACCATCTACGGCTTCCGCTGAAAAACATGGACAATAAGCACGGAATAATTTACCTCGACTAACAACCATCAGGAGGCAAATGAAATGATTATTGGAAGCAGCAGGAGCGCCACGATCTTTTTTAAAATTGCAGTGATCTTGGCGGCCATGTTTTTGGGGGCTTTGAACAACCCGGCGCTCGCGAAGGAATTCAAGGCCGCCATCCTATTCCAGGAAGGCGTCAATGGATACCGGGGCGGCAGCAACGACTACAACGGCGCTGTCTTGCGGTTGAATGACGACGTCAAGCGCCAGATTGACTGGTGGCATGAAGGTGAAATCAAGGCCGGGCGCTGCAACCGGGAACAACTTCTCGCGCAATATTCCCAATACCGGCATGTGTTCTACTGGGACAACCTGGACAAATGGATCAGGGGCAAGGAGATCAAGGTCGTCTCCGCGAAAGTCAGCCTGTATTATTGCGACGAGTTCTGGTCTTCGTTTAAATATTTTTTACTCCTGCAAACTTCCCTTGACGGCGGGAAGGACAATGTTGAAAAAATCCCGGCCGGAGAGTCTTTTATCATCGGCAGCCGCTGCGCGAAGGATATCCGGACCCCGATCGGCAGCTGGATTGAATTCAATCTCCGGCCCGAGGTGGTCCAGAAATGGATTGACGACCCCAAAAGCAACAAGGGGCTCGCGCTCAGCAATCCCAAGCGGGAAACCGTGGCGGGAGGGAAAAGCGAAGGGGCTTTTCTCAATTTTTACGGGAACTTGTACGGGAATGAACAATTAAGGCCGAAGCTTGAAATCACCTACACCTTCACGGACAACGTCGCCCCGTTTGCGCCCATCATGTCGGAATCCTACGACGGCTATCAAGTCGGCGACAAGTTCACGGTGTCCTGGCAGCCGCAAGCGCTCGCCGACCTCAACAACGATCCGGTCACTTATGAAATCAGGCTGGGGCAAAATGAAGCTGGAACTTTCAACTGGAAGGAAATCGCAAAAGGAGTCCCGGCGACCAACAATGGTTTTATGGTCAACACCGCCGATCTCAAGAAGGGCAAGGGCTACAAAATAGGTGTGCGCGCCTCCGATAACCAGGGCGGGGCGAGTGAATGGGTTGACTCGCGGGGAACCTTTGAAATCGTCGGCGGTAACATCTCGTTCAACGTTGGCGCGGCCAGTCCGATTGAAAAAATACGCCGGGAACGGGACAAGATGCCGGACATATATCCAACCGACAAAATCTCGGTCTCCCTTGCGCGGGGCGAGTTGGAGGGATTTCAGCTTGTCCTGATGAACGTGATGAATCATTGCAAGGGCGTTTCGGTTTCGATCGGGGACTTAAAGGACTCCAAGGGGAACACGCTGCCTTCAAAGTCAATCACCTGGAACCCGGTGGGCTATGTGAAGACCACCACGCCGAAGTACGGGGCGCCCTACACCGGCTGGTGGGCCGATCCGCTCCTGGTTGCCAAACCGTTTGACCTGGAGCCCGGCAAGGTCCATCCGGTCTGGGTCACGGTCAAGTGCCCGCGTGATCTTCCCGCCGGGCAATATGCAGGCAACGTGACGATCAGCGCCGCTGGCGGAGAATCGCGCTCGGTCGCCCTGACGGTGAATGTCTGGGGATTCACCCTCCCCGTCAAGGGAACTCTCAAGGCCATGATCCTGGGCGGCTGCGGGAACGTGCCTGAATTCTACGGACTGAAGGCCGGCCCGGAAAACGAAAAAATGTTGATGGCCGTTTATGACAAGCTATGCGAGAGCCGGATCGGCCCCGGGATCGCGCTCTGCGGCTTCAGCTGGGCCGCCCCCTCCTACCCGGTCAAATTTGCGGACGGCAAATACGATTTCAGCGAGGCGGACCGCCTGGGCGAATACCTGATCTCGCGCGGGCTGAACGCGTTTATCGCCGCCAAGTTCACGAAACTGGGCGCCTGGGGGTTTCCGGACTCATATTCGGATGACTGGAAAAAGAAGTGGTCGGGACTTGTCAAGGCCTATGCCGATCATCTGCGCGAAAAAGGCTGGCTGGACATGGCTTACAGTTACAACATCGACGAGGCGCCTCCGGCCATGTGGCGGGTGTGCAAGCAAAATTATCAACTGTCAAAATCCGCGGCAAAAGACCTGCGCGTCATGCAATGCCTGAACGACCCGAAAGGCGTCATGGCCCTGGCCGGGTATGCCGACACTTGGGATGTCGGCATCAGCCAGTATTATGAGTCCCGGGTATTGGAGCGGCAGACCGCCGGTGATAAAATCAACATATCGCTTGATTCCGATCCCCAGGTGCCGGAACGGCCGGCGGTCAACGACGAGGTCTGGTGGAACGTGTGCTGCTGGCCGGCAAGCCATCCGAATCTTTTCCTGGATTATCCGGCGATTGACGCCCGGATCATGGGCTGGCTCTCCTACAAGATGAACATATCCGGCTTTGAATACTGGTCGGCGACCAGTTTCGGCAAAAACAAGCTGCCGGTTGACGAGGTTGAAGAACAGGATTGGAAGGCCAATACTTTCGGCCAATACAACGGCGACGGCCAGTTGCTCTACCCGGGCCCGGACCAGACCGTCCTGAGCTCGATCAGGATGGAGGCCCTGCGCGACGGGTTTGAGGATCACGAATACCTGATCATCCTCAGGGACCTGGTCAAAAAGGCGAAGGAGAAGGGATTGAAACCCGAGGCGATCGCCGGGGCGGAGAAACTGACCGTGGTCCCGGATGAAGTATGCCAGGCAAACGCCCAACAGAAGCAATTTAAATATGCGAGCAATCCGGCCGTCATCCTGGACGCGCGGGCGAAAATCGCGGAAGCCATCGTGGCCGTTGATAAGTTGATGGGAGGAAAGTGAGCGAAGCGTTAATTGGAAGAATACAGCCAACAATTCCGGCAACCGGCCTGGCGCTGGTTTTTCTAATCTGCGGCGTTTTGGCAACAGTCACGGCCAACGATGCTCCGCTGGGCTCGCCGGATTTCCGTCCGTCGTCCGAGCATCCCTTCGGCTGGCGCGGCGACGGTTCGGGCAGATTCCCCGGCGCAAACCCGCCGGTCCATTGGGGCCGCGCGGCAAAAAGCATCAAGGCACTCCGTTCGCAGGCAACAAAACCGAAAGCGGGTGAGACCGGCAAGCCCATTCCCGACGGTGTCATTCATGAATGGCTCGTGCTCGGTCCGGTGCCCCTCGCCGATGAGGCAAGCTTCATCAAGGGCCTGACCAACATGACGGATCTCGCCCTTGCCCCCGGCGAGAACGACAAGGTGGAAAACCTTTCCTGGCGCAAGGCCGAAACGGACACCGCCACCCTTGACCTTTACGACATCTACGGCGAAAGCGCGGTAAAAACTTCCGTGCTCGCTTTCGCGCACGCTTATCTTTACTCCGAATCCAAGGCCGCATTCCGCCTGCTGAAAGAGATAAATTGCGACCGGGGCGGGAACTCGGTCGCGACCTATGTCAACGGAACCCTCATGAAAAAACGCGACTTTGAGCTTGAGAAGGGATGGAACAGCATCGTTCTGCGGATCCCGAGCGGCATGCGCCTGCCGGGCGAGCGCATCCGGAGAGATATCAGGAAAGACCAGGCGTCAAGGGTGGCCTGGTATGTCCAGCCGGTCATTTACGGCGCCCCGGGCAGCGAGACGGAAAGCGGGAACATCCGCTGGACAACCCGCATACCCGGCTGGAGCATTTCATCGCCGGTCATGGCCGGCAACAGGATTTTTATCCTGGGCGACCGGCGGACCCTGACCTGCGTCGACAAGATGAGCGGGGCAATCCTCTGGTCGCGCACGGCGACTTACATTGATGCCGCGAGCGAGGAGGAGAAAAAGGCCAATCCGGAAATATTCAAGGAACTCGAGCCGCTCGCTTCCCGCCTGGCGGAACTTGACAAGATGTTCGCGACCAGCCTTGCCGAGCCGGATAAATTCATCACCGAAAAGGCCGGCCTGGAGGGGAAAATCGAGGGGTTGATGCTCAAGGTTGACAAGGCGAAATACAAGGACATAAACCCGGAAGAGTCCGGTTATTCCCCGCGCACGCCCGTCACGGACGGGAAAAACGTCTATGTTAATTATCACCCCTGCCTGACGGCCTGCTATGACCTGGATGGAAAACTGAAATGGATCCATTATGAAATCGTTGTGCGGCAGGAACACGGCTTCCAGGGATCGCCCTGCCTGGTCGGCGGAAAGCTGGTCGTGAACGCCGACAAATTCATCGCGTTCGACGCCGGGACCGGCAAGGTGGCCTGGCGGCAGCCCGGCTGCGGCGGATCATCGCTGCTGGGCGCCACCTTCGGCGGCGAGCCGATGGTCTTTGCCGGCGGAACAAGCGGATGGCGAGGCTCCGGGATTGGCGCGATCCGGGCGAAGGACGGCGCCGTCCTTGCAAAACCCGGCTGGGGATTCACCTCCCCGGTCATCCAGGGAAACATGATTTATTCCGCGCACACCGGCCTGGGCGAATACGCCGCCGCCCTTGAATTCCTTGATATCCTGCGCGTGGATCCTGAAAAACCGACCCTCATTAAAACGGTCAAAATCGACACGCTCAAGTTTCTCCGGCTCTCGCAAATGCAGTACGTCCTTGCCTCGCCGCTCTACCATGACGGCCTGGTTTATATCGTCGATGTCGACGGGGTGCTGTCGGTGGTGGATGTTGAAAAACAGGAAGTGGTCTACCAGAAATTCATGGACATGGACATCGGGCCGGGAGGGCCCTCGCGGGGCGCGACCGGATCGAGTCCGGCATTGGGCGGAAAATATGTCTACGTATTCGGCAACGGCGGGACATGCGTTGTCTTTGAACCGGGCCGGCAATACCGGCAAATCGCGAAGAACCGGGTAGAATGTTTCAGCATCGGCACCACCGACCTGTCGCTCAGCTCGATCACGCGCTATTCCACCCAGCTGGAGCAGACGACAAGCTGTCCTGTTTTTGACGGCAGCCGGATGTACTACCGCGGGCTTATGAACCTGTATTGCGTTGAAGAAAAATAAACCGGTCATGACACCGCCCCTGCCGGCAGCCGCCTCTAGTTTCTGGACTGGTGGCGATGAATCGTATATAAACTTCAAACCATCGAAAGGAAGAACAATGATTATTAGGTCCGGGAAAAATGCCGCCATCGTTCTGAAACTTGCCATCGGCTTGGCCGTTCTGCTTTATATGGATTTGACCAATGCGGCGCTCGCGAAGGAATTCAAGGCCACCCTCCTCTTCCAGGAGGGCATCAATGCATACCAGGGCGGCAGCAATGACGTCAACAACGCCGTGTTGAAGCTGAATGACGACGTCAAGCGCCAGATTGATTCATGGCATGAAAATGAAATCAAGGCCGGGCGCTGCAACCGGGAAGCGCTGCTGGCGGAATACGCCAACTACCGACACGTGTTCTACTGGGACAACCTTGACAAATGGATCCGGGGCAAGAACATCAAGGTCACCTCCGCGAAGGCCAGCTTTTATTATTGCGACGAATTCTGGTCCTTTTGCAAATATTACCTGTTTTTGAACGCTTCCCTTGACGGGGGAAAGGACAATGTTGAAAAAGCCCCGGCGGGCGAGGCGTTTATTTTCGGCAGCCGGTGCGCGAAGGATATCAGCACCCCGATCGGCAGCTGGATTGCATTCAATATCCGGCCTGAGGTGGTCCAGAAATGGATTGATGACCCCAAAAGCAACAAGGGCCTCGTCCTGAGTAATCCCAAGGAAGAGGATATCGGCGGCAAAAGCGAGGGCTCGTTTGTCGTTTTTTACGGGAACCGCTACGGGAATGAACAATTAAGGCCGAAGCTTGAAATCACCTATACCTTTACGGACAACGTCGCACCGTTTGCGCCCATCATGTCGGAATCCTTCGACGGCTATCAAGTCGGCGACAAGCTCGTGGTGCGTTGGCAGCAACAGCCGGTGCCCGACCTCAATAACGACCCGGTCACCTATGAGGTCCGGCTGGGACGGGACGAAGCCGGAACCATCAACTGGAAGGAGATTGCGAAAGGCATCCCTGCGACCAATAATAATTTTATGGTTAATACGGCCGATCTCAAAAAGGGCAAGGGCTACAAAATAAGCCTGCGCGCCTCCGACAACCGGGGCGGGGCGAGCGAATGGGTTGACTCCCGGGGGACCTTTGAAATCGTCGGCGGAAACATCTCGTTCAACGTGGGCGCGGCCAGTCCGATTGAAAAAATACGCCGGGAACGGGACAAGATGCCGGACATATATCCAACCGACAAAATCTCGGTCTCCCTTGCGCGGGGCGAGTTGGAGGGATTTCAGCTTGTCCTGATGAACGTGATGAATCATTGCAAGGGCGTTTCGGTTTCGATCGGGGACTTAAAGGACTCCAAGGGGAACACGCTGCCTTCAAAGTCAATCACCTGGAACCCGGTGGGCTACGTGAAGACCGCCACGCCGAAGTACGCGGTTTTATACACTGGCTGGTGGGCCGATCCGCTCCTGCCGGCGAAAGCCTTTGACCTGGAGCCGGGCAAGGTCCAGCCGGTCTGGGTCACGGTCAAGTGTCCGCGTGATCTCCCCGCCGGGCAATATACCGGGAAAGTGACGATCAGCGCCGCCGGCGAAGAATCGCGCCAGGTAACCCTGACGGTGAACGTCTGGGACTTCACCCTGCCCGTCAAGGGAACGCTCAAGTCAATGGCCTTTGACAGCGGCGGATCCGTGCCTGAATTCTACGGGTTGAAAGCCGGCCCGGAAAAGGAAAAAATATTGATGGCCGTCTATGACAAGCTGTGCGAAAGCCGGCTCAGTCCCGGTTTTGCGCTCTGCGGTTTCGGCTGGAAAGCCCCCTCCTACCCGGTCAAATTCGCGGACGGCAAATACGATTTCAGCGAGGCGGACCGCCTGGGCGAATACCTTATCTCGCGCGGGATGAACACGTTTATCGCCGCCAAGTTCCCGAAACCGGGCGAATGGGGATTCCCGAATTCATACTCGGATGAATGGAAAAAGAGTTGGTCCGACCTGGTCCGGGCCTATGCCGATCATCTGCGCCAAAAAGGCTGGCTTGACATGGCCTACAGTTACAACATCGACGAGGCGCCTCCCAGCCGCTGGGAAGCTTGCAAGCAAAATTACGAGCTGTCAAAATCAGCGGCAAAAGACCTGCGCGTCATGCAATGCCTGAACAACCCGAAGGGCGTCATGGCCCTGGCCGGCTATGCCGACACCTGGGATGTCGGCATCAGCCAATACTATGAATCCAGGGTATCGGAGCGGCAGGCGGCCGGGGACGAGGTGGCGTGGAACGTGTGCTGCTGGCCGGCAAGCCATCCGAATCTTTTCCTGGATTATCCGGCGATTGACGCCCGGATCATGGGCTGGCTCTCCTACAAGATGAACATATCCGGCTTTGAATACTGGTCGGCGACCAGTTTCGGCAAAAACAAGCTGCCGGTTGACGAGGTTGAAGAACAGGATTGGAAGGCCAATACTTTCGGCCAATACAACGGCGACGGCCAGTTGCTCTACCCGGGCCCGGACCAGACCGTCCTGAGCTCGATCAGGATGGAGGCCCTGCGCGACGGGTTTGAGGATCACGAATACCTGATCATCCTCAGGGACCTGGTCAAAAAGGCGAAGGAGAAGGGATTGAAACCCGAGGCGATCGCCGGGGCGGAGAAACTGACCGTGGTCCCGGATGAAGTATGCCAGGCAAACGCCCAACAGAAGCAATTTAAATATGCGAGCAATCCGGCCGTCATCCTGGACGCGCGGGCGAAAATCGCGGAAGCCATCGTGGCCGTCGATAAATTGCTGAAATGAAAATATGCGCAACCATACTTTTGCTGATTGGCCTGCTCCGGACAACCCGGGCGGTTGACTGGTATGTGGCGACCAACGGGACCGGCCTGGGGACAAACGGCTGGGCCTATGCCACCAACAACCTCCAGGGCGCGATCAACATTTCCGCCGTGAACGACACGATCTGGGTCAGCAACGGAGTGTATGACACCGGCGGCGTCACGAATTATCCCGCCGCCACGACCCTCACCAACCGGATTGCGATCTGGAAATCTGTCACGGTGCGCAGCAAGGACAACGATCCGACCAATACGATCATCAAGGGCGCGTGGGACGCGCCCTCGACAACCAACGGCCCGGCCGCCGTGCGATGCGTGTTCATGGCCAGCAACTCCGTGCTCATTGGTTTCACTATCACCAACGGCGCCACGTTATTGTCAAGCAGCGTGACTACCAATAAATCCGGCGGCGGGGTGTATTGTCCGGCCGTCACCACGCCGGTCATATCCAACTGCATAATAGCCGGCAACGCGGCGAGCGTTTATGGCGGCGGATCGGCCTACGGCACACTGCGCAACTGCACGCTGATCGGCAACTCGGTGGGTACCCAGGGCGGCGGAGCGTTCTTCGGCAACCTCTATAACTGCACGCTGATCAGCAACCGGACAACCGATACTGCCGGCAGCCCCTGCGGCGGAGCGGCATTCGGGAGCGGTAGCGCCCTGTACATGTATAACTGCGTGCTGACCGGCAACTCTTCGGCCTATGGCGGCGGAACTTACTACGGTTTTCTGTATAACTGCCTATTGACCCGCAACTATGCAGCCAGCCAGGGCGGAGGATCGTTTGGCAGCACGCTGTACAACTGCACGGTGGTCAGCAACTCGGCGAGTATCAACGGTTACGCCGGCGGAGTGTACGGGGCTAATATGAGAAACTGCATAGTGTATTATAACACCTGCCCCGCCGGATCAAATTATTACGGAACGGTCACCTTTATCTACAGCTGCACGGCGCCTGACCCCGGCGGAGCCGGGAATATCACGAGCGACCCGAGTTTGCTCGACAAGACCGGCGGCAACTACCGGCTCTCCCCGCGTTCGCCCTGCATCAACGCGGGAACAAATTATTCCTGGATGACCGATGGAAGCGCGGCGAGCCTCGATTTGGACGGCAACCCGCGCCTCCGGTTCGGGACCGCTGACATCGGAGCCTACGAAAACTACAGGAGCGGCGTTATCTACCGGTTTCATTGAAAACATATCCGACCATGTTTTTATTGCTGGGTTTTCTTTCGGCCGCCCCGGCGGTTGACTGGTACGTGGCGACCAACGGGACCGGCCTGGGGATAAATGGATGGGCGGACGCCACCAACAGCCTTCAGGGCGCGATAAACAACCCCTCCGTGACGAACGGCGTCACGATCTGGGTCAGCAACGGCGTTTATGACGCCGGCGGGATCACAAATTACCCCACCGGCTCGATCCTGACCAACCGCCTCGCGATCTGGAAATCAATCATGGTAAGGAGCAAGGACAATGATCCGGTCAATACAGTCATCAAGGGCAACTGGGACCCGGCCACCAACGGCCCGTCATCCGTCCGCTGCGTTTATATGACCAATAACTCCACTTTGATCGGGTTCACCATCACCAACGGCGCCACGTCAACATCGGGCTCCTACAATATCGCCGGGGGCGGCATATATTGTCCCGGCACCACAACACCCGCAATATCCAACTGCATCATTACCGGCAACGCGGCCCGCGGCGCATATTTGACGGACTATGGCGGCGGTGGAGTTTGGTACGGCACCCTTTATAACTGCCGCCTGATCGGCAACAGGGCTACCAGCGTCGAAAGTCCCCCTTACGCGAGCGGCGGCGGAGCGACCTACAGCATCCTTTCCAATTGCACGGTGATCGGCAATACTTCCGCTAGGAATGGCGGCGGACTTTCGTTGTGCACGCTCTATTCCTGCGCGGTCAGCAGCAACTCGTGTAAATATTTCGGCGGCGGAGTATATGTGTCCACCGTAAAAAACTGCGTGATTAACGGCAATTACGCCACCCAGGAGGGCGGCGGAGGGCTGTTCAATTGCGCCCTTGTGGTTAACAGCAAAATAATCAACAACTCGTCGCCGTTTGCCGGCGGCGCTTACGCCGGCTCCCTGTATAACTGCCTCCTGGCCTATAATTCGGCGAATGACGATGGCGGCGGGACGCAGGCAAGCGTGCTTTACAATTGCACGGTGGTCAGCAATAGATTACTTTACGGGCGGGGCGGCGGCGTGAACGGCGGCAGCATGTCCAATTGCATCGTGTATTATAATTCATGCAGCACGGCCAACCAGTCAAATTGGTATGGCGGAACATTTGTCTTTAGCTGCACCGCGCCGACCACCACCACCTGGACGGCCGGGGACATCACGAGCGATCCGATGTTCATCAACAAGAACGGCGGCGATTTCCATCTCTCGCCGAATTCGCCGTGCGTCAACGCCGGAACCAACGGGAGCTGGATAACTGCTTATCCTCACGACCTGGACGGCCGCGCGCGCGTCAAGTACGGCACTGTTGACATGGGCGCCTATGAACATATCCGCGCCGGTTTTATTTATACTGTCTACTGAAAATATCGTTTAATAATCACCGAAATCAAAGGAGGCAATCGCGAATGAAATCTCAGGAAAATAACGGACCGGTGCGGGTTGGTATCATCGGCGCAGGCCACCGGGGCGGATCATTCATTGAGGAACTCTCCAAGATTCCCGATGCGGCGCGGGTCGCCGCGCTCTGCGATCTCAAGCCGGAGCGCATGGATCTGCTGGCAAAACGATTCGGCCTTGAAAACGCGCCTCGTTTCACGTCGCTGGACGAAATGCTGCGCGGCGACCTCGTTGAGGCCGTGATTATAACCGTGCCGGACAACCAGCACCGCTGGGCCGCGGTCACGGCTTTTGAAGCGCACAAGGACGTAATGCTGGAGAAGCCCCTCGCGCCGACGGCCGACGATTGCCGGGCGATCATGCGGGCCTACCGCGCCTCCGGTAAGCTTCTGCAGGTGGGCTTCGTGCTGCGCTGCACCAACTTTTACCGCAAGGTCAAGGAAATCGTGGACAGCGGCGTGATGGGGCAGATCATGTTCATCCATGCCTGCGAGTACCTGGGCGTCCAGCACGGCACGAGTTACATGACCCGCTGGCACCGCAAAAAGGCGAATGCCGGGACCTTTCTCCTCGCCAAGTGTTCGCACGACCTGGACATTCTTAACTGGCTGACCGGTTCCAGGCCCGAGGCCGTGGCCAGTTTCGGCGGAAACGACTTCTTTGTCCCGGGCCGCGGCGGGGCCGCCTTGTGCAGCGAGTGTCCCCGGGAAAAAGACTGCCAGTACAATGTTGACATAAACTGGCATTTCCTCTCCGGTGAAACGCGAACTCCCGGCCGGGACCTGTGCGCCTTCAACGATGACAAGGACGTGGTGGACAACCAGGTGGTCATCCTGCAGTACGCCAATAAAATCCGCGCCACCTTTGAACTGCAGTTGTTTCATCCGGAACAAAGCACGCGCTTTATCACCATCGGCGGCCAGCACGCCTACCTGAATGGCTGCCTGGAAACCGGGAAAATAACGCTGCAGTATAACCGCGACAACCGGATCGTCGAGTTCAGCGGCAACGCCGCGGATAATTCCGGCCACAGCGGCGGGGACCTGGAGTTCGCGCGCAATTTCGTGCGCTCCGTGCGCACGCGCGAGGAGGTGGTGGCCGGCGCCGAGGCGGGCCTGGCCTGCAACGTCATCGCCGACGCCGCGGAACGCGCCCGTTTGGAAATGAGGGTCGTCCGCATTTCCCCCGAGGATTATGTCGTGAATTGAAGACGGAAATCAGGGCAGCACTTTTTGATTTTTTCCCCTGAGAATTTCCTGAATGGCTTTTGGATCAAGGTCGCGCGGCCGGCAGTTTTGCATTACGCAGATTGTCGCCCCCACCCCGGCCGCCTGCCCGATGCTTCCGGCAATCGGCATGACCCGGTAGGCGCTCATCGCCAGGTGCGTGCCGCTGATGATCTTCCCGGCCAGCAACAACCCGTCCGCGTCTTTCGGGACGATCGCGCGGTAAGGCAGGCCGTAGGACGGAAGGCTTGTCTCCGCCTCCGACTGTCCCCAGATATCCAGCCCGTAATCGCCGATGGCAATCGTGTCTTCCGGCAATTTTCCGGAGCGAAGGTCGTTTTCGGTAATGACATGTTCCCCGACAATCCGGTTTGCTTCCCTTACCCCGATCCGCGGCGCCAGGTAAACCGCGTAACCGTTTTCCGCGAGGAGCGCCAGGTCACGTTCCATGACCTTGAAAGCCGCCGCCTGGGTCCGGGCCACCTCAACCGGGTCGCGAGTGTCCCGGCATTCCAGCGCGCACCCCCAGTGCAGGAAGACGCCCGGATTGAGCCTCATTGCCGTTTCCGGGTCATTATGGAACCAGCCCAGCCCGTTCACCAGGACCCCCAGCCGGACATGATCCAGCTTCATCATATTGAAGGGTTTCCCGCCCTTAATGCGCTGGCTGATATACATCCAGGTGCATTGCTGGACCTTTTGGCTGGATTTGGCCGGGGCATGCGGTTCGCCGAATGTTTTTGCCGATTCCGTCCCGTACATGGCCCGGCATCCCGCCATGACGGAAATGATCCCGCTGCCCGTGGCGTCAATCGTGATTTTGCTTTCAATTGTGGAAAATCTTCCGCCGCCGCGTTCAATCCGCGCTCCCCTGACGCGCGATCTTTCCCCGCCGTCTTTTAAGAGAACATCCACCGCCCGGGCGCCGGTGAGCACCGTGATGTTTTTTTCGCGCTTTAAAAGCCGGCCGTAAACCAACTGGAAATGACCCGGCAGGAAAAATCCGGCGTTTTTATTCATTGGGTAAAGATCGCGCAATTGCGACTGCGCCTCAAGCGCCACGCCCCGCATCGGCCCCCCGCAGAACATGTCCACGTAAAAGTCGGACATCGCCCCGCCGATTACCCCGTCCTCTTCTATCAAAATCACTTTCGCCCCGGCCCGGGCCGCTCCGATGGCGGCCGGGATCCCGGACGCACCGGCCCCGACCACCAGGACCTCCGTCTTTATCTTGTCGAATTTGCCTGTCATGGAATTTTCACCTCGCTCCTCTTCAAAAAGAATCATCCCAATTCAAAAGTGGTTATGCCGAATATCTTTTCAATCGGCAGGGCCGGCGGCGTTCGGGAATACATGCGCGCGGTCTCGAAAACCTCCTTCGCCGCACAACGTTTTACCAACTTAAGCGCGGTTTTGTTCGGTTCCGGGACATCGATATAAACAGGATCATTCCCGGCATGCAATAAAAGACCGTCCAGTAGTTTTTCGGCGATGGAAAGCTCATCGGCGAACAATGGCCCGATCTTGTACCCGACCCGGCATTTGCGGATCACGCCGTATCCGGCAAGACGGCTGGATGCTTTCACCCCCAAGGCCAGCGCGTTTTTCTGCGCCAACCAGGAACGCAGGAACACATCCCTCGCGGTTCCGAAGATCGCCGCGTCGTATCGGGAAATTTCCGCGAAACCAAAATCGGAGAGCGGCTCGCAATTTCCAGCGCTCGTCCCGCCGCCGTGCAATTCAAACCGGATGTTCTTATACGCGTAATGAAATCCATACGTTTTGTAGTTCTCGACCTTTTTCAGGACTCCGTCCAAACCGATATTCCTGCCGTCAAGCCGCTCGAGCGCCGTTTTCCCGAGATGGATGCCCAGTCGCCCGCCGCGGAATTCAGGCCGGACGATGAACAAGCCGATAAAGCCGAATTTGTCGCCGTATCGCACGGCCGAAACCGAGCCGACCGGCTTTCCATCCAGGAAGGCCATAAAAAATCCTTCCGGATCGGAGGAATAAAAGCAGTCCGCGTCATCCAATCCAGGATTCCACCCCTCGGCTGCCGCCCATTCAATCGCCAGGTCAACCTCGGCGCGCTCCATCCGCCTGATTGTCAACCCGCGCTTGCAATCGTTATTTGGGTTCATAATAAATTACGAATAAGCGATTTTTGCACTTAATAAATACTGATCGGTGATTTTCTGAGCGGCTTAACGCGCCTCCACTACACCCCTATCCGCACTTTCAAGCTGTCTTAGAATTCTCCATTTTTTATCATAATATATAAGTATTGCTACTCTGCTAACATGACTTTCCTGATCTTCCACGCCTGCAATAGCACACAGACAACCATTATCTAAAACAGAAACATTGCGTAAATAATCATGAAAAATCATTTTACGTTTATATTGCTTTTCAAGTTGAACCTGATCCTTTAACGCATCAATATAATCAAGAAGATTGGTTTTTTTCGCGTCTTTTGGCATATACGGCCAGAAGAAATTAGTTATATCATCACGATTTATTTCTCTTCCTAAGTTGTTATTAATATAATTCACTGCATTGGAAATTTCACTCACAGCAATTACATTATTTAATCGAATCTGATATGCGTCAACATATGGTTTTTCTTGATCTTTTGAAATTTTAACTTGGTTGTTCGCATGATCATATTCCACCGTGCATCCCAGAGGACGCTGTTGCATACTTATCGCATTTGTCACGCGAGGCGAAAGATAGAAATCACCCAGATTGGTGCGACCATTTGCGTGATATATTGCTGTTTGCATGTCGCTGGTCATTCTTGATTTGATTATATTATCAAGCATCACGTTTTCAAAGACCACCCGGACATCACGATCAGCAAAATACAAAAAATAATTCGTTTTGATATCCTTTGCGTCATCATTACCAAAAGAATTATTTGCAATCACCAGAGCAATTGATGCCAAAATTATGAAATATTTATTATTCATAGATGTTGTAAAACAGGGGTCAACCCTTTAAAACAGTGTAAAACAGGGGTCAACCCTTAATAATTGATATTTAATACTTACCAGAAGAACCGGCATTTCGTTTGAGAACGGAGTCTATCCCTTCGATTTGCGCATCCAGCTCCGAACCTCGCGCCCGACGATCCCGGAGCCGTTTCAGCTGTCGGCAGACCGCCGCCCCGGTGCCCATGCTCAGCAATCCGCCAATATCCCGTTGATTCATTCCAGAGTGTTTGACCAACATCTGCGCGGCCACCGCTCGCGCCACACAATCATAACGCCGTTTTTTAAGATCATCGCATTTCATGCCGAATACTGCGGCCACTTTGCCAAGCACCTCTTCCGGACTAACTTTCCGGGCCACATGACGGAAGGACACATCCTCCGACCGTTTTACCCGCCTGGCCATGTCGGTGTGCAGATCACGGATATGTTCCTGAAACTCTCCCCCTCCGATACCCCAGGCGGAGCCTTTCAGCACTTCCAGAAATTCTTCATCTGTCTCCGCTATCCCCGCCTCCACAAACCGGCGATACGCGCGCCGCCGTTTTTTCTTCGACGTCTCCATCATCGCCAGTATCGGCCCTTCATCAATAAAATCACTGGACTTCGCCAATCCCACATACCCGCGATAACTGCTCCATGGGTATGCCCTCAGTTCCGTCAAGCGGCGGGCCAATGGTTGCCCTGTCATGGAACCGACGAATACCGGATTCAGGTGGATATACCGGCTGAGCGCGAGCAGATATTTGTCGCCTTGAACCAACTTGGCCCCGAAACGTCCCTGCATCAGGTGCCCAGAGCGCTTGTGCCGCAGGTTATAATAGACCGTGTATGCCGTCTGGAGTTTCTGCATGAACGCCGACAGGTTCGCGCGCGGCGTCTCAACCAGGAGGTGGGCGTGGTTCGTCATCAGGCAGAATAGATACAGGCGCACTCCGTATTCCTCGACCGCATCTCCCAGTCGCTCCAGAAAGCGCGCATGGTCGCCGTCATCATCGAATATTGTCCGCCGCTCCACTCCCCGGATCGTGACGTGGTATATCGCGCCCTCATATTGAACTCGCAGTTGTCTTGCCATATGCCCCACAGACTACCGCAAAACACCCATCGTATGCAAGCTAAATATCAATTATCAAGGGTTGACCCCTATTCTATTGAAATGTCAATTTTCTTGTATTTTCGCATATGTTTTACTATAGTGTTGCCCAATGTTTAATAAATATAGAATCCATGATTGGCGGACGCCGGTCTGCCTCACGCTCCTTTTCCTGGTGGTATCAGCCGGCATTGCCTCCGCCGGCGCGTGGAAATTCGCCGTGGTCGGAGATTCGGAGGGAGACGGCCTAAGCCCTTCCAGCGCATGGTCCAACACCAACGTCCTCCAGGCCATCGCGCGCGGGATAACCAATGACCGCCCCGATCTTGTCCTGTTTGCCGGCGATCTGATTTACGGAAGCAATGCGCCCACTTGCACCAACCTGCCCGCCCAGTATGCCGCATGGTCAAACGCGTTTTCACCGGTTTATTCCGCCCGCATCCCCGTTTATCCGGTTCGCGGCGAACATGACAGGCGCGGCGATGCGGACGGCACTATTTTTAACTCCATTTTCGGCGCCGTCCTTCCAGGCAACGGCCCGACGGGCGAAGTCGGCCTGACCTACAGTTTCCAGCATAACAACGCCCTGTTTATCGGGCTTGACCAGTATAAGAATTTACACCGCGTCAACCAACCATGGCTGTCCAGCCAGGTCGCTTCCAGGCGCACGCTTCATCTTTTTGTATTCGGCCATGAACCGGCGGTCCAGGTCGCTCAATCCGACTGCCTTGCCTATGAAAATGACACCCGCGATCTTTTCCTGAAAAGCATAACCGAGGCGGATGGGCGGATTTATTTTTGCGGGCATGATCACTTTTATAACCGCGCCCGCCTGGCCCCGCGAAACGGCATCGGCATCATGCAGGTCGTCGCGGGCGCGGGCGGCGCGCCATCCAGCTCCTGGGACGGCGTTTACGGCAAGGATTACAACGAACAGCAGATGGCGTCCTCCTTGTATTACAGCGCCTGCACGAACGGTTACGTCCTTGTCACGGTCTCCAATTTGAACGTACTGATGGAGTGGAAAGGCTCCACAAACCTCACAACCTGGCAAACCTACGACAGCTACTCCTATCAGGTCACGAACACGGCCATCCGCAATGTTGCCGATTACGACGGCGACAGCCGGTCCGACCTGGCGGTTTATTCGGAAGCGCAGGGCAAGATCGTGGTCGCCATGTCGGCCGGTAATTATCTTTCATTCGAATCGTCAATCGGCGGGCTGGGAGCAGTCGCGGTGCCCGGCGATTATGACGGCGACGGGCTGTCCGATCCGGCGGTTTACTGGAAGACGAACGGATTGTGGCAAATCGTGCTTACCGATTCCTCCAATGCGGTGGCGACAAGCTCGCTTGGCGGCACGGGATACGCGCCGGTTCCCGCCGATTATGACGGCGACGGCAAAACCGATCTTGCCGTCTACCAGAAATCATCCGCGACCTGGGAAATTATTTTTTCCAGCAGCGGCCTTTCAGTCTCCGTCCATCTGGGCGGCAGCGGCTGGGACCCGATCCCGTCCGATTATGACGGTGACGGGCGCGCCGACCTGCTTGTCTATCGCAAATTAACCGGCGACTGGTCGGCGTATTTGTCGGCCGGCCAGGAACCAGGGCATTATGAGCCGTTTTCCTTCAACTGGGGCGGACCGGATTTTCTGCCAGCCCCGGCCGATTATGACAATGACGGAAAGACCGACCCGGCCCTTTACGACAACCTGACCGGCAACCTGTTCGCCGCGTTGTCAGGAAGCGGGTATCAAACATTCGTGGCGCTCTTAAGTCCGGATTGCGCGCCGGTGTTTGCGGATTATGACGGCGACCGCCGGGCCGACCCCATGCTTTACCAGGAAGCCAACGCGTACTGGCAGGTGCCCCTTTCCGCCTCCGGCTACCAGATGGCCTCCACATATTATGGCGGCAACGGATGGATGCCGGTCCAGGATAGCGACCGCATCAACCTTGTTTTTCTCGCGTTCGGCGACAGCATCACCTACGGCGGCGGGAGCAGTTCCGACGGTCCGGAAACCGGCTATCCGATCCTCCTGGAAACCAGGCTGAAGGAAAATTTCCGGGGTTCTTTTATCTCAATCAACGCCGGGAATCCCGGGGAAACGACCGAGGACGGATTGCTGCGCTTCACGTCCTGGCTGGAGGAAAACAATCCTGACCTTGTGCTGTTGATGGAAGGCACGAATGACCACTTCGAGGGCGCCCCATACGGCCAGATTGAGGACAACCTGCGCGCGATGGTGCAATACGCCCTCGCCCGCGGAGTCAAAATCATTATCGCCACCATCCCGCCGGTGATTTCAAACAGTTATCGTGACCGCTCCGATCAGGAAAGCCGGATTGTCGGGTTCAATCCAAGGATTCACCAGATCGCCGCGGACTTCGACATACCCCTGGCGCCGATCTTTGAGGCGATCACCGCCGTGCCAAACTGGCAGAACGCCCTCATGGACCAGCCCTCGGCCAACCATCCCAACGACGCAGGATATCTTGTGATTCGCGACACCTTTTACTCGATAATTTCCTCCGGCCTGGATTCAGGCGAGTATTACTAACCCGGCGCAGCGACATTCTAACATTCTGCAGATGTTAGAATGTTATATATTGAGGACGTGCCCCGAATGGCGCCAAGATAAGCGTGCGGCGGTCGAGGCCGCCCGCCCTCCAGGAGGAAAACGTTTGTGTTTTATGGAGGGCGGCGGGCCTCCGCCGCCATTCGAGGTGTGAAAACGGACTTATCTTAGCATCATTCGGGCGTGCCCCCGATTACCTTATACGGTCAATGGTATATTGCACGTAGCGGTAGAGAAAAGTCAGCAGGAACACGACAAAGACGAAGTAAACGGCATTATTATAAGGGTCGCTGCCCGGCGTGAAGGAAAGCCCGCCGAGATAGAAGCCGCCCAGGTAGATAAACGCGATGGTGCTCATGAGGAATGAGCCGAGGTCGAAATCGCCCTCCTCCTTCAGGTAGCCCTGCCCGATGCCGCAATAAAGGGTTGCCATCAGATCGCCGGCGTTAAAGCCCAGCATTAAATACGGCGCGTAGCCTTTCGGCGACACGCCGGTCCAGATCGCCAGCCCCCACCAGATAATGTTGAAAACAATGTCACCCATGCTGCACAGCCTTATTTTGATTTGGGCTCCAAAATGAACTTTAAAATCTCCCCGGCAAACCTTATCTGGCCGGAGTTGTTGAGATGCACGTCGTCAAAGCAAAGCCAGGCACGCTTGTCGCCCTTCCAGGAAAAACCGTGAGAATCGATGACCGGCACGTTGTGACTGCGGCCGATTTTCACGATCGCGTCCGCGACTTCCTTCCTGTAAATGCGCTCGTCTATCCAGGACTGTCTCGTCCCGTTGAGGAAAACCGGCTTGACGCCTTTTTTCTTCAGGCCCGTGACAATCGCCGTCATGCTTTTCCTGAATTTTGCCATCCATTTCAGCTCCTTGCCGCCCTTGGTATAGGAAAGATCGTTGGCGCCGAAGGCGACAAAGCACATGTCCGGTTTTTTGGAGGTGACGTCCCGTTCCAGGCGCGCCAAACCCTCCCAGCTCGTCTGCCCGCCGATGCCGGCGTTGATCACCTCCACCTTGCGGTTCAATATGCCGAAAAGGTCGGAAAGTATATCCGGGTAACCGCCATACGCGCCCCAGTGAAGCGTTGCCATGATGGAATCGCCGAGGAACACCATCCTTTGTTTCTTGAGTTTCTTGATCTTCCGGATGGTTTCCGGGGAAAGTTCTTTCAAAAAGTCCCGGGCAAGGGCGATCGTCCGGCCGATGCCGCCGTATTTCTCCCCCCACATGTTTATCTTTGAAAAGGCCAGGTGGAATATCTTTTGGCTGAATTTTGCCTCGCGGCCTTTGTATTTTCGCGCCAGGCACCTTTTCGCGGCATAGGCGATGGTCTCCTCGTTATGCGGGATCCCCAGGTGAACGAAGCACACCGGCAGATTAATCTCGGCGCAGAAACGCACGGCGGGGGTAGTGTCGGGAACATCCCGGCTGTTATTCAACGTTATCTCGACGCACCGGGCAAAAGGCAACAGCTCCTTGACAGTAAAGTTGCGCCCGCCGAATTTCCTTGCCGTGTCCGCAATCGCCTTCGCGATCGTGATTGTATCAAGCTTTTTATCCGCCATGTTTATTTCTTCCTCCGGTTATCCAATCCTCTTTTTTACGCCATTCCATACGTGCGACTGAAAAATACAGTTTTTTGAGTTCCCTTCCATCTCGATATACTTTTTGGCCGACACGGTGAAAGCGAACAGATCGGGGTTAAAGTTCGGTCGCGCAAAAATATCAACCAGGCCAATGACTCCCCTGGCATCCTTTTTCATTGCCTCCGAAAGCGGAATCCTCAGGATGGAAGCGCATCCGGAGCACATGGCGGCAAATACATCGTCGTAAGCTCCCGACTCGTAGGAATAGAGGTGAATCAAGGCCGCGAGTTGATCCGGGGTTGCCAGGAAGACAATTAAACTGGCAAGGTCCAGGTCGATTTCCGCAAGCGGCTTAAAAATCACATACTTGTTCGCGTGAACTTTCTTGGGCAGTTTCTCATGAAATTTGACCGCTATCTCCGGACTTTTTTTAACCTTCTCGCCCTCTGGAAAACCCGGCCCTTTGCCGCAGGAAAGAAAATATTCAAATCCTCCGGGTATTACAATCTCATCAATAAAACCAAGCCCGAATTTCATGCCGGGACATCCGGGCGTATCCCGGGAAAAGTAAACAGCCTCGCCGGACAGGGCAAGTTTTAGGGCATTTAAAGAGCAATTATTATGGCTCTTTCCCGGAGAAAATTGGCGCGCATAATCCGGTATTTCATCCGCCAAAATCACCGCGACCGGATTGTTAAGTTTTAATTCTTTGCACAGAAAGCTTTCCATAAATGCCTCCGCTAATATCGGCGACGCGTTGCCTTCATATCCGCCGGTGTTGAAGAACCGGGATTCTTCCCCGCGTGCGTCGTAATTCGCCAGGATCAAGCGTCACGGTCAAAACACCCTCCCGCTCCCCCGCGCGGCAAAGAATTTCACCCCAGGGCCCGACCGCCATGCTGTTGCCGTAACTGGCAATGCCGGTTTTCGGGTTTATTCCGCACTGGCCGGGCGCGACGACAAACGCCTGGTTTTCAATGGCCCGCGCGCGCAGCAATGTTTCCCAATGGTCCCTGCCTGTTTTCTGGGTGAAATTGGCCGGGATGAAAAACAAATGCGCCCCCTTCGCGGAATAGCGCCGGAACAGCTCGGGGAAACGCAGGTCATAACAAATGGCCAGTCCGCACTCCCACCCTTCAATGTTTATGGCTTTCGGGCGGCTGCCGGCCGAATAAATATCACGCTCCCGCACCGACTGGCCGTTCTCAAGGTGCGCCTCAAAAAGATGGATCTTCCTGTATTTTGCGCGAATGACGCCGGAGCGGTCAATCAACACGGAGGTATTGAAGAATTTATCGCCGGCCTTTTCGATCATGCTTCCCGCCAGGACCCAGGCGCGGCGTCGGCGGGCGATCTCTTTCAGCCATTGAACGAGGGAACCGTTCATTGCCTGGGCATTGCGACGGTAGTCCCGGTTGGATCCGCGCAAGGCAAATACTTCCGGAAGGGCGATCAGGTCGCACTTTTTAATCCGCGCGATAATTCCGTCAATCCGCCGGAGATTAAGCTTCAGGTCGGCAGAAGCATTTACCTGCACAATCGCAACCTTGAGCTTTTTTCCCGGCATTTGCGCGTTTGCCAAAGATGTTTTCATGTTTTTAACCAACTGGCCCGGGCCCATATCCTAAGTTTAAAATGTTACACCACGGATATCACGTATGACACTGATGTCAAATCAAACTGTCCGACCGCTTGCCCTGCGTAGCCTTGGCGAAGAAGGGGCCGACTGTCTGACTGTTCTTTCTGTATCCGTCCCATCCGTATAATCCGTGGTAAACAAGCATGTCATTTGACCTCAATAACAGCGGAATATGCCTTATCGAAAGATGTCGTTTCCCATGGCCGGCGGTAAATCAATTTAACCTGTCCCGGCCCGGGACCGATCGCCTTAAAGCGGAAAACAAACTCACCGCCCACCCCGACCATCTCGCGACCCGCGGGCTGACTGGCCTGCCGATATTCAACTTTCGCGATCTGCCGCAATATATTCGTGCTGAACGAAGCCAGGTCCCATGAATAGCCGGTGGTCGGGTTGCCTTGGAGGACAATTTGAATTTCGCCGCCGACGCTCACGGCGTTGGTGAGTCCGTTGTCCTTTTCGGCCAGACGGACGGGATTGTCAGCGCCGCACGCCGCCGTTGTCAACGCCAGCACGAGCGGAATGAATAATAAAAATCTGTTTTTATTAATTGGCCTGAAAAACATTGATTTACCTAACAGTCTTCAGTCTTCAGTCTTCAACCTTCCTATCCTTTTTATTATCACTGAACATACGGAATTGTCAACGGGCCATCGGGCAGGACGGCGACTTTTGCCCCTGTCCCGAGGCGCCGCATGGCGGAGGCAAGGTATTCATCAAGATCGGCGATATAATCCAGGTGCGCCCGGCGGACGTCGTCAGCCGGCAGGGAGCTGAAGAGGGCCACCTTGGCACGGACCTGGATCATGGCCAGCAATTGCGCCTCCCATTGGTCAAACATCGTGAACCCCGGCTTCAAGACCGTATCCAAAATCGCCTTTGGGGAGGAATGTTCAAACAGCAGCCGGGCAAAATTGCCATGCCCCGGGAAACCGTCGGCGCATTCGCAGGCGGCGACAATCAGTCCGCCCTCCTCCACGATCTGAGCGGCCGCCGATAATCCCTTGACCGACTGGTACAGGTTCTGGTCCAACGGGTAGCCGCCGTTGGTGGTGATCACAACCGGGAAACGCCGGGCGCAGGGCACCATGGCCGATGCCCTGGCAAACTCGCATCCCTTGGAATGGGCGAAGAGCGTGTCCCCGCAGAAAAATCCGGTTATGCAACGCTCGCGGTTAAGCGTCAGATTAACGCAAAAATCAACCGGAACCAGCGCCCCTATTTTCCGCACCAATTCCTGGGTCGGGTTATCTTTCAAGACGCCCCATGTGCTGCATGGATCGCCGACAACCGGCGGGCGATGATAATAAAGGATGGAATCAATATCCGCCACGCCGGGCATGACGGCCTTGTATCCGCCCGAAAATCCGGCCATGAAGTGCGGTTCGATAAACCCCATGATTATCCGCCGGTCAGCCTCGACGTATTCCCGGTTCATCCGTACAACCCCGCCGTCATCCCGCTTGCCGACCGGTTGCATAGTTTTAAGATCGTGCGCGTCGTGATTGACAACCCTATACCGCCCGGCGATCTCATCGCCCAGCATTTCCTTGAGCTCGGACGGAGTGTTGGCGCGGTGCGACCCGGTGCCGATGATAATCGTAAAATTTTCGCGCGGCACGTGCTCAAGCTCCTTGAACAGCCACGGCAGGACGCGTTTGGATGGAAACGGCCGGGTTATATCGGGAACCAGGACGGCAACCTTATCTTTGTTGCCGATAATGCCGCGGAGCGCGGGAAGATTGACCGGCGAGCGGACCGCGGCGGCGAAGGAGGCGGCTTCGTCGGCAAGACCTTGGACAAAACGCGGCTCAAGGACGGTGACGCCGGGGAACGGGACTTCCACCGTGATGTTTTTTTTGCCATATGGAAGTTTAATTTTCATGTATCTGCCAAATTTACTTTATTTAAAGCGTTTCGCATTGGGTGCGGAGACAGAACGCGTGATCTTGACCTGTCTCGCCGGTCGGCGCATACACGAGTATAGCTCCGCCGGCGACGCCTTGCCGCCAGATCAACCTGCCGCATTCTGTTCCGCATGGTTCGCGGACTTACCAAGCCCAATGCGAAACACGGATAATTCCGTCCCCCGCGTAAATCGCGTCGGGACGGATAAAGAATCACGTCCTTGCGTTATCGGTTGTTTATGTGATTGATAAAAGTTCAACATAAAATTTATCAATAAAGCAGATTAAATTCGTCCGGATTCTATCGCTTGAATCATGACCATTCAACGACATTCCCGCGGTTGAGAAGAAAGCCGGGGTCAAGCGCCGCCTTGCAACGCTTTAACTGGTCCGCGGCTTCCGGACCGTAACAGCGCAGGAAATCGCGGCGCTTGCGCTTGCCGGTGCCGTGCTCGCCGGAATAAACCCCTCCCAGGCGCGCGGATTCCGCGATGATCAGGTCATATACTTCCGTCGCCCTGGACAGCTTGTCCTTCTCCGGCAGGATGGTGAAATGCAGGTGGCAGTCGCCGAAATGGCCGAAGGAGAGATAGTCCAGTCCTTCCGACCTGATGGCATTGTGGGTGAACGTCAGGAACGCGCGGAAATTTTCGGGCGGGACGACGGTATCGGTCATGATCGTGTATGTGCCACGGTGCTGGACGACTTCCAGTGCGTTGGCCGGCATGGAATGGCGCGCCTCCATGAAAACTTTGCGGTCGCGGTCGTTATCCAGCATGACGATCGCATTCTCGTCTATTTTGCAGCCGGACGCCGTCAGGCGCTCAAACCATTCCAGCGCCGCGTCATCGGCCGATTTTGACGTCAAGGGTTCCTGGACGTAAATACCGACCTGGTTATTTCCCCTGAAAAGCAGATTTTCATGGGTCATATATTTCCGGCAATTCACGCCGAAATATTCCAGGGCGGTCAACTTCCCGAGTCCTCCCGGCAAATTATCCCGCAAATAGTCAAGGAAATCCACGGCATTATCTTCCGCGGGCAGGGAGAAGAAAAGGTCAAGGAAGGCGGCCGGGCTCTTTTCCAAACGCATTTGACAGCACGAGACGGCACCGAACATGCCCTCGCTGCCGATTACCAGGTCCACAAAATCCAGGACACCCTCCGGCGACGAATAAGGGCCGCTGGCGTTTTTGATCCGGGGCCGCGGATAACTCGGCACGGGCAACTCGCATTTTCCAGCGGATGACTCAACGACAAAGAAACCATTTTCGGAGACATATTCGCCGCGCCGGGCGGAAATCTTCATCCCGTTCGGCAGGATAAAATCCAGGGCCGTTATCCAGTGCCGGATGGCCCCCACCTCCCCGGGCGTGAAACCGGACGCGTTGCAGGCGATGGCGCCCCCAACGGAAGCGTCCGCACGGCTGGTCGGGTCAACCGGGAGATAAAGTTTTCCGGCCGTCTTCTCGGTAACAATGCGGCGCAGGTCTTCCAGGATGATGCCGACCGGCGACAGGACGGTCTTTTGCTCCGCCGCGATTTCCACCGGCGGGTCAAGCATCTTGACCGTTGAAATGATAATCCCGGATTCAGGCGTGGCGCTGCCGGTCAGGGCCGAGCGTCCGCCGGAAACAGTGAAAGGAATTCCCATGGAAAAGCACAGGCGGAATATCAGCGCCAAATCACGTTCTGACTGCGGACGGAAGAGCGCGTCGGCCTTTCCCGGCAGATTGGAGCTGTCGTGCAGGAAACCGGCGACGATATCCTGGTCCATGACCAGCTCTACGGCGAATTTATCGCGCAGGAAGCGCGCCACGATGGATAAGGCCGCCTCGCCGCGATGCCGCGCGGAGAAGGAGTCGATATCGGAAAGCTCGGCATCCGTCAAAACATTCTTACACTGTATGCGATTGGTTGACATATTATCTTCAAAAACTTTTCACGCAGTCCACTACCAGGCCCAGCGACCGCAGATGCGCGGGAAGCCGGCGCTTGTTCCAGGCCTGCATCCGGCCGTCCCAGGGCGAGATGATTTTCAATTGTTTCGCGGCCAGGGCCCGATAGCAGTCCGGCAGGTCAAAATGACGGAGCAAGCCGCCTGCCATGGAGCTGAGCGGCCAACCCTGGAACGGCGCCTGGGTCAATTCATAATAAGAAAGCAAGGCGTTTTTCAAGGTCACCCGTTTGACAAGCGGATGCAGGCAAGCCGCGAAGGTTGCGGTCAGCGCCCCAAGTCCGCGCCCCATCAGATGAACCTCCCGGCAACCTTCCGAGCGCAACAGCTCCAGGATCGTGACAAGGTCATGGACCCGCCGCCCGAGATACGGCTCGCCGAACATGGCGGCGTAACTGGCGTAAAAATAGTCATTGCCGTAAGGCGAAAAGAAATTATCATCGTCGCAGGTGAGCGCTTTCGTCTGCCCCATCCCGCGCACATCCAGCGCCAGGAACGGACCCTTGCCGTGCAAAACTTCACCGGACACAATGTCATCCCGGCTGGAGAGATGCGGGAGATAGAGCTGGACGCTCTTGAACTTCGGGAAATGCCAGTAAGACCGGCGGTCATACAAATGCAGGATCGCCCGGATCCCCGGCTCGGTCTCAACCGCGAAAGACGAATGGCAGGGGTATTGTTTTGAATCATGACCGCTCACGCGTAGGACACGGTAATGGGGAATGATCGGCCGGCCATTGATTTCCAATACCTTGCCGATCGCTTTCCGCAAGCCGGACGGAGCAAGCCTGCGCCGCGCGGAATTGATCCCCGCCGCCTGCTCCTTCGTGAAATCAAAAACTATTCTGCCGCCCGGTCGTTTCGGAGCGCAGGAAAGGCTTTCCGGGGTTTCAACGACTGTTTTGCCCTGCCGGGCGCCGGCCTTTAGCGCGGCATGCTTGTTGAAAAAGGCGAACATCGCCTCCCGGTTTTCGAGGTAGAATCCGTGATCCCGCGGGCCGATGAAAAGCTCCACGTTCTTCCCCGCCCCCATGATCGTATAAAGCCGCTTAAGCTCCTCATAGGTCTTGACCAGCCCGCGAGTGTCAAAAAAGTCGTTCTTCTGCCCCAGGAGGATGACCGGACGCGGAATCTGCGCGACAAAAAAATCGGCCATGTCAAGGCCGTACTTGATGATGTTCGGCGGGATCTGTTCCGAGTCGGCCGGCAGTTCATTCTCCAGGTTGGCGAGGTAAGTCGTCACGAAGCACGACGGCGCCGCCATGGTAAAGCGGTCGTCAAAGGCGTTCAGGTAGGTGGAAAGCGTGCCGCCGCCGGAATTGCCGGTGACCCCCACCCTGGTCAAATCGGCCTCGGGCCGGGACAAAAGATAATCCAGGGCACGGATGCCGTCCCAAAGCCGCCATTTGCCGAAGAACTCGCCGATGAGCGACATTTGATTGCCCATCATGTTGTGCTCCTCGCAGCAACCCCTGGGATGGTTGCGGCCTTCATTGCCGGGATACTGGACGCGTTCCCCCTGGCTGACCGGATCGTAAATGAGGGCCAGGTAACCTTTCGCCGCCAAACCCTGGGCATAAAACTGATAATTCGGCTCCGCCTTGCCGACTTCCGAGTGCCCGCAGGCGCCGAGCACACAGGGCATCTTCCCCTTTATATTTTTGGGAATATAAAGATTGGCGGTCACGAAGAATGACGGACGGCTTTCAAAAATTATTTTTTCAACCGTATATTTTGGCCGTTCAATCCGGCCGGTAACGCGCGCGTTGAGCGGCGACTTTTCCGGCAATCGGTCGAACGATTTCGCCAGGTTTTCACGGACCATCTTCCGGAGTTTCAGGACGTCGGTTTTTGTCCTGATTTTCGCGCGCACCTCGTCCCGCGCGACGGACAATTGCCGCATCTTATCAACGTAATATTCATGCACCATGTGCGGATAAAGATGTTCTATCATGGCGTTTGCTCCCCTTGGATTGAATTTTACCCGGAAATCCGGCCGCGGCCGGACACGCCCCGGTTGAATTGAATTTGGAGCAAAAGAGGGAGCAAAGTCAAGTTTGTAAGTTGCCGCGTTGCCCGCGCGCATTTTATTGATCGTTTATTCAAAATAATGCTTGCTATCTGCCCAGTTTAATTAAAATCCCACGAAAGCAATCATCAGCCCGAAATATCGGGATTTGAATTGGACGCATATGACACCGGCGGAAAAACAACCCATCCAGGAGCGGACAACATGCCAAGAAGAAACGACATCAAGAAAGTCATGATCATCGGTTCCGGCCCAATCATCATCGGCCAGGCATGCGAATTTGATTATTCCGGCACCCAGGCCTGCAAGGCCTTGCGGAAGGAAGGCTACCAGATCGTGCTGGTCAACTCCAATCCGGCCACGATCATGACCGACCCGGCCATGGCCGACCGCACCTACATTGAACCCCTGACAGTTGACCGCCTTGAAAAAATCATCGCCCGCGAGCGCCCGGACGCCCTCCTGCCGAACCTCGGCGGCCAGACCGGCCTTAACTTGTCGTCCGAGCTCCACAAGAAAGGCATATTGGCGAAATACGGCGTGAAGATCATCGGCGTCCAGGCCGACGCGATTGAGCGCGGCGAGGACCGGCTGGCGTTCAAGGAGACGATGAAACAGCTCGGCATCGCCCTGCCCCAGTCGGCGATCGCCGAATCGGTCGAGGAAGCCGAAAAAATCGCCGAAAAATTGAAATATCCGGTGGTGATCCGCCCGGCTTACACGATGGGCGGCACGGGCGGGGGCATTGTCTTCAATGTCGAGGAATTACGGACGATCGCCATGCGCGGACTGACGGCGAGCATTATTCACCAGGTGCTGATCGAGGAAGCCGTCATCGGCTGGGAAGAGCTTGAGCTGGAGGTCGTGCGCGACGAAAAGAACCAGAAAATAACGGTTTGTTTCATTGAAAACATCGACGCGATGGGCGTGCATACCGGCGACAGTTTTTGCGTCGCCCCGATGCTGACCGTGCCCGAAAAACTGCAGAAGAAGATGCAGGAATATTCTTATAAGATCGTCGAGGCGATCGGGGTGGTCGGCGGAACCAACATCCAGTTCGCCCATAACCTGAAGGACGACAGGCTGGTGGCGATTGAAATAAACCCGCGCACGTCGCGCTCCTCGGCCCTGGCTTCGAAGGCGACCGGCTTCCCGATCGCGCTCATTTCCTCAAGGCTGGCGGCGGGGATCACGATGGACGAAATCCCCTACTGGAAGGAAGGCACCCTGGAGAAATACAAGCCGAGCGGCGAATACGTCGTCATAAAATTCGCGCGCTGGGCCTTTGAAAAATTCCCGCAGGCCCGGGACATCCTCGGCACCCAGATGAAGGCCGTCGGCGAGGTGATGAGCATCGGCAAGAATTTCAAGGAAGCCTGCCAGAAGGCGATCCGCTCGCTGGAAATCGGACGGCACGGGCTCGGCTTCGCGAAGAATTTCAACGAGCTTTCCCTCCCGGCCATCAAGGAACGCCTGGCTTATCCGACCAGCGAAAGAATGTTCCTGATTTACGAGGCGCTCCGCAAGGGAATGTCCGTTGAGGACCTTTACAAGGTGACCTTCATCGGCCGGTGGTTCTTAAAGGAGATCAAGGACCTCGTTGATTTCGAGGAAGAGCTCGTCAAGTATAACATCAAGGACCTGCCGGACAAGCAGCTGGCCAAGGCCAAGGAATGGGGCTTCGCGGACAAGTACCTGGCGAAACTCCTGCAGACGAAGGAAAGCGTCGTGCGCAAGAAACGCAAGGCCGTCGTCGGCAACGCCCGTTTTGAAGCCGTGCCGGTGAGCGGCGTTGAAAACGCGGCCTATTATTATTCAACTTACAGCAAGGGCAAGGACCAGGTGCCCGTCTCCAGCCGCAAAAAAATCATGATACTCGGCGGCGGCCCGAACCGGATCGGCCAGGGCATTGAGTTTGACTATACCTGCGTCCACGCCGCCTTCGCGCTGCGCGAACAGGGCTATGAATCCATCATGGTCAACTGCAACCCGGAAACGGTCTCCACCGATTACGACACCTCCAACAAGCTGTATTTTGAGCCGTTGACGGTTGAGGACGTGCTCACGATCTATGAAAAGGAAAAACCGGAAGGCG
>CAYYWX010000005.1:65865-74094 GCA_964475405.1 uncultured Verrucomicrobiota bacterium
GTCCAGTTCGGCGGCCAGACCCCGCTGAATATCGCCGCCGAGCTTGAGCAGAACGGGGTCAGGATCCTCGGGACCAGCGTGGAGAGCATCGCCTTTGCCGAGGACCGCGAGCTTTTCCGGCAGAAGATGAACGAGCTCAACATCGTCCAGACGGAAGGCGGCACGGCGAAATCGCTGGAAGAAGCGATAAAAATCGCCGGCAGGATCGGCTACCCGCTCATGGTGCGGCCGTCATTCGTTCTCGGCGGACGGGGTATGCAGATCATTTACGACGAGGAAGCCCTGCTGCATTACGCCCGGGAAGCGATCAAGGTCAGCCCGGAATACCCGATGCTCCTTGACCGGTTCCTGGAAAAGGCGATTGAAACCGAGGTGGACGCCGTCTCGGACGGCGAAAGCACTTTCGTCGCCGCGATCATGGAGCACATCGAGCACGCCGGCATTCATTCCGGCGATTCGGCCTGCAGCATCCCCCCGCGGACCCTGGGCGCAAAGCACATCAAGACCATCAAGGAATACACCGACAAAATAGCGCGCGAATTGAAGGTCGTCGGGCTGATCAACATCCAGTACGCCATTTGCGACAACAAGGTCTACATCCTGGAAGCCAACCCGCGCGCCTCGCGCACGGTGCCGTTTGTCTCCAAGGTGACCGGCATGCCCCTGGCGCGGATTGCCACGGAGCTCATGCTCGGCAAAAAAATCGCCGATTTCCCGGAACTCCGGGAGCAGGTTTTGCCGTTTGTCGGCGTAAAGGAAGCCGTCTTCCCGTTCAACATGTTCCCCGAGGTGGATCCCACCCTCGGGCCAGAAATGAAGGCCACCGGCGAGGTCATGGGGATTGACAAGTCATTTGAAATCGCGTTTTACAAGGCCCAGGAGGCCACCGGCGTAAAACTCCCCAAGGAGGGCAGCGCGCTCCTGACCGTGGCCGACAAGGACAAGCCGGAGCTCCTGCCGATCGCGCATAAGCTCCAGAAATTAAAGTTCCAGATATTCGCCACCGAGCATACGCGGCGCTATCTGCAGAAAAACGGGATTGAGTCGGTCCTGATTAAAAAAATGAGCGAGGGCAGGCCGAACATACCCGACGCGATAAAGAACGGCGAAATTAATCTTGTCATAAACACCCCGGCCGGAAAAGAAAGCAAGGCGGATGACAGCTACATCCGGATGATGTCCATCCAGCACAAGATTCCCTACATCACGACCATGGCCGCGGCCCGGGCGAGCGTTGACGGGATTGAAGCCATTAAAAACGGCGATGTCCTGCCGCGCGCCCTGCAGGACTATCATGAGGAATTGAAGGAATGCGCCCGGCGCGCGGGCGCCCGCGGCTGAAAAGAAACACTCATCCTCAGTCCGCATATCTCACAGGAAAATCGCCTGCGAGACATGCGGATCACGGGACGTTGTCAAAATCAGGTTCAGGACTGATCCGGACCAATTCGCAATGGACGGTCCCCACCCTTAACCCGTATTCCGCGACCAACGGGACCATGCCCCATTCAAAGGTGCGATCCGCCATCCAGACCAGGGCCGGGTCGTTGATCTGGTAAGCCAGGAAACGGAACGGCGCCATCCAGGCCGCAAGTTCGCGGCCCTTGCCCGAAAATCCCGGGGCCGGCTTGGCCTTGAAATGAACGGAATTGAATTTACCATCCATCACGTTGACCTTTTCAAGTTTCGGATAAATTTTGACGACAAACTTCACCAGCGTGTTCTCGGTAAAAACGGAGATATTGAAGTCATCGGCTTTTGCCAGGCTGTTCGTGTTGCCGACATAAACGGCCGAGACCACCTTCAGGAAACGCAGTACCTCATTGCGCTGCTTGGTCAGGGCGGCGAACTGGTCAAGGTTGGTCGTGACCGAGCTGGACACGAAATCCTTCTTGACGTAATCGTTTTTCCCGGATTCCACGCTGAATATTTCCGTGTTATGCACCTCCATTTTCGCGAAAAAAGTGTCCACGTGCAGGAAATCACGCTTGGCAAAAACAATCGCCTCCAGGCTTGGCTTGAGCAGGACCGCCACAAGACGGTTGTGAATTGAATAACGGCCCCGGCCGATTTCCGAGGCGTCTTCGGTCGTGTCCAGATGCAGGCTCAATAGATATGAGTTGACCCACTCGCCGGTCGCCTCGTTGAACCACTCGCCGTCCGTGGCGTAGATAAAGGCGTCGGCAAGGTGCACGAGGTTGAGGCCGAAGAGCGAATAATTAACCTCATATTTCATGACGAGGGTCGGCATGAATGGGTTGAAATGGTCCCGGCAATTCAAGTCGGCGATATCCTGGGCCGGGGCGGCGCCCGGCTTGAAACCAAATAAGGCGACCACGATGATCGCGACAACCAGCTTGATCGCCAAAAATGGCCTGCTGTTGAGCAGGCCGGTATCCATATTTTTCATAATCAACTCCCATCTACGCAAAATCAGCGTTTCATAATAAGATCAATCTGTTCGTTTAAAGGCTTGTCTTTTAATTCCGGGTCATTAATGCACTTGTTAAACTGGTCAACGAGCACCTCGTCGGGGATGCTGTCAACCGCCGCCAGGCAATCTTCCCTGGTCAAGCGGTTTATAACTTTTAAAACATCCGGCTTGCTCATATTTGCCCGCAGGCGGTATTTCGCGACCAGATCGGGACACTTCTGGAGCACCGCCCAGGCCTGGCTGTAATCGGACGCGAACTGCGGCGCCGTCCTGCGGTTGATCGCGGAAACCTTTCCTTTTTTCAAGGCCGCGAAGTCGGAGTTTGTAATGTACGCCTTCATGCAGAGCTTGACGGCAAGGCTGACGGCCTTGGCGTTAAACTGCTCGGCCGCCGATTGCTCGCCGGACGCGGTCATCCCGGCGCCGCAGATAAAAATTGCCAATCCGATCGCCAGAATAAAATTTCTCATGTTAATCCGCACCAAAACGGGCTATGCCCGCAACCCAAGTTCGCCGCACACCGTGCGGCGCTACAGTTGTAGTGCGTCACGGCGTGACGCATTGTTTTCTTGTTTTTCTTCGCTGTTCCCGATGGTTAAGACACTAATGATAATTACCGTGCATTTTTACAGATGAATCACAGCAGTGTCCATAAGAAACTGAGACGGGGTGATCTTTTATATCTTGCTTCCCGTCAGAGTCATTATATTATCAACGCAGTTTTGATAACAGCTCTCAATTAAAAACCAGGCAAGGCGGCTTAATCAAAAGGACAAACAATGAAAAAAAAGCTTCAATCAGGCACCTCCCGGGGATTATTAAAAAAAGCGGGCAAGCCGGCCGAAATGGCGCTGCGCATGCACCCCTTTTACCAGGGCAAGATCGAGACCGGGATCAAATGCCGCGTGAAAGATTTCAATGACTTCGCGATCTGGTATTCGCCGGGCGTGGCCGCGGCCTGCAAGGCCATTGAGGCCGACAAGGACCTTTCATTCCAGATGACCAACCGCTGGAACACGGTCGCCGTGGTCAGCGACGGAACGCGCGTGCTCGGCCTGGGCGATATCGGCCCGGAGGCCGGCTTGCCGGTCATGGAAGGCAAGGCATTGCTCTTTAAATACCTCGGGGGCGTGGACGCCTTCCCGATCGTCCTGAATGAAAAGGACCCCGAAAAGATCATTGAAATCGTCCTCGCCCTCCAGCCCTCGTTCGGCGGAATCAACCTGGAGGACATTGCCCAGCCCAAATGTTTCACCATCCTGGACAAGCTGAGAGAGAAGGCCGAAATCCCGGTCTGGCACGACGACCAGCAGGGAACGGCCACGGTCATCCTGGCCGGACTCCTGAACGCCCTGAAACTGGCCCGCAAGAAGATCGGCAACGTGCGCGTCGCCTTCATCGGCAGCGGGGCCTCCAACACCAACGCCGCGCGCCTGATCTTCGGCTGCGGGGCCGATCCGGCCAAATGCCTGGTCGTTGACTCCAAGGGCATTCTCAACAAAAACCGTTCCGATATCGAGGCGGTCCAAAAACAGTTCGCCCAGAAATGGAAACTATGCCGGATAACCAACGCCGAAGGCCGGACGGGCGGGATTGAGGAGGCGATCAAGGGCATGGACGTGGTCATCGCCTGTTCCACGCCGGGACCCGGCACGATCAAGCCGGAATGGATCCGCGCGATGCGGGAGGACTCCATTGTTTTCGCCTGCGCCAATCCCGTCCCGGAAATCTGGCCGTGGGAGGCGAAGGAAGCCGGGGCCGCGATCGTGGCGACCGGGCGCTCGGACTTCCCCAACCAAGTCAACAATTCGGTCGGATTCCCGGGCATTTTCCGCGGCGCCCTGGACGTGCGCGCGAAGACCATAACCGATGAAATGTGCTTTGCCGCGGCCGACGCCCTGGCCGGCATGAGCGGGAAAAAACTGGATGCCGAGCATATCCTGCCGACCATGGATGACTGGGAAGTATTCCCGCGCGAAGCCGCCGCGGTCGGGATGAAGGCCCAGGAACAGGGCCTGGCCCGGGTCAAGATGACCTATAACGAGCTTATCGCCAACGCCCGCAAAATGATCAAGCGCTCCCGGGGCATGACGGCCAAATTGATGCAAACCGGGTTTATCAAAAAATACCGCGGACAATAATTTTGACTTTGATAACGGATTCTGGTTATCATCAATACATGAAACCGGATGCCGCTTTGGACTTGCAGATACAACGCTATCGCGCGATGACCGGCGAACAGCGACTTGACCTCTCCCTGGAACTTCATGAATTGGCCTGCGAGATAGCCCGGGCCGGGATCAAGAACCAGCATCCGGCAACGAATGCGGCTGGGATCGAACGTCTGCTTAACCAACGCCTATCTTTAGCCGGCGGCTTGCTCCGGCTGGTCAAGCCATGACCGAAAAAGAATTACTGATTGACACGTTGCGCCGTCTCAACCGGACCGGGATCTCCTATATGCTGGCGGGTTCCATGGCCAGCAATTATTGGGGTATTCCTCGAACAACGCACGATCTGGATTATGTCATCCAATTACCGGAATCGGCAATTATTCGATTGATCGAAGCCTTCCGGGGTGACTTCCATATTGACGAAGCGGCGATCCGCGCAGCATACCAACCGCCATATCAATTCAATGCCATCGACTCCCGCTCTCCGCTGAAGGTTGATTTCTGGCTTTTGCAGCCGCGCCCTTTTGAGCGGTGCATGTTCAATCGTCGCATCAAGATCACCCTGTTCGGGGAAACGGCATGGCTCTGCACGGCCGAAGACGTTATTTTGCATAAACTATATTGGAATACCATCAGCCCGTCGGAACGTCAGTTGGGCGACGCGGCGGGCATGGTAGCCGTGCAGAGCGACGCATTAGACGTCCCATACCTGAACCGTTGGGCCGCTGAATTGAAGGTTGCTGATGTGCTGCAAGACCTGTTAAATGGGCGAATCCGGCCGAAGCAAACATGAGCAATATGTTTCGGCCGGCGCGTAATAATCTGAACTTAACCGCCTGCTGCCTATTTTTTACCTGCCTTAACCACTGGTAGACTAGCGGCGGCGATCGCCTGCCCTACCCGCCGGCTGGCTTCATCGGGAACGGCAAGTTTGACCTTCCGGACAAGTTCCGGGAATTCGCGCTTCAGGGTATCTTCCGCCGTCTTGATAATGACGTCGCCGCCCTTGCCGGAGGTCACCCGGCCAAGAACCAGCAAGTTTTCAAGATTGTAAAAGTCGGCATAATGAGCGATGGCGTATCCAAAATATACCCCGATTGTCTCGAAAATCGACTGCGCCCGCTTATCGCCCTCATTCATCAGCTTTTGCACGTCCTTCAACCGTTCGGCCAGGGTCCTTTTTTCATCCAGCTTGATGCCGGCCTTGACCGCCAGGCGGTTGACGGCGACCTGCGAAAAATACATCGCGCCGCAACCGTAATCGCCCGACCATTCGTCCACCGGAGCCCCGGGATTATAATCAACCGGCGCGAAGGCCAGCTCGTCCAGCCAACCGACCACATTGCCTTCCCGGTCAACGTATCCGGCCGCGAGGCTTGAGCCCATCGCGATCCCGAGGATGGAATTAACTCCCAGCGACATTGACCCGGCCAGGGCGGTCACCTCGCCGTCGTTGATGACGTCAAGCGGAATATTTTTCCACGCTTTCCTGATTTCGTTAAAAAGCCCGCGTATTCTTGTCTCAAACAGGTCCTTCGGCACGCCGCGGAAGAGCGAGGCGATGCGCACGCTGTTGTTGATATAAATGCCGGCGGACGAGCCGCCGATGGCGTCAACCCTCGGCAGGTAGCCGGCGGCCTTCTTCAGGGCCGCCATGATCTCGTCAAAATGATATTGCGGATCGGAATGTCCTTTCGGGTCCCAGACCACCTCCTCGCTGAAGACCGACTGGCCGTCCTTGACCGCGGCCACTTTCCGGTCGCTGGCGCCAAGGTCAAACCCGATCCGGCAGCCTTCAAGGTGACGGCCGAGCGGCTTGGGGTTCTGCTTGTCCGGCGGTATCTTGTCCACGGTCGTGATCTCAACCTTGAACGGCTTGGAATAAACCTCCGCCATGAGATTGGCGTCGAAGATCCGCTTGCCCTTCTCCAGGTATATATCCCGGATATGCTCGCCGATCTCGCGCGGACCGCCGATGACCACCCGCCAGCCGCCCCTTTGCCACAGGAGAAACTTTACCAGGCGCTCAACGTAATTGAAATTGGAAGAGAAACGCGGGTCTTTTTTCGAGAAGACAACCGTCTTGTAACTGGAAATTATGCCGTTATCCGCCTCGACCGCGATGGCAAGAGGCTCGCTGTTCCCCGAGCGAATGGCCTCCTCGCGGAAGCACCGGTTGGCCAGGGCCGCCGGGCGAAAATCAGGATCAAGGACGGGAACTATTTGCGGTTTTTTCAGGAACCAATTCTGGTCGTTTTTTTTCATATTTCTCCAAGTATAAAAATATTGAGCTTTTAGCGCGATCGATTTGCGGATTAATTTACCAGCCCCGATTCATGTTTCAAGCATTTTTTCATGACTGCATTTTTCGAGGTGTAGAATGAACGCGTCAGCAGAGTCAATCTGCCGGTCGTTTGCACAGAGATCTGAGTTCTGAAGACAAGAATAATTGAAGGTCTGATTTTCGATTTCAGCGTTCAATTGTTAAGTTCTATTTCGCGGGCCGCCCCTTCTCCGTCCTACGCTCTTGTGGCGGAAGATCAAATGACACACCCACTTGGAGACCAGCGGCCTTATTTTCACAAGGCTAGATGGCGACTGATCCTAACAAAGAAAAAGAACGCGTAACAATAATGACAACACGTTGAACATATTACCCAGTTTATTATTGCGCCCATCCGTTTTCAATACGCACCACCATCCATTTCCCTTTTACATTGCGAAGAACATAACGTCCCCCAATGGCGTTTAAGAACCCGGAGTAACATTGTGCGTCAATATTTACCTCCGAAGATGAAATATAATCAATTTTATCAACCTCAAATATTACACCGGGACACCCTGTTTCTTTATCGACAACTGACCTAGAATCATTGGAATACGTTGCATCTTTCACATCTTTAACGTTTATCTTGGACCTTGAAAGTGTCGCCATCCAATTTGATGGCGCAGGTTTAAAATTCTTAATATGTGGCGCAATGTTACCATCCCAATTTGTTATACCACAACTCACATAAACCACGAATTTTGCGCCATAAACTTCTGGTCTATCAAATATGTAATCAAATAATGCTTTGACTATAGTTGTTTCTAATGAATTATTAGTTGCTGTATTTTTTTGATTTAAATGAGCACAACCGCAAATTAAAAGACCAACAAAGGCTGCCAAAAATAACAAAAGACAATATTTATATTTCATTTTGACAACCAAGGTTGTAAAATTAAAAAATCGTTTCAACATATAACATTCCTCATCACGATCGCAATTCTCCTTTAGTTTTTACACTTATTCGCGGCAGTTTTTTGATGACGCGTTCCAAAACGCCGGATCGCCATCCCCACCGTCGCGCAGGAATTATCAACGCCCGAAAAAAAAACTTAACGTCATTTCCTCGAATCCTCCATGATTCCCTGCAGCTTGCCCATGGTTTGATGTAATCCTTTTACCATAAACACTCGACCCGCTCTGCTATTCTTATCGCCTATCTTAGTCGCCGCAGCCCGTTGCGTCAAGCCCGCATGCGGAACCAGAACAGATTTGACCCACCCCGCCCGTTGGGCACCCCTCCAAGGAGGGGAACACAAGCCATTGTTCTTGAATTTCTTAGGTCCCCTCCGCCG
>CAYYWX010000005.1:74104-107308 GCA_964475405.1 uncultured Verrucomicrobiota bacterium
GACTCGTTCCGAAGTTTCAGAGTGAAGGGGTGGCGGAAGGCCGGGGCGGGTATTATCGGGACAGATCAAAAAATTTGCCTTGCATCCAACAGAAATTTTGCCTAACCCGGATTTCTCATGCGGGCGCGAAAAATACGGGCCAAGCGCGGGCGGCCCTCATTGACTCAATTTTTCCTTGCAAAATCCGCCTTTTGCGGTGATATTGACTATAAATTAATTTTATAATAATAAATTAAATTTTATATTGACAAATTAACAAATGGGATCTATTTTATTCCGGAAGCGATTAATAAGGTTATTAGACTGTAGGCTGACAAGATAAGGTTTATTAAAACATGATCCGCGTCCTTCACAAGGCGTTTGACATTCTTGAATATCTCGCCAAGGAGCCCCAGCGCCGCAAAAAACTAACGGAGATTGCAGGGAACTTCAAGATGAACGCGGGCACCTGCGCTAACATCCTCAAAACCATGGTCAAGCGCGGGCTGGTTGACCAGGAAAAGGCGCGTGGCGGCTACCTCCTCGGCCCGATGATCTATTATCTGTCCCGCCTGAGCCCCTACCGGGAAGACTTGGTGACGGCCGCCGGGCCGGTCGTGGATGAACTCGTCAAAAAGGTCAACGAAACCGTTCTGCTCGTGATCCTGCGCGGCAACAAGCGCTTTACCGTCATCCAGAATGATGGCACCCGGAGCATCCAGTTGGGGCGCGAAATGTTTTTCCAGGATAATATTTACGAGACCGCCACCGGGCGGCTGCTCCTATCCTACCTTGGCAAGGATGAGCTGGATGCCTTCCTGGCCGAGATGGGACTGCCCGGGTCAAGCTGGCCGGAAGCCGACTCCCGCAAAAAACTTAAAATCGCCCTGGAAAAAATACGCCGCCAGGGCCTCGTGCTCCACCAGCCCTCCAGTGAATTAATCGGGATCGCCTACCCTGTCAGCGAGAATGGCAAGGTCATCGCCGCGCTGGGACTTTTTCTGCCCGCTTTCCGGTTCAAGGGCGCACATAAGGCCGCAATTATCAAAGGCATGCCAAAGGCGGCCGCGGCCGTCAGCGAGCGCATGTCGGTAAGTGAAAGAAAATGAAAATTAATGTTCAAGAGACCGTTGAAAAAGTCGTTGCCACCTGTGATTGTCAAAAGGCCCAAATCTGCGATTTGGAGATTCTTCGCTCCGCTCTGAATGACCGGAAAAGAAGTTTTCAACAGCCACAAAATATTTATATAACAACAAAAAGGAGGGTCTGACAAATGGCCATTAAACATACGGCGGTAAGTTATTACGGCATCAATTACGTGGAACACGCGGAAAAGGATTTCAAGGAAATGGTTGAGCATGGCTGCACGACGGTCATCCTGGCCATAACCGAGTTTGACATGGATTTCTGGTTCCCGTCAATCAACCCGATCATAAAAAAGGCGCACGAAGTCGGGTTAAAAGTCATCCTTGACCCCTGGGGCATCGGCAAATATTTCGGCGGCGAACAGGTCAGCCTCTTCCTCCAGAACAACGTCAACAACCGCCAGGCCTCCGCCCTGACGGGCGAAGTCCTGCCCTATGCCTGCTTTAACACCAATTCCTTCCGGGATTATTTCCAGGGCATCTGCCTGAAACTTGCCCGCGAGACCGAGGCGGACGGATTTTTCTGGGATGAGCCGCACTACGCCCTGCCGAAATCCTACGCCTCGATCACCGGCGGGGCCGGCGAGGATTGGACCTGCCGCTGTTGCGTATGCCAGAAGAAATTCAAGGATTATTACAACTATGACATGCCGAAGATCATGAACGATGACGTGAAACTGTTCCGCGGGCGGGAAGCGATGTTCATCCTTGAGGACACTTCCCGGAAAATAAAGGAAATAAACAAAAAGCTGGAAATAACCGCCTGCGTGCACGCGACCATCAACACTTATTACGTCAAGGAGCACCGCGGATACGACAACTGGGACCTGGTGGGCGCGTCGCCTTACTTTGACGTCTTTTCCACCACGATCATCAACTGGCAACTGCCGCTGAGCTTTTTCAAGGACATCACCCAGCGCACGGTGGATATCGCGAAAAAATACAACAAGCAGTCCGAACGCTGGCTTATGAACTATTACAAGCAGCCCGAGGATTTCAAGCAGATGGACGAGATCGTTGATCTCTACGCGAAAATGGGCGTGGACCGCCTCGCGGCCTGGACCTACCGCGGCGGGTATGGGACGGTGCTCGCCGCGCCGGACGCCCTGAAATTGTGGGACCGGCTGGGAGCGAATTATAAAAGAATATTAAAATAGGACATTCGGCAACTGACCACTGATTTCACGGATATGTTCAGACCGTTGACCCTTCTTCGCCCAAGGCTACGCAGGGCAGGCTGTTTGACTGTCTAACCGTCCGACAGTATCAGCGCCATCCGTGCTATCCGTGGTCGTTGGCGGATCTGACGGTGACGTATTTTTTATACACTAATAAAGGAGGAATGAAAGACTATGCAAAAAAAGAACACTGATTTCGGCTACTTGGAAAAAGCGATCGCGCTTTTGAAAAAGATCGAGAAAAAGCAGGCCGGCAACATCAAAAAGGCCGGCGAACTCATGGCGGACGCGATTGAGCAGGACAAGCTGATCAACGTCTATGGCGGCGGCGGTCACACGACGCTGGTCATGGGCGAGATGTTTTTCCGCGCGGGCGGCTTCAGCAACATCAACCCGATCATGGAAACCGGCCTCTCGGTCTTCAACCAGGCCTTGAAATACCTGGAGCTTGAACGGTGCGTCAACTACGGCCGGTCAATCATGAAATATTACCGCCTGAAAAAGGACGATTTGCTGATTATCTTCCACAATATCGGCATAAACGCCGCGACAATTGACGCCGCGCTCGAAGCCCGGAAGAACGGCGTGAAGATCATCGCCGTCTCCAGCTCGCACTGGCAGAACGAAATGCCCCGGAGCCATTTTATCCGCCATCCTTCGAAGAAGAACCTGTTCGACCTGGCGGACGTGTGCATTGACGATTACAACCCGGTCGGCGACGCGATCATCAACGTTCCCGGGTTCAAGACGCCGATCGCGCCGATCTCAAACATAACCGATTTTTACATCGCCCACCGGCTGGAAATTGAAGCGGTGAAAATCTGCGTCGCCCGGGGCATCGTCCCGCCGGTCTGGCACAGCGCCAACGAACCCGGCGGCGACCAGGCCAACGCCGCCTATCTGAAAAAATATATTCCCCTCGTGAAAAGTTTGTAAGGAGAAAAAACATGACCGCGAAACTTATCAAGGAAATGAATTCCGCCCTGGAAGGGCTGGTTAAAAAATACGGTGTGAAAAACAAGGCTGTTTTCGTCCCGTCCGCGCCCGGCGCGGCGGTTGAAGCGGTCCTGAAAACGGGCTCCGGCCAGACCATGATGCTCCTGCCCTGGCGCGTGGAGCGGCGGTTCACGGAGCTCAAAAACATCGCCTTGAACGGAACCCTGGAGGATGTCTCCACCCTGCGCTTCTGCGCGATCGCAGAGGGAAGCACCACCGCGCTGGAGCAACTGCTTTACGGCAAACTTGACCTCTGCGAATACCTCGGCGGCTCCGAGATCAAATCCATCTTCGCCGTCTGCAACGGCGACAAGGCGGCAAACGTGATCGTCAAGCTGGCGAACGGCCTGAGCTGCAGCGTGGAGTGCAGCGTGACTCTCCCCGCGGGCGCGGAAGGAATTGACCGCCACGAGATCATCGCCCGGCGCGGGGTGGCATCCGACCGCGTGGTGGACACGCAGGTGCCGCAGTCATCCATCTACGCCTTCACCGGCCGGGGGGAAAAGCGCTTTACCGACACCGACAGCGAACTCTTCGGTTTCGCGCCGCAAGCCGTCAACCTTATCCGGGCCGCCTTCGCCGTTCTCACCGACCCCAAAACCGGCAAGGCCTGGAACCGGCAGCACAAAAGACTCATGAAAATGGTCGCCGCCGCCGGGAAATCCGACAAGACCCAAAAACCGGTTTTAATCTAACGGAGAAATCACACATGAAACCACTGAAAATCGCGATGCTCTCGCTCACCCACGGCCACACCAGGAAATATTACCAGACCCTCAAGACCAATCCGAAGCTGGGCTGGGTGGCGGCCTGCGCCGAGAACAAGGAGGTTAAAAAGGTTTTTGAGGCCGGCAAGCACGGCGTGCCGTGTTACCTGGACGAAAAGGAAATGTTCGCAAAACACCCGGAAATAGAGGCGGTCGTGCTGGCTTCCGCCAACAACCGGCACCTGGCGCAGGTCCGGGACTGCGCGAAGCGCGGGCTGCACGTCCTTTCCATGAAAATCCCCACATTTGACATGACGGAATATGACGAGATGATTGAGCTGGTTGACCGGAGCGGGATTGTTTTCCAGATCGAGCTGGAAATGCACTATAACCCGGTCGTGCACCGCCTGAAAAAACTGATCGCCGACGGGGTGATCGGCAAAATCCTTTCCACCCAGGCGACCAACATAACGCTTTCGCCGGTCTGGGCCTTCCCCTGGCAGGGCGTGCCGGAAGCCAGTTACGGCAAGCGAGTTCACCTGCGCAAGGGCGACAAGCGCTTCCGCGGCGGGGCCTTGTGCGACCATCCGCACATCTTTGATCTTATCCGCTGGCTGACCGGGTCCGACTTTGACTTTGTTTTCTCGGAAGTCGCCCCGAACATCCGGCCGGAGCTGGAGGTGGAGGACATGCTGCTGGTCAACGGAAAAATGCGCGACGGCACGGCATTCCTGCTTGACCCATCCTGGTCCCGCATGGAAGAGCGGCTCAAGATCCCCGCCCCGGGATGGGAAGTGTTCCCGAAGCGCATGGAGGTCAACCTGGTAATCAGCGGCGAAAAGGGCGTGCTGGTCTGCGACTGTTTCGGCCCGAACGTGTACCATAACGGCGCTCCCAATGACCGCTACACGGTCCAATACACTTATTTTGACGAATGGATCGGGCTGGTGGACGAGTTTGTTGACTGCGTAAGGAACGGCAAGCAGCCGAAGATCAACCTGAAGTGGCACCGCCAGTCAATTGAGGCCATGAACGCCTGCTATCGCAGCGTTTCCACCGGCCTGCCGGAAAAAATAAAAGGAAATAAATAATGAATACACCCAGCACGCGACCGGAAGGAATATTATGCCCGCATCCCAGCCAGATTAAATGGCATGGAAAATACCTGCAAATCGCCGGCCAGGTTAACCTGCTGATTCCGGAGACAACGAGCGCCGATGCCGTGGAATTGTTCACATCCACCTGGAATAATTTCACCCAATCGAAGATAAAGCTGAATATCGTCACCAACCATGATTCGCAGAAAAATTCCCTGATCCTCGCGGTCGGCGACGGGAAACCCGCGCCGGTCAAACTTGACGCGAACAGCAGTTCGGCGTTGACGATTGACGAGCGCGGCGTGGCGGCCGCGGGCCGGTCGGAAACGGACCTGAAATACAGCTGGTTCTCGATGCTCCAGCTGCTTGTCTGCGGGAGCGGCCCGAAAGCCGCGACCTGGCAGATGCCCATGATGTCAATGCAGGATTCGCCCAAACTGCAATTCCGCGGCATCCACATCTGCGTTTTCCAGGAAGCATCGCTGGAATTCGTCGAAAAAATAATCAAGCTGGCCGCATTCCTGAAATACTCGCATATTATAATCGAATTCTGGGGAATGCTCCGCTACGAGTGCTTGCCGGAACTATCCTGGCCGCAGGCTTACGATAAAAAGCAAATACGCAAATTGCTCCAGACCGCGCGGCAGATGGGGATCCAGCCCGTGCCGATGTTCAACCATTGGGGCCACGCCACTGGAAGCCGCGTCTCCTGCGGGCGGCACGTGGTGCTTGACCAGAATCCGTCCCTGGAACCGCTCTTTGAGCCGGACGGCTGGACCTGGTGCCTTACCAACCCGGCGTCCCTTGCCCTGCTGAAGGATATCCGCTCCGAGCTCCTGGATCTTTTCGGCCAAACCGATTATTTCCACCTCGGCTGTGACGAGGCCTATTCGCACGCCACCTGTCCCGAGTGCAAAAAACACGATTCCCCGCGGCTCCTCGCGGATTATTTGAACTCCGTCAATGCCGACCTGAAATCGCGCAAAATCCGCCCGCTTATCTGGGGCGACGCCCTCCTGGAAATCGGCAAGTGGGAAGGCTATATCGCCACCAGCCGCCAGGACCAGCGGACGCACGAGACGCTTGGTTTGCTCTCGCGGGATTTCATCATCACCGACTGGCAGTATTACATCACCGACAAGAAAAAAAGCGCGACCGTGGAGTGGTTCATTAAAAACGGGTTTGAAGTCATCACCGCGCCCTGGCACGAAACCGCCAATCTCATGGCGCTGGCGGACATGGCCATTGAGCACAAGACAAATGGCATGCTGCACACCACCTGGCACACCCTGCCGGCCACCATCCGCGAAATGACATTATCTTCCGCCGCCATGTGGGGCGGATCGGAATCCTCGCATTGCTACCAGGAACAATCCTACACACTCCTGGCGGCCTACCTGCGGAAATTGCGCGGCGGGCCGGTTGATTTTAAAAACGCCGGATGGAGAAAGCGCGAAGTTGACGACTCCCTCCTGTAAAAACAACCAAAGGGAACGGAACATGGACAGTAAAGAATTAAAGAAATACGCGAAGGAACGCGGGGCGGACCTGGTCGGCGTCGCCTCAATTGACCGGTTTGCCGGCTTGCCGGCCGGGGAAAGCCCCCTGGTTATTTTCCCGGAGTGCAAGTCGGTGATCGTGCTGGGGCGCCGCATCCTGCGCGGCTCCCTGCGGGGAGTCGAGGAAGGAACCAATTTTAATTCCACCTATAACATGTTCGGCTATACCTGGCTGGAAGATAATTTCCTCTCGCGCACCACCTACGAGCTTACCTGCTTTATTGAAGCCTCCGGCTTTGAGGGCGTGCCGCTCTTCGGATATCACGAGGACGGCATGCCCAAGGGGCGGCCGGTGGCGCCCGGCAAGCCGGCGCCGAACGTCATCCTGGATTATGAATTTGCGGCCCAGGCGGCCGGACTGGGTGAAATCGGGCTGGGCGGATTTTTCATCACCCCGGAATACGGGATCCGCCAGCGATTCGCCTTTATCCTGACCGACGCGGTTCTTGCCGCCGACCAGGTCAGCGCCAAAAAAATATGCGGCGACTGCGGGCTATGCGCGGCCGCCTGTCCCTTCGGGGCGATTGACCCGAAAAACAAAAAGACCGCCGGAGTGCCGCCGCGGACGATGGAAGTCGCAACGGTTGATTATGCCGTCTGCCGATCCTGTCCGAACGGCGCCATACTCGGCGCGGGGCGCGGCAGCCGTCCTGACCGCTGCGCGGCGGCCTGCGGGCGGGCCTGTGTGGCAAAGCTGGAGGCCAGCGGCAAATTGAGCAATAAATTTGAATTCTCCTTCCGCAAAAGAACGCCATGGGCCCTCGACAATTATTCCCGGCCGGTGGAAATCAAGGAGGACGCGCTTAATCCCGCGGCGCTCGGTTGCGCCAAAAAAGTCGGCAATAAATAAGACCTAAATTGAACGATTCTTTGTTCGCAAAACTATCAAAGAGGCCACTATTGTCATTCCGAGCGTAGCGAGGAATCTCGTATTGAGTGTTTACGAGATTCTTCGTCACCCCTTTATTAGCGGGGTTCCTCTGAATGACACCGAAAAAAAAAATCGCCTAACTTGGGTAAGAAAAAAACTAAAATGAAACTCACCTCAAAAATGGTCAAAGAAGCCGCCTTCCGGGCGGGATGCGGGGACGTGGGAATCGCCAACATTGAGCGCTTTGCCGGCGCGCCCCGGATGATGCATCCGAAAAATATTTTTCCCGACTGCAAATCGGTCATCACGATTGTCCAGCCGATCACGCGCGGGAGCTACCGCGGCATCACCGAAGGCACGCACTGGACCAATTACACGATTTATTCATACAACCGGCTCAATACGCTTTACCGGCCGATTGTCACCTACGAGACCGCGTGCTTTATCGAGGACCACGGGTTTGAGGCGGTGCCGGTTTATCCGGGCGTGGCGGAATGTCCGGGAGCGCGCAAAAGCGTCAAACCGGACCGGCCTCCCCCCGAAATCAACCTGAACGTGAGGATCGCGGGCCTGGCCTGCGGAGTCGGTGAAATCGGCTGGTCAAAGGTTTTCCTGACCAAAAAATTCGGGCCGCGCGTGCGCCTGGGCACGATCCTGACCGATGCCGAGCTTGAGCCCGATCCGCTGGTTGAACCGGGGACATTCTGCAACCGGTGCATGCGCTGCGCCAGGGATTGCCCGGGCGGGGCGATTCCCAGGCCGGGCGAAAGGCCGACGATCAAAATCAGGATAGAAGACCGGGAATATGAATGGGCCGACGTCCATATGGGACGCTGCACGCTGACCCATCACGGGCTTAACTGGGAGGCCTCGCCCTTCCTGAAAAAGGACGTGCCCGGTTTCAAACTGGACGTTCGTCATTCCAACATGTCCGAAGAAGCCGCCTACAAAATGGTCTATCCGCTCGGCACATCAACATGGGGCCTTCGCACGCCGGAATTCCCGGACAGCAAGGGCGTTATCAATTATTACAACCAGATCCTGTCGCACATGGGATATTTCGCGATATGCGGGGCAAAGGGCTGCATCCGGGCCTGCATGGACAACCTGGAAAAGAAAAAACGGATTGAGCAGAGCGATTTCAAGACTCCGGTCTGGCCGCGCCCGGCCTGGAAACTTTCGCCGCCGGAGGAAGACCAATGCGGCGGAATCGCCGAGGGTAAATTCCCGGAACAATTCAACAATCCCGACCCCTGCCCGGGCGGATGGAAATAATTTTTCATCATGCACAATTACTGGCGTCCGAAAAAATTGACTCAGTTTCAACGACCTGATAAATTCATGCGATAAACGCTCGTTGTAATCATAAATTGTCAATGAATATCAGATAACACCATGAAAAAGACAATCCGCTCTGCTGCGCTCGCGCTGGCGCTTTCAATCTGCGCCATTCCGGCTACAGTCCCGGCCGGAGAGGTTTTACTTGGTTCCCCGGACTTTAAGCCAACACCAGAAAGGCCGATCGGCTGGCGCGGGGACGGGTCAGGACGTTACCCGGCGGCCGAGCCGCCGCTTCACTGGGGCCGCACGGCAAAGACAATGAAGCAATTGCGCTCGCAGGCGGCAAAACCCAAGGAGGGCGAGACCGGAACCCCCATGCCCGACGGCGTGATCCGCGAGTGGCTTGTCCTTGGACCGCTACCTCCGCCTGGCGTTTCAACGACAGGGACAAACAAAGTCCTGGCGGGCGAGACCGGATTTTCACCGGACGAGAACGAGAGCGTCACGAACCTGACCTGGAAAAGACTCTCCTCCCGGACCGATTGCGTGGACTTGCGCGGATTTTACGGGGACGCCAACTGCACGAACGGCGCCATCGCCTACGCGCATACCTACCTTCATGTTGAGGCCGACACGATTTTGCACCTTCAATATATGCCGGAACACCCCTCAAGGTGGAGTATCTGGCTCAATGGTCAGCCCCTGCCGCCTACCGGGAAGGTAAAGCTGACTAAGGGTTGGAACAGACTGCTGATCCGCACTCCCTGCGCAACCGTCCACTTTTCGCGCACCGAGCCGAACTGGTACTTCCGGATGTCCCTCTACGGGACGCTGGACAGCGAATACGAGGAAGAAAACATCGCCTGGACAACGCGCTTGCCCGGCTGGGCAATTGCCATGCCGCTCATCGTGGGCGACCGGATATTCGTCACGGGCGAGTACCGGACCCTGTGCTGCCTGGACAAGAAGGACGGGAAGATACTCTGGGTGCGCACGAGCACGTTTTTTGAGCTGATGACGGACGAGGAGAAGAAGGCGAACCCGGCAACCATCCAGGAACTAGAACCGCTCGTCGCAAAATTGGCGGACATGGACAAGCGGATGGCCTCGGGGGAACCGGTCAGCGGCGACATGATCACCGGGAAATACGATCTCGAGCGAAAGATCAACAAGCTCACGATGACGGTGGACCCGAAAAAGTACGCAAACTTCGGCGTGCCCCACGGGACCGCGGAGCCGGGCGTGGCCGTGCAAACCCCGGTGAGCGACGGAAAGCGGGTCTACGTGAGTTACATGGCTTTTCTTGTGGCTTGTTACAACCTGGACGGCAAACTCCAGTGGATCGCCCAGCCAACGGACTATTACAAACACGGCGAGGATGAGGCCTGCGTGCCCTTTTCGCCGCAACTGGCGGCCGGGAACCTGGGCTTGAAAAACATCGCGCTGGATGCGCGGACCGGCAAGCCGGCCTGGCGGTTTAAAAAGGAGGACCGGCTGTCCCAGAACCAGAACGATCCCGCGGTGGCGAACTACTTTAGGCTTTGCGGAGACCAGACCCTCTCGTCAACCCTGCGAGTGACCCTTGGCGGCGAACCGCTCTTTATCAACGCCACCTCCGTGATGCGCGCGCGCGACGGCAGATTCCTGGCGAGCTTGTTGCGGCCCAATGTCCCAGAACCCTGTTCCGTGCCGACGCCCGTCCTGGACGGAAACACGATCTACAAGCTGGAAATGGGATTGATGACCACGCGGAATACAAATGACCTGCACGTCTTCCGCCTGCCGGCCTCGGCCGATGAACCTTTCAAGCCGGAGTTCGTGCGGACGATCAAGATTGACACCCGGAAATATCCGCGCTACTACGTTTCGGAGTATTGCTCGTCGCCGCTCTATGACAACGGCCTGGTGTACTGCGTCAACGAGGACGGCGTGCTGTCGGTCGTGGACGTTGAGAAAGGTGAAGTGGCGTATCAGGAGTTCCTCGACGCCGACCTGAACATGGCCCAAACGTTTACACCCGCGCGGGGCGGGATGTCCTCCAGCCCGGCATTGGCGGGGAAATACATCTATCTTTTCGGCAACCGCGGCACATGCCTGGTAATTGAACCTGGCCGCAGCTTCAAGCAGGTCGCCCGGAACCGCATTGAATTCGTCCGCGGCAAAGGGGACTGGATGGAGCTGGAAACCACCGTCAGCACTCCCATCTTTGAGGGGAAACGGATGTACTACCGGGCCCAGGATAACCTGTACTGCGTGGAGGAAAAGAAATAGTCCACTGGCTCAAGCCGGCAACCGGGCCAAATGCGCGCGCCCGGCATTTGACCCGCATCTGAGTTGAGTTCCGAAAAAATTGACTCAGTTCCAACGACCTGATAAATTGACGCGATAAACGCCCGTTGTAATCATAAATTGTCAATGAATATCAGGTCTAACACCATGAAAAAATCAATCCGGGCCGCTGCGCTCGCGCTGGCGATCTTAACGTGCGGAAACCTCCTGCTCATGGCCGATGACACAAACCCGAAGAAAGGCAACGACAAAGCTCCGCTGGGTTCCCCGGACTTCCGGCCGTCACCGGATAGGCCAATTGGCTGGCGCGGGGACGGGTCGGGACATTTTCCCGGCGCCAACCCGCCCGTGCACTGGGGCCGCGTGGCAAAGTCGGTGAAGGGACTGCGCTCGCAGGCGACGAAGCCCAAGGAAGGCGAGACCGGCAAGCCCATCGACGGCAGCATCCGCGAATGGCTGATCCTTGGCCCCGTGCCGGTCCCGGACGAGCTGGTAAAACTGGATAAGGACGTGTTGCCGGATGAGGCGAAAATGGAGCCTGACGAGGGGGATAAGGCCGGAAACATTACCTGGAAGAAAATTACCCCGGGCAACCAGACGCTTGACCTGCGGGCGCTGCTCGGCGTGACGAACCAGATCCAGGCCGTGGCCTATGCGTGCTCCTATGTTTACAGCGAAAGCGCCCAGGATTTCCACATGAGCGTCATGAGTTCCGGCCACCGGCTGTATATCAACGGCGCCATCCCGAAGAAGGTCAGCCTGCAAAAAGGGTGGAACCGGTTTCTTTTCCGCGTTCAATGCGGAAAAAACGCGGGCGACTGGCGGAACAAGGCGCCGGAATTCGGCGCGGGACCTGATCCGAAATGGTATCTGCGAAACGTTCTCTATGGTGTCGGGAAGAGCGAATGCGAGACAGAGAACATTGCCTGGAACACCGATCTCCCGGGATACGGGATTTCAGCGCCGGTCATCGTAGGCGACAAGGTCTTTCTCACGAGCGAGCGAAGAAGCATTGTCTGCCTCAACAAGAACGACGGCAAGCTGCTCTGGATGCGGACGATCACCCTCTTTGACGTTGCGACGGAGGATGAGAAGAAGGCCTGCCCCGAAGTGTTCCAGGAAATCGCGCCGCTCGCCGCGAAACTCTCCGAGCTGGACCGCTCAATCAAGCCCGGCACGCCTGTTTCCAATGAATTTACATCAGCCAAGCAGAACATAGAAGACAAGATAATAAATTTAATGCTGAAAGTTGACCGCAAGAAATACGCCCTCTACCCTGCCGGCGAAGGGGGCGTCTCCGCGCCGACGCCGGCGAGCGACGGACAGAACATTTACGCGACGTTTCTTCCATACCTGGTCGCGTGCTTTGACATGGAAGGCAACCGGCAATGGGTAAAGATGCACGAGATGGTCCCGCCCTACGCCGGCCAGGAAAGCCATGGCATGTACAGCTCCCCGCTCCTGATGGACGGAAAACTGATCTACTCTTCCGACCGTCTCGTCGCCCTGGATGCCAAATCGGGCAAGCCGGCGTGGCAGACGAACGACGCGGGATATTTCGCGTCCCTCGTGCCGGCAACGCTGGAGAATGAACCGCTGATCGTGACACGTTCAAGCGTTATTCGCGCGCGGGACGGGAAGAGGCTCTCGTCTTTAAAACTGGGCGGGGGCGGTTCCCCCACCCCGGTAATCGGCGACGGCAAGATATTCAGGCCCGGTACAGGGGCGGATGAGATGATGGAAATGTTCATGATGCTCCTTCCCGCTTCGCCCGCTGAACCGTTCAAGGTCGAGGCGATGAAAAGCGTCCCGATTGACACCCGCCGGTTTCCCAAGTGGTACGTCGGGACCTATTCCGCCTCCCCGCTTTACCACGAAGGAATATTTTATTGCCTGAGCGAGGACGGCGTGCTCAGTGCCGTTGACACGGAGAAGCGGGAAGTGGCCTATCAAGAACTCCTGGACCTGGACCTTGAAATGGGGCATCGCTGGGAGCCGGCGGCGCGTAACGCCCAAAGGGGAGGCGCGGGCTCAAGCCCCGCGCTGGCCGGGAAATACATCTACGTCTTCGGGAATCACGGAGCCTGCGTCGTCATTGAACCGGGGCGGACGTTCCGCCAGGTGGCGCGCAACCGGATTGAAAACGGCGTGTCGCCGGACGTGTTCACCAGTTGCCCGGTCTTTGAGGGGAAACGCCTTTACTATCGGACCGTGGGCAACCTCTACTGTATTGAAGAGAAGTGAATTGAAACAATCCGCCCGCGGTATTAAAAATGGAAAGTTAATTTCCAAAGGCGAATTGAGATGAGAAAGAAAAATGAAAACGCGCGCAATCATGCGTTTGAAAATTTTTATGACAGCGGTTGCGCTGGCCGGTTTGATTCAGACCACGCAGGCGGTTGAGTGGTATGTGGCGACCAACGGGGCCGGTCTTGGAACAAACGGCTGGGCTTTCGCCACCAACAGCCTCCAGGGCGCGATAACCGCCTCGGCGGGGGGCGACACGATCTGGGTCAGCAACGGCATATATGCCTCCGGCGGGATCTCGAATTATCCATCCGGCAATTTGACGAGCAACCGGATTGCGATCACCAAGGCCGTCACGGTAAGAAGCAAGGATAACAACCCGACCAACACAATCATCAAGGGCAACTGGGATCCTGCCACAACAAACGGCCCGGCCGCTGTCCGGTGCGTTTACATGTCCGCCGGATCGCTGATAGGCTTCACGCTCACCAACGGCGCCACGGTTATTAATGCCAGCCCGGGCTGGATGTCAACCCATTTCGACATATGCGGCGGCGGTGTCATGTGCCCCAACACCACCACCGCGGTGATATCCAACTGCATCATCACCGGCAACTCGGCTTACGGCGGACCGGCCGTTTATTATGGCGGGGGCGGAGCGTGGTTCGGCACGTTTTATAACTGCTCATTTATCGGCAACAGGGCGGTCGGCGCCCCCGGCGGAGCGTATGGCGGCGGAACGGCCAATAGCATCCTGTATAATTGCGAGTTAATCGGCAACCTGGCGTATGTCGGCGGCGGATGCAGTGTTTCCACTTTGTCCAACTGCGCCCTCATGGCCAACACGGCGATTGGCGGCGGAGGATCGCATAACAGCACCCTGTATGACTGTTCATTGATCAGTAACCAGGCAACGGCCAACTATGGCGGCGGAGCGTACGCCTCCACCCTGCGCAACTGTAAATTGAAAGGCAACACGGCGCCCAGCAACATGTCGGGCGGCGGGGCGTATGAAAGCACGCTCTATAACTGTTTATTGACCGGCAACCTGGCCGGTTATGGCGGCGGCGCGGGAATGACAGCCGCAAGCAAATTGTATAATTGCACCCTGGTCGGCAATTACGCAAACGGCGGCCCGGGCGCCGGCGGTGCTTACGGAGGCACGCTTTCAAATTGCGTAGTATATTATAACGGCGCGGCCAACGCGCACTCAAACTGGACCGGATGCACTTTTGTAAACAGCTTTACATCGTCCAACGCGCCCGGCGTTGGAAACATCACGGGAGATCCTATGTTGACGGATAAAGGCAGTGGTTTCGGGACAAACCACGTGGAGGGCAACTACCGCCTCGCGGCGCGTTCGCCGTGCGTCAACGCCGGGACAAACCTTACCTGGATGACGGACGGAAGCATCACGAGCAGGGACTTGGACGGCAAACAGCGCGTCCGGTACGGTACCGTGGACATGGGCGCCTACGAACATATCCGCGCGGGCACCGTCTACGGGGTTCGTTGAAATTTGACACATTTGGCGGGAACGGCGAGGAGCAAAATCACTGCAAACAGAAGGATGATCGGAAATGAAAATTAATTGGAATAAAAAAAGGCCGACGATTCTGGCAACATCCCTGGCGCTGGCGGTTTCTTTATGCACCTGCCCGGCGACCGCGCCCGGAGAAGAGCCGGCCACAAACGCGAAGATTGACCCGGGCGAAGCCGACAAGGTCCTGTTTGATTTTGAGAACGAAGCCGATATTGCCGCTTGGACGAGTTTTGACCTGAACGCGGCCTTGTCCAACCAGTGGCAGGAGGCCGCGGCGGCGGCGGCAAAGGCCGGCAAACCCGCCCCCAAAAAACCGGTCCTGCAAAAGATGGAGCCGGCGCCAAAGATTGAGCTCTCATCCGAGGGCGTCAGCAGCGGCAAGCGCGCGATGAAAATCACCTTTTTCGGGCAGGGGGAAGGAAGAAGATATCCGACGGTATCCGCGCCTTCCCCGCTGGCGGACTGGAAACCTTACAAAACATTACTGGCTGACGTCACCGCCAGCCGGACCTGCATGATTATATTCCGCGTCATGGACAAAACCGACAAGTTCGGCCAGGAAGGCGAAGGCGCCCGCTGGGAATTTGCCGCGCGCCTGGAACCGGGCAGGAACGCCGTGGTCGCCGCGTTGCCGGTCAAAACAAATGAGATCAAGACCGTCCAGATTTTCATGTACAATCCGAAGGAAGGCGAGGTCGTTTACGTTGACAACCTGCGGGTATCTACCGCCAAGTCCAAGACCAGGATGGCATTCCAGGAACCCAAGGGTCCCGAATCCAAGTACAAGGTGCTCGGGACCGATTTGGAAGTGAGCGATATAAACGAATTGGCCGCCAAGCTCAAGGACAAGTGGGTCAAGCCCGATGACAAGACCGTTGAGCAGGTGGAGGCCGAGGTGAAGGCCGAATATGAAAAGATAAAAAAGGATCACCCGAAAGCGGTGCTGGTCATGCTGCGCGACGGGCAGAAAGGTTACGATCCGGCCGATCCCGAGAAGGTTTTTGCCGGATGGGAAGATGCCGGAACGTATAACCATTCGCCCATGGCAGGGATAATCGCCCATTTCCGCAACGACGGCAAGAGCGCGACAATCGAGACGACCTTCCGCGGACGCGCCGGGTTCCTGCGGGTGGATTTGTCAAGCATCCCCAAGGGCGTGGATATTCTCGGCGCAAGGTTTATCGTATCCAACACTCACGCCGCGCCCTTCGGCAACAGCTGGGAAATCAGGCCCACGATGTTTGCGGCTGAACCCTGCAACCGGCCCTGGAAGGAATGCGAGGTCAACGCCTTTGAATATGCCAAGGACCAGTTCTGGAAGGAGTTTTGCGGCAAAAACTGGGGCGACGACGGCGACTTCAGCGCGCTATTCCTCGCCCACGGTCCCAGTGGCGGGAAAACAAGCTCGTGGGACTTTACCAATGCCGTGAAATACTGGACCGACGGCAAGCACCCCAACCAGGGCTTCGCCCTGCATGGAGGAACGAAAACAGAGTACATTGATTTCATCTGGATCTCAACCCGTGAGTGCAAGGACGTCACGAAACGTCCTGGCCTGGCGGTAATCTACGAGCCGAAATATCAGGAGAAAAATTGACAATGAAAATTAGTTTTAACTTCATTAGAAAGTCGATCCTGGCCGCCGGCCTCGTGTTGGCGCTATTAATCTGCGCCGTTCAGGTGACAGTCGCGGCCGGAGAGGTTTTGCTTGGCTCACCGGACTTCCGCCCCACCCCGGATCGGCCAATGGGCTGGCGCGGGGATGGTTCGGGCCATTTTCCGGGCGCCACCCCGCCCGTGCGCTGGGGACAAGCGGCAAAATCAGTGAAAGGATTGCGCGCCCAGGCCGCCAAGCCAAAAGAAGGCGACAAGGGCAAGCCGATCCCGGACGGCGTCATCCGCGAATGGCTGGTGCTGGCGCCGGTGACGACCAACGAGCAGGCTTTATTCAAGCCTTCAGCGGACGGCAAAATCGATCCACAACCGGACGAGAACGCCAAGCAGGATGGAGCAACCTGGAAAAAAATGGAGACCGACACATCGGTCCTGGATTTCCGCCCGGTTTTCGGCGAAGGCCGCCCCAAAATTGATGTCGCCCTGGCCCACTCCTATGTTTATTCGGAGACCAACGCCCTCATCCGCATCGTCACGAAAGGCTGCCAGAAAATTTATCTCAACGGCGTTCCGGCGAAAGGCGATTTAAAACTTGAAAAGGGCTGGAATCGCCTCTTGTTCAGCGCGGTCTGCGCCGAGGCCAATCCCGAATGGGGCAAGCCGAAAAGAACCAACTGGTTCCTGGAATCGCTGATTTGCGGCGCCCCCGGAAGCCAGTACGAACAGGAAAACATCAAGTGGATGACGCGCATCCCGGGCTGGAGCATTGCCTCACCGGTGATCGCCGGCGACCGTATTTTTGTGCTGGGCGAGCTGCGGACCATCTGCTGCGTCAACAAGGCCGACGGCAAAATACTCTGGGTGCGCACCGCCACCTCGTATGACGCCGCGACCGATGATGAAAAGAAGGCCAATCCGGAAATTTTCAAGGAGATTGAACCCCTGGCGGCCAGGCTGGCCGAGCTGGATAAATCGTTCGCCGACGCCGCCCCCCCCACCGGTAATCCGGCCAAGGAAAAAATAGAGCTGGAAGGGAAAATCGACAAGCTGATGGCCAAGGTCAACAAGGAGAAGTATGACGGCGTTGCTTTCAGCGCGTCCGAAGCCGGCTATTCGCCGCGCACGCCCGTGACCGACGGGCAGCGGGTCTATGCCAATTTCCACCCGTGCGTGACGGTGTGCTATGACCTCCAGGGCAAGCGGCTCTGGAGTCATGTGCAGGGATTCAGCGATGCGAGGAATTTCACGGAACATGGCTGCCAAAGCTCGCCCGTGCTGGCCGGCGGAAAACTCATCGTCAATGCCTACAAGACCATCGCGTTTGACGCGGAGACCGGAAAGGTCGCCTGGCAGACGCCGCCCGCGCATCTTCAGGTGAAAAAGGATGCTTCGGCGGACGAAAAGGCCTATGCGGGCGGGCGTGGTTATGGCTACAAAGCCTCGCTCCTGAGCCTCACTTTGGGGGGCGAGGCGCTCCTCCTGACACCGGTGGATGTCGTGCGCATTCGCGACGGAAAACAACTGGCTTACTTCGGGCCGTGCGGCTGCATACCCACTCCGGTCGTGCAAGGCGGGCTGATTTGCCGCGCATCGGGCGGGGACAAATGCGATTTTATGCGTCTCCCCGAAAAGCCGGACGAGCCTTTTAAAATGGCGGCGCCAAAGTCGGTGACGATTAACGCCCCCCGGTTCCCGCGCGAGTTTTCGGCGACCGCCTACTCGTCCGCCCTGTTCCACGACGGCCTGGCCTACACGGTCAATGCGGACGGGATGCTCTCGGTGATTGACGCGGAGAAAGGCGAGGTGGTTTACCAGAAGTTGCTGGATATAGACAACGGCCCGGGAGGACCGGTGCGGGGCGTGCAGGGGGCCAGCCCCGCATTGGCGGGACAATACATTTACATCTTCGGCAACATGGGTTCCTGCCTGGTGCTCAAGCCGGGACGCGAATACCAGACGGTTGCCAAGAACCGGATAGAATCCATTGTCACGGGAAGCGCAGTGGAGGTTCCCTGGCAGACCCTTTATGGCACCCAGATTGAGCAGACGGTGAGCTGCCCGGTTTTTGAGGGCAAGAGCATGTTTTACCGCGGCATGATCAACCTGTACTGTATTGAGGAAAAATGAAGCTCCACGCTGCGCATGCCCTACCCTAATTTCAGCAGATGAAAGCCGGTAACGGGATCAAGCGCGCGCCTGGCGTTCAGGCCGGTCAATTCAATAATCACGGCCTCAATGATAAAATTGACCTTCAATCCGGTTCGCCCGCAACCGACCAGGGCCTTCTTGCCCCTGCCGAGCGCCGCGTGCAAATGAAGCGCCGGTTTCCGGTCACTTATGAAAATTGTGCCGATGCCCATGATTTCATGCCCCTGGGCAAACGACTGAGTCAGAACCGCAAGTTGTTTTTTCCGCACTGATGGCCCGACCACCAGCTTGCCGTCTTTGGCACCGCCCAGGAACAGGACCAGGGCCGAATTAATCTTCCGGTCCGCGGCAAGGGTTTCAATCACGTCTGGCAGCCGTTCGCCTTCCTCAAGGCGCGCCACGAAGATCCGCCCCAATTTCGCCTCGCTGACTTGCATAATTACCACTCAGGTTGTTTAGGCTATAGACTGTTAGTTGTCAATTTTTGCAGCATGTTTCAGCCTGAAGGCAGGCGAACAAGTTTGCGGGTTACATAACGACCACCTTCAGCGGTGCTGGTTTCCAGCGAACGCTGGAATGTTTTCTTCGCGCTTCTCTCTTATTCTTTTGTGTTTATTTTATTTTCTAGTTCTGGTCGATTCTTATTCCGTACCATACGATATGCATTCAAGCCAACGGCAATCCATCCCAATGCAGTTAGCAGCAAAAAGAAACCGACACAGAACCAGTAGTTGCATGGATGTTCTTGTCGTGTGACAAGATTCGAGACACCGAGAAGCTTCCTCCCCATTGGGATCTGGCCGTCAAACAGAGCCGAAACGCTGAACCACGTGAAGAATGCAAGAATGAGGGCAGCACCGACCAGGTGCTCAGGTGCAACCTTTGATTGTTGTGTCATCTTCATATCTCTGTGCCCGAATAAACGCTTGTGAGTTTCGAATGATCGTGCATAATTTCTTCCTTCAGCCTAACAGTCTACAAACTATCCACCTGGTTTACAATCAATACATCCCTAAGGACCAAATCGTCCTCCTCCAGGCCGAGATAATGTCCAAGCTCATGCAAAAAGGTGCGGCGTAATTCCCCGCGAAAACCGCGGCCGCTGTCCTGCGCCTCCTCGCGGATATTTTCAAGGAAAAGCATGATTTGCGGCGGCAGCGGCGCGCCGCCTTCGCCGTCCATGAGAGACGAACCAATAAATAATCCGAGGGTGTCGCGCCCGATGCCGTCGGCGACCAGGCCCTTATTCGGCCTGGACTCCAGGACAACCGCGACCAGTGCGACTTTTTTCTGCAGTTCAACCGGCAAACGATTTATCAACGTTTGCGTTTCACGGACCGCTATCTGCTTCAGTTTTGCATTCATTTCACGCCTGGTGTGTAACTGAATTAAATGAATTTATACCGAAAAACGCTTTAGAAATCATGGGGCTGTCATTCCGATCCGCCGCAGGCGGAGAGGAATCTCGTTATGATGGAGATGCTTCGTCCCGATCGCGGCTCGCCTCGGCGAAGCGCTCCGGCGGAGCCGGGAGCGCATCGGGACTCAGCATGACAACCCATAAATGCACGACTGCGTGATACGCTCCATTAGTTTTCATGGCACCAGAATAAAAATCAGCCTGGATTCCCGCTTTCCTCCGTCGCTCAAAGAACTGTGGCGGACAAGCCGCGGGCATGACACTGGCGTCCATGCGTTCAGGCCAACTCCACCGGCACCTTGATCTGAATCACCCGCGGAACTACTTCGATTTCAAACTTATCGCGGGACACGAGCATTTCGCCGTCGTACTGGACGGCCTCGGGCCGCGACAAGGAAATCTTGATGACCCGCCCCTGGATATGTTTTGAAACGCTCGCCAGTTTTTCGGCCATCTTGTGAACTTCGCGCGGATTGGACCGCAATGACAAAAGGTACCTGGCCAGATAATCGTAATGGCCGGCAAACACGACCGCCTCCAGCAGGCCGTCATTGGCGAAGGAATCGGGACAAATGACAAATTCGCCGCCATAAATCCTGGTGTTATTGATGATCAGGTTAAGGACCGGTCCCTTATACCAGTCACGGCCATCAACGTTTATTTCCGCCTCGATCGTGTCATGATTCCAAAAACGCAGCCCCATGCAGTAACAGTAAGTGTAGAGGACGTTGCCCATTATCAGCCGGCGCAGTAACGGATATTTTATGATTTCCTCCTTGTAGCGGTTGTGCTGTTCAAGAATCCGGGAATCAAGCCCGATCGTAAGCGCGTCCACGAAATACAAATCCCCCATTTTCCCCAGGTCAAGGAAGTAATCCGCCCCGTGGCGGACGGTGGCCACCGCGCGCTGCAAATTGTTCACGAACGGGTTGGTCAGGTCAATCAGGCCGAACGACTTGGCGATATCGTTGCCCGTCCCCAGCGGAACCAGCGCGTAAGGCGGCAATTTGTCATCCGGCGCGACCGCCCGGTATTGCATAAGGCCGTTGATGATTTGCGAGTGGGTGCCGTCGCCGCCGATGCCGCAGATGACGCCATACGCGCTGCAACCTGTTTTTTGAAGATGCCGGGAAACGGCGAGAGCCAGGGGCCGATCGTCAACCATAAGCACGTCATGGGAGAGATTGTTGGCTTTCAGCAGCGCCGCGACTTCCGGCCAGCGCGCGCGGCCCAATCCGTTCCCGGAAGCCGGATTAAGGACGCAAAGGACATGGATTCTATCGTTCATACTGCCCAAGCACTTGTGTTATTATTTGCTGAAAAGACTTCCAATATCAGCAATCTTAATTAAAATTGCCCTAATTGGAAATAAAATATTCGGACGCATATGACGCTACCCGCACCATCAGACGCTTCTGTCCTATTCCAGCTGCTGCCGCTGGATATCGCCCTGCACCTGGGCGCGTTTCTCCTGGTCTGTTACAGCTGCCTGAAGACCCGCCGCGAGGCGGTTTCGACGCTGCTCTGGATTTTCACGGCCTGGTCGTTCCCGGTCATCGGACCTTTGTTGTACGTTTTTTTCGGCATCAACCGCATGCCCCGCAAGGCGTTGCACAAACATGAATCCAACCGGCAATTGCAGGCCGAACGCCTGACCCGCGATGACATTTCATTTCCCGAGTCGTTTTTACACACCCCGCGCGAAAAATTATCCGTCAACCTGGAAGCGGAAGACATGCATTATTTAAACCGGGCCTTCGACCGGATTCTGCCCGAAACCCCGCTTTTGGCCGGCAACCTGATCATGCCCCTCGTGGACGGCACCCAGGCCTATCCGGCCATGCTCAAGGCGATCGGCAACGCCCGTCATCATGTTCACCTGCAGACATTCATTATCGGGAATGACGAAATCGGCCGCGAATTTCTGGACTTGCTGGCGGAAAAGGCCCGATCCGGCGTCAAGGTGCGCGTTCTTTTTGACCGTTTCGGCTCGGCCGCGGCGGTTTTGGGCGGGCTGATGGACAAATACCGCCATGTAAAAAACATGCAAATCGGCGGATGGACCCAGGCCAACATGCTGAAACGCCAGTTTCAAATCAACCTGCGCAATCACCGCAAAGTCATGGTCATTGACGGCACAACCGCGTTTTTCGGGGGAATGAACCTGCGCAACGACAACGTCAGCGGCCGCTCCGGCCCGGCCATCCGCGATTATCACTTCATGGTCCAGGGACCGGTTGTGCAGGAACTGCAATACTCATTTTTAAGCGACTGGTATTTTATAACCGACGAAAACCTGCGGATCCTCCTGAAGCCGGATCATTTTCCGCGCCACGCATCCGCGGGAACGGCCCTGGCGCGCATGGTCAACAGCGGCCCCACGCCCGACGAGATGGAGGCGATCGCCAAGGTTTTCTTTGAATGCATCAACTGGGCGCGCCGGGAGCTGCTGGTCGTCACGCCGTACTTTGTGCCCAGCGCCGACATCCTGCAGTCATTGAAATCCGCCGCGCGCCGCGGCGTTGATATCCGCCTGCTTGTCCCCCGGAAAAACAATCACATCTACACCGGGCTGGCCGGGCGGGCGCTCTATGATGAACTGATGGTGGCCGGGGTCCGGATTTTTGAAAGGGAGCCGCCATTCATGCACGCCAAGGCCATGATCGCGGACGAAAAGATCGCCCTGGTCGGGAGCGCCAACCTGGACATGCGCAGTCTGCGGTTGAATTACGAGTCCAACATGCTGGTCTATGACCATGAATTTCTCCGGCGCCTGCGCGAGGTTATCTTTGAAGACTTTGCGCGGAGCGGCGAAATTGATCCGGCCGCCTGGCGCCGGCGTCCATTATGGCGAAACATGCTGGAAAACGCGTGCTATTTGATGATGCCCGTGCTCTGAGCAAGGGCCTTCATCAGGTTATTGGCATACGTTCTCACATAAGAGCGCTTGTCTTCCAAGTGGGGAGTGATAATCCGCGCGACCGAATCGCGCGCTCCACCCAGCCGCAGAATGGTTTCCGCGGCGGCAAGCTCAATCTGCCAGCGGGCGTCATCCACCACGGGCTTCAGGGAAGAGACGCCCATGCTGACCTGCAAGACCCGCTCGGTCGGGAGATTTTTGCGCCTCAGGAACGCGCCGATCGCCGGGATGACCGAATCATCGCCGATGCGCTCCAGCGCCCGCAGGGCGGAAACCAGTGTATCAAGGTTTGCCTTTTCATCGTTCAGGACGTCCAGGATCGGCGGAATGGCGCTTTTATCCCGCGCCATGCCGAGAAACACGATGGCGGTTTGCCACATTGGCACCGTTCTTGCCCCCTCGATCTTTTCGGGCGTTCTTTCCGTGACGCGTTTGATCAATTCGCGCACGCCCCCGTTGCCGCCCAGGTAAGCAAGCGCCGCGGCCGCCTTGAACCGCACGACCGCATTCCCGGAATCAAGCATGCTTTTCAAGACAAGCGCGTTATCCTTGCTGCGGTCCGTGGTTGCCAGCCAAGCCAGGTCGGTCGCCTTCTCGACGGAAAGAGCGGATGAGGCCGGCAACTGGAGCCGTTTGCCCGATGAAATCGCCGGCTTGGGTCTGTGCTTTTCGTCAAGCAATCCGCGTTTTTTCAGGACGGACTGAAGTTTCTTCACGTCAAGCTCCCGCGGTAAAATGCCCTTTTTCGCGCAGATCGCGGCGGCAAGACCCGCCACCTCGCCGACGCGCTGGATGTCCTTCTGCATCCGGAACTGCATGTGGGCGTCGTAGGTCATGGAAAGGGCGCGGCAGGCGAGCAGAAGCCCGTCCACTTTTTTCGGAATCAGGCTCCGGTAAGGGACCTCGGTCCCGAAATATTTGTTCCAATTGCCCAGCGCCCACACCCAGAGCACGGACTCGTCGCTCTCGTTCTCATAATCAAAGCCGTGATTGTCATAAAAGGCGGAGGTATAGGAAATCACATCCTCAAACCGCCGGCCCGCAACGCCGTCGGCCAGGGTAAGCTGGTATTCGCCGATAATCTGCCGGCTCTGGCGCAGGCCGATCAGGGGGGCGAGATAAAGCAGGCGATTCTTCTCGTTGAATCCGTCGCTCCAGAAAAAGATGTTGATCCCCAGCCGGCGGCCGCGCGTCAGGTCAACCACGTCGGTCGGGTCAACATAGCCGGCGTCAAAGTTCATGAACGATAGCGAGCCGTCACCGGCCAGATTCCCGCACGGCTGGGAAAAGGAATGCATGATGTTATCCCGCTCGCGCCCCGCCTGGAAAGGAGCGCCGGCCATGACCGCGACATCTCCGTCGCCGGTGCTGTCAATGAACGTCCTGGCATTGCAGACTGTCACTCCGCCCGGCGCCACGGCGATCACACCGGCCAGGCATTTTCGCTGATCAGCGGTTTCGCGAATTTTGAGCGCCTTGCCCGGCCGTCCCTTCCCGGGCGCGGCATTCCTGCAGATTACCCCGGAAACGACGGTATTGAGCTTGATCTTGACGCCCGCCTCCTCCAGCATCTGCTGGAGCACTATCTTTTTTACCTCGGGATGGTACCCGCCCGATTTCCACTTGCCGGTAAAGAGCGGCGTGAGTTTCTTCACTCTTTCATCAACTTCATCCTGGATGCCGCCAGGCAATCCGCAGCAATACCAATGGATGGCGCCGCCCGTCCCGATCCCGCCCAGGACCGGCGAAGCTTCAATCAGCATCGTGTCGGCCCCTTCGCGTCCGGCGACTATGCCGGCGATCGCCCCGCCGGTCCCACCGCCGACGACCAGGACGTCCGTCGCGGCCTCAACCGGCGGAGTGAGGATCGAGCCGACCGTCAACTCACCGGGAATTTTTTTCGCGCCTTCGCAGCGGGAGGCAAGCTCGCCGGCCATTTCTCCGAGATTCAGCCGCCCGACCGGGTTGTTATTCCCCGGTTCCGACGCCCAGATTCCGGCAGCGAAGAGGTTTTTGACAAGCGGATGACGCGGGGAACTGTTGTCAAAATGGACCAGGGGCCCGGCCGGGAAAGGCTCAACGGCCGCGTGAGAGACGAGCGCCTTTCTGAGCTGCGGCACTTCCGCGCGGATGCGTTTTATCACGTCCGGCATCATCCTGCGCGCGGCAAGCACGTCATTCCGTTCCAGGTCGAACTCGGCCAGGACTTCGTTTTTCCAGATTGAGGGATAAAGCGTGATTCCCCCGCCCATGGCGAGGGGCAGCCGGATTTTGCCTTCGCAATGATTGAAAAAAAACACCTGGCGCGCGCCAACCTTGCGGAGGGAGGCCTGATGGCGGAAGGGATCGGTCTGTTTCCAGAGCAGGGCTTCCTCGGTCGCGTCAACAATTACCCGCGCCTTTATAACCTGCTCGCCGCTCTTGTTCCCGATCACAACCCCGAAGGCCGTCGGGCCGTCAACGACAAGCCGGACGGGATAGGAATAGAGCAGGACCTCAACCCCGGCTTGCGCGGCCAACCTGTCAAGGACCATCTCAAGGATCGGCGCGTCAGCCCTGTTCCGCCTGAATCCGCCGACCCGGGCGAGCGTTTTGATCACTCCGCGCGCAACCGTTTTTCCCTTGCCCGAAAAATCAAGCTGGCCGGCCCAGGTGCTTTCCCACCCCAGCGCCGGACGGCGCTCGACGAGCAAAACTTTTTTCCCATTTCGCGCCGATTTGACCGCGCAGGCCAAGCCGCTTAATCCGCCGCCGACCACGACCATGTCATATGTTTTTCCAGTCACGGTGTCTCCTTTAAAAATAAAAAACGCACCGACGATTGACGCCTAAATGAAAAAAATCCGCTTCCGGGCCGGAAGATTATTCTCCGTCGTCTTCCCCGGATTTGAAACCGCAGATTCCCCGCTTGGAAGATTCAATAAACGCGCAAAATTCCCGCGCGTACGGCGACTGGTTTTCCAGGCCCAGTTTCTGGATCGCCTGCGAAATATTCAGTCCGGAGCGGAAAAGCACCGCGAAAATACTTTTAATGACCAAACGATCCGCGGCTGAGATCCCGGCCCGGCGCATGCCGACCACGTTCAGCCCGGCAATCGAATTCAAATGCACGCTCCAGGCGGTGCAAAAAGGCGGGACATCCTTGCTGATGCCGGAATTGCCGCCGAGCATCGCCAGCCGGCCGATCCTGACAAACTGATGAATAACGCAATTTCCGCTGATGAACACATTGTCGCCGACCTCAACATAGCCGGCCAGGAGCGCCCCGTTGGCGACGACGACGTTGTTGCCCATGCGGACATTGTGCGCCAGGTGGCTGTTGGCCATCAGGTAACAATTATTGCCGACCTGCGTGACGGTTTCCGGCTTCGTCCCGCGGTGGATCGTGACGCCCTCGCGGATAACCGACCCCTCGCCGATCCTGACATAGCTGGCGGTCTCCTTGAAGGCAAGGTCCTGGGGCAGATCGCCGATAACCGCGTGCGCATGGACAACGCATCCTTTCGCGATGGATGAATGGCGGTAAACGACCGTATGCGGACCGATTTTAACGCCGGACTCAAGCCGCACTTTATCGTCAATCACGGCATAAGGACCGATAACAACGTCGGCGGCGAGTTCCGCGTCTTTATGCACAATGGCTGTCGGGTGAATTTGCATGAAAAATTGTTAGCACAGTTTTTAATGTTAAGTCAAATCTAAACCATGACTTGTCGTCAGGCCACGATCGGCGTCGGCCCGTTTTTCTCCCAGGACTCCCGGACCATCCCTGCAATTCGTTCGATCGCCATGCCGGAATCAATCATCACCCATTCCACGTTGGCCTGGTTGCGGAACCAGGTCATCTGGCGTTTCGCCAATTGACAGGTCCGTTTAACCGTGATTTCCATCGCCCCGGCAACCGTGATTTTTCCGCGGAGCAGCAGGATGGCCTCCGCATAGCCGATCGCCTTGCCGGCGGTCGGCGACAGTTCAATTTCCTGTTTTAAAAGCCGCTGGACTTCATCCGGCAATCCCCCGGCATACATTTTTTTTACCCGTTCCGCGATCCGCTCCTGGAGCTGATCTCGCGGCAGCATCAGCCCGGCGATGACCGGCCCCTTGCCGCGCGGGCGCCAAAGGTTGTTTTTATTCCCGGACTCGCAACTCGCCGTTTCAACCGCCCGGACAAGGCGGCGCGGGTTCCGCTTGTCGGCAATTGAGTCATATCTTTCCGGCGCCTGCGTTTTTACCCATTCCTGCAGAGCGCCGATACCGCCTTTTTGAAGCAGGTCGTCGGCCGTTTTGCGGATAACCTGATCGCCCGCCGCAAGTTGGCTTAACCCGTGCGTAAGGCTTTTTATGTAAAGTCCCGTTCCGCCGGTCACGATCAGCTGCCGGCCGGACGATAATGTTTCCCGGACAGCCCGCAAGGCGTGCTGATGATATTCCCCGACGCTGAAAGCATCGGCCGGCGCGGCCAGGTCCAGCCCGTAATAACGGACCTTGGCGCGCGACGCCCGGTCGGGCTTGGCCGTGCCGATATCCATCCCGCGGTAAACCATCATGGCATCCGCCGACAGAATATCGCATGAATTTCTTTCGGCAATCAATTGACAAACGTCTGTTTTGCCGGAAGCCGTGGGACCAACCAGAAAAAACGCCTGTAATTCCGTCATTTGGGAAAATTCCTGTTTTTGGCCGGCAATGCTCTGCTATCGGTCAAGGATGTCATTCCCGTTTTCGCATGAACGACAATCGCGAGATCCAAAGGGCAGCAATGAAGCGACCAAATAAAGGCCGACCCCGACGCAGATCGCCGAATCGGCGATATTGAAGGAGGGCCAATGGCTTGTGTTGCAATAAAAATCCAGGAAATCGGTCACCCAGCCGAGCTTGACGCGATCAATCAAGTTGCCGACAATCCCCCCGATGATGGACCCGATAGCCGCCGAAAACATCAGCCGTCCGCCGACGAGATAACGGTAGGATAACACCATCAAGACAAGGACGGCGACGGAAACAACCGCGAGCCATTCGTTTTGATGCTGCAAAGCGCCCCAAACCGCCCCGGTATTGCGCACGTAGGTCAGATCAAAAAAAGACGGGATAACGGTTTTTGACTCGCCCAGAAAAAACGAATGCCTGATCGCCTGTTTTGTGACCTGGTCCAAAACAACGATCACAAGGGACAAAACAACCGTCAGCATTGGAAGGCGAGGTTTGATGGCAGGAATATCATCCAATATTTAACAACCGATGAAAGACAAGGCCGCCGCAAAAAAAATTATTCTTCCTCCGTGGCCGACTCTCCCGAGGCCTTGTCGCCAGTGTTGAAAATCGCCGCCGAATCAAATGACTTGAACTTTTTTTGCCCGTCTTCGTTCTTGGACTTGCAGGAAATGCACATCCGGGCATAAGGGACGGCCTTAAGCCGCGCCTTTTCAATTCCCCGCCCGCAGCTGTCGCAAACTCCGTAAGTGCCCAGGGCAAGGCGGCTGAAGGCCTCGTCAATTTCAAACAAGATATCCTGGTCGAGGCTGACGCGGTTCAAGGCGAAATCACGGTCGAAATTATCGGTCCCCTGCTCTTCCGACCGGTAGCTGACATCGTTGTCTTTTTCCGAGCGGCTGAGGTTGTCCGTGGCCAGGAAGTTGATCTGCCCGGTGATCCGCTCGCGCAAGTGCACCAGGAAATCGCGCCTTTCCTTGGCCTGCGAAACCGAGAAATATTTATTGCCTTTTACCAGCACGTTTTTCTGGGCCAGCTGCGTGACGGTCATGCCGACCGACTTCCGTCGCACGGCGGACTTCCGTCCCGGTTTGCCGGATGATTTAGCGCGGCGCGCAGCACTGATTTTTCCAGCCCGGCGGCCGGCTGCTTTCTTCTGTTTTGCTTTTTTCATTTCTTCTTTCAATACTTATACGCTAAAACACCATGCGTTTCAATTGATTTCTTGATTAAAGTCATCAAAAAACCCAGTCTTTTATCATGCGCCGCCATGCTTGTCAATTATGATTTGCCGAATTTTTCATGAGCTGGCAAACCATGCGCCCGGTCCTGCCCATTCTCAACCCGCGAATCATGAGCTTCAAATATGGCACATTAACAAATGGCGGGCTTTGCAGCCCGCCATTTGCGTTGCATACTTAATTCAATTCAGGAACTATTTCGCCGCTTCAGGCGCGGGGGCGGCTGCGGCCGCAGGCGCCGCTGCTGCGGGTGCTGCGGCTGCGGGCGCCGCGGCATCATCCGACTCCAGCCGGATATTGCTCACAAAAAGGACCGTCCCGGCCGGGCTGGCCGCGTTGAGATTCCACTGGACGACAGCCTTCGCGCCGTCAATTTCTTCCGCCGAGGTGGTCGCGTTCACAATCGGCACCTCAAGCTTGTTGGCGCCCGGCTTCAACACAAGGATGCTGTCGCAGCGCTTGTCGCCCTGTTTTACGCACAGGTTGATGGTCAGCAATTCCTTGCCCGGGTTGAAGGCGTCAATCACCAAACGGGAATATTCGCCCCACTTGTTCTGCTTGGGGTTATATTGTCCCGCCCACCACGTTCCCTTGACGTCGATTTTCATCGTCATCTTCGCGCCCTTGGGCACATTCTCCTCGGTAAGGGTGACCGTGCAATTGTTATTGTCGTCGGAAAGTTCGCCCTTATCCGTATTGACCAGGAACAGAGTCTTGGCATACGCGCCGGTCGTTAATCCCATGACAAGCACGGCCATGCTGACAATCATCGCTATCTTTTTCATATCTTATTTCTCCTGATTAAGTTTCAAACATCTTACTGACCAAAAAACATCAAAACATACCTTCAAAAACTTATTGAATGTTCCGACCTCCTTTCTGATGACCACCGTTGATTGCGATCAATTTAACCTTAACGGCATAAAAAGCAATACTATACAATGCGCCAAGCCTACGGCAGGTAATTGCCCTTCCAGATGCCGCCGCCGAAGGTTGAGACGTACATGATCTCCCGGTTCACCGGGTCAAAGGTCACGTTGCTGACCGGGCCGAACGGCATTTTGTCGAACCGCTTCCAGGTCTTGCCGGCGTCCTGGCTGAGCCAGAGGCCATGGGTGGTCGTACCGATATAAACAAGGTCCGGCTTGGCCGGGTGAAGGTTCACGTAGAGGCAATGCACAAAACCGCTCCCGCCGCTCTTGGCAAAATCAGCGTCCTTCATTAAATGCGTCCAGGTCTTGCCGCCGTCGGTCGTGCCATAGACTCCGCCCTGAGGACCGGCGGGAAACGTGGCGGCCGTCAGGTAGATGACGTCCGGATTTTCAGGATTAACCGCGAAACTGGCCGGCCAACCGAGTTGAAGATCCTTGGTCAGATCCGTCCATGTCTCGCCGCCATCGGTTGACTTCCACAGGCCGCCCGGCACCGGGAAATCCCGCCCTCCCACCCGGCAGGCTGTAATGCTGCAAAAAACCGCGCCTGACTTGGGATGCACCGCCACCTGGAAGACATGCATGTTGCCGGGATTGCCAAGTCCCTTGGACTTATTGACCCAGGTCTTGCCGTTATCGGTTGACTTGTAGCAACCGCCCCCGTACATCGTCGTGTAAAACGTCAGGTTGTCCTTGGGCGACTTGGGATCGATGCAGAGTGACGTGCAGGGCAGGTCGGGCAATCCCGTGCCCAGTACCTTCCAGTTGACCCCGCCGTCCTCGGAAACGCAGACGCCGCCGCCCTTGCCGCCGGCCGTAATGGCCAGCCATTGCGGGATATCGTGCTTGCTGCTCGTGGCGGCGTACATCTTGCCCTTGACCGACGGGTCAAAAATGACCTGGTAAAAAGTGTTTCCCCACGGACATCCCTTCGTGGAATGGCTCCAGGTCTTTCCGGCGTCCACGCTGCGTGAAAAGCCGATGTCGGTGTAGGCGATATAGCGGCGGTCCTTGATCTGCGGATCAAAAAGGAGGCCGTAGCAGGTCGTGACTTCCAGGCCGTTGCATTCATAGCGCTTGCCCGGGTCGCCCGGCAGGACGCCGCGCTCAATGTTCATGAGCTGCTGCCATGTTTTGCCGCCATCGCGCGTGATGTAAAAGTCGCCCTGCGTGCTGACCATCGCCACGTTGGAATCGGCCGGCGAAACTTCCATGCCGAGCGGAACAATGACATAATCCCAGCCAAGCTCCGTCTGCACCCATGATTTTTCAACGTTGGCGACCTGCCCGTTGATCCGTTTCATCTTGAAGGAATAATCCCACGTTTTTCCGCCGTCAGTGGTTTTAAGCACGAATTTTTTTCCTTGGACAACATAGGCCACCTTGGTTTGATTGGCAGCCATCCGGACGTCAATTGTGCCGCACACATAGTCTTCAACCGCCTTCCAGGTCTTGCCCTCGTCCTGCGACTGAAGCAGGCACCCCTTCTCCACCGCCCCGTAAACCACTGTTTCGCCGCCGGCCGCGCCGCCGGCCAGGGCAAGGAATTTCTGTCCTTTTGCCTCGGGCACGGTCAATTCCTCCCAGGTCTCGCCCTTGTTGGAGCTGATAAGCAGTTTATTGTCTATTGCAACATAAAATTTCTTGCCCAATCCGAGGATGGATTGCACCGCGCCGCTCTTGGCCGGCTTCCATGTTTTACCGCCGTCGGTTGAACGGCACAATTCACCGGCGGTGCCGAACAAGAGGACGGAATTATCGGATTGGTCCGCCGCCATGGTAGTAACCCCGCCTTTCCAGGGAACAGCTCCTTCAGCCAGCGTCGTCCAGGTTATGCCTTTGTCCCGGCTGATCTTGGGCGTCCCGCCCTGGCTCCAGATAATCGCGTCTTTCAGGAACAAGGGCCGGCACCCGCAGCTTTGGTTCATGTTCTTATAGTTGATCATTTCCCAATGCTTGCCGCCGTCGGTGGAGCGGTAAGCGCCGCTCATGTCGCTGGAAATAAACATCAGGTTGGGATCCTGCGGCGAGATGGCCGGGGTGAACATGCCGCCCGCGCCGCCGATCCCCAGGACTTCAAACGCCTTCTCGGCCGCCACGGCCGGCAGGCAAAGCAAACCGCACAACACGACAACCGACATTATCTTCCGCGTCATACCCACTCTCCTCTCTCGTTGTTTACAACAATTGATCCAACTCTACGCCTTGAACAAAAAGAATACTTGTCCTCGAATACATCAAACCAACAAATGGCGCCGCCGCGGCCTGCTTTCTAACGAATTTTCATTGGACCGGAAAGCTTATCCATCACGACAAAAAAAGCAACTATATTTCGGGCAATATTACGTTCTGCCGCAACACCCCGGCGCTACTGCTTTGCCGGTTCGCCGATGCAATACAAATACCTTTGCGCCCGGTAAAAGATCCGGTTGCCCTCAAAGAACGGGCTGCTCACCGTCCCTTCCAGCATGTTTTCCCGATAACTGTAACTGATGCGCCGGTCAATGACATTCCGGCCGACTTCCTTGTATTCCCGGCCCGGCTCAAGGACCAAGGTTGTCCCGAAGTTGCCGACCAGGAACACCTTGCCGCCGGCCAGGGCCGGCGAGGCGGCCATGCCGCAGCCATAGGGCCGTTCCCCGCGCTTCGGTGGATTTTCGCCAAAGTCCAGGTTTTTGGTGTAAACGATCTTCTCCGTCAGGACATCGCAGACGTATAGCAGCATTTCAGGCCCCAATCCCTGTTTACCGCTCACTGTGAAAATCGGGTTGTTGCCGCAGATGTAAAGCAAGCCGTCGTGGTAAAGCACCGAGGGCACCACGTTGCGCCCGGGTTCGGGCGGTTCCAATCCAGCCCCCTTGATGACCGGCTTGAGCGGCGGGTCGGTTTTTTGCGGCAGTTGATAGTAACGCACCGGGCTGCCGTTGGCCTTGGGGTTGCAGGTGCCGCTCCCCTCCATCCAGAAAACGAATCCGCCGTCGATCACCGGCGATCCTATGCCGGTATGCCCGAGGACCCCCTTGGCAAAACATACGCCGTCAGAGGCGCGGATCAAGCTGCCGTCTCCGGCGGCAAAAACCTTTTCTCCGCCGATAATCGCGCCAACCTGGGAGGCATACCACCAGCCACCCTTGAGATCGGTCCGCCATACTTCCTTGCCTGTTTTCTTGTCCAGCGCCAGGTACTGCCGGCCGATATACGTGATCAGCAGGTCACCGGAGAGCAGCGGCGAACTGTAATGGCCGTGTTCCTGCCAGTTGAGTTTGTCAAAACGGATCCACTTGCGGTTGCCTTCAAGGTCAAAGCAGGCCGTCACCCCCCACCCGT